>CACBYG010000001.1 GCA_902543535.1 uncultured Pelagibacteraceae bacterium
GTAATGTTGATGAGGAAAAAGATAGAAAGAAAGAAAATAAGTTCAAGTTTAAAAGATATAAAATTCAGGAAGTTATAAAACCAAATCAGGTAATACTTGTTCAGGTTATTAAAGATGAAAGAGGTCAAAAAGGAGCAGCATTGAGCACATTCATTTCTATTGCTGGAAAATACATTGTTCTAATGCCGAATACAGCAAAAGGCGGAGGTATTTCGAGAAAAATTTTTAATCCTGCAGATAGAAAAAAAATAAGAACAATTTTAAATGAAATCGAAATTCCTAAAGAGATGGGATTGATAGTTAGAACAGCAGGAAGTAACAAAACTAAAAATGAAATAAATAGTGATTTAATAACTCTTATAAAAACCTGGAGTCAGATTAAAGATAACGCAATTAATTCCATTGCCCCATCACTTATTCATCAAGAAAGTGAAATTATTAAAAGAACATTAAGAGACATGTTTGATGATAACACTCAAAATATAATAGTAGAAGGTACTGATGGTTATAAAAAGGCGCAGTCATTCATGAAAACAATGATGCCATCTAGTGTTAAAAAAGTAAAAAAATATAGAGGTAAAGTTCCTCTATTCATTGAGCAAAATATTGAGCAAAAACTAAATCAAATTTTTGACTCTGAAATTAAACTCAAATCAGGAGGTTATTTAGTTATTAACCCTACAGAGGCTTTGGTATCTATAGATATAAACTCTGGCAGCTCAATAAAAGGTAAAAATGTTGAAAGCACAGCGTTAGACACAAACATCGAGGCTGCTGAAGAAATTGCAAGACAAATTAAAATAAGGGATTTATCTGGTTTAATTATAATAGATTTTATTGATATGCTGAGTTACGGAAATAGAAGATTGGTTGAGAGAAAGCTTAAAGAAAAGTGTAGATCAGATAGAGCTAGAATACAAATTGGTAGAATAAGCAACTTTGGTCTTTTAGAGATGTCTAGACAAAGATTAAGAGAAAGTGCAATTAAATGGAAAGTTACGCTAACTGATGAGTCTTTTGCTCAGAAATTACTCAAAATAGTTGAATTAAAAGCAGTTATAAATAAAGCAAAATTTGTAGAATTAAAAGTGTGTGAAAAAATTTCTGACTTTTTAAAGGAAAACTTTGTTAATGACTTAACTTATTTTGAAAAAAAAAATAAGATTACTCTGGATATAATAAGCGATAATTCATTAATAATTCCTGAATATATAATAAATGTTCAAAACAAGTCAAAAAAAACAATAGAATTAGTTGAGTATTATGAAAAATTAAAAAATTTAGAACTTCGAAATAAAGAAGATAAAATAATCCAAAAAAAAGAAAATAAAACTTATAAAAAAACTTATAAGAAAAAAAGATTTTATAAAAAAACTAAATAATTCCTTCAGTTGGAGATGAGGGATTTCCCATTAAGGTCTTACCTATTCTGCCTGAGTTGTAAGATTGTCTACCAGCAATCACTGCATTTTTAAAAGCTAAAGCCATTTCGAATGGTTTTTTTGCTTTTGCTATTGCTGTATTTACTAAAACACCGTCACAACCAAGCTCCATTGCAATCGCTGCATCTGATGCTTGACCTAAACCTGCATCAATTATAACAGGAAGTTTAGTTTGCTTTCGAATAATTTGAATATTAATTTTATTTAATATCCCTAAACCAGAGCCAATCGGAGCTGCTAGAGGCATAATTGCATCTGCTCCTGAATTTTCTAGACGTTTTGCCATCAGAGGATCATCATTGCAATAAACCATAACTCTAAATCCTTCTTTAGCAAGGACCTCTGTTGTTTTTAGTGTTTCAATCATGTCAGGAAATAAATTAGTTTTATCTCCTAAAACTTCAAGTTTGACCAACTTCCAACCTCCAATTTCTCTTGCTAATCTTAGAGTTCTTAAAGCATCTTTTGAGTTAAAACACCCTGCTGTATTTGGGAGATAAGTAATTTTTTTTGGATCAATATAATCCATTAAAAGTGGTTTATTTTTATTTGAAATATTCACACGTCTTACAGCAACTGTCACAATTTCTGCACCAGACATTTTTATCGCTTTCGCACATTCTGACATACTTTTGTATTTTCCAGTTCCTACTATTAATCTTGAATCAAATTTTTTTTTTGCAATTATTAACTTATCCTTTTTCAAATTATCCTCCTCCGATAAAATGAACTATTTCAATTTTATCATCTTTTTTTAATTTTATATTAATGGTTCTTTTTTTATCAATAATTTCTTGATTTAATTCAATTGCCACTTTTTTTAATGGAATATTAAGATTATTAAGAAGATCAGACAACTTAGAGTTATTCAAAACCGTTTTAACTTTACCATTTACTTTAATTTTTATTTTTTTCATCGTATATAAGTGCTGAATGACTAATAAAATAATTATTATTAATGGACCAAATCTTAATCTATTGGGTGAAAGAGAACAATCACAATATGGATCAGTTACGTTTGAGGAATTAAAAGAAAAATGCTTAAAAAAATCAAGAGATATTGGTTTAGAAGTAAGCTTTACTCAATCAAATTTAGAGGGTGAAATCGTAAATATCATTCAAGAAGCTAGAAAAGAATACGAAGGAATGATAATAAATGCTGCAGGGTTTACACATACATCGGTAGCGATTAGAGATGCACTCAGCCTATTTAAAAAACCAATAATTGAATTACATATATCTAATATTTATAAAAGAGAGGAGTTTAGACGCAAATCTTTAATAAGCGACATTGCAACTGGTGGTATTTTTGGTTTAGGTGCTGAAGGATATATTTTAGCCATAATTTCTATACAAAACATCTTAGAAAATGAAAATTGATAAAAAAATAATTAAAGAATTAAACGAATATTTAGAAGAGTTCAATCTTACAGAAATAGAAATTAGTGATAAAGATACTAAAATTAAAGTTTCAAAAAATGTAGGATCTAATATTAATAAATCTTCAACTATCTCATATAACTCACCAATTGAAAAAAGTGTTTCAGATAGTAATCAAAGTATTAAAAATGGTATTGAAGTTACATCTCCGATAATTGGTACTGCTTATCATGCACCTGAACCAGGGGCAAAAAAATTTGTTGAAAAAGGTAAAAAAATTAAAAAAGGTGACACAATAATGATTGTTGAAGCAATGAAGACAATGAATCATGTACCTTCCTCATCAGATGGAGTTGTTAAAGAAATTTGTATCGGTGACGGACAACCAGTTGAATTTGGTCAAACTCTTATCATTTTAGAATAATTAATGTTTAAAAAAATTTTAATTGCTAACCGTGGAGAAATTGCGGTCAGAATTATTAGAGCTTGTAAAGAATGGGGAATATCAACTGTTGCTGTCCATTCTGATGTTGATCGCGATAGTATGCACGTTAGACTAGCTGATGAGAGTGTATGTATTGGCTCACATCAACCTCAAAACAGTTACCTAAATATCCCTGCATTAATGTCTGCTATAGAATTAACTAATGCAGAAGCTGTTCATCCTGGTTATGGTTTTCTATCAGAAAATGCAAACTTTGCAAAAATATTAGAGGAAAATAAAATTAAATTTATTGGAGCTTCTTCCAAATTAATTTCGATGATGGGAGATAAAATTCAAGCAAAAAAAATTGCGAAAGAAAATGGATTACCAGTTATTGAAGGCTCAGAGGGTGGTGTAAAGAATATATCTCAGGCTAAGGAGCTCTGTAAAAAAATTGGTTTTCCTGTTTTAATTAAAGCCTCAGGTGGTGGTGGTGGAAAAGGTATGAAAATTGTTTATAAAGAAGAGGAATTTGAAATGCTATTCTCGACTGCCAAATCAGAAGCACAAAAATATTTTGGAAATGACGAGGTATACATTGAAAAATTTTTTCAAAATCCTAGACATATTGAAGTACAAATACTTGCTGGTAAGAATCGAGTTGTGCATCTTCATGAAAGAGATTGTTCAGTACAAAGAAGGCATCAAAAACTTATAGAGGAAACTCCAAGTCCAGTTTTAAACAACGAAATTAGAAAAGATCTTTTTGAAAAAACAGTAAATATGGTTAAAAATATTGGTTATATGGGTGCTGGTACAGTCGAATTTATATATGAAGATGGTAAATTCTATTTTCTTGAGATGAATACTAGAGTTCAGGTAGAACACCCAGTTACAGAGATGGTTACTGGAATTGACATTATCAAAGAGCAAATTTGGATTGCATTTTCTCATGAAACAGCTTTAGAACAAAGTGATATTAATCCAAGAGGTCATGCTATTGAATGTAGAATTAATGCAGAAGATGCAAGTAAAAACTTTCAACCTTCTCCTGGTACTATTGGCATGTGTCATCAACCTTCAGGTTTCAGAACAAGAGTAGATGGAGCTATATACCAAGGTTATAAAGTAACTCCCTATTACGATAGTATGATATGTAAGTTAATTTGCCATGGTCGAAATAGATCAGAAGCAATTCAAAGAATGAACAGATCTCTAGACGAATTTGTGATAGAAGGGATTACAACAACTATTCCTTTACATAAAAAGCTGTTAAATCATAAAAAGTTTATCGAGTCTGACTTCAATGTAGGATGGATAGATAAAGAAAAAATTATTTAATAACAGCTCACAAGCCAAATATCATAAACAGGATGGTCAAAAGGAGTTAATGACGGGCTTGAGGAAAACATCCATCCATTAAAAACAAAAACTTCATCTTTATTTGAATTATTTAGATCAGTAACTTGCATGTAAGCAGTAATTTCTGGGTTGTCATCAAATTCTGAATTTTTACATTTTAAACTTTTTATAGATAAGTCTTTAAATAATACTAAATCACCATTTTTTATTTTCAAAAGTGTATTTTTTGAGCTTATTTTATCTAAAATTTTAATATCAGTATAATTACCCTCTAAATTATTTTGCGAAAATGCAATTGAAAATAAAGAAAAATAAACAAAAATTATTAAGTTTAATTTAAGACTATTCTTTCCAGCTTTTATATTTTTTTTTAACTCCATCTTTATTTTTATTAGGATAGTATGCTTTATCAGTACCTGTTAAATTAGATTGATGAGGTTTTTGCCATTCATATTTTTCAAGATTATGTTTTTTTTCTATGTTGTTGGGAGTAAAATGTATCCAAGAATACCACTCAATTGGAATTTTTGATGCATCAATTGTATCAGCATATATAACCCACCTCTTCCCTTTTTTACTTTGATAATATTTATTACCTAGCTCATCTGTTCCAATGAGTTTTCCAAAAAAAATAGTTTTTAACCTAGTTTCAAATGTATCTTGATTCCACCAAATGAAAATTTTTTTAAAAAATGTCAACATTATTATTTTATACTTTTTCAATTAAAAATTGTAAAATTTAAATTAGACTAAAATTTGAATAAGTATATAAATTAAATGATTCATTATTCAAATTAAATTAAAACTGAGGTCAAATGGCAAAATATCTAGTTGAAACCTATTATACGTGCACGTTCAAAGTCAATCATTACTTAGAAGATATAAATGAAACAGAATTAAAAAATTTAGAAAAAAGAGATGATGGTAAATTTGAAGTTTTGGATGTTAAATTAGATAATAGAAAAACGAAAAGTCTTGACCCTAAAAATAATAAAATTCTTGATCATAAAAAAGTTGAAATATTAAATAATACAGAAAAATTAAATCCAATAAGTAAAGAAAATGTAGTGACAAATCTTAATAAAGCTTCGGAAAAAAATGGAAAAAGATTTGGTATGCCTGATAGAAGAAAGGGATATATCCAAAAAGCAACTATTGGAGATCATAAGGTCTATCTGCATACTGGAGAATATGAAGATGGAAAAATAGGAGAAATTTTCATTGATACCAGTAAAGAAGGTGAGCTAGTAAAAGCTTTAATGAATAATTTTGCAATTGCAGTATCTCTTGGATTACAATATGGAGTGCCTTTAGATGAATTTATAAGTGCTTTTGTTGGAACAAAATTTGAACCATCGGGTAAAGTTTTAGGAAATGATAGAATATTAAGTGCTACATCTATATTAGATTATATTTTTAGAGAACTAGCTATATCCTACCAAAATAGAGAAGATCTCGCTCACACACCCTCAATTGGTGGAAACGATACAAGTAGTTCAGATGAACAAAGCTCGGATGATCAAAATCAACTACTAAAAATTGTTAAAGATATTACAAGCAAAGGATTTGTAAGAAATAATTATAAAAAAAATCTAGTAGATCTATCCGACATTAAAATTACCTTAAAAGGAAAAAAGTAATTTTTATTTTTTATTTTTTATTTTTTATTGATAAATTTAATTCTTTTAATTGCTCTTCATTAATTTCTGATGGTGCATTCATCATAAGGTCTTGAGCGTTTTGGTTCATAGGAAACATAGTAACTTCTCTTATATTTTTTTCATTTGCTAAAAGCATTACAATTCTATCTATTCCAGGTGCAATGCCACCATGGGGTGGTGCACCATAACTCAATGCATTAATCATCCCACTGAACTTTTCGTCTACCTCTGCTTTATTGTAGCCTGCAATTGAAAAGAGTTTATACATAAGATCAGGTTTATGATTTCTTATTGCACCAGAAGACAACTCTATTCCATTACAAACTATATCATATTGGTATGCAAGAATTTTAAGAGGATTCTCAAAATCTTTATCTTTTAATTCACCTTGTGGCATAGAAAAAGGGTTATGACTAAATTTAACCTTATTTGTTAATTCATCATTTTCAAACATAGGGTAATCTACTATCCAACAGAAAGCAAAAGTATCATCGTCAATTAAATCTAAATCTTTAGCAATTTTGTCTCTAGCTAGTGCTGTAATTTTTTCTAATTCATTTTGCTTTCCACATGCCAAAAAAATACTATCTCCTATCTTGGATTTAGTAATTTTCATTATTTCTAAGAGTGCCTCCTCAGAAAAAAATTTTCCTATTGGTCCTCTACCTGAAACTTTATTATCTTTTTCAAAAGTAAAGTATGCTAGCCCTGAAGCGCCTTGATCTTTAGCCCATTTATCAATATTATCAAAAAAACTTCTAGGTTTATCTTTTGTATCTTTGGTAGTGATAGATCTGACTTTAGATCCAGATTTTACTAATTTTTTAAAAATATCAAAAGTAACATCATCTCTATTAAATATTTCTGTAATATCATTAATAATAAGAGGGTTTCTCAAATCGGGTTTATCACTTCCATACCTGACCATTGCTTCAGAATATGGGATCTTTGGAAAAACATCATGCATTAATTTTTTATTAGAGAAATTTTTAAATGTATTAACCATCAGTTTTTCTACGATATTAAATACATCCTCTTGTTCAACGAAAGACATTTCTAAGTCAAGTTGGTAGAATTCTCCTGGACTTCTGTCGGCCCTAGCATCTTCATCTCTAAAGCAAGGAGCTATTTGAAAATATTTATCAAAACCTGATACCATTATTAATTGTTTAAATTGTTGTGGAGCTTGTGGAAGAGCATAAAACTTTCCTGGGTTTAAACGGCTAGGTACAAGAAAATCTCTTGCGCCTTCGGGACTTGAAGAAGTTAAAATGGGAGTCTGAAATTCTAAAAATCCTAATTTTGTCATTTCATTTCTTATGTAAGAAATAACTTTAGATCTTAAGATAATATTCTCATGAATTTTTTTTCTTCTTAGATCTAAAAATCTATATTTTAATCTTATCTCCTCTGCATATTCTTGATTACTAAAAACAGGCATTGGTAATTCTTTACAAGTGCCTAATGTCTCGTATTCGGATATTACAACCTCAATTTCTCCAGTCTCAATGTCTTTATTTTTAGTTTCATCTGAACGATTTACAACTTTGCCACTAACTTTGATAACTGTCTCAAGTTGTGTCTTTTCTAATTCTGAAAAATTCATATTTTCTTTATCTATTATACACTGCGTGATCCCATAATTATCTCTAAGATCAATAAACAATAAATTTCCATGATCTCTTTTTTTATTTATCCATCCAGACAGAGAGACATTTTTATCAATATCACTTTTTCTTAACTCGTTGCATTTATGTGTTCTGTACTTATTCAATCACTCTCCTAAAGCCTCTTTTATAATTTTAAAGTCAATTGGCTTTTTTCTTTTTAAACTAATTTCGTCGATTTTATATATGAAATCAGATATTTTACCATAAGATCTGGTTATCCTTTTAATAATAAAATCTATTAATTTTTTATCAATTGAAATTTGACGATCAGACAAATTTTTTAATATCAAAGCATACATCAAATCATCTTCTGGTTTTTCTATTGTTGATAACAGAAAATTCTTAGCTCTTGAATTTAAATCTAGAAGTGAAAATTTAAAATCTACAATAGGTTTTTTGGAAGTTACTATAAGATACTTATTATCCTGCTCTATAATGTTAATTAAAGTAAATAATAAATTTTCATCAATATTTTCCAACAGATCTTCTACAATAATATTCTCATATATTTTAATTTCCTTAAAAAAATTATTAGTAATTTTATCTGCTGAAATTTTAATACCTTTAAAATTTTGAAGAAAAATATTTATCAAATGCGATTTTCCAGAAAAATTTTCACCAATTAAATTAACAAAATTTTTTTCCCATTTAGGCCAATTATTCAAAAGTTTAAATGAATATTCATTACTTTTAGAAACATAAAAATCTTGATCTTTAAAATTCTGCTCAAAATTAAAATTAAGAATTTGTTGATTTAGATTACTCATTTCATTACCCATATTTTATTTACAGTTTCAAATTCATAATTATTATTTTTCATTACTTCAATAAATTTATCAGGTGTTCCATTAAAAATAATTTTATAAATATTATTTTTATTGTCGAATTTATAAATATAAAAATTATAAATTAGATCTATGTTGGAAAGTTTTTTCTCTAATTGATAAATTTTAATATTATTACTGTTTTCAACTGAAATTGTTATTGGTAATTTAACAGATGTATTTATTTCATTTTGAGATTTCCAATAATCTTCAAAAGTAGTTTGCAAAATTTCTATGAATTTATTAATTTCAGAATTACTATTAAAATCTATATTTTTTATTAGGGTGTTTTTTAAAGTTTTTTTATTATCGAAACTAATTTTATTAAAGAGCCTGATTTCATCAGATCCTATAAAAAATATAGAAACAATATAGTTTTCAAGATTATATTTTTTTGCTATTTCTTTAAATTTAAAATTTTCTAAATTTTGAATATTTTCTTTTACTAGGTTTAAGTCTTCAAGATCTTCAGTTGGTAGAATATAGTTTAAAAGATTATATCGTTTAATATTATTATTCCATAGATTGTATATAATATTATCTGAAAACATTTTTATTTGATTTTTATTTTGATCAACAATTATTGGTAAAAAGATAATATTTTTTTTTAATGGTAACGATGGAAAAATATTTTTCTTTTCTAATAAATCAAAGATTATTTTTTTGTTAAAGGATACGTTGAGTTTTATATAATAAATTTCATTAATAAATTTTTCTTCTTTTATTGAAAATGTATCAATCATACTTTTGATTTGATTTAATGGTATTTTTTTAAGTTTCTGGTGATCCTTAGACTGAACAATAGATAGCATTAACTGGTTAAAAGCTTGAATGAATCCATCGTCTAATATTTTGTTTTTGTCAAAATTAATCTTGAAAGGGGTAGATAATTCAACATCATTTATAGAGAAATTCTTAGCGAGACTAATTCCTGTGGAAAAAAAAATATTTAATACAGCAAGAAATAAAAAAAAAATATATAACTTTCTTAATTTTAAATTTAAAAAAATATATTTCATAAACCTTTTTAATGAATAAAAAAAAATTTACCTATAAAAAAAGTGGTGTTAATATCAATGCTGCAGATAATTTTGTTAATTTCATCTCTAATGTTTCATCAAAGAAAAAAGGCAAAAAAAAGTTTTCAAATATTGGTGGATTTGGGTCTGTAACTAGTATTCCTCAAGGAATTAACCAACCTAAAATTGTAGCATGTACAGACGGTGTTGGTACTAAAATTGAGATAGCAAACATACTTAATAAATACGACACAATTGGTATAGATTTAGTTGCGATGAGTGTTAATGATTTAATTGTACAAGGTGCCAGACCTCTCTTATTTTTAGACTATATATCAATCAATAAAATTGATTTGAAAAAACTTAAATCAATAATCAAAGGAATTCTTAAAGGCTGTAGATTGTCTGGTTGTGAGTTGGTTGGTGGTGAGACTGCTGAAATGCCTGACACATATGAGAAAGGTAAATTTGATATCGCAGGGTTTGCGGTAGGTGTAGTAGAAAAAAATAAAATTTTAATCAAAAATAAAATAAAAAAAAATAATCTTGTCTTAGCTGTACCCTCAAGTGGGTTGCATTCTAATGGTTTCTCATTAGTAAGATATCTTATAAATCAAAAAAAAATTGATATAAAAAATAACAAATATTTAAAATCAGAACTATTAAAGCCTACTAAAATATATGTTGAGGAAGTATTAAAATTAATTGACAAAAATTTAATTAATGGTTGTGCTAATATAACAGGTGGAGGTCTGTCAGATAATGTTAAAAGAATAATTCCTGATAATTTGCTTGCAGAAATAAACTTAAACCAAATAAGAACCCTTAGTATTTTTAAATGGCTTAAGAGAAATGGTATATCAGAAAAAGAAATGGTTAAAACTTTTAATTGTGGAGTTGGATTTTGCTTAATAATAAATCCTAAAAATTTAAAAAAAGTTTTAAAATATTTTTCAAAGGCATATAAACCTTATGTGATAGGTAAAATCTCTAAAGGTAATAACAAAGTTAAATTAAATAGTGCAATCAACTGGTCCTAAAAAAATAAAGTGTGCGGTATTTATTTCTGGAAATGGGAGTAATCTAAAATCACTAATTCAATTTTCTAAAAAAAAGGATTCACCTCTTTCAATAGAATTGATTATTTCAGATAATTTAAATGCTAAAGGATTAAAATTTGGAAAAATTTTTAAAATATCAAATAAAGTTTTTAACTATAAAAATAAGTCAATTACTGAAAAAAAGATAATTTCTGAAATGATAAATAAAAAAATAAAATTAATTTGTCTTGCAGGATTTATGAAAATTCTATCTATAAATTTCATAAAAAGTTTTAAAGGTAAAATATTAAATATTCATCCTTCTCTGCTCCCAAAGTATAAAGGTTTAAATACCCACGAGAGAGCGATATCAAATAATGAAAAATATTCTGGTTGTACAGTACATTTTGTTAATTCTAGATTAGACTCTGGAAAAATTATTCTTCAAAAAAAGGTTAAGATTAGTAAAAGCGATACAGTAAAATCTTTAGCGAAAAAAATTTTGATTCAAGAACATAAGCTTTACCCAAAAGCGATCAAAAAAGTATTTAGTCTTTAAAAAAGAAATCTATTTCAATTTTTGCATTTTCAACACTATCAGAACCATGTACTGAATTTTTATCTATTGATATTCCATATTTTTTTCTAATAGTATCCTCTTCAGCATCTTTTGGATTGGTAGCTCCCATCAGTTCTCTATTACCAAAAACTGCGTTGTTTTTTTCAAGAACCATCACAACAATGGGTCCAGAGGAGAGATATGTGCATAAATCATTATAAAAAGGTTTGGTTTCATGAACTTTATAAAATTTTTCAGCTTCAGATTTTTCAATTTGTATCTTTTTTTCTTTCAGTATTGAAAATCCTTTATTTTTAAACATCTCTTTAATTTCATTTTCTAAGTTTCGCTCTACCGCATCTGGTTTTATAATTGACAAAGTCTGTTCTAAATTACTCATAATAGTCCTCTACTAATTTGTTTAATAATCTAACACCATATCCTGTTGCACCACCTGAGTTAAGAGCTCCACCATATTTTGAAAAAGCCATGCCAGCTATATCTAAATGTGCCCATGGTGTTTTATTTAAAATAAATCTTTGTAAAAATTGTGCTGCAGTAGTTGAACCAGCACCACCAACATAATTAATATTTTGCATATCAGCGTTTTTGGAGTCTATTAATTTGTCATAATTTTTATTTAAAGGCATTCTCCAAACTTTTTCCTGTGTTTTTTCACCTACATCAATCAACTGATTAGATAATTTATCATCATTAGAAAATAAGCCAGCATATTCTGATCCTAATGAAACAATAATTGCTCCAGTTAGAGTTGCCAAATCAACAATAAATTTTGGTTTATATTTTTCCTCTGTAAACGTAAGAGCATCTGCTAATACCAATCTCCCTTCTGCGTCAGTGTTTAAAATTTCAACAGTTTTTCCACTATAAGATTTTACGATATCCCCAGGTCTTTGAGCATTTCCACCTGGCATATTTTCAACTAGACCTACCACTCCTATTGCGTTAACTTTTGCTTTCCTTAAAGCTAAACTTTTCATCAATCCAACCACTGTAGCTGATCCAGCCATATCATAAGTCATATCCTCCATAAACTTTGCTGGTTTTAAAGATATTCCTCCTGTATCAAAACAGACACCCTTACCAACAAAAGCTAATGGTTGTGAATTAGACTTAAGACCATTCCACTCCATAGTTACCAAGTAAGAACCTCTAATACTTCCTTGGCCTACTCCCAATAAAGTGTTCATGCCTAATTTTTTTAATTTTTTTTCGTCATAAATATTTATTTTTAAACCAATTTTTTTTAGCATGGCCAGGCGTTTAGCATATTCATCAGGATGTAGTATATTTCCAGGTTCAGATACTAAATCTCTAGCAGCAAAAGTTCCGTCTTCAACTGATCTAAATTTAATTTGATCATTCTGAGATGGTTTGTTTTTTCCTATTACATCAATAGATAGATTTTTTTTTTCTTTTTTTGTTTTATATTTATCGAAAATATATGATTTTAATCTAAGTCCATGTAAAAAATATCCAATAAAATTTTTTAATTTAATTGAGCTAGTTTCAGTATTAATGGTGGCTGTTTGCATATTGTTTCTTATGAAATGATCGTAAAGTTTTGCTCCTAAACTTTCTGCATTAGAACTTGTTAGGTTTTTTTTAAGAGATACTAATGATATTATTTTTTTAGAGCTTATTTCCAGTGTAATAATTTTTTTTTTCTTATCACTTATCTTTAACAAATCATGAATAAAGGAATATTCACTAGTTGGTATTAGTTTTTTTAATGGAGAAATATTGAAATTTTCATCCACAAATAACACAAGATTATTGGATTTTTTTTTTTAAAGAAGTACTTTTATAATTAATTTTAACAGTCATAAATTTTAAATACACTTATAAGATGAATGCTATATAAGAATAAAAATAGCCAATTTCAATGAAAAAAATACTTTTTAGAAAACTATTAAAAGACTGTCTAATTTTTTTTCTAATAACACTTGTTAGTACAAGCATAATAATATGGGTATTTCAGGCTGTAAATTTTTTAGATATTATGATTGAAGATGGAAGAAGTTATAAAGTCTATATAAGTTATGCGATTTTAAATTTTCCTAAAATAATAAGTAAAATTTTACCATTTTCTCTCTTTTTTAGTTTTTGTTACATTTTGGCAAAATACGAAATCAACAATGAATTAATCGTTTTTTGGAATAACGGAGTAGATAAATTAACTTTAATTAATTTTTTCTTAAAATTTTCAATAATTTTAACTTTGATACAAATACTGTTAACTACTTTTGTTGTTCCAAAATCTCAAGAACTAAGTAGAACATTTATTAGAACTTCTAATATTGATTTTTTAGATAGCTTCATAAAGCCTAAAAAATTCAATGACACAATAAAAAATTTAACAATATATGCTGATAAAAAGAATAAAAATGGAAATTTAGAAAATATATATTTAAAAAGAGGAGATGAAAATAATTTTCAAATTACTTATGCCAAAAAAGGAAAATTCCTAACTAAAGGAAATGTAAAAGTTCTCGCACTTGAAAATGGACAAACTATTAATGGTTTAAATAATAAGATAACAAATTTTAATTTTTCAAAATTTGATCTTAATTTGTCTAATATTAGTTCAAACACAATTACAACTTATAAAACACAAGAATTATCATCAAAAAGTTTATTAAACTGTGCCAAAAATTTAGAGAAAATTAAAGATAAAAAAAATAAGAACGAAAACAATTTTACATTAAATTGTAATTTAAGAAATTTAAATAATATTTATAAAGAGTTATATAAAAGATTAATTATCCCAAGTTACTTACCAATTTTAATTATTATATCTTTGATATTAATAATTAAGTCAAAAGAAAGCACAAATTATTTAAATTTTAGAATATTGATTTTTTTATTTGGATTGCTGATTATTATTTTTTCAGAAACTTCAATTAAATTGATAAGTGATGAGCTATTTAAAAACTATAAACTTTTTTTTATGCCGATCTTAATTTTTTTAATAATTTACTCAACTATACTTTATAAACTCAGGTTAAAATTTAAATCATGAAAACCTATATCAAATTTTTAATATATGTCTTTCTAAAATCATTTCTTTTTGTATCTTTAGTTTTATTAAGTTTGATTTTTATTTTAAATTTATTAACCGAATTAGAATTTTTTAAGAATATTCAAGTTTCTACTTACTACCCAATGTATATTGCTTTATTAAATACACCGTCATTACTATTTGAAATGTTTCCATTCGTTTTTTTATTAACCACTCAAGTTTTTTTTGTGAATTTACTGAATAATAATCAAATACAAATATTTAAGTATTCTGGACTTAAAAATTCTAAAATTTTGTTAATTTTAAGCACTGTTAGTTTTTCTATAGGTATTATTCTAATTATATTTTTTTATAACTTGTCATCAAATTTAAAAAATTTTTATTTAGAGGAAAAGATTAAACATACTCTTGATGGAAAATATTTAGCTGTTATCACAAATAATGGATTATGGATTAAAGACGTAGTAGATAAAAAAGTAAATATAATTAACGCCTCAAAAATAGACAAAAATTTACTTTTAAAAGTATTTATCACAGAATTTGACGAGGAATTTAATGTTATAAGAAATATTCAAACCCAAAAAATTGATATTAAAAATAAACTCTGGAAAATTTATAATGCAAATATATACGACAATAATGGTGCTGTTGAAAAGAGAGAAAAATTATATTTTGAATCAAATTTTGACTATAAGAAAATACAAAGTTTATTTTCAAATTTGTCCTCTTTATCTCTGTTAGAGCTATTTGAGCTCAGAAAAAACTACAAGTCTCTTAGTTACTCAACAACCGAGGTGGATGTTCAGATACAAAAAATTGTATCCTTCCCTTTATATTTTACTTTAATGACAATATTGGCGGCTATACTCATGTTTAATACAAAAAAATTTAAAAATACTACTTTTAAACTAGCCATAGGATTGTTTATGTCTGTAATAATATATTATATGAATAATTTTTTTATGATTTTAGGTAATACTGAAAAAATTCCTGTTTTTACCTCAATTTGGATACCATTATTTATACTTTTATTATTTAATTCAATTGCAACAATTAAAATTAATGAAAAGTAAAATTAAAATTCTTTTGTTAATAACATTATTTTTTTTTTTTAACTTTTCACCTATATATTCAATTGAAGGATTTAATTTTGAAATAACTGAAATTGAAATTATTGATAATGGAAATAAATTCTTAGGTAAAAACAGAGGTAAAATAACAACAGATAGTAAAGTTATAATCGAAGCTGATAACTTTAATTATAATAAATCTACAAACATCTTAAAACTAAATGGAAATGTTATAATAGACGATATAAATAGAAACCTTAAGATTTATTCAGAAGAAGTAATTTATTTTAAAAATGAAGAAATATTTACATCAGAGAAAAATTCAAAATTCATAAATACTAAAGACGGACTGGAAATAGTCGCTGAAAAATTTCATTATAATAAATTCACAAATGTTTTAAAACTTAATAAAAATGTTAAAATTAAAGATGTTAAGAACGATTATATAGTAAGTGCAGAAAAAATAAATTATTTAAGAAACTCAGAAAAAATTTTCTCAGTAGGAGAAACCAATGCAATAATAAAATCTAAGTATGATTTTAATTCATCGAATGTTGAGCTTTTACGAAATAAAAGCATCCTTATTTCTAATGAAAAAACAAAAATTTTAGATAAAAATTCAAAAGTGTATGAGCTAGACTCTTTTAAGTACAATACAAATCAAGAAATTTTACAAGCTAAAAACCTATATATTTTGTCTGACTCCTCGGTTCCTATATCGAAAAGTGACCATTTAAGATTTAAAAGTGGTTTCTTTAATTTGAAAGACAATAGTTTTATTGCTGGAGAAACAGAAATAAATTTAAATAAAAATAGCTTTGATAATAATGAAAATGATCCACGATTAAAGGGTGTTTCTTCTAAATCTGATAATCAGATAACAACTGTAAAAAAAGCAATTTTTACTAGTTGTAAAAAGAGAGATGGTAAATGTCCACCTTGGAGTATTAAAGCAAAAAAAATTACACATGATAAAAATAAAAAAAAACTGATTTACGATCATGCTGTTCTAAATGTTTATGATAAACCAGTTATGTATTTTCCTAAATTTTTTCATCCTGACCCCACAGTAGAAAGACAAACAGGTTTTTTAAAACCTCAATTAAATAACTCAGAAATACTTGGATCATCTTTATATTTGCCTTATTTTTATGTTATTTCAGACAGTAAAGACTATACTTTTAAACCAACAATTTTTGAAAATGATATTTACATGTTTCAAAATGAATATCGATCAGAAAAAAAAAATTCATCTTTAATTACCGACTTTAGTTTAACTACTGGATACAAATCATCTTTATCTGATAAAAAAAACAGTATTAGTCATTTATTTTCTAAATATGAATTAGATTTAAATTTTTCTAAATATGAAAAAAGTAAAATGAACTTTTTTTTAGAAAAAGTAAGTAATGATACATATTTAAAAATATTTGACACCAACTTGATGGAGACTGAGATTAAGCCACTTAATCCAAATATACTTAATACAGGAATTAATTTAACACTAGACCATGAGGATTATAATTTTGATATGGGTATTAATGCTTACGAAAATTTACAAGTTCAAAAATCAAGTGATAGATACCAATTTATATTACCTTACTATAATTATTCAAAATCAATAGATTTAAACAAGATTGGAGCTTTAGAGTTTAATTCAAACGGAAGTAATAACTTAATAGAAACTAATAATTTAGAGTCAAATATAATTAATAATATAAATTATAAAATTATTAATAAAATATCAAACGAATATGGTTTTAAAAATAATTTTGGCATTTACTTTAGAAACTTGAACACAGTAGCAAAAAATAATAGTAAATATAAATCAAGTCCTCAGGTGGAATTGATGAATATTTTTGAAATGAATTCAAGCCTTCCTCTTGGAAAAACTGACGCAGATTCAGAATATCTAATTGAGCCAAAAATATCTTTTAGGATCAACCCTGGTGATATGAAAAACTATAAATCTACAAAAAGAATCATAAATACTGATAACATTTTTGATATTAACAGACTTGGACTATCAGACTCTTTTGAAGCAGGTAAATCTTTAACAATGGGTATTAATTATAAAAAAACTAATTTAGACGATATAAATAAATATTTTGAAGCTAAAATTTCAACAGTTTTAAGAGATAAGAACGAGGATTTTATTCCTGAGTCGAGTACCATAAATAATAAAAATTCAAATATATTTGGGTCAATTTCATATAATAAATCAGAAAATTTTAAATTGGATTATGATTTTATTATGGATAAAGATTTAGATAAATTTAATCTTAATTCTGTTTCTTCTGAGCTCAATTATAAAAATTTTAGCACTGAAGTTAAATTTATTGAAGAAAGGGACAAAATTGGAAATACTAATTCTATGGAAAATAATTTTGAGTATAAGTGGGATGAAAACAACTACATGTCATTTAACACAAGAAGAAATAGAACACTTGGTCTAACAGAGTATTATGATCTCTTATATGAATATAAAAATGATTGTTTAACAGCAGGTTTTAAATATAAAAAAACATACTATCAAGATAGGGATTTAAAACCAAAAGAAGATTTGTTACTTACGATTACTTTTTATCCGCTGACCACTTATGAACAAGAAATTGATCAAGACCTTTATAGAAATTGATAATGATAGGTAAAAAACTTTTATTATATATAATTTTAATATTTTTTTTAAATACAAATGCATTTTCATTAGAAAATAAAATTTTATTAAAAGTAGACAATGAAATAATTACATCAGTTGATGTATTTTTAGAAATACAGTATTTAACTGCAATTAACAAAGATATTGAAAAATTAAAAAAAGAAAAAATATTTGAAATTGCCAAAAATTCACTAATAAGAAGAAAAATCAAAGATAAAGAAATTAGAAAATATTCTAACAATTTTAAAATAGATCCATCATATGTTGATAAAATTATAAACTCAAATGCCTTAAATCTTGGATTTAATTCACTAAGTGAATTTAAAAAACACCTGAAAAATTTTGGTTTAAGTACTGAAAACCTAAAAAGTAGAATTTTAAACGAAATTTTGTGGAATGAGCTGGTTGTAAATAAATACTCTAGTAAACTAGTAATAAACAAAAATAAAATTCAAAGCGAGATTGAATCAAATAATAAAAAAAGTAAATCTTATTTGCTTTCCGAAATTATTTTTGACTTGCCAAGAGGATCTAAAATTGATGAGAGATATAAAAATATTAAGGAAGAGATATCAAAAAATGGCTTTGAAAATGCTTCATTAATTTATAGTATATCTGACACATCTAGCACCGGAGGTAAACTAGGGTGGATCAAGGAAATATCTTTAAATAAGTTAATCAAAGAAAAAATTAGAAATACAAAAAAAGGTCAATATACTCAACCAATTAAAATTCCTGGTGGATTTTTAATTCTAAAAGTCAATGATGTCAAAGTTAACATTGAAAAATTAGATAAAATTAAAGAATTAGAAAAAAGAATTAGAGAAGAAAAAAACCAACAGCTGAATCAATATTCTTTAATTTATTTTAACAAAGTAAAAAAAGATACAAAAATTAATGAATTATAAACCTATTATAATTGTTCCAGGAGAACCAAATAGTATTTTTTTTGAAATTTTTTTTAAAACAATTAAAATTAAAAAATTTAAAAATCCAATTATTTTGATTTGCTCTAAAAAACTTCTAATGATGCAAATGAAAAAATTAAAATTTAATTTTAAATTCAACTTGGTAAACAAAAATAATCCATATTTAAATTTAAAAAAAAATTACATAAATTTAATAAATGTTAATTACAATGCAAATAAAGCATTTGAAAAAATTACTTCAAGATCAAGTAAGTATATTGAAAAATGTTTTTTGATCGCACTTGATTTAATTAAAATTGGAGTTTCAAATAAACTGCTTAATGGTCCTGTATCAAAAAAATATTTTCTTAAAAAAAAATACTTAGGGATTACAGAATATTTGACTAAAAAATCTAATTCAAAAAATTCTGTGATGCTTATATATAATAAAAAATTATCTGTATCCCCAATAACTACTCATTTACCAATTAAATTGGTCTCAAAAAAAGTTAATAAAATTGAGATTATCAAAAAAATTCAATTAATTTATAAATTCTATAATAAAGTACTGAAATTTTCTCCAAGTATTGCTGTTACAGGATTAAACCCCCATTGTGAAAGTATTCATAATTTCAATGAAGATTTAAGAATTATAAAACCATCAATTAAAGCTTTGAAAAATAAAGGTATTAAGGTCCAAGGTCCATTTCCAGCTGATACAGTTTTTTTAAAAAATAATAGAAAAAAATTTAATGTAATTGTAGGAATGTACCACGATCAAGTTTTAACTCCTTTAAAAACTTTATATGAATATGATGCTATAAACTTAACTTTAGGACTCCCATTTATGAGGGTATCACCAGACCATGGACCTAATGAAAAAATGTTGGGTAAAAATCAATCAAACTCTTTGAGTTTATTTAAGTCTTTAGAATTTTTGGATAAACATTGATTAAAGCTAAGAAAAGTTTAGGTCAGAATTTTTTAATAGATAAAAATATTTTAGAGAAGATTGTTAATGTTACTGAGATACAAAATAAAAATATTCTTGAAATTGGTCCTGGCACTGGAAATCTTACTTCTCATATACTTAAAAAAGGTCCTAAGAAATTAATTGTAATTGAAAAAGATAATGATTTAGCGATAAAGCTAAAAAATATTTTCAGCAACCAAGTAATCATAATTAATAAGGATATTTTGAAAATTGAAGAAACTTCATTAATTGAAGAAAAAGTTACAGTATTTGGAAATCTTCCTTACAATATTTCAACGGAAATTTTAAGTAAATGGATAATAAATTCAAAAAATAACTTTTGGTTTGATCATCTTATCTTAATGTTTCAAAAAGAAGTGGCTGATAGAATTATTTCTAAATTTAATACTTCTTCTTATGGAAGAATATCTATTTTATCAAATTGGAAATTAGATGTAAAAAAAATTATTGATATCAAGCCTGAATCATTTTTACCAAAGCCTAAAGTTGATAGCTCTTTATTGTTTTTTACACCAAAAAAAGTTTTTCAAAAATTAAAAGAGCCAAAAAATTTAGAAAAAATCACAAGAGTTTTTTTTAATCAACGCCGTAAAATGATTAAAAAACCGTTTAATCAATTATTTAATGGAGATCAATCAATTATAGATAAGTTAAAAATTGACTTAAATTTAAGACCTCAAAATTTAGATTTTGATATGTACTACAAAATAGCAAGTGAATATGAAAATTTACGTGGTTAATTTATTTACATGATCTCTAATAAATTCTAAATCATAATCTTTTGAACCATTATTAATTTCTGCATCAATAAGATTTTTAATTCGCAAAAAACAATTATGTAAATCGTCATTAATGACTACATAATCATAATTTATCCAATGTAATACGTCTCTTTCAAATTGTCTCATTCTCTCCTCGGCGATAAGTTTATCTTTCATGTCTCTATTAGATAATCTATCGAATAGGACTTTCTTACTTGGTGGTAATATAAAGAAAGTAATTAACTTGTAATCTAATTTTTTATTTTTGATTTGATCTGCACCTTGCCAATCAATATCAAACAAAACATTCTTACCTTTATCAAGCTTATCAATTACGGGTGTTCTTGTGGTCCCATAAAAATTATTGAATACTTTAGCGTATTCTAAGAACTCTTCGTTATTAATTAGTCTTTTGAATTCTACTTCGTTTACAAAAAAATAATCTTTATTTGGACTTTCTTTTGGTCTTGGTTGCCTTGTAGTGTGGGAAATTGATACTTCAAAGTTATCAATTTTAGACAACAGTTCTACCAAAGTGGTTTTACCTGCACCTGAAGGTGAAGATAAGACTATCATTACCCCATCTTTATCTGAGGCCATTTAATCTTCTAATTTGCTTTACCTTCGATAAATTTCACCGCATCACCGACGGTTAAAATTTTCTCAGCTTCACTATCTGATATTTCAGACCCAAATTCCTCTTCAAAAGCCATCACTAGTTCAACTGTATCTAGGCTGTCGGCCCCTAAATCATCTATAAAGCTGGACTCCTCATTAACTTTTGCTTCATCAATTCCTAAGTGATCTGCAACAATTTTTTTTACTTTGCTTGAAACGTCTTCTGACATATTGATCCTTTTTTGTTATAAATTCTTAATAGTTTAAAAACTTCTTTTGTCAAGACATATACATTCCACCATTAACATGCAAAGTCTCTCCGTTTATATAATTAGATTGATTTGAACACAAAAATAACACTGCATTAGCAACATCATCTGGGTTTCCTAGGCGGGCTGAAGGGATTTTTGATATTATAGCTTCTTTAAACTTGTCATCTAATTTGTCTGTCATTGCTGTTTTAATGAAACCTGGTGAAATGCAATTTATATTTATATTTTTTTTTGCATATTCTATTGCCAAACTTTTTGACATAGCAATTATGCCTGCTTTTGATGCTGTATAATTAGCCTGACCTAAATTTCCTGTATGACCAACAACAGATGTAATATTAACAATCTTACCTGATTTATTCTTTAGCATTTTTTTTATTGCAGATTTATTCATTAAAAAAGTTGATGTTAAATTGATATTAATTACTTTTTGCCATTCTTCCAAACTCATTCTTATTGCTAGATTATCTTGTGTTACTCCCGCATTATTTACAATACAATCTAAATTTCCACCTAGTTCTTTTGTTGCATTTTCTACAAATTCCTCAATTTTTTCATTTTGAGAAATATCAAATTTCAATGTTTTGATATTTCCAAATTTATCTTTAAGCTCACCAAGTTTTTCTATTCTTGTACCAGAGGCTAAAATATTTGCCCCTACTTGATCTAATTTTTTGATTATCGAATTTCCAATACCACCAGAAGCACCTGTAACAATAATATTTTTTCCTTCTAAATCTTTCATATTTTTATATTTTCAACATCAATTATACTGTTTATTGTATCAATTTTAACATCTCTATTAATTCTTTTTATCAAGCCTGACAGAACTTTCCCAGGGCCAATTTCTATGAAATGTTTTACATTATTCTCGATCATATTAATAACACTTTCCCTCCATCTAACTCTATTCTCAATCTGTTTAATTAAGAGAGTTTTTAACTCAATTGGATCCTTTATTTCTTCTGCAGTAACATTTGAAATTAATTTATTTTGTCCATTTTTAAAGTTAAGTTTATTTAGCTCATCGGTCATAATTTTTGTAGCATTGCTCATCAAATCACAGTGAAAAGGAGCACTTACTGGAAGTTTAATATTTTTAATTGAATTTTCTTTTAAAATTTTAATTAGTTTTTCTAAATCCTCTGTTTTTCCACTTAATACCATTTGGCCTTCAGAATTATCATTTGCAATTTGTGCATTAAATATTTTCTTGTTAGCTATTAAAATTTTTTCAATTATATCAATTTTTGAACCTAATACTGCGACCATACCTCCTTTACCTTTGGGTACTGAGTTCTGCATAGCTTCTCCTCTAATTCTGAGGATTTTTAATGTATCTGTAAAGTTTAAATATCCAGCACATGACAAAGCTGAATATTCACCTAAAGAATGTCCAGCAAAGTATTTAGCTTTATTTAAATCTAAGTTGAATTCCTTTTTAACTACATTGAATACTGAATAACTAATTAAAAATATTGCTGGTTGTGTGTTGATTGTTAAATCTAATTCTTCTTTTGGACCATCTAAAATTAACTTAGAAATAGAAAAATTTAGTGTTTCATCTGCTTGCTTAAACAGGTTTTTCACAATATCAAATTTGTTATATAACTCTTTTCCCATTCCCACCATTTGAGAACCTTGACCGGGAAAAATTACTGAAAACATATAAAAAAAACTAATTAATTTGCCTTTTTAACTATTGTAATTGAACTTTTATAATAGTATATCCTCACTTTTTATTAAAGAACTTAAATGAATTTATACGAACATACTATAATTGCCAGGCAAGATACTTCACCTAGTGAATTAAAGCAATTAGCTGAAAAATATTCTAAAATTATTGAAAAAAATGATGGCGAAGTAATTAAAACTGAAAACTGGGGTTTGTTAAATTTATCATATTTAATAAAAAAAAATAAAAAAGGCAGCTATATTCATTTTAAAATCAAAGGTGGTGGAAAAGTTATTGATGAATTAGAAAAAAACGAGTTAATAGATAAGAAATTATTAAGGTATTTAACAGTCAGGGTAAAAAAATTTGATTTAGATACAATTTACTTTGGTAAAAAAGAAGATGATGAAAAAAAAGAAAGTATTAAGAACTAATGGCTAAAAGACAAAGTGGAAATAAAAAAGGGAAACAAAGTAATTTTGCAAAATTAAGTATTTTTCAACCAAATAAATACAAATTTAAAAAAACTTGTCCACTTTCTGCAAAAGGTGCACCAAGAGTTGATTACAAAAATATAAAATTATTAAAAAAATATATGTCTGAAAATGGAAAAATTTTACCATCAAGAATTACTAATGTTTCTCAAAAAAAACAAAGAGAATTATCTTTATCAATTAAAAGAGCCAGAAATTTGGCATTAATATAAATGAAAGTAATATTATTAGAAAATGTTAAAAGAATTGGATCTATTGGTGAAGTAATAGATGTAAAGAGAGGTTTTGCAAGAAACTATCTTATAGCTAATAAAAAAGCCCTTTACGCCTCAAAGGAAAATATTAAAGAAGTTGATAAAATAAAAACTGATTTATCCAGAAAAGATAATGAAAAGAAAAAAGAAGCTTCTCAAATCGCTGAGCAAATTAATGGGAAAATATATTCAGTTAAAAAATTAAGTACAGAAAATAAAGAATTATATGGTTCAGTTAAACCAACCGAAATTTCCAAACTAATCCAAGATGAAAATAAGATCGATATCAAGCCTTCAATGATACAACCTGTTGAAGAGATTAAATCTTTAGGAAAATTTAAGGTCAAAATTTCACTACACTCAGAAGTTGATGCTGAAATTTCTATAGATGTTTCCTCTGCAGAAACAATTCAATAATTATACATTTTTTTCCCCAGCAATAATAAAGAATTTTATAAATAATTTTTTCATATAAATTATTATAATGGAAAATAATTTAACCTTGGTAAAAGATCAATTCAAAGAACTACCAAACAATATCGAAGCTGAACAAGCTGTAATAGGATCTATTCTTGTTAGCAATGATATATTTGATGAGATAAGTACAATAATTTCCAGTATTAATTTTTATGATCCTATGCATCAAAAGATTTTTGAAGCAATCGAAAGTTTAATTTATAAAGGAATGCTAGCAAATCCAATTACTTTGAAAAATTATTTTGAGGACGAAAAAGATGATTTAAATGTTCCAGAGTACCTAGTAAAAATTACTAAATTTTCTACGTCCGTTAGACAAGCTGTGGAATATTCCAAAATTATTTACGATATGTTTGTTAGAAGAGAATTAATAAAAATTTCAGAGCAAACTATTGATAGTGCAAAATTAAATGATCTTGATACCAATGGACAAACCATTATAGAAAATTCAGAAAAATTATTATTTGATTTGGCAGAAAAAGGTTCTTTTAACTCTTCCTTAGTAAAGTTTGATGAGGCAATGAAGCAAACCATTGAAATGGCATCTGCTGCCTATAAAAATGAAGAAGGAATTGTTGGTGTCCCAACCGGACTTAGAGATTTAGATGATAAACTGGGGGGGTTACATCAATCTGATTTAATCATTATTGCAGGACGACCTTCAATGGGTAAAACATCACTCGCAACGAATATTGCATTTAATGCAGCAAAAAAATTACAAGATAGTGGAAAAAAATCTTCTATTGCATTCTTTTCACTAGAGATGTCATCTGAGCAACTTTCAACTAGAATAATTTCGGAACAAGCAAGAATTAGTTCAAATGATATTAGAAGAGGAAGAATTTCTGATGATCAATTTGATAAATTTTTAGAAACTTCAAAAAATATTTCTGAGCTTCCGCTTTATATTGATGAAACGCCAGCAATTACAATTGCTGCCTTAAGTAATAGAGCAAGGCGTATCAAAAGACTATTTGGTCTTGATATGATTGTAGTTGATTATATTCAGCTGATGAGAGGTACTACGTTTAACAAAGATGGAAGAGTACAAGAAATCTCACAAATTACCCAAGGTCTAAAAGCAATTGCCAAAGAACTTTCTGTTCCAGTAGTAGCTCTATCTCAATTATCTAGACAAGTTGAGCAAAGAGACGACAACAAACCACTTTTATCAGATTTAAGAGAATCAGGTTCAATTGAACAAGATGCTGATGTTGTTATGTTTGTTTATAGAGAAGCATATTATTTACAAAGAAAAGAGCCAAGGGCAGCCACAGTTGAACATGCTGAATGGCAAGCAAAAATGAATGAAGTTGCACATCTTGCTCAACTTATTATTGGGAAACAAAGACACGGTCCAATAGGTAACGTAACTCTTGAATTTGAAGAAAGATTTACAAAATTTAAAGATACTCAAACTAATTAATTTCCAATATAAAAGAGCTAATGTTGGCTCATATGTATCAAAACATTGTTCTAAAGAATCCTAAAGCAATACTTGTATTACTAATAATCACCATCTTAAGTTTTGGTTATTATTCAAAAGATTTTAGATTAGATGCATCCTCAGAGACATTATTGATCGATGGCGATCCAGATTTAGCCTATCTAAATGAAGTTTCTGAAAGATACGGATCTAGAGAGTTTTTAATTCTTACTTATACACCTAATGAAGGTATGGTCACTGATACATCAATTAATAATTTACTAAGTTTAAAATATAAAATTCAAAGTTTGAATTGGGTTCATAGTGTTGTAACTCTCTTAGATATACCATTGTTAAGTAATTCAGATTCACCTCTTCAAGAAAGATTAGAAAATTTTAAAACTTTAAAAGACGAAGATGTTGATAAAGATAGAGGATTTAAGGAAATTCTTAATAGTCCTGTATTTAGAAACTTTGTCATTAGCGAAGATGGTAAAACAAGTGGCATAATTGTTTATATTAAACAATCTCAAAAACTTGAAAACATTGATAGTAAATCAAAAGAGGAAATAGAAAATTATAAAGATCAAATCAAAAAACAAAATCATGAAAATATATTAGAGATTAGACAAGTCATCCAGAGCTATGGTGATGTAGGTAAGATTTACTTAGGTGGCATACCAATGATTGCTGATGATATGATGACCTTTATTAAAAGCGACATTGTGGTTTTTGGTATAGGTGTTTTATTATTTATTATTGCAACCCTTTGGTTTGTTTTTAGAAAACTTATCTGGATAATAGTTCCGATTAGCAGTTGTATAGCTTCAGTTGTGATAATGATTGGATTACTTGGACTACTGGGATGGAAAGTAACTGTTATTTCATCAAACTTCATTGCTTTGATGTTGATTTTAACAATGGCAATGAACATTCACATGAGTACGAGATTTTTACAGCTTAAAAAAAACTCTCCCTCTAAAAATACTTTAGAAATTATTTCTTTAACCACCAGAAAAATGTTTTGGCCAATTTTATACACTGTATTGACCACTATTTTAGCATTTTTGTCTTTAATCTTTAGTGAAATCAAACCTATTATTGACTTTGGATGGATGATGACTTTTGGTCTAATTACCTCATTTATAATTACCTTCACTTTACTGCCAACGTTTTTAAGTTTTGCTCCTTCTGATAATATCTCACTTAAAAAAGAACAAAATTCTAAGTTCACTTCTTTTTTAGGATCACTTTCTGTAAATAAAAAAAATTTAATTTTTTCAGTCACAGGAATTGTAATTATTTTAAGTATTATTGGTATTAGTAAGCTAGAAGTTGAAAACAGCTTTATAAATTATTTTAATAAAAATACTGAAATTTATAAGGGCATGAAACTTATAGATGAAGAACTTGGTGGTACAACACCTTTAGAGGTTATTCTTAAGTTTCCTAAGAAAGAAAAAGAAAAAAAATCAACTGAAGATGACGAGTTTGAGGACTGGGGTGATGAAAATGATAAGAATGATGACAAATATTGGTTTACTAAAGATAAAATTGACAAAATTGCATCTGTTCATAATTATTTAGATAGTCTTCCTGAAATTGGAAAAGTTTTGTCTTTTTCATCAATTATTGATGTGGCAACGCAACTAAATAACAATAAACCTTTAGGCACTTTGGAAATGGGTGTTCTTTATTCTAAAATACCTGAAAGTATTAAGACAGAAATTATTGATCCATATCTTTCAATAGAAAATGATGAAGCAAGGATTAGCTTAAGAATAATAGACTCTCAAGAAAATTTAAGAAGAAACGATTTAATTAAAAAAATAAATTTTGATCTCAAGGATAAGATGGGTTTAGATCAAAGCGAATATCAACTTGCTGGGGTATTAATTTTATTTAATAATTTATTACAGAGTTTATTTAAATCACAAATACTTACTTTAGGATTGGTAATACTCGGTATTTTTATAATGTTTTTAATTCTGTTTAGAAATATAAAATTATCTTTAATAGGAGTTGTACCAAATTTCATTGCTGCATTTTTCATACTTGGAATTATAGGTTTATTAGAAATCCCTTTAGATATGATGACTATTACCATTGCTGCAATTACTATTGGTATAGCAGTAGACAATAGTATTCATTATATTTATCGTTTTAAAGAGGAGTTCAATAAAATTAAAGATTACAATAAAACATTGCAATTATGTCATTCAACAGTGGGGGTTGCAATCCTAAACACTTCAATCACGATTGTTTTTGGATTTTCAATTTTAGTTTTGTCTAAATTTATTCCCACAATTTATTTTGGTATGTTTACTGGTCTAGCAATGTTGTTAGCTATGATCTCAGTGTTAACTTTAATGCCTGCATTGATCTTAATTATCAAACCCTTTGGTAAATCAGCTTAATGTTAGAAACCTTGGCAGATTTTTACAAAGCAACTTCCATTATAGATTTGATTTATTTAGTTATCACTATCTGGTCTTTGATCAGCTGTTATAAAAAAGGTTTTATATTAAGTATCTTGTCAATGGCAAAGTGGCTTTTAGCCTATGTGATAACTCTAATTTTATTTCCTAGGCTTAAACCATATGTAAAAGATGTTATTGATAATGAATATGTATTGGATGTTAGTCTAGGTATAGCAATTTTTATTGTAGTTATTTTTTTAGTGTTGTTGGTTAATAAAGGTATTAGTAAAGCTGTTAGATACACCGGTATAGGTGGGTTAGATACAACTTTTGGATTCTTTTTTGGCTTTATAAAAGCTTATATAATTTCTGTTTGTGTTTTTTCAGGTGCCCATATCGTTTATAATTATGATAAATGGCCAATAAATATAGATAAATCATACGTCTTTCCATATTTGGAAAAAGGTAGTAGTTATCTGATTAAAGAATTCCCAAATGAAAAAAAATATCAAGAAACAAAAGAAAAAATTGAAAATATTTGATCCAAAACTGAAAGAAGAATGTGGAGTATTTGGCGTTAGTAATACTAAGGATGCTTCTGCTTTGACTGCACTTGGTTTACATGCTTTACAACATCGAGGTCAAGAAGGTTGTGGAATTGTTAGTTTTGATGGTGAAAAATATTATTCTGAAAAACGTTTTGGTTTAGTTGGAGACAACTTTAACAAAGAAAAAGTCTTAAATAATTTAAAAGGTAATTACGCCATAGGCCACAATCGATATAGCACAACTGGAAACAATACTTTAAGGAATATACAGCCTTTTTTTGCCGACACTAATGCAGGAGGAATTGGGGTTTCTCATAATGGAAATTTGACCAATTCAATTTCTTTGAGAAAAAAACTTGTCGAAGATGGTGCTATTTTCTACACCACTTCAGATACTGAAACTATTGTACAATTAATTGCAAAGTCCAAGAGATCAAAAACTATCGATAAAGTAATCGATGCAATTTTTCAAATTCAAGGTGGTTATGCTTTAGTAATGCTTACTCAAAACTCTCTTATTGGGGTAAGAGATCCATATGGCATTAGACCTTTATTAATTGGAAAATTGGGAAGTAGTTATGTCCTAGCATCAGAAACATGTGCTTTAGATATTATTGGCGCAAACTTTGTAAGAGAAGTTGAAAATGGCGAAATTGTTTTAATAGAAAACAATCAACTAACAAGCATCAAACCTTTTCCACCTAGAAAAGTAAGACCGTGTGTTTTTGAATATATCTACTTTGCAAGACCTGATAGCTTAATAGATAATAAGACTGCTTATGAACATCGAAAAAATTTAGGTGTTGAGCTTGCAAAAGAAAATGACATCGATGCAGATATCGTAGTTCCAGTTCCAGACTCTGGTAATGCAGCGGCACTAGGATTTTCCCAAAAACTTAAAATAAACTTTGAACATGGTTTGATAAGAAATCATTACGTAGGTCGAACTTTTATTGAACCAAGCCAAAAAATTAGAAGTTTAGGTGTTAAACTTAAATTAAATGCAAATCAAACTACTATAAAAAATAAAAAAATTATTTTAATTGATGACTCGCTTGTCAGAGGAACTACTTCTCATAAAATAGTAAAAATGTTATACGATGCAGGTGCAAAAGAGGTTCACGTTAGAATAGCGTGTCCTGAAATTAGATATCCTGATTTTTATGGTGTGGATACTCCAACTAAAAAAGAATTATTGGCTGCAAATAAGACGAATGATGAAATTTGCAATTATATTGGTGCTAAATCATTAAAATTTTTGTCTATTGATGGTTTATATAGAGCTATTGGTTTTGATAAGCGAAATGACACTTACCCTCAATTAACAGATCATTATTTTACAGGAGATTATCCAGTTAAACCAGTTGACGAGCTAGGAGATAGTAAAATAACACAATTATCTTTGTTAAGTACTGCCTCGAACAACTAGTAAGATAAAAAGAGTTCTTTAAAAAAAAATAAAAGATACTATTTAAATAAGCATGATCGATAATAAAGAAAAAATAATTGAGTATTTTAAATCTGGAGTAAAACAGAATAAAGATTTTAAAATTGGAATCGAGCATGAAAAGTTTTTATTTAATAAGAAAAATAATAAACGAGTGGATTATTCTAAAATTAAAGAAATGTTCAATGCATTATTGGAGTTTGGATGGAACCCAGTTTTTGAAAAAAAAAATATTATTGCACTTAACAAAGGAGGAAAGAACATTACTCTTGAGCCCGGTAATCAAATTGAATTATCAGGAGATAAACTTAACCATATACATGAAGCTTGTTCCGAGTCTCAAGATTATTTATTTGAACTAAAGCAAGTTACAAAAAAATTAGATATTGAAATTGTCAGTGCTGGTTTTGATCCTATATCTAAATTAGAAGAAATCCCAAATAATCCTAAGCAGAGATATAAATTAATGACTCTAGATATGCCCCTTGGTGGTGAGTTAAGTTTAGATATGATGTATCGAACCTGTGGGACACAATTAAATATAGATTATAGTTCAGAGGAAGATTTTGTTAAAAAATTTAAAGTTATAAATTCAATTGTACCAATTTCTATTGCTTTATTTGCTAATTCCTCAATAGTTGAAAAGAAAAATAGTAATTATTTATCGTACCGATCAAAAGTTTGGCAAAATACTTCTAGAGGTGGACTTCCAAAATTGTTTTTTGAAAATTTAAATTTTGAAAAATATGCTGAATTTACAATGGATTTTCCTGTTTTATTTATTCAAGATAAAGATGAATATATTTCTGGGAGAAAATATATTTTTAGAGATTTTATGGAAGGTAAAATTTCAGAAATTAATAACCGATTGCCTTCAGAGAGTGATCTTACAACACATTTAAGTACAATCTTTACGGAGAATAGGTTAAAAAAATATATTGAGCTTAGGTCTATGGATACTTGTGGTTGGGATTGCTTGTGTGCTGGGCCTGCATTTAATATTGGAATGCTTTATGGCAATCTTGAAGAAGTTTATGATGTTATTTCTAAGTGGGAAACAGATAAGGTTATTAATGCATATTTAGAAGCACCAAAAAAAGGATTTAATACTCAATTAATGGGTAAAGATCTTCTTTACTGGTCATCCACACTATTAAATTTATCAAAAAAAGGTTTGGAAAATAGAGATATTTTAAGCAAAAAAGGAAACAACGAAACAATTTTTTTAAATCACTTACAAAAAGTAATTGATAATAAGACAACAAACGCAGATCATATGATTAGCAAATTTTCAGCAAATGAAAATTTAGATGAATTATATGATAAATAAAATTGTTGCTATTCAAGGAAACCATCCCTCAAAATTAAATCCTGTTTCAGATACAAGTATATTTCTGGGTAATGAAATTCAAAATAAGAATTATAAAATATTCTATTATGAGCCAAAAGATCTTTCAATTATCAAGTCAAAAGTAATTGCAAAAGGTTTTTTTATTAAATTTAACTACGCCCAAAAAAAATTTTTTAAAATATTAAAAAAATGTAGATTAGACCTTACTAAATGTAAATTTATACTTATACGCCAAGATCCTCCATTTAATCTTGAATATATTTCAACTACCTACATTTTAGATACTATTAGACATAAGGTAAAAATACTTAATAACCCAACTTCAATTAGAAATGTCTCTGAAAAACTATACTCAGCTAGGTATCAAAAATATATGCCAAGTACTATTTTTACTAAAAATATTGATGAAATAAAAAAATTTTTCAAAAAAAATAGTAGTGTTATTTTAAAACCAATTCACAGTTATAGTGGAAACGATATACATTTATTAAAAAAATTTGACTCAAAACTAATCCATAGTTTTATTAAAAAACATGATCATATAATGTTGCAAAAATTTTTACCTAAAATTAGTAAAGGTGACAAAAGAGTTTTTATAATTAATGGTAAGGTCTATGGAGCAATCTCAAGAATTCCAAAAAAAGGGTCAATTTTGAGTAACATGAGTAAAGGTGCAATACCTATAAATATTAAACTTAGTAAACATGAAAATAAGATATCTAAACTAATTGCTAAAGATTTAAAAAAAGAAAATATTTTTTTTGCAGGAATAGACTTTATTGATCAAAAACTAAATGGAGATATTAATGTGACCTCTCCGACTGGACTAAAAACTCATTTCGATTTATCAGGTATAAATCTTGCTAAAATTTTTTGGAAAGAACTTAGGGCGTGAAAACTTTAAATGACCAGCAAAAAGGTTCTTTGTTAGCCTTTGTTGCTGTGATGTTTATCACTCCTGACAGTCTGTTTATAAGATTGGCTAGTGTTGATACTTGGAGTTTAGTTTTTTATAGAGGGATAATTCCTTTTTTTACAGTGTTAGTTGGGATGCTACTTATTTATAAAGCAAATTTTTTTAAAATGCTTTTCACTAGTGGTCATCATGGAATAATTTATATAATAACATTTTCTATAACGAATATTGCTTTTGTTGTTTCTATTCAAAATACTAATGTAGCTAATACATTAGTGATGATTGCTATGGCTCCTATGATTTCAGCAATTTTAGGAGCAATATTTTTAAAAGAGATGCCAGACAGCAAAACTTGGATAGCAATTGGAGTGACCTTTATTGCTGCAATCTATATATTTTACGACTCCTTGCAATTAGGAAATATTTTTGGAGATTTATTAGGACTTGTTTGTGCCTTAGGATTGGCAGTTGGAGCCGTTACTATTAGATCCGCTAAAACAAAAAACCTAGTGCCTGCTGCTGTAGTTGGTAAGCTGATAGTTGCAGTATTTGCTATTTTCTTTATTGAAACTTATTCTTTAGTAGGAAAAGACCTATTAATTGTTCCTCTAATGTGTGTAATGTGTGTTGCTATACCTTTTGTTTTGGTGACTATTGCTCCAAGATTTATACCTGCAGAGGAGGTCAATTTATTCTTCTTATTAGAAACAATCGTCGGGCCAATTTGGGTTTGGATGGTCATTAAAGAACAGCCAAGTCTTGAAACAATTCAAGGGGGTATTGTCATTATTTTGACGATAGCTATTCACTCTTTTCTTAAACTAAAAAAAACATAGCTCTGTTACAATTAACTTGATTTGGCCACAAATCAGAAATAGATAGCGGTTCATATGAACAAGGTATTAAAAAATTCGTGGGCTTTATTTTTAGGTATGGGAGCAATTATGCTAGCTTATGGTTTTCAAGGGTCACTTCTAGGAGTTAGAGCTGTAAAAGAGGAATTTAGTCTAACTGCAACTGGATTTATGATGTCTGGTTATTTTGTTGGATATTTTATAGGCGCAATTACTATCCCTAAATTAATATCAAGAGTTGGTCATATTAGAATTTTTGCAGCTTTTGCATCAATTGCATCTTTAGTAATTTTAGTTCACGCGGTGTTTGTTAGTCCATTTGTTTGGTTTCTCTTAAGGGTACTTACGGGTATCAGTATGGTCTCTATTTATACAGTAGCTGAAAGTTGGTTAAATGATAGAGCGAGTAACAAAAATAGAGGAAGTGTCTTATCAATCTATATGGTAATTTTGTATGGTTCGATGGGGATAGGAATGTTTTTTTTAAACTTTAGTAATCCAATAAATTTTGAACCTTTTATATTAGTATCAATAATAACATCAGGTGCATTAATACCAATTTTACTTACTAAAAGAAAACCTCCAACATTTAAAAAAATTGAAACTATGACTATTCAAGAGGTTTATATTTCATCTCCTTTTGGAATGGTGAGTTCATTTCTTTATGGAACAATACAATCTGCATTATTCACATTATTAGCTGTATACGCTGCAGGAATGAATTTTTCTATTTTTCATATTTCATTAGTTACATTCTTGTTAGCAATTTCTGGCGCAGTTTCACAGTGGCCAATAGGAAAAGTATCAGACATGTATGATAGAAGAAAAGTAATTATTGTTGTGAGTTTTGCTGCAGCCTTTTTTGCATTATGTGCAATTTTTTCTTCTGCACAGATGTATTTGCCTGAAGGACTGGGAACAAGTAAATTTTGGTTTTATATTTTTTTAATTTTATTTGCCTTTTGTAGTTTACCAATGTTCTCATTGATCCTTGCTCACACAAATGATTTTATTCCTAAAGAAAAATTTGTTGCAGCTGGTGCTAGTTTACAATTTATTTTTGGTTTAGGTGCGATTGGTGGTCCATTTTTGTGCTCAATTTTTATGGACATAGCGGGTCTTAATGGTTTTTTTGTTTTTCTAATGTTTTTTCATATTTTAATTGGAATTTATGGTGTCTATAGATCTAGAGTTAGACCAGCAGTTGAAAATCCAGACTCTCAATTTATTGCAATGCCTCAGTCAATTACGCCTGCAGGTATTGAATTAAGCCCAACTACAGAGCCAATTGATGAACCAACAAAATTATCTTCTGAAACTGCTGTTGAAGACATAAAAGCTTCTGATCAACAATCTAAATAAGTTTAATAATCAGCGTCGTTTTGTAAAGTGAACTATGTTGGCTTTATTGTTATTTTGATAAAGTATTCTTATGAATAATAACGATATTCAGAACTTATTTGAGAAAACAAGAAATCAATCGATTAAAATTGTTGAAAATCTAAGTCCAGAGGACATGAATATCCAGTCTATGGAAGATGCGTCACCTATTAAGTGGCATCTTGCTCACACTACTTGGTTTTTTGAAAAATTTGTTTTAAGCAAAATAAAGTCTAATTATAAATATTTTAATGAGGATTATAATTATTTATTTAATTCTTATTATGTCAAGGCAGGTCCAAGATACACAAGATCACTTCGAAACATAATTTCACGCCCAGGAATTGAAGAGGTTCTAGAATATAGGCAAACTATAAACCATAGAATTACAGAGTTATGTCAATCAAGTAACTCCGATTTAGATATGATTGAAGTAGGCTGTCACCATGAAATGCAACATCAAGAATTAATGTTAACAGATCTACAGCATGGTTTAAGCCTCAACCCTACTGGTCCTAAGTACGATCCAACTAAAAAAGATATTGAAAGTGAAAATATTAAACAAGAATGGGTTGGTTTTGAAAAAGCTATTAAAAGTGTAGGTGTAGATGATGAAAATTTCTCTTTCGATTGCGAGCGACCTAAACATGAAGTTTTAATCCTACCTTTTGAAATATCAAACAAGTTAGTTACAAATGGTGAATGGATCGAGTTTATTGATAATGATGGTTATAATAAAAGTGAATATTGGTTATCCGATGGATTTTCAAAATGCCAACAGGAAAATTGGCAGTCCCCTCTTTATTGGAAAAAAAAAGAAGGTAAATGGTTTCACTTCACTTTAAATGGGAATAAAGAAATAGATCTCAATGCGCCTGTAAGTAATATTAGCTACTTTGAAGCTGACGCTTTTGCAAGATGGAACAATAAACGACTCCCAACAGAATTTGAATGGGAGGTTGCTTCTAATGATAATATTCAAGGTAATTTTTTAGAAAATAAAATATATCAGCCATATTCAAAAAAAAATGGTGCAGATTTAAATCAACATTGGGGACACGTATGGGAGTGGACTTCTTCAAACTTCTCTCCTTATCCAGGGTTTAAATATCACAATGATGATATTAGCGAATACAATGGTAAATTTATGGTCAACCAGATGGTGTTAAAAGGAGGCTCTTGCCTTACACCTAAAGATCAAATGAGAAAATCATATCGTAATTTCTTTTATCCTCATCAAAGATGGCAAATGTCTGGACTAAGACTTGCTAAATGAGAGAATTTTTGTATGACTAGAACAAAAAATTAAACTTTTTTCAGATAAATCAATCATTACATGTCAAAACGCGCTGTTACTAAAAAGAAATAAAACTATAAGAACAACCTAAATGTCTAAATCTAATACCAATTTAAATTCTAAACTAACTGATGCTACGGATATTAGTAAACCATGGGATAAGGATAATCAGGCCTGGTGGGACTGGTATGTTAGTCTCGCAGATAATGATGATAAAGAAAATGAAATTATTAATGCCGATCCTCTACCAGATATTACAATACCAAGTGATGATGAAGTTATCTCAGAATTAGCTAAGCCCTACCATTTAACTAATGATCAAATTGATTTTTTTAAAAAAAATGGTTTTATTAAACTTAAAAAAGTTTTTTCACCTGGTGCCGTGTTAAAACTTAGATCTGAGTTAATTAGTTTATTAAAAGAAGAATTTAAGGTTGATCCAGATAAAGGAGCACATGCCCGTTTCCTTAGTCTTGAAATGATTTGGCCTGACAACGCACTGCTTCGTGCCTATGTGTTATCACCACGTCTAGGGCAAATTTCAGCAGATCTTCTTGGAGTACCAGCTGTTAGACTTTATCATGACAATGTATTAGCTAAACAAGCTGGTTGTGGTCGTACCCCGTGGCACTTCGACGATCATCATTTTCCTCTAGATACCAATGACGTAGTTACTGCTTGGGCACCTGCACAGCCAATTCCTCTTGAGATGGGACCGCTCTCTTTCGCCTATCCGCTCGATGTCCACAAATTAGTCAATGCAGTTACATTTAAAAAAACTGGTACTGGATATGACCGTGGGGTTACAGATGTTTTTTCAAAAAATAATGTAACTGTGAATGAAACTCCATTTGAGCTGGGCGAAGTAAGCTTTCATCATAATTTAAATTTTCATACCGCTTCAAGCAACCGAACTAATCGTAGTCGAGTGGCTCTTGCTAATACTTATTATCGTGATGGAGCGAGAATAGTTGATTCACCTACGATGGTTTCTGGTGACTGGCAGAAATTTGTGCCAAATGTCAAACCAGGAGACTTGGCTGCTAGTCCACTAAATCCGATTTGTTGGCCAGTAAAAGACAAATCATGAAAAACATAAATAATCAAAATGGATTAAATTCGATCTGGACTAAAAGTCTTGCTCGTAATCTTCATCCTAATGGTAATGCTTTAGTTGATCATTTAAAAACAATCCATCAAGAAAATACCGGATTTACTGAAGCATGTGCAAGTTCTTGTCGTGATGAAGCTGGACGTAATAGTTATGAATGGCTAAGTGAAGTTGTGCCTGATAACGCAAGTTTGAGTATATTAGATCTTGCCTGCGGGTCAGGGCCGTTATTAAAAATTTTATTTGATCGTAATAAAAATTTAAATTTAAAAGGTATAGACATGTGCCCTGAAGAATTGGTACTAGCTAAGACTCGTCTTAAAAATAGTGGGGTTAATCTTATTGAGTCAAAAGCACAAAATTTGACAGCAATCAATGATAACTCTATAGACATTGTATTATGTCATTGGGCTTTGACATTAATGGACCCGATAGTTCCTGTTTTAGATGAAATCAAACGAGTTTTAACCTCTGAAGGTCAGTTTGCAGCATTAGTTGATGGACCAATAAATGCAGCATCTGGATATGCAGAGGTGCACGATTTAATTTATAGTTATGTTCAAGAAGAAATACCTAGTTATGGAGAGATTGATTTAGGTGATCCAAGAATACGAGGATCTGAAAGTCTAAGTAATCTTGCACATAAAGCGTTTCCAGAAGCAAGTGTGACAATCGAAACAAATGTTGTATCTATGGAAGGACCAGTTATTAAAGTAGCTGAAATTGCTTCAGGATTTTTTTACGCAGCATTTATCTTAAAACCAGAAAAAAGAAAATTAATGATTAGAAATCTATCTGATATGCTCGCAATATCCAAAGTGAGTACAGATAATGAAAGACATGGGCGATTTTCAATGCCAATTAGTCGTCTTTTAGTTAGGCAAAGTATAAAATGAAATCATTTTTACAAGAAGTAAGTTTCGGTTTAAGTAAAAAAAATAAAGAGTTGAGTTCTAAATGGTTTTATGACTTTCGTGGATCAAAACTTTTTGAACAAATAACGAAGTTGAAAACATATTACCCAACAAGAACTGAAAGAAAAATTTTAAAAGATAATAAAATTGAAATTGCTAATAAAATAGGTAAGCGAGCAGTTTTAATTGAACCAGGTGCTGGAGACTTCAAGAAAATAGCTATTTTTCTCAACAGCTTAGATAAGCCCAAAAAATATATACCTTTAGATATTTCAGAAGATTATATAAACAAAATATCTCAAAGTTTTAAAAAAAAATTCCCAAAAATAGCTATTACTCCTAAAGGATATGACTTTTCAAGAAATAATAAACTACCTTTTAAAATCAATTCGTCTGAAAATATAATTATATTTTTTCCAGGATCAACCATTGGAAATTTCGAAGAGAAGGATGCTGTTAAATTTTTAAAAATGTTAAAATCAAAATTTAAAGCAAAAAAAATTATCATTGGAGCTGATTTAGTAAAAGATATCCCAACTCTAATTACTGCTTATGATGACAAAAAAGGTGTGACTGCAAAATTCAATAAAAATATTTTACGAAGAATCAATACTGAATTAGGTGCAGATATAAATCTGAATTCTTATAAACATTTAGCAATTTATAATAAACAAAAAAAAAGAATTGAGATGAGACTAAAATCAAAAAAAAGAAATAATATTAGAATTAATGGTTCAAATTATTTAATTAAAAAAAATGAAGAAATTCACACTGAAAATTCCCATAAATATACGATTAAATCCTTCAAAAACTTAGCTAATAAAGCTGGATGGAAACTTGATAAAACCTGGGTTGACGACAAAAAACTTTTTAGTGTTCATTTTCTAAATTAAAAAATTTTACTCATCAGAAAAATATTCAACTTCCTTAAATCGATCTGTTGGGAAAAGCCAATAAAATCCAAATGTTTCACTAGTATTATTTTTTAATGCATGTTTAGCATTGTTGGAAATATAAACTACGTCCCCTTTTTTTATCTCTTCAAGTTCACCATCTTTGTTTAAAGTTGCAGAACCATTTGTTACAACATAAATTTCGTCTGGCGCGTGATGATGTAAAGTTAATTTTCCACCTGGTAAAACTTCTGCAAAACCGCAAGAAATTCCTTTGCTTCCATCAATATCTGCATCAACTAAAAACTTCCATCTCACTCCAGGATATTTCTCACTTGTTTTCCATTCTTGACTGGAGATTGAATTAAAATTTTTAACAAATATCATAACTTGAAGAACTAGACCTTTTTCACAAAACTAATAGCAGCACCAATAGTTGTCAAAAATCCAGCTAATGGTAAAATTGCGACTGCGTATTTTTTTGGCATATAATTCTCTTTGAACTCAATACCTTTAGAACTAATTTCAAAATACCACATTTCCCAATATTTCCCACGCATACCTTCTACAAGTTCAACTCCATAAATTATTAGGACTATACCAATTATCATAATCATAATTTTCCAAAATTGACGTATATATAGTGATAGTCTATTTGGTAATCTTTCGTAAATTAGATTTAAAGCTATGTGTTCATTGTCTCTCGCTGTTAAGGAAAGTGCTATAAACATCAACCAAATATTACTTAATACTGTCAGTAGATCACCCCAAACAGGAGGGTTATTAAAAACATATCGCATAGTAACGTTATAAATAGTGAAAAAAACCATCGCAGCCAAAAAGAGTGAACACATAGCTCCTAATATACGATGGATAAAACGGTCAAAGTTATTTAAAAATTTAAACATATATTTAATTACTCATTAGGTTTGGAAGGAACATAGTCAACTCTGGAATGACGAGAATAAAAAATAAAAGTAAAAAAAGCCCAACAAGATATGGAATTAAAGCAACAGCCACTTTTTCTAGACGCACTTGTGCAATTGTTGCAGCAGTAAAATATGCGACCCCTACTGGTGGTGTTACTGATCCTATTAAGAAACCAACTATTACAACGATAGCTGCTTGTACCTCAGGGAAGCCAGCTTGAGCCATAACATTAACTAATACTGGGCCAACAATGATAATGTTTACCGCAGAGTCCATTACTGTTCCAAGAAGAAAAATGAATAGAATCACCGCTAAAATAAAAATAATGGGGGAATCTTTCAGGCTTAAAAGCCAGCTTTCAAGATCACCGATTGCTCCTAGAGAAGTAAGTAACCAACTGAAAGGTCCTGACGCAGCTATAATAATAAAAACCATTGCTGAATTACGGAATGCTCTTCGAAAAGCACCAGTACATTCTTTCCATTTAATAGTTCGATAAACGAATACTCCTGTTAATAACGCAACCATTGCTGTGATAGCACCAGCCTCAACAACCGATGCCACACCTCCCATTACTGAACCGACTAAAACTAAAGGTATTAGAAGGGCGAAAGAGGATCTATATAATTCTCTACCAGCTCGACGTACCGAAAATGGTTCATCACTTCTCTCAAAATTATATTTAATTGCGAAGTAATGATTGATTATCATGATCACAACTCCTATCAACACACCTGGAATAATCCCAGCTGCAAATAAAGCTGCAATCGAAATCTCAGTTGAGTTAGCAAGTACAATCATCATGATACTTGGTGGAATTATCCCTCCGATGGTGGAACTAACTCCTGTAACTGCAGCCGAAAACGCAGCAGGATATCCAGCTTTTTTCATTGCTGGTAAAACTAGTGCTCCCACTGTAGCTGTATCTGCTACTACAGAACCATTCATCCCTGCAAAAAACATACTCACAAGAACATTCACTTGGGCCAACCCCCCTCGTATACGTCCAATTAATGCTCTACTCAAAGCTACTAATCGGTCTGTAATCGTAGCACTTGTCATTAACTCACCTGTTAGCATAAAGAACGCGATTGCAGTTAATGGAACCGAGTCAATAGCATTAAACATTTGACTAGGGATCAAAACAAGCGGTACAGCGTCGGTAAATAAAATATAAACAAATGGTATCAGTATTAATATAAAGCCAATGGGTGCACCTAATAAGATCAGGAAAAGTAGTACTACAAGTAGAATGATACTTTCCATAGTTACTTATATGTTATGAATTGATTTAGGTAAAGATCATCTAGTACTAAATAGAACTAAATGATCTTTACGCAGTTTATCTTTGAACGATTTAAAGAGCTCCAGCTTTCTCTAACTGAGCTACAAATCCATCCATTCCTTGTTCTAGAAGAACTCTTTTAGCTACTTCTGGTTCAAAAGTACCTTTGGCATCTAACCATGCACCGATTGCACCTGCTCTCCATTTAGACATTTCTGCTTCAGTTGGTACATACCACTCTTTAGCAGATGCTTTGATTGCGTCTTCACCATTCTTAATCCAAGCATTATCTAACTGATTTACTTTTTCTCCATAAGCGTCGGCTGCTTCGTGTAACCATTTCTTCTCTTGAGACGACAGAGCATTATACTGCTTTGCATCCATTGCTAAAATGTTTCCTGACCACATACCACCAATTTCAGTGAAGTATTTTGCAACTTCATGAAGTTTTGCTACGTGCTGCCATGGACTAGCAACATACTGACCTTCAACTACACCCGACTGTAGGCCTGAGTATAACTGGCTCCAGTCATAAGGAGTTGGAGTTGCACCCCAATTTTTAACTAGCATGAACTCAACAGGACTCTTAGTAGTACGCCATTTCAGTCCCTTCATATCATTAGGAACATGGACTGGTTTAGTTGCATTTCCAAGCTGTCTAAATCCACCACTTGAATATACAGAAAGACAAATGTGACCAGCATTTTCAAGGGCAAGTTTACACTGCCTTTCAGCTAACCATTCATCTGATATTCTTTTTGCATCTTCCAATGATTTGAAAATGAAAGGCAAATCAAAAATTGCTAACTCTGGTCCAAAATTACCATAGTTTGCCGTAGAACTAGTCCATAGAGCTATAAGTCCTTGATTGGCTTGTTCACCACATTTTTGCTCTGCGCATAAACTTTTTTGATAATGTGGTTCGATTTTCATTTTACCACCAGAAGCTTTTGCCAAAGCTGGTATCAATGCTTGATCTATGGCATCACCAATAGGCATTCCCAATCTTCCAGTAGTTCCAAGCTTAAGAGTTACCTCTGCATAGGCAGCTTGGGCAAAAAAAGCAATTGCAAAAACTTTAAGCAAAGTTTTGCAAATTTTTTTTGTGTTAATTATTTTCATTATTTTCCCCTTCTTTAATTTAAATATTAATTTAACTAGATTAGCAAAGACGAGTCAAAGAAAATGCTCGTCCATTTTGGGTTAACTGATATGCAATTAGCTAATATACACTGTTTAAATTAATTTAAGAATGACTAATCCAGATTGTTTTTGTTTGAAGAAAAGAATTTAAAGCCTCGGTTCCTTGATCTCTTGATAAAGATCCAGATTGTTTATATCCACCAAATGGAGTTTTTATATCTCCCTCTGAAAATGTATTAACAGAAACTGTTCCACAAGGTAAACTTTTTGCTAAATGAAATGCTCTATCTATGTCTTGAGTAAACACACTTGCATGCAAACCATATTTAGAATTACTTGCAACTTTAAGAGCATCTTTATCATTCTTAACAGTCAAAACTCCTAACACCGGTCCAAAAATTTCTTCTTGAGCAATGGTCATATTTTCTTTTAATCCATCAAATAATGTTGGTTTTGCATAAAAGCCTTTTTGTTTAATGTCTGAAACACCTCCTAATAAAAGTTTTGCACCTTCATCGATTCCTTTTTGGATATAATTATTAACATTAATTAAATGATTTTTTGAAATCATTGATCCCATATTTGATTTTAAATTTAATGGATCTCCAACTTTTAAACTCTTAACTTTTTTTGAAACTTTATCTAAAAATTCATCTTTAACTTTTTCATGAACTATCTGCCTCATATTTGCAGAGCAGTTTTGACCTCCATTCCAAAAAGCAGAATTAATTGCATTATCAATTAAATCATCATTAATTTTTGCATCCTCTAATACTATGAATGGACTTTTACCTCCCATTTCTAGTGCTACTGGTTTTAAATTACTTTCACTTGAATATTTTAGAAAATATCCACCTACCTCTGTAGATCCTGTAAAGGAAACTGCATCTACATCTTTATGTCTACCAAGTGCTTCTCCTACATCACCATAACCAGGAAGAACATTTAAAACTCCATCAGGAATTCCTGCGTCTTGAGCAATTTTTGCAACTCTTATAGCTGTGAGAGGTGTATCTTCTGCTGGTTTAATAATAACAGAACATCCAGCCGCAAGAGCAGGCGCCATCTTCCAAACTGCCATCATTAAAGGGAAATTCCATGGTACTATACCTGCAACAACTCCAATAGGTTCTTTTACTATTAAACTTGTAATAGATGGTTCGGTAGGACCAACCTTTCCAAAAACCTTATCAATTAATTCTCCATACCACTGAAAATGCATTGGAGCGTCGTTAGCAACTTCATTTATACAATCCGTTATTAATTTTCCTGTATCGACGCATTCTAAAACTGAATTTTCATTGCCATACTTTCTAAGTAGTTCAGCAAATTTTAATAATACTTCTTTTCGATGTTCAGGTGAGCTTCTAGACCAAACACCGCTATTGAATGCTTTCCTTGAAACTTTGACTGCTAAATTAACGTCTTTTTCATTACATTTTGCTACTGTACAAAGTTTTTCTCCTGTAGCAGGATTTATGGTTTCAAATTTTTTACCATCTATAGCGTTAACATACTTACCATTTATAAAAGCACGGCCTTCAAATTTTAATTTTTGAGCAATAGATTTGTAGTTAACAGCCATTGAGAGATTAGGTTATTATTAATATTTCAAATTAGCAAGAATATTAATTAAATTTTAATCTTCTTGAAAATTTTTTAATATCATCAATTAAAAGATCAGGTTTTTCTAATGCAGCGAAATGGCCCCCTCCTGGCATTTCAGTCCATTGTTTAAGATTAAATATTCTTTCAACATATGACCTAGGTGGCCATTCAGACATTTCAGCAGGAAATATTGCTGCTGCAGTTGGAATTTCAATTTTTTTAAAGTCTTTTGGAAAAAACCTACCTCCTTCCTCTCTTCTCCCAAAATAAATCCAACTAGCTGTATCAAAAGTCTTTGTTAAAATATAGACCATGATGTTCGCTAACAATGTGTCTTTAGAATAAACACTTTCAATATTATTATTCTTTAAATCTGACCATGAGTACATTTTTTCAGTTATCCAGGCAGCTACACCAACTGGACTGTCCATCATTCCATAACCTAAAGATTGAGGTTTTGTTGCTTGTTGAGTTCTATATCCTTCTTGCATAATTTGATCTTCATTAAATTTTTTTTGCCAATTTTTTTCTTCATCAGTTTGTGGGCCTTTAGGATGACGCATTGTTAGACAGTTTATATGAATTGCTTTACAAAAATTTGAATGATCATAACCAAGCCAATTAGCAATTGTTGCGCCCCAATCACCTCCTTGAGCCATATAATTTTTGTAACCAAGATTATCTATCATTAATTTATTTAATATTTCAGCCATTTTTCTTGGCCCCATTGGCTTTGATGGACAACCTGAAAAACCAAATCCTGGCAAAGAAGGAACTATCACATCAAAAGAGTCATTTTCCTTTCCCCCAAATTTTTCCGGATGAGCAAGTTTTTCTATAATATGTAGAAATTCAATTATCGATCCAGGCCAACCATGCATTAAAAGTAATGGTTTAGAATTTTCACTGCTTCCTTTTATTTTAATAAAATGAATTTTTATATCATCTATATTGGTAGTATAATTTTTAAATTTATTTATTTCTAATTCGTGTTTTTTCCAATCAAATTTAGTAATCCAATAATCACATAACTCTTTTAAATATTTTTTGTTAGTTCCGTGCTCCCAGCCATCTAAATCCTTTACTGAGTCCCAAGGATAATCTTTAACTTTTTGATAAATCAAAGAAATCTCTTTTTCAGAAAAATTAATGTTAAATTCTTTAATCATTTTTAAAATTTAATTACTAAAATTATAAACTATGCTATTCACTATGCCAGAATTAGATAAAGCATCAATTTAGAAAAAATGAATAAAGAAAACGCAAGTAAACTCTGGAAAATTATTCAGGAAGCTGGCGATTATTTACAGGGGCAATTACCTGATCATCCTAATCATCCTAAGGGTAGAAATGCCTATGCCCATGTAGCTATTTGTGTAAAATCTAATTTTAATGCAAGTTATAAGGATATCCCTGATGAAAAGTTTGATGAAGTTATAAAATATATTGAATTTTTGAAACAAAATCCAAATTAGAGACTTATTGTTTAGGAAAATAATCCTTAAGCTCCCCTTCTCTATATACATCTGCAGTACAACAATGAAGTCCTCCTCCAAATGCATAAGCATCTCGTAGCTCTACTGGTACAACTTCCATTCCAAGTTTATCTAATTGCTCTGCTTGATAAGTCTCACTTTTTTCAACACATACAGTTTTAGAATCTAAGACTAACACATTCATAGATAACCAAGTTGATGAATAACATAATGGGGGCGGCTCGTTGTGTGCTGGTTGTGCACTATCAATTATTTCCCATCCATTATTTTCAAATAATTTTCTTTGTTCTTTTGGTAGTCTTCTTTGAGGATTATTTATTATTAACCCTTCTTTTATTGGTGTGAAGGTTGCATCAATATGAATTGGATATGGATCACCAGGAAAGTTCACTGCATGAACTCTGTGATCTTTATAATGTCTCTTTAACCAATCAATACCTTTTAGATTTGTAGTAAAACCATGTTGCACTACTAAATCTTTTCCAAATCTCAATACATCAGCTGCATCAAATAATGGTTCTTCCTCTGTTGTTACAAAATGTTTTTTTTCTGTCCATTCTAATCTTTTCTGAACTCCAATTTTATCTGATAAGTAATCTTTTCTATAATCAAGGTCTGTCAATCTAGGTTTTGGTGCAGACTCATGTCTCATATTTGGATCTTGATTGTAATAATCTTGTAGAAGTGGTCTGTAACACAAATATTCAAACCAACGACAACGATAGCTCATTGTCGCTTCTAAAATTTCATTACCAACGGTCAATAAAACATCTCTTGGTGGCATACAGCCAAACATGGTTTCTGCCTCCCAATCAGGAGTAGATGTTTTTTGATTAAAATCTAAAGGTGTCGGTCTATCAACTTTAATTCCTCTTTTCTTAAGTATATTTGAAAAATCATCTAAAAGTTGATTGGCTTTATCAACCGTATCTTTAGTTCTTGGTCCAAACTGACCTCGCATATCACTATCTTCAGGAACTTTAGCATCAAGTGCTGGTTCGGGTGCTGGAATACAAGTGCCATCTGCTCTTCCAACAATTACATGTTTTAATGGGTCCCATTCATTCCAACTATTCACAATAATATTATTTTTGTTCATAGATTAATTTAAAGCGATGTATCTTTTATTCCATCTCATAATTAAACTGTAATAAACTATTGAGATAAAAAGAAAAAATCCGCCAATGATTGTGTTTGTTGTGGGAACTTCATTTATGCCAAATAATGGTAACCATACCCAAAATATTCCACCTATTACCTCAGTTAAAGAAAGCAAGGTCAGTTCTGCTGCAGGGATAGCTTTTGATCCAATTGAATATAATATTAAGCCAAAACAGACTAAGGTTCCATGTAAAGAAAATAAAGTTCCATTATAGCTTGATGAAAAAAATACTAAATCATTTGTAATGATTGCTATAGATGAAAATACGACACAAAAGAAACCTGCAAAAGCAACTGTTGTGAATTTAGGAGTTTCTTTTCTCCACCTTAATGTCACTGAAAAAACTGAAAAACCAATTGAAGCTGTAAGACCAAATACAAATCCAATTAAGGATTTTTCACTAGTATTACCAAGTGCCATAATTAATATACCAGCAGTTGCTATGACAATTGAAATCCAAACATTTAAAGAAATTTTTTCTTTTAAAAACAAAAAAGCTAATAATGCAGTAAAAAATGGCATTGCAGCTAAACAAAGTAATGTCACTGCGGCACTAGTATTTGTTATTGAATAAATAAAAGTGATCATTGCAACACCTAGGCCAGCTCCACCTATTATGCCTGATAATCCTATTTTAAAGTAATTTTTATAAAAATTTTTTCCTTCTTCAAAAAATAAATAAAGATTTAATAAAATGAAAATAGTTAAACCTCTTCCAAAAATATACTGCCATGGGACTAATTGCGGATTATCCATATATCTCACAACTAACGGGCCAAATGACCACAGTAAGCCTGCAAATAAAACTACTGGAATAGCTATTTTAGGACTTCTAAGCTCAATCATATGCCGAAATCTAATTCTAAATAGAATTTTCTACAACAAAAATATATTTTAAATCTAAATATAAAATCAGTGATATATATGAAATAAAATTAAAAGTTTATATGGATTTAAAAATTTTAGAGATTGCTTCAGATACAGAAAATAACAAAAATATCAAAAATTACACTCATGCTGCAAAATCCAAAAATCCTTTATGTGGTGATGAAATTGAAATTAAGTTAGTTATGAAAAATGAAAAACTTGTTGATTTTGGCTACCAGGGAAAATCATGTGTTTATTGTCAGGCTACTGCAAGTCTATTGTCAAAAAATTTGATAAACTCCAAAAAAAATAAAATTAAAGAGCTTTGTGATTATGCAAAATCTTTTTTTAATAAAGAACAAGAAAGTATTGAAAAAAAATGGTCTTTTTTAAGTAAATTGTTTGATCAAAAAAATTTATCAAGAAAAGAATGTATTCTTCTTCCTTTCAATGCCTTAAAAAAGATTATATCAAATTAAATTATGGGAAATTTAAAGCAATCATTCTACGCAGGACTCTTTTCGATTATTACAATTGGAATACTTACTCTTTTAACTTACAAAACTGAGTATGGAATATTTTTAATTGCTTCCTTTGGATCTTCAATGGTTCTGCTCTATGGATATCCAGAAAGTCCTTTCGCCCAGCCAAAAAATGTTTTCTTTGGTCACGTTCTTACTGCAATTGTGGGAATGATTTTTTTATACTTTATACCTTTACCTTTATATTTAACTATCCCTTTGGCTGTAGGTTTTGGTGTTGGATTGATGATATTATTTAATGTAACTCATCCACCAGCTGGTGGAAATCCCATTATAGTCATAATGGGTAGTGTGTCGGTGGACTACTTATTGACCCCTGTGATTTCTGGTTCAATAATTATTCTAATTTTTGCAATAATTATTAATCGATTAATCCTAAAAAAAAATTATCCCTCTAAGAAATAATTTGTTTGCTAGCCTCTTGAAAATAAGGTTAGATGGCCAAAAATAAATTAATATTTTATTACATACAGGAGATTAAATGAAGATATTGTGCGTATTATACGATGATCCTAAAGGTGGAATGCCAAAATCATATCCACTTAGTGATCTTCCTAAATTAGAAAAATATCCAGATGGAATGACTTTACCAAGTCCAAAAGGTAGAGACTTCACACCAGGTGAATTATTAGGATGTGTTTCAGGAGGATTAGGATTAAGAAAATATTTAGAATCTAATGGACATGAATTTGTTGTAACAAATAGTAAAGATGGAGATGGATGTGAAGCAGATAAACATATCGTTGATGCAGATATTGTTATATCTCAACCATTTTTTCCTTACTATTTAACAAAAGAGAGAATTGCTAAAGCAAAAAATTTAAAAATGGCTATTACTGCTGGAATTGGTTCAGACCATGTTGATTTACAAGCAGCAATGGATAACAAAATTGATGTAGTGGAAGTTACATTTTGTAATTCAAGATCAGTTGCAGAACATATAGTAATGATGATTGTTTCAATGGTAAGAGATTATCACAATCAACATAGGATCGTTAATGAAGGTGGTTGGAATATAGCAGACGCTGTGCAAAGATCTTATGACGTTGAAGGTATGCATATCGGAACAGTTGCTGCTGGTCGTATAGGATTAGACGCACTTAGAAAGATGAAACCTTTTGATGTACATTTACATTACTTTGATAGACATAAACTACCTGAAAGTGTTGAAAAGGAATTAAATTTAACTTTTCATGAGTCAGTAGAATCTATGGTTAAAGTCTGTGATGTGGTGACAATAAATTGTCCACTCCATCCAGAAACTGAAAACCTATTTGATGATGCAATGATAAGTAAAATGAAAAAAGGTGCATACATTGTTAATACTGCTAGAGGTAAAATTTGTAACCGTGAGGCTATTGCAAAAGCTCTAAAAAGTGGACAATTAAGTGGTTATGCAGGAGACGTTTGGTTTCCGCAGCCAGCTCCAAATGATCATGTTTGGAGAACTATGCCCAATCATGGAATGACGCCACACACTTCTGGAACTTCATTATCTGCGCAAACAAGATATGCTGATGGTGTAAGAGAAATTTTAGAATGTTTCTTTGCAGGTAGTGAAATTAGAGATCAATATCTTATTGTTAAAGATGGCCAATTAGCTGGAATGGGCGCTCACTCATACAGTAAAGGATCAGCAACAGGTGGATCTGAAGAAGCGGCTAAATATAAGAAAAAATAACTCACACTAATACTTATTAAAGGTAGTTTACTAAAAGTAGCTACCTTTAATATCATAGACTAAATTCTTCTTTTTTGTTTATGATGTTAAAATGAAATTTTTAACTATCATAACTTTTACCATATCCTTGATTACCGCAGCAGAAGCAAATCAAAAAAGTAAAGCATATTTTGCTGGTGGGTGTTTTTGGTGCATGGAGGAATCCTTTGAAAAATTAAGTGGAGTTGAAAAAGTAATATCAGGTTACTCAGGTGGGACTACAGAAAACCCAACCTACAAAGAAGTAGTTTATGGTAAGACTGGCCATTTTGAAGTTGTTGAAATTATCTATGACAAAGAAATTATTTCTTTTAAAGAATTGTTGAATATTTTTTGGAAAAATATAGATCCCTTCGATCCTTACGGGCAATTTTGTGATAAAGGATATAGCTATAGATCAGTTGCTTTTTATCAAAACAATGAGGAAAAAAAACTCATAGAAAATAGTGTTAATGAATTAGAGAAAAAATTTAATAAAGAAATCGTCACTTACGTAAGAAGTTTTGATAAATTTTATCAAGCTGAAGTTTATCACCAAGATTTTTATGTAAAAAAATTTCAAAGGTATTTGGAATATAAAAAAGCATGCAGAAGAGAGGAAATTTTAAACAATATTTGGAACCTATAAAACCTGTGAAAAACTATATTAATTGGAATTTTGATAATTCTTATTCAAAATTACCTGAAGCTTTTAAAGAGATTATTAAACCTGTTTCAGTTTTAAATCCTGAATTAGTTATCTTAAATGAAAATTTAGCAAAGGAATTGGGGCTTGATTTTTCTAAAATTGAAAAAAATGAATTATCTGCTCTATTTGCAGGAAATATTCTGCCTGAAGGAACTAGCTCAATAGCTCAAGCTTATGCAGGGCATCAATTTGGACATTTTACAATGTTAGGTGATGGAAGAGCAGTTTTAATCGGTGAGCATATAACTAATAAAAAAAAAAGATACGATATTCAATTCAAAGGATCTGGTAGGACTTCATTTTCAAGAGGCGGTGATGGTCGTGCAGCTTTAGGGCCAATGCTAAGAGAATATATTATTAGTGAGGCCATAAACTCATTAAATATTCCTACAACTAGAAGTCTTGCTGTGACTAAAACTGGAGAAAAGGTTGTAAGAGAAAATTTATTAGAGGGTGCAATATTAACTAGAGTTGCCTCTAGTCATATTCGAGTTGGCACATTTCAATACATCGCTGCAAAACAAAATATTGATGAATTGAAAATGTTACTTGATTATACAGTTGATAGACATTATCCAGAAATTAAATCTTCTAAAACAAAAGCTGTTGATTTGTTAAATTTAGTAATTGAAAAACAATGTCAGCTAATAGTTAATTGGATGCGAGTTGGATTTGTTCATGGAGTAATGAATACCGATAACATGACAATTTCAGGGGAAACTATAGATTATGGACCCTGTGCTTTTATGGATCAATATGATCCTAAAACTGTTTTTAGTTCAATCGATAAGTTTGGAAGATATGCATTTTCTAATCAGCCAGCAATTGCAAAATGGAATTTAGCTCGATTTGCTGAATGCTTGATCCCTTTAATTGATGAAGACGAAGAACAGGCTATTAAAACTGCAACTAAAATTATTGATAATTTTCAAAATATCTATGAACAAAAATGGTTGAATATGATGAAATCTAAACTTGGTTTGGTAGGTGATAATAAAGATGACTTAAAACTGATTAATTCTTTACTTAAATGGATGGAAAAAAATAAAGCAGATTACACAAATACATTTTGTTTTTTAATGGGAATTTATGATGGTGATGAAATTTATAAAAATAAAAATTTCGAAGACTGGTTAGATGCATGGAAAAATAGATCAAGTTTAAACAATTCTGACAAAGAAAAACAATTTGAACTAATGAAAAAAGTCAATCCAGTAATCATTCCTAGAAATCATAAAGTAGAAGAGGCTTTATCCGATGCAGAGAAAAATAATTATAAAACTCTTAATATATTATTGTCAGTAATTCAAAACCCATATGACCCTAAAGTCGATATTTTAAAATTTCAAACACCTGCACCAGCATCAAAAGAGAAGTATCAAACTTTTTGTGGGACTTAAAATTACAATACATATGGTTCTGGCCTTGCGCTATTACCTAACACTCTTTCAACTGAAAAATCGCTAATATCAATTGTTTGGTAAGATCCCGTTGTAATTAATTCTGTTAATGCTCTTCCTATACCAGGTGCTTGCATTAATCCTCTTCCAGTGAAACCAGATGCCATATAAACATTTTCATATTTTGGATGCTTACCAACCACTGCATTGTTATCTAATTTATTACAATCATAATATCCTGCCCATCCACCTGTTAGTTTCAGTTCTTCAAAAGCTGGAATTCTTTTTGCTAATGCTGGCCAAACTAATTCTTCAAAATCATTCCATGCTGGTTCTAAATCATCAGCGTCAAACACAGAAATAGGTGATCCAGCTAAGTATTCACCACCTTCTGGTCTCCAATAAACGCCTGTTGTTAGATCTCCTGTTAAAGGCATTTCTTTAATATATTTTGGACATTTAACCCTAAATACCGTGTGCTTCTGAGGTACTACAGGAATATCTTCAAGTAATTTTTTTGTCCAACACCCTGCAGCAGAAACAATAGTTTTAGCCTTAACTTCAGAAATATTTTTAATTTCTCCTTTAATAAATTCTGCTCCAAGCTCAATTGCTTTACTTTTTAAAGCTGTATGAAAAAGAAAAGGGTCAATCCAACCTTCCGTCTGATTATCAGTGTAAGTTGCAGTTTCTATTCCCTCACTATTAATATAAGGAAATATATCTGATAATTCTGAACCTTTAATATTTTTTGTTCCTGCTTCACACTTTTTATGATTTTCTAATGCTCTGTATTGTTCTTCAGCATGTTCTGGTCCAAACATTAATAGATAACCATTTGTTACCATGCTCGCTGTAGGGTTAGGATTTTTTTCGGTTTTCAATAATTGTGGTATTTGATTAATAAATTCTCTAGCAAATTTTCCTAATAAAATATTTTCTTTTTGAAAAAACTGTCTTCTAAATCCACCTAATGACAGTGGGAATGATGCAGTTTTGTATGTTGGATCTCTCTCGATTACTTTAACTTTTCTGCCCTCTTTAGATAAAAAATAGGCTGTTGCTGCTCCAATAATTCCACCACCTATTACTACAACATCATCCATATTAGTTTATCATTATAAGATTAATATTGAGGAATAGTGCAAAGCTACACCAAAGTAAATAAGGAATCATTAAATAGTAACTAACTACATTGACACGTTTAAATCTTAAAATGAGATTAATTATCAGTCCAATTAATAAAATTAATACAAATAAAGCTAAAACCATATTGTGAAAAACAAAGAAAACTACACTCCAAGTTGTATTAAACACTAGATGAATTAAATAAACATAAACAGTATTTTTATTCCTATTGTTTGAGTGCCAAAATAACCATATCGCAAGTGTCATCATCAAGTACAATGTCGTCCACACAGGTCCAAAAACCCAATCCGGAGGATTAAAGGCTGGTTTATTCAATAATGAATACCATGGCTCTTTATAATTAATTGTTGCAAGGCTTCCAATAGCTGAAGCTCCAAAAGTGACCAGAAGAAAGGACATAAAAGTTAAAAATTTATTTTTAAACATGTTAGTAATATATACGATTAAGTATGAATAAAAAAACAATATGGATAACTGGTGCAAGTAGTGGCATTGGTGAAGCATCAGCAAGAAAATTTGCTAAAGAAGGATGGAAAGTGATCATATCCGCAAGAAGAGTTGAGCTCTTAGAAAAACTTTCAACGGATGAAAATATATTTTCTTATCCTTTAGATGTAACTGATAGTGTTAAAGCTAAAGAGGTGTTCAAAAAAATTATAGAAGATCATGGGCATGTGGATCTTTGCATCTTTAGCTCTGGAACTTACGAGAGAAAATCCGAGAAAGAACTAGATGTACAAAATATAAAACATGTAATTGAAGTTAACTTCCTTGGTGTAATAAACTGTGTCAGTGCTGTTGAAAAATATTACAAAGATAAAAATAATGGCCATATTGCTGTGGTTTCATCACCGGTTGGATATAGGGGTTTACCTAAATCTTCAGGTTACACTCCATCTAAAGCTGCTTTAAACAATTTTACTCAAGGTATTTATTTTGATTTTAAGAAATTTAATGTCAAGGTTTCACTAATAACTCCAGGTTTTATCAAAACTGCTTTAACAGATAAAAATGAATTTAAGATGCCTTTTTTAAAAAGTACAACCTTTGCAGCAGAGGAGATTTATAATGGCCTAGTCAAAAAAAATAATTTTGAAATAATCTTTCCTTTACCAATTAAAATTATTTATAAATTAATACAAATACTTCCAAATAAATTATATAATTATTTGATTTCTAAATCTGTTAATCGTTAGTCTTTTACAAAAACGACTGTTAATTCAGCTACCTTAAATCCAAACTTTGTCATTGTAGCTCTATTAATTGCAACACGATCATCTTGTTTAAAGATCCAATCATCAAATGTGATTTTTAATTCTCTTCCTTTTACCGGAACTAATAAAACATATTCAAATTTAAAGGCTGGACCATATGAATAACCTTTGGCTTTACCTACAACGTCACCTGCAGTTCCCTCATAATTATGCTCATCAATTTTATTAATTGTCCATTCTCTGTCTTGGACTTCTCCATCATCCCAATTGAATTTTTCTTTTAAAATTAACTGTTTACCATCCCATGTCCCATTTAAATCAGCATTGAACTGCCTTGTAACTTTACCTGATCTATTTTGTAAAACACCCCAAGCCTTAACATTTCCACTTAAATATTCTTCAATTATCAATCTTGGTTCTTTATTTTTAAAATCTTCTGGTTTCATGGCACTATTATTTGAACAACTTGTAATTAAGAAAGCACAAATTATCAATGAAATAGATTTAATTAATTTAAAATTTTGCATAAATATCCTTTTATCAGTTATTTGTTTTGAAGTGAAAATTGAATTAGATCTATATTCTTTGATTTAAAACCAGCTTCACAGTAAGATAGATAAAACTCCCACATTCTCTTAAATTTTAAATCAAAACCTTGATTTTTAATTAACTCCCATTTCTTCAAAAATTCATTCCTCCAAATTTCTAGAGTATCAGCATAGTGATCTGCGTAAGAGATATACGAGTTAATTGTTAACCCATTATCTGAAACATATCTATTTATGCTGTTTTTATTGGGAAGAAATCCTCCAGGAAAGATATATTTTTGAATAAAATCTTGTTTGTTTTTGTATCTATCAAATAAACTGTCATCAATTGTTATTGCTTGAATAGCTGCTTTACCACCTCCTGATAAATTATCTTTGATTGTTTTAAAATATCCATCAAGATAGTTTTGCCCAACCGCTTCGATCATTTCTATTGATGCAATAGAATTATATTTTCCCTGCAAATCTCTGTAATCTTTAATCTGAATTTTAACTTTTTCATTTAAACCACATTTTTGAATTCTTTCTTTTGCGTATTCAAATTGTTTTTTTGAAATAGTAATGCAATCAAGTTTAACGTCATATTTTTTGCCTAAATACTCAGCAAAACCACCCCACCCACAACCAATTTCTAAAACTTTGTCACCATTATTCGGTTTAATAAGATCAATTAATTTTTGATATTTATTATTTTGTGCTTCGGATAAGTTTTTTGAATTTTCATTAAATATAGCACTTGAATAAGTTAAAGTATCATCAAGCCAAAGCGAGAAAAATTCGTTTCCTAAATCATAGTGTTTAGCAATATTTTCCTTACTCCTACTTTTAGTATTTTTAATAATTTTATTTTTAATATAATTTATTACTGGGACATCAAGTAAACCAGAAAACCTGTGGATAATTTTTATATTTCTTGCTGTTAACTCTATCAGATTAGAAAGATTATCTGTTTCAAATTCACCTCTCATATAAGACTCAGCAAAACCAATACTTCCACCACGTATTAAATTATAATTAAAATTTGGTTTTTTTATAATTATATTAGCACTAAGTGGTTCTTCTTGATTTCCAAACTTGAGAAGTTCTCCATCAAAAGTTTTAATCTCGAGATATCCATAATCAATCTTACTCAAAAAATTAAAAACCAATTTATCTGATATTTTATTTAAAAACATTAATTCTCAACTGTTAAGTTATTTTTAATATTAAATTTTTTTTTAACTAATCTTATTCCTTTTGCCCATAATTTGAACGCTTCAAAATGTATCGCAGATATAATTTTTAAAGTCATTAAAGGATGTTTTAGATAAGATTTAATTAAGTGTGAACTATTTAGGTCATTTCTTACACCATCTTGAGAAGCAAACAAAATCTTTCCGTCCTTATCATATTGGTCAATAATTACTGATAATTTATCTCCTGGTTTTAATATTTTAAAAAAATACTGACAGTCCATTTCAATAAATGGAGATACATGAAATTTCTTTGAGCAATTATTCTTTATTAAATTATTTTTATCATCCACTCTAAATACATAAGTATGTTGTTCTCCAAAAGTATTTTTTACTTCATATAAGATTGATATTAACTGTTCTTGGTCATCGTAAACAAAAAAAATACTAAGTGGATTAAATACGTATCCCAATATTCTTGGGTAACACAAAAGTTTAATTTTAATATTTTCTGAATTAATATTATTTTGTTTCAGGTTTTTTTTTACCCATTCGACGAGGGATGAACCGTCTCGATCTCCATGATCTTTTTCTTGAAAACTGATTAAATTAAAACGATTTAGAGAAAAAAATCTTATTTTATCATTTAATGTCTCAAGTTCAGATAAATCTATGAACAATGAAAAAACTTTATATTTAAAAAAATGCTCTTTAGGTTTAAATCGTTTATGGATTACTGTTCCAGTATAAATACAAGATTTAATCATTAAGGTTATTCAGCATTTCAATAGATGATTTTATTCCATCTTCATGAAATCCGTAACCAAAATAACTACCACAAAAAAGTAAATCTTTTTGATTTTGTAATTTAGACAGCTCGTGTTGCGTATCCAATGCTTTTTGATCATAATATGGATGAGTAAATCTAACTTTTTTAAGTATTTTTGACTTATCAATCTCAAAATATGGATTTAAGGTCAAAAAAATATCTTGTTCGCACTTTAAATTTTGTAACAAATTCAACCAATAACTAATTGAGTTCTTTTCAACATCTTTATCGTCGATAGATGAATTCCAAGAACTCCACGCTTTTTTGTTCTTAGGCATGGCTCTAACATCAGTATGAATATAAGCAATATTTTCTTTATAGCTAAAATTAGATAGAATTTTTTTCTCGTCCTCAGTTGGATTATCAATTATTTCTAAAGCTTCATCTGCATGAGTTGCTATAACTACTTTGTCATAATCAAAAAACTCACTTTGCCCTCCGTAGTATAAATCAATACCTGAAGACTTTCTTTTTAATTTTTTAACTTTATAATTTTTATAATGCTCACCACTAATGTTTGATATGATGTGATTTACATAAGTTCTGCTTCTATTAGATACAGTATACCATTGAGGTCTGTTTTTTAATTTAAATAAACCATGATTTTGGAAAAATTTTAAAAAAAAACTTATTGGCATCTTACTTGCCTCTAATGGAGGCATTGACCAAATAGCTGAAACCATTGGAATTATATGGTAGTCTATAAATGGTTTTGATAATCTATTTTTTTCAAGATATTCACCTAAAGTTGACTTTTCTTCTGAGATACTTTGTTGATCACTTTTTTTATAAAATTTAATTATATCAAAGAACATTTTTAAAAATTTTAAATTAAACAAATTTAATCTATTAATGAAAATACCACTTAATCCTTTTCCACAATATTCAAAATTGGTATTATCAACTGAAACAGAAAAAGACATGTCACTCTTTTCAATTTCAATATTATTTTCTTTAAAAAATTTTATTAAACTTGGGTATGTTTGAAAGTTAAATACAATAAAACCTATATCAACAGAGACTTTTTTTTCTCCAAAAGTAAGATCAATTGTATGTGAGTGGCCACCAAAACGGTCTTCTTTTTCAAAAAGATCTACATGATGTTTTTTTGATAAATAGTATGCAGCACTTAAACCAGAAATACCCGAACCAACAACAGCAATTTTCATTAATTTTTATGCTGCATCTTCTTTAAACTCATCCATACTAGGACAAGTACAAAAAATATTTTTATCTCCATAAACATTGTCTACTCTTGCGACTGGAGGCCAAAATTTATTTGTTTTCAAGAATTTTGCAGGATACGCTGCTTGCTGTCTAGAATATTTGTGTTCCCATTCATCTGATGAAAGTTCAATATCAGTATGAGGTGCATTTTTAATTGGATTATCTACTTTATCAAATTTACCCGACTTAATCATCTCTATTTCTGTTTTAATATTTATTAAAGTGTCACAAAATCTATCTATTTCTGGTAAACTTTCACTCTCAGTTGGTTCAATCATCATTGTACCAGCAACTGGCCACGACATGGTTGGTGCATGGAACCCATAGTCTATTAATCTTTTAGCAATGTCTTCCTCACTCACACCTGTTTCGCTTTTAATTGATCTAATATCAATTATACATTCATGGGCAACATTCCCATTAGTACCTTTGTATAAAATTGGAAAATGGTTTTTTAATCTATGAGCTATATAATTGGCGTTTAAAATGGCAACTTCTGTTGCTAATTTCAAACCTTGAGATCCCATCATTTTAATATACATCCAAGAAATAGATAAAATACTTGAACTACCCCAAGGTGCTGCAGAAACTGCGCCTATACCTGTTGCAGGACCACAATCTTTAACCACTGGATGATTGGGCAGATAAACTTGTAAATGTCTTTTGCAAGCAATTGGCCCCATACCTGGTCCTCCACCACCGTGTGGTATACAGAAAGTTTTGTGTAAATTTATATGACAAACATCTGGACCAAAATTTCCAGGTTTTGCAATGCCTACGAGCGCATTTAGATTTGCACCATCCATGTAAACTTGACCACCATGTTTATGAATTAAATCACAAATATCTGATATTTTTTCTTCAAAAACTCCGTGTGTAGAAGGATATGTAACCATCAAAGCTCCTAGATTTTCTGAATTTGTTTCTGCTTTTTTCTTTAAATCATCGAAATCTACATTCCCTTCTTTATCACAATCTACTACTACAACTTTCATTCCAACCATTTGTGCGCTTGCTGGATTAGTTCCATGTGCTGAGCTAGGTATTAAACATATATTTCTATTTTCATCACCTCTCGCTAAGTGATATTTTCGTATTACCATTAATCCCGCATATTCACCTTGAGCACCTGCATTTGGCTGAAGTGAAACTCCAGAAAAACCAGTAATTGACCTTAGCCAATTTTTAAGATCAGTGAATAATTCTCTATAACCCTCCATCTGTTCAACAGGCACAAACGGATGAGGCTCAGCTAATTCTCTCCATGAAATAGGTATCATTTCTGCAGTAGCATTTAATTTCATAGTACATGAGCCTAGTGCAATCATGGTTCTGTTAAGAGCTATATCTTTATCTTCTAACTTTTTAAGATATCTAAGCATTTCTGTCTCTGAATGGTATGAATTAAAAACAGGGTGTTCTAAATATTTAGAAGTTCTAATTAAATTTTTTGGTAAGTTTAATAAATTTGCTACAGGATCTTCTTTTTTAATTGATTCTGCTGCATTAAAAATTTTTAGTAGTTGGTTTACTCTATAAACATTTTTTCTTTCATCGAAAGATACAGATAACATTTCCGAATTTACTTTTCGGATATTAACTTTTTGATTTAAAGCATTTTCAAAAATCTGATCAGTCTTTTCTTTAGTGATAATAGTTACAGTATCAAAAAAATAATCAGAGTATAATTCATATCCAGATTGTTTAATTTTATCAGCAAAATTTTTTGCTAATTGAGATACTCTTTCAGAAATATTTTTAATTCCATAAGGTCCATGATAAATAGCATACGCTGCTGACACAATTGCTAACAAAGCTTGAGCCGTACAAATGTTGCTTGTAGCTTTATCTCTTCTTATGTGCTGTTCTCTAGTTTGTAATGATAATCTGTAGGCTTTATTTCCGTGTCTATCCACTGAAACACCTACTAATCTACCAGGTAAAGATCTTTTATATTCATCTTTTGTCGCAAAAAATGCTGCATGAGGTCCACCATATCCCATCGGAATTCCAAACCGTTGAGAACTACCCACGGCTATATCAGCACCTAGTTCTCTTGGTGTTTTTAACTTAGCAAGTGAAAGTAAATCGCATGCAAGTATTGCTTTACCATTCTTTTTATGGATTTTACTTATTGACTCACTTGGATCTTTAATGTCACCTAAAGTTCCAGGATATTGTAAAATTCCACATACAACATCCTCTTTTAAATTATCTAAAACTTTATCTTCATTCCCGACAAGAACTTTGAGCCCCATAGGTTCTGCCCTAGTTTTTATCAGATCAATTGTTTGAGGATGACAGTTTTCTGATACAAATACTAATTTGCAATCACTTTTATTTAATCTGTAACTCAAACCCACAGCTTCAGCAGCAGCTGTACTTTCATCAAGTAATGATGCGTTAGCAATGTCCATACCAGTAAAATCAACAATCATCTGTTGGAAGTTCAGTAACATTTCTAACCTACCTTGTGCTACTTCAGGCTGATAAGGTGTGTATGAAGTATACCAACCAGGATTTTCTAATATATTTCTTAAAATCACATAAGGTGTGTAAGTTCCATAATAACCCATACCAATAAAATTAGAGTAAATCTGATTTTTTTTTGAAATCACTTTTAATTTTCTTAGCGCTTCATATTCTGAATTAGACTCGCCAATATTAAGTTCACCTTTAAACTGTATTTTTTCTGGAACAGTATTTTTTATAAGGTCATCTAAAGAACTATATTTAAGTTCACTGAGCATTTTTTTTTGATCTTCTTCAGACGGACCAATATGTCTTCTCAAAAAATCTTTTTGTGAATTATGTAACATTAACTAGAACTCTCCTTTGCAAACTTATCATATTCCTCTTTATTCATTAAACTATCTAACTCAGAAATATCTTTCATTTTTAATTTAAAAAACCAAGCTGTACCCTCAGGATCCTCATTTATTTTTGCAGGATCATCAACAATAGCTTGGTTTATATCAACAACTTCCCCACTTACAGGTGTATAAACGTCACTTGCAGCTTTAGTAGATTCAACTACGCCAGCAGTTCCATCTTTTTCAACACTTGAACCCTTCTCAGGTAATTCTGCAAATACTATATCACCTAGCATTTCAGTTGCATGTTGAGTTATACCAATTGTGGCTACATCTCCCTCTAAAATAATCCACTCATGTTCTTTTGAAAATTTAACTTCACTCATCAATTCACTCCTTTCACATAACTTTTTTTATAAAACGGTAACTTACAAATATTTGCTGGATATTTTTTGCCTCTTACCTCTAATAAAATTTTAGTATCAATTTTAGAAAATTCTTTATCAACATATCCCATTGCTATTGGACCATTAATACTTGGACCAAATGTACCACTTGTTATTTCTCCGATTGGTAATTCAGTTTCATTAAATATCTTGGTCTTTTCTCTAGCGATTAATCTGCCTTCAGGTTTAATTCCAACTCTTATTTTTTTTGCACCTTCCTTAATTTGGTTAATTATTTTATCCGAGCCCACAAAACCTCCATTCGATAATCTTTCTTTTGATATTGCCCATTTAAGGTTCGCTTCTACTGGAGTTTTATTTAGGTCTAATTCATGACCATATAAACATAATCCAGCCTCTAATCTCAAAGTATCTCTTGCTCCAAGACCAATTAGTTCTGCACCCTTCTTAATTAAGCTTTTTGTAAATTCTTCAGCTAAATCATTTAGAATGGATACTTCAAAACCATCCTCTCCTGTGTATCCTGATCTAGTAACAAATAACTTTTGACCATTATAATCAAACCAGTCACCCGTCATAAAAGTTAAGTTTTGAACCCCATTTATGGTTTCATTTAAAATTTCTACTGCTTTAGGACCTTGTATTGCAACTAGTGCTCTATCATTACTTAGTTCCATTTTATATTTTTTAGACAATATATCGCTTAAAATTTCAAAATCTTTTTCTTTGCATGCAGCATTTAAAATAATTAAGTATCCATCTTCCAGTTTGGTAATTATAAGATCATCATAAATACCTGCCTCTTCGTTCATAAGAAAACTATACTTAGAGCAATTTTGTTGAAGATTTTTTAAATCTAAAGGAAAAATTTTTTCAAGATCGGATGTTAGATTTTCATTTCCATAAATAAATAATTGACCCATATGTGAAACATCAAAGATACCAGCATGCGATCTTGTAAATTTATGCTCTTCAATAACACCTTTACTGTATTGAATTGGCATCTCATAACCAGCAAATTCAACAAACTTAGCTTGGCTATCTTGATGTAATTTATTTAAAGATGTTTTTTTAATTTCCATACTAACTCTATCGTACCCATCTGTATATTTGCCTGAGAGTTTTACTCCTTCGGCGAGAATCTAATCTCTTTCCAGAGTTAATATGTTACGGTCCTTTTACCTGAGAGTTTCCTGGGTGGTTGCTCCTTCGGTGCCACGTTAAATTGTGATCTCTCCCGTTAATAAATATTCTATCATATATCAACCAATGTCAATATTTTAAGCAGTCTTTTTTTCTAAGGAATAAAGATTGTAAAATTGAAGTAATACTGCAAAAATTACAATTGCACCTCCAATAATCACTATAAATGGTGGCTGTTCATTAATAAACATCCATGCCCAAAGTGGCCCAAGAACTGCTTCTGTCAACATTATGATTCCAACCATAGCAGATGGTGTTCTTTGAGCACCAATTGTAATTAAAATAAATCCAAATCCTAATTGCATAAAACCTGCTAAGAAACCTAAAAAAATATCATGTGCAGAAATTAAAATTTTTCCAGACATTAAAAACCCAATGGTTAGAGCAAAAACCCCAGCAATAAATTGTGCAGGCACCATATCTACATTAGGATATTTTCTTACAACTAATATTAAAACTGCAAACGAAATTGGCATTATAAATGCAGCAATATTGCCTGTCATTTGACCAGGAGATAAAGAGTTTCCTACCATCAACAGGATACCAGAAATTGCTAATATTATAGAAGTAAGCGTGATGACTGAAATTTTTTCCTTTAAAAAAAAGTATCCAAAAATTGCCAAAAAGATTGTTTGAGTTTGAATAATAAAATTAGCATTTGCAACGGTAGTGTTATACATCGCAAAAACGTATCCACAAAAACCAAACGATAAAACAAAACCTCCGACAAAACCTGGAAAACCTAAATTATAGAATGAACGAAATACTTGTTTTTTGTAAGTTATAATTAAGTAAAGACTAATTATAATTAGAAAAAAAACTGTTCTCCAAAATAAGATTTGCCAAAGGGTTGCTCCCTCAAAAGATTTTACTATTAATCCACCAAAACTTAGACTACAAGCACCAAGGAATACTAATAGAGGACCTGGTAATTTTCTAATGATATTCATTAAATTTGACTAAGTAAATTCTTTGTCTCCATTTCATACAGTTTAAACAAAGTTTCTGCATCAGATAATTCTATTTCTTGAAATTTAACTTTTGAACCTGGTGCTAATTGTACTAAGCGATCATAATCAACGCTAACTACAACACCTATTTTTGGATAACCGCCTACTGTGCCATGATCTGACAGCATAATTATTGGATTACCATCAGCTGGAACTTGGATGACACCCTTGACCAAACCCTCAGACTTAATATTTGTATTTATAATATTTTCAATTTTTGGCCCCTCAAGTCTCATCCCCATCCTGTCAGATAATTTTGAAACAACAAATTCTTTCTCAAAAAATATTTTTTTTCCCTCGTCTGAAAAATAATCAAAATTAGTTCCTTTAATTACTCTTATGTTTTCAATTTTACTGTTTATATAATTTACTTTTTTAAGTGTTTTATCGGAATTAATTTTTAATAGATTAATCTTTTGACCACTATCTAATTTCTTTCCATTATTTGAACCAATATTTGCTTTAGTATTGATTGAACAACTATTCCATTGAAAGTTAAGATCTATTTCAGACCCTATTGCAAAATAACCATAAACAGATTTGTTAGTAGAAATTATGTTAATTTCATCACCATTTTCTAAATGGTAGCTCTGATAACAAACTCCATCAATTTCATTATCTTTTTTTTTGATTTTAAAAATTACGTCTCCAGTAATTACAAAATTTAATTTATCACCTGTATATTTCAAATGTGGACCTTGATAAGCAAATTCAATAACAGGAGCGGTCAAATGATTGCCAACTAATTTATTTGCTAAAAGGAAATTTCGGTTATCCATTACACCACTAAAAGGAATTCCGATATGATATAAATTTTCTCTTCCTTTATCTTGAAACGTTGTATTAATACCACCCCTTAATATTTCAAAATAATTACCTATCATTTTTACTCTCATATTCTTGTCGTGAAATTTTTTTAAAAATAATTGTATCTCCGGGGTTAATTAAATTTGGATCTTTCTCTTTACTATCATCAAATACTTTTAAAGGAGTGTTTCCAATTATATTCCAACCGCCTGGGCTATCAAAAGTATAAATATTTGCAAATTGTTCAGTTATACCAACTGATCCCTGGGGTACTTTTACTCTTGGCGTTTTTAAACGTTGAGTTCTTAAATTTTCATCTATATCTCCCAAAAAAGGCATTCCAGCGATAAAACCCGTCATATAACAAAAGTACTCTTTATCAAAAAACTTTGTCAAAATTTCCTGATAACTTAAATTTAATTTTTTTTCTAATCTATCTCTGTCTAATGCGAAATTTTCCTCACAACAGACAGGTACTTCAATTTTTTTATTATTTTTATTCTGTTCAATGGTTGTATCTAAGTTTTCAATTTTTTTTTTGATTTCACTAAAATTGGTAACACGAAGATCAAATGAAATAATTAATTTATTATATGATGGAGTAAGGTTATTAATACCTTTAATTTTTTTTTCTCTAATAGTATTAAAATATTTTATTACTTCTAAATTCGTTGCTTTATTTACCTGTATACCAAAGTCACAATATAATGCTGCGTCACCAAGATTTGATATATTTTTTAACATGCCATGTTATACTTCAACAATTAAGGGTATGGAAATTAATATAAATTGTGATTTAGGTGAAAAATCAAAACACCATTCAAATAAATACGATCCAGATTTACTTGAAATAGTAAATTCTGCTAATGTAGCTTGCGGATATCACGCTGGAGATAGTCAATCAATGAATGAGGTAGTCCAAATATCAAAAAAAAATGGGGTTAGTATCGGTGCACATCCATCATTCAACGACCCTGAAAATTTCGGACGAAAAAGAATAGAATTACCAACTATTGAGATAAAAAAATTAATATTTGATCAATATGAAATTCTTCAAAAAATTGCTCAAAATCATGGGGAAATTGTTACTCATATTAAACCTCATGGTGCATTAAATAATATGGCTTGTGAGGATATTAGTTTGGCAACAACTCTAGCGAATGCCATAAAAGAAATTAGTAAAGATTTAATTTATCTTGTGCCTACTGGTTCAAAAATGGAACAGGCTGCTAAAAAATTGAATATGAAAATTGCATGCGAAATTTTTGCAGATAGAAACTATGAGGATGATGGCAACTTGGTCTCAAGAAAAAAACCTCATGCTTTGATAACTGATCCAGAGCTGGCGAAAAAACATGTTTTATTTATGGTTAAAAATCAGTCACTTAATTGTCACAGTGGAAAACAAATACCTTGTGAAATTGACTCTATATGCATACATGGGGATAATGAAAGTGCATTGGCCACAGCAAAATCGATAAAAAACAATTTGTTGGAAAATGGACTTATATTAAAACCCTTAAATCGTTTGGAGAAATTTATTTAATGTTAAAAAATTTGTTTGTAATTTTATTTCTATTATTTTTTACTACACACTCTTTATCTGCAGGATCTGATCCTAAACCAGCTAAAGTTAAAACCAATTATTCCAAAGCTGTGGATGCTATAAAATTTGCTAAAAAATATGAAAAAAAAGGTAAATTAGAAAAAGCTAAAAAAAGATATGAAAAGGCACAAAAACTTCTTTTAAAATCTAATAAAGAAAAGCCAAATCAGCCTGACACATTAAATTATTTAGGTTTTACAACTAGAAAACTTGGAGATTATGAAAATGGTGAAAAATATTATCTGATGGGTCTAGAAATTGATCCAAATCATAAAGGTATCAATGAATACTTAGGAGAACTTTACGTTACAACAAATAGGTTAGCCTTAGCGAGAGAAAGACTAAAAGTATTAGAAAGCTGTAATTGTGAAGAATATACAGAGTTAAAAGATATTATAGATGGTGTGAAAGAGTCAAAATATTAATCTAGAACTTATTTGATTAAAAAGTGATACAGCTCACATTGAAATATTAAAAAATTAGACTAATATCTATTTATCTTGATCGAACAATCCATAATATTATTACAAATTATCTTTATAGACATAATTCTAGCTGCTGATAATGCTATTATTATTGGTCTAATAGCTGCAAACTTTGTTCCCAAAAATCGAAAAAAAATTATTCTTTGGGGAGTTGCTGGTGCTTTAGTTTTTAAAGTTATTTTTGCTGTTTTTGCTACATACTTATTTAAATTTTATTTTATTAAAATTTTAGGTGGCCTATTATTAATATGGATCGTTAATGATTTAAGGAAAGATTTAGTTGAAATTAAAAAAGTTAAGAAATCACCAACCAAAAAATCAAAGGAACCTTCTTTTATAAAAAGTGTTTATAAGGTTTTATTTGCAGATATCACAATTAGTTTTGATAACGTGATTGGTGTAGTAGGTGCAGCAAAAGGGTATTTTGGTTTTATGATTTTTGGATTAGTTTTATCAGTTGTTTTAACAGGTGCATTAGCAACATATATGGCTAAATATATACAACAACATATCTGGATTGCATATGTTGGCTTAATATTTATTTTAATTGTTGGTCTTCAGTTGATTATTGGTGGATTAGTTGATTTAGAAATACTAAATATAAACGAGCAATTTAAGAAATACTTCTAATTAATAAGAGTGTTTTTTTAAAGGAAATTTTTTACTTCTCACTTCTCTGGCATAACTTGAAACAGCTTTAGAAATCTCTTTTCTTATATTTATATATTTTTTTACAAATCTAACTCTAATTTGATTTAACCCAATCAAATCATCGAAAACTAAAATTTGCCCATCACAATTATTCGAAGCTCCTATTCCAATTGTTGGGATTTTGACTTGTTTTGTAATAACCTTTGCTAGAGAGCTTTCTATGCATTCTAATACCATTGAAAAAACACCTGATGTTTCAAGTAATTTTGCTTCCTTTAAAATCTTTTCTCTTTCATAATTTTTTTTACCTTTAAACTTAAAATTCTTAGCTGACTGAGGGAGAAGTCCTAAATGGCCCATAACAGGAATATTATTTTTAACTAGAACTTTAATAATTTGGTAAATTTTTTTTCCACCCTCTAATTTTACTGCATCACATTTAGTTTTTAATAATATTTTTTTTGCATTCTTAAGTGCTTCTTTAGAATTTCGATAAGTGTTATAAGGCATATCAACAACCATTAAACTTTTTTTAACACCCAATCTCACACTTTTAGAATGTTCTATCATTGTATTTAATGTAACTTCTCTTGTAGATTTATAATTATATAAAACTGATCCTAGTGAGTCGCCAACAAGAACTATGTCACAATAATTATCTAGAATTTCTGCTACATTTTTTGAATAAGTAGATAAGCTTACTATTTTAGTTTTATTTTTTTTTCTTACTATAGATAATATTTTTTTATTCATTGGCTTACCAAGAGCCAGTATTCTCCATAGAAACCCAAGGTTCTTTGGGCTCTAGGTTCCCTTCCTGAAGAATTTCAATCGAAATCTTATCTGGAGATCTGACAAATGCCATATGACCATCTCTTGGTGGTCTGTTGATTGTATAGCCCATATCCATTAATCTTTTACAAGTGTCATAAATATTATCTACACGATAAGCAAGATGGCCAAAATTCCTTGAACCTTCTCCTAGTTCATCACCATCCCAATTATAAGTCAATTCAATTTCTGCCTTATCATCATTTGGTGCAGCAAGAAATATAAGTGTATATCTTCCTTTTTCATCTTCCATTCTTCTTGTTTCTTTAAGACCAAGGCCATCACAATAAAATTTTAAAGATTCATCTACATCTTTAATTCTAATCATTGTATGTAAATATTTCATAAGCCTACTTTATAGTTTAAAACTACTCTAATTCAATAGTGCTTGGAGGTTTTGAAGTAACATCATAAACAACTCTATTTATACCTCTTATACTATTAACTATTTTATTAGAAATTGTTTGCATAAAAGACTTTCTAAATTCAAAAAAATCAGCTGTCATTCCATCTTCTGATGTAATTGCCCTTAAGAGACATAAATATTCATAAGTACGATTATCACCCATTACACCAACAGTTTTGACGGGAAGCAAAGCAGCATATGCCTGCCAAATTTTATGATAAAGTCCATGTTCCCTTAACGCTTGTATAAAATAATAATCAGCTTCTTTTAAAATTTTAATTTTCTCATTGGTAATAATTCCTGGCATTCTAATTGCTAAACCTGGGCCTGGAAAAGGATGTCTTGAGATAATTTCTTTACTTAATTTTAATTCTAAACCTAATTTTCTTACCTCATCTTTAAATAAAAACTTTAATGGTTCAACAAGTTTTAAGTTCATTTTGTTGGGTAAGCCCCCAACATTATGATGAGATTTTATTTTAGACGTTTGACTTCCAGTAACTGATTTGCTTTCAATTAGATCAGGATAAAGGGTTCCTTGAGCCAAAAATTTAACGTTTTTGATTTTTTTGGCATATCTCTCAAAAATTTTTATAAATAAATTACCAATTATTTTTCTTTTTTTTTCTGGATCAGAAACATTTTTTAACTTACCTAAAAACTCCTTTTCAGCATTTACATAAATTAAGTTCATTTTTAGTCGCTTTTTAAAAGTTTGAACGACCTGAGTTTCTTCATTTTTTCTTAAAAGACCTGTATTAACAAAAATACAATATAATTTTTTTCCTATTGCTTTATTTAATAATTGAGCAACAACACTGCTATCTACCCCTCCCGATAAAGCACAAATAACTTTATTAGTACCTACTTGCTCTCTTACTTCTTTGACTAATTTATTTTTTTGATCTTTTGCTGACCAGTTTCTTTTAATTTTACAAATTAAAAATACGAAATTACTTATCAATTTTTTTCCATTTTCAGTATGAGTTACTTCTGGATGAAATTGTACTCCATAAAAATTTTTTAGTTTATTTTCAACTATGGCATATTTAGAATTTGTACTAGACGCTATAACCTGAAAATTTTTGGGTAACTTGGATACCTGATCAGCATGACTCATCCAAACCTCTTTGGTTTTTTTTATACCGTAGAAATTTTTAGTTAGTAAACTATCTTTTTTTCTAAAAATATTGGCTAAACCAAATTCACGATGTTTTGATTGTTTTACTTTACCCCCATTTAACTTTGATAAAATTTGGTGACCAAAGCAAATACCTAAAACTGGAATATTGAATTCTAATATTTTTTTATCAAATGAATATTTATTTATTTGGTAAACATTCAAAGGACCACCAGATAAGATAATCCCTCTTACACACTGACTGATATCATTAGTTCTAATTTTTTTATGACTTATAATCTCAGAAAAAACACCCAATTCTCTAATTCTTCTTGCAATTAATTGGGTAAACTGTGAACCAAAATCTATGATTACAACTTTATCCAGATTTTGATCAAGACTCATTTTTTGGATCTATATTTTTTAATGAATCTTTGATTTCTTTATTTTCATCACATAAATTTTTACAAACTTTTGAAAATGTATCAGACAAATTTTTAACTTTCTCGTAATTAGATTGTTCAATCGCTATTTTCATCATCATCAACATAGCTTCTTCATTATCAGGCTCAATGAGAAGAGCTGTTTCTAAATTATACTCCTCTTTTCTTTGGTTTTCTTCATGATTATAGATTTTTGCAAGGTATAAATATGAATTAGCATCTTTAGGATTAAAAACTATATTTCTTTCAAATAAAAAACGTGCATCTTCATATTTTTCTTTTTGATATAATTTTTTAGCTTTATTAAAAAAATTTTCTTTACTAAAGGTTTTGGTATTAACTGAAAAAAATAAAACACCTAAAAGAATTAATTTTACAATTTTACTCATTAATACTTACTATCATTTTTAATTACATCAACATTATGAACCATACTTTCATAAAAACCTGCTTTGGTAATTTTTACGAAATGAGGTTTGCTTCTAAGTCCAACAATATTTTTTGAACCAAGATATCCCATAGATGATTTTAGGCCACCAACTAATTTATAAATAATACTACCAACATTGCCTTTATACTTTACAAAACCTTCAACACCTTCTGGTACATATTTAGAAATATCTTTTTGTTTTTTTTGAAAATATCTATCTGCTGAACCTTTGTTCATAGCACCTACAGAACCCATTCCACGAAAACTTTTAAATAATTTTCCATTTTTTTTTATTAATTTTCCAGGAGTTTCATTTGTTCCTGCAAATAATGATCCTATCATAACTGCGTCTGCACCAGCTGCAAAAGCTTTTGCTAAATCGCCAGAATATTTTATTCCTCCATCAGAAATTATTTTGATTTTTTTGTTTTTAATTCCACTTCTCACAGACAAAATTGCACTAAGCTGTGGAACCCCGATACCTGCAACCAATCTGGTTGTGCAAATAGAACCAGGACCAATTCCAACTTTAATTATATCAACTCCTAATTTTATTAAAAATTTAGCAGCCTCTGGAGTTGCAATATTTCCTGCACATAGCGCAATTTTATTATTTTTGATTTTTTTTATGTATTTAATTATATCTCCAACTTTTCTTGTATGTCCATGTGCTGTATCCACTACAATTAAGTCGACACCTTCCTTAATAATTTCTTTTACCCTTTTAAATTCTTTCTCTGACGCTCCTACAGCTGCTCCAACTTTTAAGGAATGCTTTTTAACTTTTTTAATTTCTAAAATTTGTGTTTTGATATCTAAATTTCTATGTATAACCCCTATTCCACCTGCTTTTGCAATAGCAATAGCCATTTTGCTCTCTGTAACTGTATCCATTGCAGAGGACAAAAGTGGAATTTTTAGCTTAAGATTATTAGTCAATGCCACAGCGGTATCAGTTTCGGACGGCAAAATTGCTGAGTAATTTGGTGCTAATGTTACGTCGTCAAAGGTAAGTGCTTCTTTTATAGGAACCATAATCTTTTATATACGATTCCTTTTAAATTTAAAGTCCCTATCTAATTTTTCTACAAATTATAAAACTTTCTTTTGAATCTTTTCGACTTGATTTAGGTTTAAAAACCCTAACTTCTTTAAAAAACTTTTTACCTTCTGCGACTATTTCATTAAATGTCCCACCCATAAAAATTTTAGATATGAAGTAACCATTTTCTTTAATCATTTCTTTAGCAAATAGCATTGCCTCTTTGCACAATTCACCGGTTTGGATGGAGTCAATATTCTTTATTCCTGTTGTATTTACAGCCATATCTGACAAAACTACGTCTACTTTTGCATTTAAATTACTTTTGATTTCATTCTGTATTTTGTCTTCATTAAAATCACCCTGTATTTGAACACTGTTTCCTATTGGTTCCATTTTTTTAAGATCGATTGAAATAAGCTTTCCATTTTTAATAACTTTTGATGAGTATTGTGACCAGCTACCAGGGGCTGCCCCTATATCAATTACAGATAATCCCCCTTTAAATATTTTAAATTTTTTATCTATTTCTATTAATTTATAAGCTGATCTTGCTCTATATCCGTCTACTTTAGATTGTCTTACATAGATATCTCTTTTTTGTTTATTGACCCAATTTTTAGAAATTTTATTTTTTCTCAATTAATTAATAAATCTTAAACTTTTATTTAAAATTTTACCTTGGACTGTTTTAATATCTATTTGAATTTCTTTGTTTAGTCTCATATCTTTATTATCTTTCCAGATACCTGCAGCAAGATGCATAATGCCTATCTTGTAATTTGGCAAGTATGGTTCTACAAAAGTATTATTTACTTCATCAAATTTTGGTAAAAGATTGCTAGTTATCCAATTACAATTTAAAGGTAAAAATTCTGTATCAACATTATCAATATAAACAGACATATTAATAGCAAGTTGCTCAGATCCAAATATATCTCCTCCTTTGAGACATTGTTCTAAATTCTCTTGCCATTTTTTCCAAGTAGTAGATTTCTTTTCTAATGAAAAAACTCCAATGTTTATATGTGGAGCAAAAGCTAATTTTCTTGCTTTTTCATAACTAATTTTAGAATTAATAGCGTGTTTAAAATTTTGTGACTTTATAATTGCAAGTTTTCCAAAAAGCCATTTAACCCTTGAAGTAATTTTATAACCAGGACCAATAGTTTGTGTTATTCCTAATTTTTCATTTTCGCATGCTTTGAAATATAGTTCTATAGTTTGCCAATCATTTAGCCATGCATCACAATCAATCCAAAGATATTTTTCATAATCAGGAAAATATTTTGGAAGGAACGCTCTGGAAACTTGACTCTTTAACCATTCACGACCTTTGATTTTACTAGCTGGAACTTTTATATCCCATTCTGCAGATTTAATTTCATCTACTTTTGAGGATAATTCTTGCTTTTGTTGATTAGAAAGTCCTGCATCTAAAACACATATTGCAATTTCTTTACTTTTTTCAAACCTTTTAATAGAGTTTATCAACTCCACTAGTAAAGGATAGTAGTTGGCATCTGCTAGCGAGACAATTACATTTTTTTTCATTACAAGATATCTTCAAGATCATCATCCTCATCTTTAAAATTTTGATCCTCATTTTGTTTTTTTAACTTTTGGTAATGGAAAAAACTAATTGGGAGTATTGCTAAGTAAACGATAGCACTTACAGCTATTACATTAAAAGGATAAATCAGAAGTAAACCAAAAAATAGAACTATTCCAAACAAAAGGAAAATTGTTGTTTTTCTTTGAATTACAATTTTTTTAAGAGAATAACTAGGAAACTTACTTATTAATAATAATGAAGTTGCAATAAAGAAAATTGGTACCAATAAATCATAATTAATTTGAATTAAATTAAAATTAGTCATGCTGATTATTAATGGTGTCAAAACTAATATTCCCCCTGCTGGAGAAGGTACTCCTTCAAAAAAATTATCTCTCCATGAAGGTTCTTGACCAGAATTGACATTAAATCGTGCTAATCTCAAAGCAACACAAATTACATATATAAGACAAATTAACCAACCAAATCGCCCTAAAGTATTTAGTTTCCAAAAGTACATTATGAAAGCTGGAGCGACACCAAAGCTAATCATGTCAGTTAGAGAGTCTAATTCTTTTCCAACTTTTGAAGTCCCTTTAATCAATCTAGCAATTCGTCCATCTAATCCATCTATTACTGCAGCTAATATAATTGCTACAACAGCGAATTCAAATCTTCCATCTAAAGCAAATCTAATTGAAGTTAATCCAATGCAAACTCCAATTAATGTTAGCATGTTAGGTAAAATTACCCTTGCATTTTTTCTGTCGGTAACAACTTTAAAATTGTTTTTTGGTTTTAACATAATTATTTTTTGGCCAATAAGGTCTCACCAGAAATTGCCGTTTGACCAACTTTGACTAGGGGTTGATAATTTTCATAATAAACATCTGCTCGACTTCCAAATCTTATCATTCCAATTCTATCACCTTGACTTAGTTCTTGGTTCTTATCTGTTTCACAAACAATTCTTCTTGCTACTAAGCCTGCAATTTGCACGACTATAATATCATTGCCATGCTTATCTTTTATTTTATAATAATTTCTTTCATTATCTTCACTAGCTTTATCTAATGATGCATTAAAAAATTTTCCAGGTTTGTATAAAATGTCCTCAACTGTTCCTGAGCAAGGAGTTCTATTTACATGACAATCAAATACATTCATAAAAATACTAATTTTTTGGAATTTTTTATTTTCAAGACCAACTTCTTTTGGTCCATCTACCTCTTCAACTTTTATAATTTCACCATCAGCTGGACTTACAAGATAATTATCGTCACCTATAATAATTCTATCAGGGTCCCTAAAAAAATAATAAACCCATATCGTTAACAATAAACCAATTAAGCCTAAAAAGTTATTAATGATTAATAAAATAATAGTTATGAAGGCAGCAATGACTAAAAACTTATATCCTTCAGTATGAATTTTTGGAAATATCTTGGTAAACATATTCTTCTATTTGCTAATTTTTGATTAATATGTATATAAACCAATCAAATTCAATTAATAAGATAATTTTTATTTTAATGAGTAAAATCAAGGTAAAAAACCCAGTTGTAGAGTTAGACGGCGATGAAATGACTCGAATTATATGGGAGTTCATTAAGAATAAACTTATCTTACCATATCTTGATCTAGGAATTGAATATTACGATCTTGGTATGAAAAGCCGTGACAATACTGATGATCAAATCACAATAGACTCGGCGAATGCTATCAAAAAAATTGGGGTTGGGATAAAATGCGCAACTATTACCCCTGATGAAGCAAGGGTAGAAGAATTTGATCTAAAAAAAATGTGGAGGTCGCCAAACGGTACTATTAGGAATATTATTGGGGGTACAGTTTTTAGAGAACCTATCATTTGTAAAAATATTCCAAAGCTTGTTCCTTCTTGGACAGATCCAGTAATTATAGGAAGACATGCTTTTGGAGATCAGTACAGAGCAACAGATTTTAAAGTTCCTGGTAAAGGAAAAATGGAAGTTAAGTGGACATCAGAAGATGGAAAAGATGAGATAAAATATGAGGTATTTAATTTTACTGGTCCGGGAGTAGCACTTTCAATGTATAATTTAGATAAATCAATTCAAGATTTTGCAAGATCCTGTTTCAGTTATGGGCTAATTAAAAAATGGCCAGTTTACATGTCTACAAAAAATACCATCCTAAAACAATATGATGGTAGATTTAAAGATATATTCCAAGAAGTATTTGAGAATGAATATAAAGAAGAATTTGATAAAAATAATTTAACTTATGAACACAGATTAATTGACGATATGGTTGCATGCGCAATGAAATGGAGTGGTAAATATATTTGGGCATGTAAAAATTATGATGGTGACGTTCAGTCTGATACTATGGCACAAGGATATGGTTCATTAGGCTTAATGACTAGTACTCTTCTAACACCAGATGGAAAAGTTATGGAAGCAGAGGCTGCTCATGGAACAGTAACAAGACATTATAGAATGCATCAACAAGGTAAAGAAACTTCAACAAATCCTATCGCATCTATATTTGCATGGACTAGAGGGCTAGCTCACAGAGGAAAACTTGATAGTAACGATGGATTAATAAAATTTGCGCAAACAATTGAAAAAGTTTGTATTGAGTGTGTTGAAAATGGAGCTATGACAAAAGATTTAGCAATACTAATTGGCCCATCTAGTAAATACTTAACCACTAATCAATTTTTAGATGAAATTGATGGTAATCTAAAAGCGAAATTAAATTAAAGCCTTAAGTTTTTCAATAGCATTGTCTATTTTTGATTGATCTTGGCCACCAGCTTGAGCAAAATCTTTTCTTCCTCCACCACCCTTGCCTCCAATAATCTCTGAACCAATTTTTACAAACTGAACAGCATCATATTTACTTGTTAAGCTTTCTGTAACTCCAACTGCTATCCCTACTTTGTCATCTTTGCTTGCAAAAACTATCACGATACCTTCTGATAAATCTTTTTTACCTTGATCAACTAATTTTCTTAACTCTTTAGGAGGAAGATCATCAACTTTTTGAAGTCTTAATTTAATTCCATTTATATCTTGATCTTTGATAATATTTTTAGATTTATCATTTAAAATTGAATTTACTGAAAGAGTTTCTAATTGTTTTGTTAAGTTTTTAATTATGTTTTTTTGATCTGATTGATCTAAGCTCGGTTTTCCTCCAAGCTTTGTAATTTGCTCACTTAAGTCTTTAATAGTTTCATCATCCTTTTCAGAAGATAGGGCTGAGAGTTTTTCTTTATTTTTCAAATAATTCTCTAATTGTTTGTCTCTTAAAGCCTCAATTCGTCTTACTCCAGCAGCGATTGAAGATTGGCTGACTATTTTAAATTTTCCAATATCTCCAGTATTTTTAACATGGGTTCCACCACATAATTCTGTGGAAAAATACTTTCCATCCTCATCTCCCATAGAAAGCACTCTCACTTCATCTCCATATTTTTCACCAAATAAAGCCAATGCTCCATTTTGTACAGCTTCATCAGGTGTCATTAACCTGGTTTTTACATCTGACTTTTTTGAAACCATATTATTCACAAATTTCTCTATCTTATCTATTTCATCATTTTGGATTGGTTTCATATGACTAAAATCAAATCTCAATCTGCTAGGCTCAACAAGTGAACCTTTTTGAGTTACGTGATCCCCTAATACTCTTCTCAAAGATTCATGTAAAAGATGGGTTGCAGAGTGGTACGCTCTAGTATCATCTCTTCTTTCAACATTTATCTTCATTTCAACATTTTCTTTTAGCTTTATGGAACCACTGACTACTTTTCCATAATGTACAAATAAATCTCCAAGTTTTTTCTGAACATCTGTTACCTCAAATTTAAATTCGTTTGATACAATCTCACCAGTATCCCCTACTTGACCTCCAGACTCTCCATAAAAGGGGGTTTGGTTTACAATGATCATTCCCTCATCGTTTTCTTTCAGTTGATCGACTTCTTTGTTTTTCTTTAACAAAGATAAAACGATACCTTCTGCTTGATTTGTTTCATAACCCAAAAACTCTGTTGGTTCCAATTTATCTTTAATCCCAAACCAAATATCTTCAACCGCAGCGTCCCCTGAACCTTTCCAATTTTTTTTAGCAAGTTCTCTACTTTCTTTCATCAAATATTTAAACTTATCTATATCAATAGACATAGATTTGTTTCTTAAAATATCTTCAGTAAGATCTAATGGAAATCCGTAAGTGTCATACAATTTGAATGCCACCTCACCTGGTAAAACTTTATCAATTTTAGAAATTTCGTCATTTAAAATTTTAATTCCTCTATCAAGAAGAACTAAAAATTTTTCCTCTTCCATTCTTAAAGTTTCTTTAATCAATGACTCTGCTCTTACTAATTCAGAATAATTTCCTGACATTTCATCTTTAAGAGTATCAAACAAATTATAAAAAACTGGTTCCTTGGATCCTAATAAGTGAGAGTGTCTCATTCCCCTTCTCATAATTCTTCTAAGTACATATCCTCTTCCTTCATTCGAAGGTAAAACACCTTCTGCAATTAAAAAGGAGCTTGCTCTCAAGTGATCAGCTATAACTCTAAAACTTGATATATTAGTTTTATTTGATTTAACTTTAACAATATCTGAAGCTGAATTTATAATTTTTTCAAAATGATCTGTTTCGTAGTTATCATGAGTTCCTTGAAGCAGTGCCGCAATTCTTTCTAAACCCATACCAGTATCCACAGATGGTTTTGGTAAATTTATTCTCTTGTCTTTTGAAACTTGTTCATACTGCATGAAAACTAAATTCCAAATCTCAATAAATCGATCCCCATCTTCATCTTTGGAGCCAGGTAATCCTCCAGCTAAATGATCTCCATGGTCAAAAAAGATTTCAGAACAAGGGCCACATGGACCTGTCTCTCCCATTGACCAAAAATTGTCTGATGTAGCTATTCTAATAATTCGATCATCGCTAAAACCCGCTATTTTCTTCCAATAATTGAAAGCCTCATTATCTTCGTGAAATACAGTTACATATAGGCGGTCTTTATCAATGCCAAAATCTTTAGTGATTAAATCCCAAGCATAATGAATTGCTTGTTCTTTAAAATAATCTCCAAAAGAAAAGTTTCCTAACATCTCAAAGAAAGTGTGGTGACGAGGTGTATAACCAACATTTTCAAGGTCATTATGTTTTCCACCTGCACGAACACATTTTTGAGAAGTAGTAGCTCTTACATAATCTCTTTTTTCTAAACCTGTAAATACATTTTTAAACTGAACCATCCCAGAATTAGCAAACATCAAAGTTGGATCGTTATTAGGAACTAAATTACTAGACTCAACTATCTTGTGCTCGTTCTTTTCAAAGTACTTTAAGAAAGTATTTCTTATTTCATTTAAGGTTTTGTCAGCCATATTTTTAAAATACAGCTTTTTTAATCTATGTCTAGATATCGATAGGGAAAAAAGGCGCTTAAATTAAGCGCCTTTTATTAATAAAGATGACCTATTAATTCTTTTTAGATGGAGGAGTAGCTTCTGCTTTTTCAGCTTCTTCTTTTTCAGCTACTTTTTTTTCTTTCTCAATTTTATCAGGATCAAGTGGATTTCCTTCTATTTTCTTAGAAATTACTCCTGCTTTTTCCCTAATAGCCATTTCAATTTCTGCTGCAACTTGAGGATTTTGAGCTAAATAAGTCTTAGCATTTTCTCTACCTTGACCAATTTTCTCACCTTTATAAGCATACCATGCTCCTGATTTTTCAATTATATCAGCTTTAGAACCAAGATCGACGAGTTCACCCATTTTGCTAATTCCTCTTCCATACATTAAATCAAATTCTACAACTTTAAATGGTGGAGCAACTTTGTTTTTAACTACTTTAACTCTTGTTGAGTTACCAATAATTTCATCTTTATCTTTAATGGCACCAATTCTTCTAATGTCCATTCTTACTGATGAATAAAATTTAAGTGCGTTTCCACCTGATGTTGTTTCAGGACTCCCAAACATAACTCCAATTTTCATTCTGATTTGATTAATAAAAATCATCATTGTATTTGTGTTAGAAATTGAACCAGTTAATTTTCTTAAAGCCTGACTCATTAATCTTGATTGAAGACCAACATGATGATCTCCCATCTCTCCTTCAATTTCAGCTTTCGGTGTTAGAGCTGCAACAGAGTCAATAACAATAACTGAAATAGAGCCTGATTTTACTAGTGTATCAGCAATTTCTAAAGCTTGCTCACCAGCATCAGGTTGTGAAATTAAAAGTTCTTCAGTATTGACACCTAATTTTTTTGCATAAACTGGATCCAAAGCATGCTCTGCATCAACAAATGCACAAATACCTCCAGCTTTTTGTGCTTCAGCAACAACTTGTAAAGCTAATGTTGTTTTTCCAGATGACTCTGGTCCGTAAACTTCAACAATTCTTCCTTTAGGCAATCCACCTATTCCTAATGCTAAATCTAAGCTCAAAGATCCTGTAGATATTGACTCGATATCCATAGCTCTTTTTTCACCAAGCTTCATTACTGAGCCTTTTCCAAAATTATCCGTAATTTGAGCTATCGCAGCATCTAATGCTTTGTTTTTCTCTTTGTTGTCCGTCTCTTGATCTTTAGTAGATTTAACTACTTTTAGGTTATTTTTAGTCATATTTTGCCTCTTTTATTAAATTTTTTAACACTCGAATCATGATATTAAATGTACACATTTTGTTCTCATTGGCAATATATTTATTTTGTACCTCAAAAAGTCAAATAATTACTTAAGATTTAGATATTTGCTATTTAGAAGTCCTACTGCTTTCAAGAGATTATATTGGGCCATAAGGTAGTTTTTCTCAGAATTTGCCAAAGATATTTGAGCAGAAAGTAATAATGCATTTGATTGAATAACATCAAGAGTATTTCTTGATCCTCTTTCATACTCTGCTGCAATTCCCTCATACGCTATTTGGGATGATCTAACCTGAATTTTTACGGAACTTAGAAAACTTTCTGAAGATTGCAAACTTGACCATGCACTAGCAACATTAGTGTCATTAGTTCTAACAGCATCATCTAACAATAATCTTTTTCGTGTGGTTAAATTCGAATTTTTATTAATAGTTGATCTTTTTTTTCCACCAGAATAAAAAGGCCAACTTAAAGTTGCTTTTAATGTATCTTTTTCCCTCTCATCAATAGTTGAAGTAAGGTCATCTGAGTAAGATCTTTCTAAAGATAAAGAAGCTGTGGGTTTTAAATCAGACTCAGAAATTTCTAAATCTTTTTCAGATTTTTCAAGATCAAGTTTTGCAATTAAAATATCTGGATTATTTTGTTTAGACAGATTAATGGCTTCATTAAGAGTGCTTGGAATACTTACAATTGCATTAGAATTTTTTTTCAATTGTTTTGGATCATTAATTTTTCCAATTATATTTTCATAATTTAATTTACTGATTAATAGATCACTTTTTGACTTTGCGAATTGAGCTTGGGCACCTGCAAGAGAAGATTCTGATTGTGCTAAGTCAGTATTTGTAATTTGACCTCTATCTCTTCTAATCTTATCATTTTCTACCTGTCTAATTAAAAGATTTAAATTCTGTTCGTTTATTTTAAGTGTTTCTCTAGTTAATATTAAATTTGTAAAAGCATTAATTGCACTATGAAGTATATCTTGCTCTTTCTTTACCAATTTAGCCTTTGCCAGGTCTAAAGCTGTAATATTTTTTTTAAGCGTTATATCTCTTCCAAAATCCAATATTGTTTGTTCTAATTTAATTGAAGTTGTGAATGGATCAACATCATTGATTGTTGCATCTCCTCCACTTTGATTGGTTAGCTTGTTAGTATCTTCAATACTTTTAGATCCACTTAAGGTTAATGAGGGCTTATAATCAGCCTTAGAAATATTGACATCTTCCTCTGACGCTTTAATATTTTCTCTTTCAGCATTTAATTGAATGTTATTTTGGTAAGTTTGGTTTAATGCATCATATAAAGTAACTGAAAATGCATTACTAAAATAAAATAACGATAAACTAATTAGTACTAATATTTTTTTCATTTGGTTTTATATACAGCAGATTTAATTTGATGGTTATCATTTAAATTTAAAATTATTGAGGCATATTTAGGCATATTCTTAAACATATTTTGAGTAATTCTTTGATAAGTTTGCATAAAATTAATCACATCCACTTTACTCATTATTTTATGGCTTCTTTTATTCTTAGTTTTGAGCCAAAGTTTTTTCTCCTGCTTTAATCGCCATTTTTGTAACAAGCTGAAGCTTTTAGCTTTTAAGTAAATCATACAATTAAGCTGTGAGTATAGCTTTTTATATTTTTTTTTTAATTGTTCATTTACGTGTTTTCTCCAAATTAAATTTTGATCATCAGTTTTCTCAAGAGAATTTATTGGCTTTTTTAAAGTTTTATTTATCTCTGCTCTAGCACCAACACACCAACCTTCAAATATTATTATGTCTGGTTGTTCATTAATATTATTCCAGTTTTTCTTAGGAAATCTATCATCTATAGCCTTGTTAAAATTTGGCACTTTCAATTTTTTAAATCTTTTATTTTTTGCTTTTTTAAAAAAATCTAACATCATCTTAATATCATGGGTTCCTGGTACTCCCCTCGTCATTAACATTGGGTGAACTTTTTTTGATAAATTTATTCTTTCTTTTCTTGTTTTATAAAAATCATCAATCGAAATTTTAAATACTTTTAATTTGAAATATTTTTCTAATATAATTCTTATAATTGAGCTAATTGTAGTTTTACCAGTTCCTTGTCCCCCAGCTAAACCAATAAAATAAGGTTTTTTTTTGTTTGCTTTTTTTGCAATCCAAAAACATATTGGGATCAAAAAAGACTTTATCATCTTTTCTTTATTTTTAAATTTATCAGTAGAAGTTTCTTGAGATGTAATAAACTTTACGCAGTCATTTTTCACCTTATTAAAACAAAGACTTACCGATTGCATAAAGATTATTTTTTTTTGTCTAAAGGATGATTTTGTCCATCATTAATTGGAACATTTTCTAGTGCAAGTGTATCAATCTCATCTATACATCCAACATTAAAGCCTGTCATTGCTGGATTTATTCTTGGATTATGATGGGTATAAATTCCACAGTCAGAGCAAAAGTAATGTTTCGCAACCTTTGAATGAAATTGATAAAGTTTTAATTTATCTTCACCTTTAATAATTTTAAAATCTTCATTTTTTACCATCGACATAATTGCACCTTTTCTTTTACAAATAGAACAATTACATTTTATTACTTTGGCTAAATCTCCATCTACATTAATCTCTGCCTCTACACTTCCACAATGACATTTTAGTATTTTCATATTTATTTATCCTTTGTTTATATCTACTCTAAACATTATTTCATTTCTTTTTAGCATTGGCAGAGTAAATGGTGAATTATAAGAAGCCCTTATTGGAGGACTTAAAATTGTGATTTTATCTTTTTTAAGTTCTTCTTCCAGAATTTCTTTGTTTTTTAAAAAATTTGTATCTGATGATCTTCCAGAATATTTTATCACTGCATAATATCCACCTTCTATAGTTAAAATCTTTATATCTGAATTAGATGGCTTGGGTGCATTGTCTTTATTAAATTTTGATGGCAAATAAAACTGCATTGTCATATTTCCGTTCTTAATTTCTTCGGTTACTGGAACAGTCATTTTAATTTCTTTTTTTTGCTCATTATTTCCTGAAATATAATTAAATAACTTTCTAAAACCATTACCCTGTGTTGTGTTAGTTTCTATCACCAAACGATCAAAATATTTTCTTATTTCATAGTTATTATTTTCATTTATTATCTCGTAGTTTGCTTCTTCATATGCCATGGTTTGAGAACTTAAGGTTAATATTGAAATTAAAATTAGTAAAATTTTTTTCATTTTTAATTATTTAAACTATCTCTGGTTGAAGTTATCCACAACCATACAAAATGTAGTTAGGATGTTCACCTTTTGATTCACTTTTGATTCAGTTACAGACTCAAAATACAACCTCTTGAGTGTATTGTATAAATGCGCTATAAATTAGAACAAAACAAGAACATGAAACTAACAATCCCTTATTATCTACATAAAGCAGGCGCTGGTTTTCCGTCACCTGCCACTGATTATATCGAAGAAGATATTGATCTGAACATGCATTTAATAAGAAATGTTCCAGCTACTTTCATTATCAGAGTGCAAGGTAAATCCATGGTGGATGTTGGGATTAATGATGGAGATTTATTGGTGGTTGATAAAAGTTTGAAACCAAAAAACTTTTCAACAGTGATTGCAAATGTTCATGACGAGTTAGTGGTAAAAACTTTAGTTCAAGAGCGAGATAAAAAATTTTTAACGTCAGGATCTAAAGAATTTGCTGACAGAATTTTAATTAATGAAGAACAAGATATTTTTATTTGGGGAGTAGTTACTTATGTCATCCATTCTACGTACTAAAAAAATAGCATTAGTTGATTGCAATTCTTTTTATGTTTCTTGTGAAAGATTATTTAATCCCAAAATAAGAAAAAAACCTGTTGTTGTTTTATCTAATAACGATGGTTGCATCATTTCAAGATCTAATGAGGCAAAAGCTTTAGGAATTAAAATGGGTGAGCCCTACTTTAAAGGAAAAGATATTATCATTAAAAATAAAGTTGAGGTTTTTTCCTCAAATTACTCTTTATATGGAGATTTATCTAGAAGAGTGATGCGAACTCTTAAAAGATTTAATTCAGAAATAGAAGTATATTCAATTGATGAAGCATTTTTAGATTTATCTAATTTTCCTGATGAAGATATAGAAAAAATTGGTAAAGAAATCAGAGAAACTGTTTTACAATGGACAGGTATTCCAACTAGTATTGGAATTGCCAAAACAAAAACTTTAAGTAAAATTGCAAATCATATTGCAAAGAAAAAGCAATCAGGAGTTACTAGTTTAATTGGTATAGAAAACTTAGATCCTATTTTAGAAAAAGTTGAAATTAATGATGTGTGGGGTGTTGGCAGACAACTAACTAAGTTTTATCAAAAACATGGAATTTATAATGCCAAACAATTAAAGAATAAATCTAACACATGGATCAAAAAATCTTCTAATGTTCTAAGTTCAAGAACAGCAATGGAGCTTAGAGGAATTCCTTGTATAGGTTTAGAAACTACTACCACTAAAAGAAAGAGTTGTGTCGTATCCAGATCGTTTGGAAAAAGAATTGAAACATTTCAAGAGTTAAAAGAAGCAGTTGCAAACTATTGTTTAAATGCCTCTGAAAAAATTAGATCAGAGTCTTTGGTTACAAAAGCAATTACAGTTTTTGTTAGAACCAGTCCTTTCCAAAGAAACTTTGGCTATTATTCAAATGCAAAAACAGTTGATTTTCCAATTGCAACTAACAACAGTATTGAAATAGTTAAGACAGCGATTTCAGTACTTGAGAGTATTTTTAAAAATGGATACCGATATCAAAAAGCAGGGGTAATGCTAACAGGATTATCTAATGCTAGTGATAAAACAAATTTATTTACCTCTGAAAAAGATGAAAAAATAAATAGCTTGATGAGATCAATTGATAATACCAATCATCGATATGGGAGATCTACTTTGAGTGTTGCAAGCGCTGGAGTTCACAAAAAATGGAATATGAGAAGACAATACTCTTCTAAAATAGATACTGCTGATTTTTATTGTTTACCAACGATTAGAGCTTGATTTATTAAACTTTTTGAATAAAAAAAGACTATGCAAAACCAAGAAATAATAAAAATAATAGAAAACCTAGGAGGGCGAAGAGGTTATGAGGAGAAAAGAGCCTCAAAATTAGGTTTTACATGTCTCTACGATTATTTTGAAAATAAAATATTAAAGAAACAGAAAGCTATTGAAAACGAGCAAAAAGAATTGGAAGCCACAAGAGTTAACAATCAACCAAAAGCTGCTAAAAAAAACTGTAGTTGTTGCTAAGCTTTAAAAAGTTTGTCAGTTAGATTTTGTAAATTCTCTCCCCAAAAAACATCTTTTTGAATACGCTTAAAATCTAAATCAAATACAGTTGACATTGCAGATGCATAAATTGATCTAGCATCAATAGTAGAGTTTAAATCTCTTCCTTCAAATAATTCTTTTCTTTTTAATCCAGGCCAATCTGTGTGTACTTGAGCCTTTTTAACCAACCCACCTGCCATTAAAACAGCTGAGCCATAACCATGTTCAGTTCCATTGCTACTATTTTGTTTAATTGTTCTGCCAAATTCAGTTAATGTTACTATTAGTGAATTATTAAATGCTTCTTTCGACATCGATTGTTTTAAACCATTTACTATCCTGTCATAGTCAGAAAGGCAATCTGCATGTGCTCCATTTGTTGCTCCTTGTGCAGCATGCGTATCAAACCCGTCTACTTCGAACACAGCCACTCTTGGCCCATTTGGTTTTGATAGTTCCACGCCTGCATTACTTGCAAGAACCCAACTATCATCACTTGAAGTGTTTTTTAAACCACGATTCATAATTATTTTTAAATTTTCACCTAATAATTTTTCATCGTGATCTTTATAGGCTTGTTCAATAAGACTAAGGGTTGATCTGCTAGGAAGTTTTTTACCTACCGGAAAATAATTATTATTCATGGGCACCCCTCTAATTAATAAAGGCATAGGTAGAGCAAGAGCCAAACCTTTTCCTGTTAGACCAGCAACTTTCATACCTCTTCCAAGCCAACCTGTTTTTTCTTGATAAGGTACTTTGCCTCCTGACTCCATTAAATTTTGACCATCAAAGTGAGATCTTCCTGTATATGGAATATTTGTTGCGTGAACGGCAGCACTTAAATTTTCATCCCAAAGTCTTTTAAATGTCTTAAGAGCAGGGTGTAAATCAAAATCAGTTGTTAATGTTAAAGTCCGATCAAGATTAATTTTACTTCTAAGTTTTTCAAAGTTTTTATCTCCTTTAATTGGAATAGCACACAAACCATCCATGCCACCTCGTAACATAATAACTATTAAATTCTTTTTAGGACCATCGCTAGCTAATGTTGGTGCAGCAAACCCAGCAAAATACAGTGAAGTCAGTGCAGTTGTTTTTAAAAAATCTCTTCTATTTATCCTCATGCTTTTAAAAACTCCGGATGGTTAAATAACAATACATTTCTCTCACTTTTTCGATTAACCATATTTTTAAATAAGTATTTCAATATCTTTTCTGGTTGATCAAAATTTTTTAAAATAATTTTTTCGTAAAATTCGTTATTTTCATTTTCGGGTTTAGAAAATTTATAACTTCTATCTGCATAAACTAATCTTCTTATTAATAATTCTGGAGACATCCAATCATCCGAAAGGTCAGACCATCCATTAGGCTGTTTTGCTCTGTAGGGATGATGCCCAATTCTTTTGAGAATTTTTTCTGGAGTTCTTTGTATTTTTGAGGGTTTTGTCCCTAATTTATATGACTCCATAGTTTTATGTGATGGAGGCCATTGCAAATCTCCAATTTTAGCAACTTGAATGAACCAATTTTCTGGGGTTTGGAACTTTTTAAATTTATTATTATTTTCAAATGCAACTTTAATTGCCGCTTTATGTATTTCGGGAAGAAATCCATCAGATTTTTTAAAGGCATCAATAATAGGTTGTTTCATTTGTTTTGTGGGCTCATCAGTAATTAAATATTTACATAATCTATCTGCTACAAAATCTCTACAATTTGGGTGATTGACCAAATCTTTTATAACCACTGCTAAACTTTTCTTTCCACTTTTGTATTCTTTTCCCAAAACATTTTTTTTACCTGTCTGGTGATATTCGCTATTAAACCAAACATTTCCTGTTTCTAATTTTTTTTTGCTCCATCTGTGCTGCCAACCTGTCATAATGTATGCAAGCTGAACAACATCTTCTTGGGTATAGCCAGCTTTAGGAGAGACCGTATGAAGTTCTAACAATTCTCTTGCGTGATTTTCATTTATTGTAGCAGGTTCTTTTTTTCTTCTTCTCCACTCTTGACTGGCTGTAACACTCTTAGGTCCTGCACTTTCACTATTATCTAAATGATGAATCATTGCCCACGAAGTTGTTACATCATAAACCATTTTTTCAAATGTTTGATTTAAATTAGGTCGAATAACTTCTCTATGATATGGGCCTGTAGAGTAATTAGCTAAAAAATCTTTTTCACTTATTGCAAAAAAATTTCCCCAGAACATCCAAAGTTTTGCAAACACAGGGTTTTGGCTACTGATACCTTCATTATGCCTAATGGATATCTCTAATGACTCCCAAAATTTTTGACCTGTCTCATGTCTTAATAAATCTTTATAAGTTTTATAAAGGGTTTTGTCGTCTTTATATTTTTTTCTTAAAACTTTTCTATCTCCATAAACCCAATCTTTGTAATGGTTCCTTAATTCTTTTTCTGAATATATTTTACCTTGCCAAGATAATTTAGGAACTTCTTCTACTTGATTTAGAGCCCAATTTAATGGGTCTGTAGGAACTTCTTCGTTAGGCCCTATTCCAAATGCAACTTTCCTAAAAAAGTTTTTCATAAATAAAAAATATAAAAATTACTTAATTTTTTCAATATCATTTATATTTGTTAAACAATTATTAAATTCATCAATATTTTCTCTCAAAGCTAAACTAGAGATTGAATAAATCATAATCAACAATAAAACTAAGGGTAAAGAGGTTATAACTGAAGCATTACTTTTTATTAGCAAAATATAAAAAACAATAAACAAAGCAGAACGGATTAGGACTGTTTTCCTATAAACACTAATAATTGAAAGAGAGTGTTTTAATAAATTGAAAAAACTCATTTGTGATGGTCCAAAATATCTGGTTCCTCTAATAGATGGTAAAGGTACTAAATCTTTCTCTATTTTTCTTAATGACCCGGAAAAACTACTCCAGGTAGCTTTTTCTTTTAACATTTTTTCAATTGTTGATTTTGATAGACAAGTAAAGTTTCCAAATTTAATTGACTGACCTGTAAATGCTAAAGTTAAAAACTTGTGAAATTTATAGCATATTTGAAAAAATAACCCTTCAGATCTCTTAACTCTTTCTCCTATAATAGATTGTTCTCCTACCCGTTCAGAAAGTTCAATAAAATTTTTAATTTCCTCAGGTCTATCTTCCCCATCTCCATCCATTGGTATTACATAATCAAACTCTTTTTTTTCATAAATATATTTCAATCCTGAGGCAATACACCTTGCGTGTCCTCTATTTTGTTTCATATTGATGATTTCAAAAGAATGAATGTTTTCTAGATTTGGGTAAGTATCTATAATTTGTTGTGATGAGGCATCATTTATTACTAAAATTGATATTTCAGCATTTACTCCATTTAGCTCTTCATTAATATTTTCAATTAATTTTGTTAAAGAATCTCTATCGTTATAAATAGGAATTAAAATTGTATACTTTTTCATAAACTATCTTGAGCCCACACAAACATTATCAAGGCACATGTAATCTTTCAATTGATCTAGTTTAGATCTTTCTACAAAACCTTCCCAAACTGGTCTTGATTTTAAGTGAAAAGATAAATTACCAGCATTCCATTCATTACCTAAAACTACATTAATCTCCGAGTCAAATTGTTGGTCCCAAGCGTATTGTGTTTTGATAGCAATTTCTTTTCCTGGATAATCTGTTCTTTTTTCGTCTTTTGAAATTGATACATATGCATAGAGCGCTGGTGATAAAAAGAAAAAGAATACAAATCCAATCACAAATGGTTTTAATCTTTTTATATTGATTTGAGTTTGAAGCATATAGACGAAGAATGTACCAAAAAATAAATAAAATGGTGTCATCCACATAGTTCTAATTTTTGATCCAGTTATAAATGAAGTTAAAAACATTAAAAAGATTGGTAAAAGATTAATGGATAACAAAAAAAGTAATTTTTTATCCTTAAAATTTATTTTAAATTTTATTTTCTGAACTAATAGCCAAGTTAAAATAAAAAATGGAATTAATATCCCAATTTGTTTTCCTATAAAAATTAAAGGAAATTGAATATGGTTTATTAAGCTTGATTGCTCTAAACCTGTTCTAGCAAGACCATAAGTAATTGTAATAAACTCATTGTTAGTAAGCCAAATAAAGTGAGGTACCAATACAACCAAAAATACTTCGGCCGTTATCAAATATTTAAAATTAAACTTTCGATCTTTCTTAATGAAAATTAGATAAATAAACAAAAGATCAATTGACACTAAAAGATAAAGAAACAAGTATTTAGATAAAAAACCAAAAGCCGCAAATAGACCAACTAAAAAACAGTCAGAAAATTTAATGTTTTTTCCATTAAATATTCTCCACGAATAATAAACGGTCAGCGACCAAAATGGAAGTTGGCAAACGTTTACATTAAATTCTGGTGAAGTGAAATTGTAAAAATAAATAGTCTCAATTAATAAAACTGAAAGTAAGCCTAATAAATTATTATTTAAGATTTCCTTAGAGAGTTTAAAAACATAACAGAATGAAATAACTAAAAAGATTTGACTAAGCAAATAGTAAGCCCAATCTTGTGAGCCAAAAATTTGATAAAAGACTTCTGGAAAAAAAGCGCTCATGGGTGGGTGTTTATTAAATCCCCAATCTAAATTACTACCCCAAGCTAAAGCTTCAATGGTATCTAAAGGTAAGTTATGATTAGTAAGCGATGGAATCAAAGTCCAGAAAATTAGGTGAGCTGTAACAAAAATATAAAAAATATTATTTATATTTTTGCTATTAATGCTCATTTATAAATATTTATATCAAATCAGGTTGCTTGACACCCCTAATTTGCTGAATATACTCCGGAGCTCAAAATTGACCTATGCCAAAGACTACCAAAGCAAAGAAAAAAGTCACTAAAGCAAAAATTAAAATTGTAAGTAAAGCAAAGAAAGCTGCAATTAAAGCACCTATCAAAATTTCAAAAACATATATTCCAAAAGACACTGAAAAATATATGTGTGAAAAACATAAAGTTTTTTTCAGAATTAAACTTAATGAATGGAAAAAAGAATTGGTGAAGGCAAATAATGAAGCGCTTTACAATGGAAGCATGGATGATAATAGTATTTCAGCTGATATTGTTGACCAAGCAAGTTCCTATACTGATAAAAATGTAGAAATGAAAGCTATAAATAGACAGATAAAACTAATTTCTGAAATTGATAAAGCTTTAATGAGAATTAGAGATGATACTTATGGATATTGTTTAGATACAGCAGAGCCAATTGGATTAAAAAGATTAATGGCAAGACCTGTAGCTAAATATACTATTGCAGCTCAAGAGAAGCATGAAAAAGATGAGAAAGTTCACGCTGATGACTAGAAAAAATAAAAGAAAATCTGCATATCAAAATTCTATTTCTTTCTTGTTTGCAAAAAAATATATCTATTTTTATTATCCTTTTATTTGGGCGATTTTGATACTTTACTTATTTCTTAAATGAACAAAAAAATAATTTTAATAATCATTATAGTTATAGCAATAGAATTGTCTGGAATGGGAATTTTTAGTTCTTTGTATAGATTGATGAGCTAAATTTAAGGCTTTGGTATAACTGCATCTTTATCCATAAAAGCATAACCTTTAATAACTGCATCACGATCTGCAATTTCTAAATACCATCTTGATAAATTTTGATAATTTTTAAGACCAATGTCGTGCCACTCGTGTCTAGCTAACCAAGGCCAGGTGGCAATATCAGCAATTGAATAACTTTCACCAGCTAAATATTTATTTTTTGATAAGTGATCTTCTAAAACCCCATAAATACTTTTGGTCATTTCAAAATATCTTTTTTCACCAACTTCACTTAAACCTTTATTAAATCTGTAAAAATAATGATATTGACCTATCATTGGTCCAATCAATCCCATTTGTGCCATTAGCCATTGATCAATATTTAATTTATTCTCTTGGTCATAAAACTTGCCACTTCTTTCCGATAAATAGATTAAGATTGCACCAGACTCAAAAATGGCTTGGTTATTATTTGAATGATCAACAATTGTTGGTATTTTTGCAAAAGGGCTAATCTTCTTAAATTCAGGTTTAAATTGGTCACCCTTAGCTAAATCTAATTTAGTAACTTTGTAATCGAACCCTATTTCCTCTAACATAATACTTATTTTTTTTCCGTTAGGTGTATCCGATGAGAAAAGCTCAATCATTTTTTAATTCCAAGTCTTTCCTGTGCAGTTTTTGAGGTTGTTGTAAATTCAAATCTTAATTTTTCATCGGGCTTTGCGTACTTAAAACAACCTCTTGCAGCAAGTGCTCCTTCATGAAAACCAGAAAGAATTAATTTTAATTTACCTGGATAAGAACAAATATCACCAATTGCAAATATACCATTTATATTGGTTTCAAAATTTTCTGTATTGACCTCAACTTTTTTTTTATCAATATTTAATCCCCAATCTAATATAGGACCAAGCTGCATAATCAAACCAAAAAAACCAAGTACATAATCAGATTTAATCTCTTTAATTTCACCCTCATCATGTTTTATTTTAACTGTTTCAATATTATTTTCTCCTGAGACAGCTTCCATTTGATATTTGGTATATAAATTTATTTTACCTTGATCATTTAATTCTTTTACTTTTTGAACACTTGATTCTGCTCCACTAAATCCATCTCTTCTGTGAATTAAATTTACTTTAGACGTGTTAGAAAGTTCTATAGCCCAATCTAGTGCTGAGTCTCCTCCACCAAAAATTGAAATAGTTTTATCTTTAAAAATTGTTTTGTCTTTAACTGAATAAAATAATGAATTTCCCTCAAATTTTTCACATTCTTTTACTGGAAATTTTCTTGGTTCAAAAGATCCTACTCCTCCTGCAATAACAATACTTGCAACATCAAATTCTTTATTTTCATTAGTTTTTATATGCCAACGATTTCCAACTTTTTTAAGTTCTTCCACTCTTTGGTTTAAATGGAAATTTATATTAAATGGCTTTATTTGTTTTAAAAGATTATTGGTTAATTCTTCACCAGTACACTCTGGGATTGCTGGAATATCATAAATAGGTTTATCGGGATAAAGCTCAATACATTGTCCGCCAGCCTTATCCAAATTGTCAGCTATCTCGCAAGTTAGTCCTATTATTCCAAGTTGGTGTGCACAAAATAAACCTGTTGGACCTGCTCCAATAATTAATACATCTGTTTTTATCATTTATCCTTGCTTTGATGGAATGTTTACGACCAATCCGTCAAGTATGTCTGAAACAATAAGTTGACAACTTAATCGGCTATTTTTTTTTGGTTCAAATGCCATATCTAACATATCTTCCTCACCATCTTCTTTTTCAGGAAGCTTGTCTAACCACTCGTCATTAACATATACATGGCAAGTAGCACATGACATTCCTCCACCACAATCTGCATCAATACCTGGAATATCATTTTGGATTGCGCCTTCCATTACTGTCAATCCATTTTGAACATCAATAGTGTGGGTGTTATTATCGTGCGTATTGTATGTAATTTTTGGCATGTTTTATATATAGGCTCTTCTTTAGATAGAGCAAGTGAGTAAAGTTAGACTACGACTTTTTTTAGACATTTTGTAACTGTGGTAAGTCTTTTTTCAGAAAATAATCTTCCTCTTTTGATTGTTTCATTATTGCTGGAATGATTTCTTTATATGCATCAATCAGTCCCTCATTTGTTCTTGGAAGTTGATCTTTAATGTGATCGTGTAGTTTATCTAGATTATAAGAGGGTACTGTAGGAAACATGTGGTGTGTCAAATGATATTCCATCTTCCAATACAAAAAACTTAAAATAGGATTTAGGTACATTTCTCTTGAAGTAAGACGATGATCCTTAACATTCCTTGCAAGACCAGCATGTTGAGTAAAAGCAACAAGTTTATGTAATGTTTTTCCGTAAAATTGTGGTAATAAAAAATAAAGAATAGGTAACCAACTTGTAGCTAATATTGCCCACAAAATAATTGTTAACCAAATAACTAAATAAATTCTTGAATTAAATATCGCTTTTGACTGTACACTTTCGGGAATACTATCTTGCATTACCTTTGTTTTAATACCAAGGGCGTGTTGAATAATTTCAAATGCAATATGTTTTTTAAAAAAAAATAAACCTAAAAAGGGAGTAATATTGATTAATAATCTTTTAGGAGTTTCTTTTAAGTTATTATCATATTCAATTTCATGATCAAAAGGATTTTCTGTAGAGTAAGTATTTCCATGATGAACAAAGTGGGTGTATCTCCATCTTATGGGTTCGAAGTTAGACATAAAAGATGAAACATAATAAAAAATTTCATTTAAAAATTTTGATTTAAAAGCAGTCTTGTGACCTGTTTCATGCCATAATGGATTTGAGAAAGAATAAATATTACCATAAACTAAAAACCAAAATACAGACCACCAAGATCCCCATGTGATAAATGCTAAAGTTCCCGTTAAAATTAATAATCCAAAAAAAACTGAAATATGCTGAAGACCTTTTAAGTCAGATTTTTTTGATAGCTCTTTAAGGATTTCTTTATCGACATAACATTTGTGCCACTTATCTAATTTAACATGCATTTTAAAATTTATGTATAGTTATTATACTTAATTTTATTACAGGTAAAAAAAAGGGCAAGTATAAAATTATACCTGCCCTTAATTTAAATTATTAAGTAAAACTACTTAGCTCTTTTACCAGCAACACTAGTTGCAGCAGCCCAGATTACTAGACCAAATGCAATTTTGTTAATAAAGTCTGCTAAGTTGTAAACAACGTTAAGTGAGTCAGCATCTACTCCACCTGTTAGGTAACCAAATATGTAACCTAATGGGTAAATAGCCCAACCTACTGTAACAATCATTCTCATTGCACCAAAAGCAGTTACAAGAGCCTTGCTTCCACTTTTTGCTGCAGCTTTTCCAGCTTCACCTGAGAATACTTCATAAAGAATGTATACCCAACCTGCCATTCCGATTATAAATCCAAGAGTAGCGTTGATGTATCCAGCTTCACCTAAGTATCCACCGATTAACATTACTAATGAACCAAGTAGCAATCTCCAGAACATTCCAGAATTTGCCTTACCGATAGCTGCTAGAATTAAATAAAATTCTACCATCTGTAATGGCACAGTGATTAACCAGTCAATATATCTGTAAACTGTTGGTGAGTCCCCAGTAGCAACCCATACTTCTCTCATGTACATGTAGTGTATGAATGCAATACCAGTTACTAGCCCAGCAACAATAACTGATGTTCTCCAGCCTGCTGCTACGTTACCAACTTCCATGAAAAAGAAAGCAGTTGCTGCTAACATTCCCATAGAGATGATCCAAAATGAAATACCTACGAAATCATCCTGATTCAACATGGTTGCGTCTGCTGCAATAGCTATACCTGAAAATCCAATCAGTGCCATAGCTGCCAAAGCAAACAATTTTAGTTTATTCATAAAAAACTCCCTCTCTAGTTAGTTTTTATTTTTAGTTTATATAAACTAGACTTAGGTTTCCCCAAGTCAAAGTTCACGTTAAATAGCAAATAAAAATGGATTTATGAAGAGCAAATTGTCACTAATTAACATTGATTTTACTTAATTTTTAAAATTAAATACAATTTATAAGTTAAAAACCAATTAAATTACTTAAATCGAATCAAATAAATATGTCAGATAAATTCAATAAAATTTACAATCATTCAATAAATAATCCTGAAAAATTTTGGCAAGACGCTGCTGATGACATCTTTTGGTTCAAAAAACCTACAAAAATTTTAAATAAATCTAATCCTCCATTCTATAAATGGTATGAAGATGGAGTAACTAACACTTGTTACAATGCTTTAGACATTCATATTGATCAAGGCAGAGGGGAGAATACTGCTCTTATCTATGATAGCCCAATCACAGGTAACAAAAGAAAATTTACCTATGAGGAACTTAGATCTAAAGTCGCAAAATTTGCTGGAGCATTAAAAGCTCAAGGGGTTAGCAAGGGTGATCGAGTAATTATTTATATGCCAATGATTCCTGAAGCTGTAATTGCAATGCTTGGGTGCGCAAGAATTGGTGCAATACACTCTGTAGTCTTTGGTGGATTTGCATCTACTGAACTTGCAAGTAGAATTGATGATAGTAAAGCGAAATTATTAGTTACCGCCTCTTGTGGTTTTGAACCTGGAAGAACAGTTGAGTATAAACCTTTAGTTGATGAAGCGATCAAAATTGCAAATCATAAAATAGAGAAGATGATTTTATTTCAAAGACCAGGTCACGAGGTAAAATTAAATGTTCCTATTGAAATTAACTGGGATGAAGTTGTATCTAAAGCAGAACCAGCTGATTGTGTTGAGATGAACTCCAATGAGTTTGCATATATTTTATATACCTCAGGCACAACTGGAACTCCAAAAGGAATAGTAAGAGATGTTGGTGGTCACATTGTTGCTTTGAAGTGGACCATGAAAAATATTTATAATATTGATACCAATGATATCTGGTGGTCAGCAAGTGATATTGGATGGATTGTTGGACACTCTTATATTGTTTACGCACCTTTGTTTAAAGGATGTACAACAGTTTTATTTGAGGGTAAACCTGTTGGAACTCCAGATGCTGGAGCATTTTGGAAAATTATTTCAGACTATAAAGTAAAATCTTTGTTTACTGCACCAACTGCATTTAGAGCAATAAAGAAAGAAGACCCTGATGGTAAGTTTTTTTCAAAGTATGATCTTAGTAGTTTTGAAAGTTTGTTTCTTGCTGGAGAAAGAGCAGATCCAGATACTATCAAATGGGCTGAAAATTTACTTAAAGTTCCAGTGATTGATCATTGGTGGCAAACTGAAACAAGTTGGGCAATTAGTTCAAATTGTACAGGAATAGAAATGATGGAGACTAAGTATGGCTCAGCTTGCAAGGCAGTGCCTGGTTATGACGTTAAAATTATCAAACCAGATCAATCTTTAGCAAAACCAAATGAAATGGGAGACATTGTAGTTAAATTGCCATTGCCACCCGGAACATTCCCTACACTGTGGAATGCTGACAAAAGATATAAAGAAAATTACATGTCAAATTATGATGGCTACTATCAAACCTATGATGCAGGACATATTGATGAAGATGGTTACATTTGGATTATGTCTAGAACAGATGACATTATTAACGTTGCTGGTCACAGATTATCTACTGGAGCAATAGAAGAAGTTTTATCTGAACATCAATCAGTTGCTGAATGTGCGGTGTTGGGGATTGCAGATAAACTAAAAGGTCAATTACCAATTGGTTTGGTTGTTTTAAAATCTGGAGTAGATAAAGATAATGAAACCATATCTAAAGAATGTATTCAAATGGTTAGAGAAAAAATTGGTCCTGTAGCTGCGTTTAAAGTAGCGATTGTTATAAAGAGACTTCCTAAAACAAGATCAGGAAAAATTCTAAGAGGGACTATCAGAAAAATTGCGGATAGTGTTGAATATAAAATTCCACCCACTATCGATGATCCAGCAATATTAAGTGAAATAAAAGAAGACTTAATCAAACATAAAATTCTTAATGGTTAAAACTTATATTTTTTTAGTTGGCGCAATATTTTGTGAGGTTGCTGGAACTATGCTGCTCCCTGTCTCACAAAACTTTACAAAATTAATACCAACTGTTGCACTTTCAATATTTTATCTTTGTGCATTTTATCTCTTAACTTTTGTAGTAAATAAACTTCCAATTGCAATTGTTTACGCTACTTGGAGTGGACTTGGAATTTTCACAATTGCGATATTAGGCTACATATTTTTTAAACAAACTTTAGCTTGGCAAGCAATAGTAGGATTATTTTTAATTGTAATTGGTGTAATTCTTGTAAATAGTTTTACAGTAAAACTTAGCTAAATTTTAAAGGTGTCCCGTCAGGATCTCCTAATATCTTACCTTGCTGCATTTTAATTTTGCCAGCAATAATTGTATGGGTAGGTGTTCCTTTAAATTTATATCCATTAAATGGAGACCATGCACATTTGCTCTCAATATTTTCATTTTTAATTTCAACAATTTTGTTCATGTCAACTATTGTAAAATCAGCATCATATCCTTCTTTAATAAATCCTTTGCTTTGAATACCAAAAATTTTAACAGGGTTTTCACAAACAAGATTTATTAATTGTTTTAAAGTTAATTTCCCTTCATTCACATGGTTTAACATCACTGGCATTAAAGTTTGAACACCTGGCATACCTGATGGAGTTTTCGGATATTCTTTGTCTTTATTTATTTTTAAATGAGGAGCATGATCTGAACCAATTGTGTCATTAAAATTATTTCTTACCGCATACCATAATCTATCGTAATGAGATTTATCTCTTAAAGGAGGGTTCATTTGAGCATAAGTTCCGAGTTTGTCATAACAATCAGGTGCGTATAAAGTTAAATGCTGAGGGGTAATCTCAAATGTAATATTTCCCTTATGTTGTGATAAGAAGTCAATCTCTTCTTTGGTTGTTATATGAAGAACATGTGCTTTTTTATTATATTTTTCAGCAATCCTAACAATTCTCCTCGTAGATGAAATTGCGCACTCTGCACTTCTCCATACTGGGTGAGTATGAACGTCTCCTTGCTTAATAAGTTTTTTATTAACTTTTAATATTGCCTCATCCTCAGAATGAACTGCAACAACTTTTGAACTATTTTGAAAAACTTTATCAATATCATCCTCTTCAGCCACTAATAAATTTCCGGTTGAAGATCCTGCAAAAAGTTTAATTCCACAACAACCCTCTAAGTCTTTTAAACTTGCTAAATCATTTGCATTGTCAGCTGTTGCTCCAAAATAAAATGCATAGTTACAATACATTCTATTCTTAGCAAGATCTAACTTTCTTTGAAACTCTCTCTTATTAGAAGTTGGTGGGTTGGTGTTAGGCATTTCAAAAACACTGGTGATACCGCCTGCAATAGCTGCTCTACTTCCTGAATGAAGATCTTCTGTATCTGTTGATCCAGGCTCCCTAAAATGAGTTTGAGTATCTATACATCCCGGTAAAACTGTATGAGCATTTGCATCAATTACTTCTTTAGCTTTTTCTGAAATTTGACCGATCTTATGAATTTTTTTGTTTTTTATAGCAACATCTACATCCTTTAACTCTCCGTCAATATAACATTTGCCGTTTTTAATTATAAGATCTAACATTTTAAGAAAATGTTATTATATTACATCTTATAATTAATCAAATATGAATATCAAAAACGTTTACATTTTAGATGATAGAGCAATTCTTTATATAAACGGAGAAGATGCTAAAGAATTTCTTCAAAATCTCATAAGTAACGACATTAATAAAGTAAATAAAGAGACTAGTTGCTTTACATCATTACTTACTCCTCAAGGTAAATTTTTATATGAATTTATAATAGTAAAATATAAGTTGGGATATCTTTTAGATTGTGAAAAAACTCAAGCAGAAGGATTATTCAAGCAGCTTACTCTTTACAAACTAAGATCAAAAGTTGAAATTTTAAATCTTAGTAATGAGTTTGTAGTTGCTGCTTTTGGCTATGAAAAATTTTTAACTTTTGACAAAGCGCAAGATATTCCTGGGTTTACGTTAAAGTTTAGAGAAGATCCAATTTTTTTAGATCCAAGAAATAAACAATTAGGTGCTAGATTAATGATTAATTTAGAAAAGCTCTATTTGTCTCTAAAAAAACTAGACCTCCATGATGCAGACCTTAAAGAATATTATTCCTTAAGTCATAGCCTTGGAATAGTTCCAAAAGATTTAAACAAGTTACAAGATAAATTGTTTGGTATTGAGTGCAATTTCGAAGAATTAAATGGAATTGATTTCAAGAAGGGTTGTTATGTTGGCCAAGAAAATACTGCACGAATTAAATTAAAGAACAAGCTTTCAAAAAGATTATTTCCTATAAATGTCTTAAATGGAAAATTACATGAAGGAGAAAGTATTTATAACAATGAAATTGAAATAGGTAAGGTATTAATTGATAACGATTACCCTTTTGCTTTAGTCAAATATTTAAATGATAATTTTAATGAAAAAGTTGATTTTAATACAAAAAATGCTTCAGTAAGAATTAAAAAACCTGATTGGATAAAAAACTAATTATTTAATTAAATAAATAGACAATCGTTAAGATTATTAAAACCAGAATAATCCATATACTTAGATTTTTAAGAAATGGCTTTACTTGAGAATTTGATTTTAAAAAACTTGGAAGAACTAAAAGCAAAACCCCAATCATAAATATTACGGAAAGTAATTTATCCATCAAAAACTCCTATTTAAAATTCATTTTGGTGCGGTCGGAGAGACTCGAACTCTCATGGACTAGGTCCACACGGCCCTCAACCGTGCCTGTCTACCAATTTCAGCACGACCGCAATATGTCCCATAATAAATGAATGACAACTATGTTTCAAATTGGTAAAAATCTGCATGGAATTTACACAAGAAGTAAAGCAAGCAACAGACCCGATTTACCAAAAAATTTCTAAGGTTATGCCTGAAATTGAGTGGTCAGTTCATGCACCATACATCCACAAAATTAATAAATTAAAAAAAGAAAAGAACGCAGTTATTCTCGCTCATAATTATCAAACACCTGAAATATATCATGGTGTTGCTGACTTTTCTGCAGACTCTTTGGCATTAGCAATTGAAGCTTCTAAAACATCTGCAGATATAATTTTGATGGCAGGAGTTCATTTCATGGCAGAAACTGCAAAATTGATGAGCCCTGAAAAGAAAGTAATTTTACCAGACATGGATGCGGGTTGTTCGTTATCTTCATCAATAACTGGTAAAGATGTGAGATTATTAAAAGAAAAATATCCAGGTGTCCCCGTTGTTTCATATGTCAACACTTCTGCTGAAGTTAAAGCAGAAACTGATGTTTGTTGCACATCTGCTAATGCAGTTAAAATTGTAAAATCACTTGGAGTTAAAAAAGTAATATTTTTACCTGACGATTACCTTGCAAAATACGTTGCATCACAAACCGATGTAGAAATTATTTCTTGGAAAGGCATTTGTATTGTTCATGACCAATTTAATGAGAAAGAAATACATGATATTAGAAAAAATAATCCTGGAATAAAAATAATTGCACACCCTGAATGCCCACCTGATGTTATTAAAGCAAGTGACTTTGCGGGATCTACATCAGGTATGATTAATTATGTTAAAGAAAAACAACCCAAAAAAGTGATGATGGTTACTGAGTGTTCAATGAGTGACAACATAGAAGTAGAAAATCCAAATGTTGAATTTATCAAGCCATGTAACATGTGTCCTCATATGAAAAAAATTACCCTTCCAAAAATTTTAGACTGTTTAGAAAATGAAACAGGTGAAATAATTATGGATAAAGAAACTATCGATAAAGCAAGAATTTCAGTTGAGAAAATGGCAGCTATCGGAAGATAAATAAGTGTCAAAAATAAAACTCAGTAAAGAATTTATTCGCAACACAGTCAAACTAGCACTTAATGAAGACTTATATCCATCTGGAGATATCACTTCAGGCTTAATTAAAAATAATAAAATTATTACGATTAAACTTTTATCAAATCAAAATGCTGTGATAGGAGGTTTGTTATTTGCTAAACAAGCTTTTGGGCTAATTGACAGTAAAATTAAATTCATAATTAAAAAGAAAGATGGATCAAAGGTAAAAAAAGGTTCTTTAGTTGCTTTAATAAAGGGAAATGCAAAAAATATATTAATTGCTGAAAGAGTTGCACTAAATTATTTATCTCACATTTCTGGTATAGCTACAAAGACTAATGCGTTTGTAAAGCTAGCTGGAAAAACAACAAAAATTTGTTGTACAAGAAAAACAATTCCAAATTTAAGAGTAATTCAAAAATATGCAGTTAAGTTAGGAGGTGGAACAAATCATCGATTTAATTTAAGTGATGAATATTTAATTAAAGACAATCATATAGCAAGTTCAGATCTAAGAAGTTTAGTCACTAAGGCTATCAAAAATAAAAAAGGAAGAAAGATTACTGTCGAAGTGGATAGTCTAAATCAACTTAAATCAATAATGGGGCTTAAATTTAACACTGTGTTATTTGACAATATGAGTATTAAAAGTTTGAAGGAAGGCGTCAAAATCTCTAACAAATATTACGAAACCGAAGCTTCAGGGAATATAAGTTTGAAAACGGTTAAATCTGTTGCGTCAACGGGTGTTGATAGAATTTCTGTAGGATCTATAACTCATAGCGCTGAAGCAGTTGATCTAAAATTAGAAATTTAAGATACAAATTTAGAAAGATCTGGTTTGAAATAATTTGGTCCTTTCATTACTTTACCTGCATCATTGTAAATAGGTTTTCCATCTTCATCTAACTTACTCATGTTTGAATTTTGAACCTCTTCGAAACACTTGTCTAAGTTAACTCCAAATGCATGCCCTGCCCCATAAGTTACATACAAAATATCTGTTAAAGCATCAGCTACTTCTAATAAATCTTTTTTGTCCATGGCATCTGTTAGCTCTTCTAACTCCTCTTTAATAAGATCAATCCTTAATTTATTGATTTTATCTGTACTAAATGAGGGCTCTGTTTTGACTTCTTGGCCAAAAGTTTTCATGAAAGTTCCTACTTTACTAAAATTCGACATATTGCTCCTGTATGTTTTTAATAATTTATTGTATATTTATAATTATTTGTAACTTAGAAATTAATCAATGAAATTAAGAAAAGAATTCGACAGCATTGGAAGTGTCAATGTTCCTAATGATAAATTATGGGGCGCATCTACACAAAGATCTAATAAATTTTTTAATATTGGCAAAATTTTAGTAAATATTTCTATCATTAAATCTATTGCAATCATTAAGAGATCCGCAGCAATAGTTCATGCAAAGGACAAATTAATTGGTAACAAAATATCTAAAGCGATTATTAAAGCATCTGACGAAGTAATTAAAGGTAAGTTAGATGATAATTTCCCATTAAAAGTGTGGCAAACAGGATCTGGAACACAAACAAATATGAATGTTAATGAAGTTATTGCTAACCGTGCAATAGAAATAATGAGAGGAAAAAAAGGTTCAAAAAAACCTGTTCATCCAAATGATCATGTAAATAAATCACAATCTACAAATGATGTTTTTCCAACTGCAATGCATATTTCCGTCGCAAAAGAAACATTAAGTAAATTGTTACCAAACTTAAAGATTTTAAAAAAAGAATTATTTAAAAAATCTAGGGAGTTTAAAAACATAGTAAAAATTGGACGGACACATCTTCAAGATGCAACTCCTCTTTCATTGGGTCAAGAATTTTCAGGATACCATGTTCAAGTTAAAAAGGGGATCGAAAGAATTGAACATGCTTTAAAGGAGATTTTATTTCTTGCTCAAGGTGGAACTGCAGTTGGGACAGGAATAAATTCAAGAAAAAACTTTGATAAAAAAATAGTAAAAGAAATAGCAAAATTTACAAAAATAAAATTTAAACCTGCGCCAAACAAATTTGCAGAGCTTGCTGCTCATGACGCAATAGTTAATTTTTCTGGAACTTTAAATACATGTGCGGTAGCTTTAATGAAAATATCGAATGATATTAGATTTTTAGGATCAGGTCCTAGGGCGGGTTATGGAGAATTAATTTTACCTGAAAATGAGCCTGGTTCTTCTATTATGCCTGGTAAAGTTAACCCCACTCAATGTGAGGCTGTTACAATGATTTGTGTGAAAGTTATTGGAAACCATAATGGCATAACAATGGCTGGGTCTCATGGTCATTTTGAATTAAATGTTTTCAAACCTTTGATTGCACATAATATTTTGCAATCAATAGATTTAATAGCTGACAGTACCAAAAATTTTGCTCTTTATTGTGTTAAGGGAATAAAGGCTAATAAAAAGAAAATTCAGGAACATTTAGATAATTCTTTAATGCTCGTTACTGCACTTGCACCTCATATCGGCTATGACAATGCCGCTAAGATTGCAAAGACTGCACTAAAAAACAATACTACTTTAAAATATGAAACATTAAAAACAGGGCTAATCACTGAAAAAGATTACAAAAAAATAGTAGATCCTAAAAAGATGATCTATCCAGCGTAAGATTTTAGCAAATTATTAATCATATTTTTTAAATAAATTTTATTTTGTATACCAGAACCACGAAAATAAATATCATCTAATTTGTTGTTTACTTTTTGATTATATTTACCATCAATCATAATATCACTTATCATTAATACTTTTTCATCAAATGAATAAGAAAAACCCAAGTCGATTGTTTTTATTTTTTTTCTAAAATTTTTTGGAGTTAGAAAAAACTTATAAATATTTGTTACATTAATAATATTTATTTTTGATTTTCCATCAAGAAACAGTTTACCGTCTTTGACAAAAATTAATGTGTCTGTTAGTTTTATAATAGATTTATCGTTCCATTCTATTTTTGTATTGTCTATATCAATTAGGCCCTCTTGAATTTTAGATTTTAAGAAAAAATTTACAAAATTTCTGTTATTTCTAATTTTGTTCGCATTTATATTTAATTTAAAATCAATGTTTTTGTTATTGAAAATACCAGTTCTTAATAATTCAGAGATGATTGCATTTGTTCCAAATAAATAAGAAACATTTATTTCTTCTGCATTACCATCAAGAGTTGAATAAAAAGGTTTAAAGTTAAATTTTCCGTTATATAAAAATCGCTGTTTATCTAATTCATCATAATAATTAAATTCAAAAAAATTTTTATTAGTTTTGTAGTTTATCATACTTTTTTTTTTATTAAAAAGTAGAGAAGCTGAACCTGATTTAGTATCATTATTATAATTAAAAATATTTTCGATTTGTAATTTTGCAAAATCTATATTTAACTTAGTATATAGTTTTTTCTCATCTTCATCATTAATTGCCACTAAGGAAAAAGGTGTGTTAAATATTTCATTTTCTGAATAAAGAACATTTTTTAATTCATTTTGATCATAATAATACTTTAAATTTTTAATTTTATTTATAAATAAAACATCTTTATCCAAGTTTCTAAAAAACAAATTACTATTTTTAATTTTTAAATCGGCATCTAAAAAATTGTTATCTAAAATTTCAAAAAAGAAGTTAGTATTTTTACTATTCAATTCAAAATTTGCTTCCTCCAAGATCACTTCGTTAATATTAAAATTCTTTATAGAAAATAAATTATCCAAAGAAACGTATATTTTAATTTGATTTATCTCTGCAATATTTTTTTGATTTTTAATTATTAAAGTGTCTTTACTTTTAAAATGCGGTCTTGGTAAAAAGTTATAATTTAGTTTTTGATTAAAAGTAAATTCTAAGTTGAATTTACTTAATAGCTCATTTTTTAATTTTTTTGAAATATCATCCTGTTTATAAATTGTGGGTACTAAAAGGTAAGAAATAAAGAAAATAAAAACTGCGACAACACTGAGTATAATTTTATTATTACGCGCTAGAATTTTAAAATTATCAAATTTTAACTTGTTTAAATTTTTCTCTAATAGACTATTAATTGATTTGCTAATGTTTTTTAAATTTTTAACAAATGAGTTTTGCTTGGCCATTTTGATCAAGAAATCTTATAAAGTATTATTTTAAATGATAAACAAAGATTATTTGAAAAATCTAAATGAACCTCAAAAAGAGGCTGTATTACACCTAGATGGACCACTTTTGATTGTCGCTGGGGCTGGTTCAGGCAAAACCAAAGTTCTAACTTCCAGAATTGCCAATATTATTAAAGAAAAAAAGGCATTTCCAAATCAAATTTTAGCAGTAACTTTTACAAATAAAGCCGCAAAGGAAATGCAAAATAGAGTTGGTAATATTTTGGGATCTGCTGTAGTTGGACTTTCTTGGCTTGGAACCTTTCACTCTATTTGTGCAAAACTGCTTAGGAAACATGCATCTGCTGCAAATCTAAATTCAAATTTCACAATAATAGATACTGATGATCAAATAAGACTTATTAAAAATATTTGTAAATCTGAGAATGTAGATATTAAACAGCTATCACCAAGATTTATATTGGCGATTATAGATCGTTGGAAGAACAAAGGATATTATCCATCTGAGGTCATTATTAACAAAAAAGATATTTATGAAAAAACCATCTTGCCTCTGTATAAAATATATCAACAAAAAATAATTGATTTAAATTCATGTGACTTTGGTGATTTAATTTTACATACTGTGAAAATCTTAGAGAACTATTCAGATATAAGAGAAATATATTCTAAAAATTTTAAATATATTCTCGTAGACGAATATCAAGATACAAATTTTATTCAAAGTAAATGGCTTAATCTTTTATCTGAAAAAAATAAAAATATATGTTGTGTCGGGGATGATGACCAATCAATCTACAGTTGGCGAGGAGCTGAAATTAAGAATTTTCTTGAATTCGATCAAGTTTATGAAAATACAAAGGTCATAAGACTCGAGCAAAATTATAGGTCATCACAGAATATTCTATCTGTTGCATCTAATCTTATAGCTAATAATCAAAATCGAGTTGGAAAAACATTAACAACAACAATGGAAGAAGGAGATTTGGTAAAATTAAACTGTTTTAAAAACGGTAAAGATGAAGCTATTGGAGTTACAGATGAGATAGAAAAAAACATTGAGAAAAAATTTTCATATAATAATGTTGCAATTCTTGTTAGAGCCATCTTTCAAACTAGAGAATTTGAAGAAAGATTTCTTAAAATTGGGATGCCTTATAGAATTTTAGGAGGAACAAAATTTTATGAAAGAGCAGAAATTAAAGATTGCGTTGCTTATCTTAGATTGATTCATCAAGAAAAAGATGATTTAGCTTATGAGAGAATTGTAAATAACCCTAAGAGAGCAATAGGTGATAGTACTTTAAAAAATATTCACGAATTTGCAAAAGAAAATCATTTAAACTTAGAAAGAGCATCTATCAAGATGTTAGAACAAAACCTTATTAAACCTAAAGCTAAAATTGGTCTAAGCGTATTTATTAATTCTTTGAATAAATGGAGAAACGATTTGAAAATTAAAAAATCGAGTCATGTTAAATTATTACAAATTGTTTTAGACGAGTCAGGTTATTCAGCAATGCTAAAAAATAAAAAAGATTTAGATAATGAAAATAGACTAGAGAACATCAAAGAGTTACTAAGTGCTATGAAAGAGTTTGATACTTTGGAAAGTTTTTTAGAACATGTGTCACTTGCAACATCTGTTGATCAGGAATGGGATGGAGAAAAAGTTAATATGATGACAATGCATGCTGCTAAAGGTTTAGAATTTGATGTAGTTTTTTTACCAGGTTGGGAGGAGGGACTATTTCCTCATCAAAAATCCATTGAAGAAAAAGGTCAAAAGGGCCTCGAAGAAGAGAGAAGACTTGCTTACGTAGGTATAACAAGAGCCAAACAGAAGGCTATAATTTCATTCTCTATGAATAGGTTTTATCAAGGTGACTGGATAGATAGTATGGCATCTAGGTTTATAGAAGAGTTGCCAGAAAAAAATTTAGAAAAAAATTCATTTTTTGATGATGAATTTAATAATGAAGAGGATTTTGAATTTAACCAAGATTTTGAAGCAGAAGAAGGAACCAGAAGTCCAGGATGGATAAGATACCAAAAAAGAATAAAGTGATAAATAAAATTAAAATTTTAAGAAATAAATTTAAACAATATAACATAGATGGATATGTTATTCCAAAAAATGATGATTATTTTACTGAATACTCTAAAGTTAACAGACTTAAAGTAATATCAAATTTTAGTGGATCTGCTGGTCTTGCAATAATTTTAAAAAATAAAAATTATTTATTTACAGATGGTAGATATACAATTCAAAGTCAGATTGAGTCTGGTAAGAATTTTAAAATTGTTGGAACCGAAAAATTAATTAATTGTAATTTATTTAAAAATCTTACTCTTGGCATAGATCCAAATTTATTTACTTATAAACAAATTAAGAGGTTTTTTTTAAGATTTAATAATATAAAATTCATAAATGAAAACCTCATAGATCAAATAGAAAAATCTAAAATCAATAATGTACATCCATTCTTCCATTTAGGTAAAAAAATTGTAGGAGAAAGTCAAAATTCCAAATTAAATAAAATTTCAAAATATCTAAAAAAAAATAAGGCTGATTTTCTTTTTATCAGTGCGCCAGAAAATGTAGCATGGACTTTAAATATCAGAGGTAAAGATGGACCTAATACTCCAATGCCGAACTCAAGATTGATAGTTAGCAAATCAAAAAAAATTTATTTAATGGCTAATAAAATAAAATGTAAAAAACTAATTAGTCAAAAGATTCTAAGGTCTAATCAAATTTTAGAAATAAAAGAAATCTCTAAATTAAAAGGTAATAGCTTTATTATTGATGAAAACACTTGCTCTATTTATTTTGAAAATTTAATTAAATCAAAATTTAAAATAAAAAAAAAAGAAGATCCTATCTATTTTTTTAAATCAATTAAAAATAAAACTGAAATCAATCATATGATAAAATCACACATATCTGACGGTGCAGCACTAACTAAATTTTTATATTGGATAAAGAATACTAATAAAAAACCAATCACTGAAGTTGAAGCACAAAACAAATTGGAGAAATTCAGAAAACAAAATAAAAATTATCTATATCCAAGTTTTGAAACAATTGCTGGAACTGGAAAAAATGGAGCTATAGTTCATTATCGAGCTAAACCAGAGAATTGTAGGATTATTAAAAAAAAAGATATATTTTTGTGTGACTCAGGTGGACAATATAAATATGGAACAACAGACGTTACTAGAACTCTTTGTTTTTCTGAACAAAGTCAAAATATAAAAAATATTTTCACAAAAGTATTAAAAGGACATATAGCAGTAGCAAACTCAAACCTAAAAACAGACAATATTGGAAAAAAAATTGATATCAGAGCTAGAAAATTCCTCAAAAGGAGTAATTTAGACTATGCTCATGGGACTGGCCATGGTGTTGGATTTTTTCTAAACGTACACGAGGGACCACAGTCAATATCCAAGATAAATAAGGTGAAAATTAAAGAGGGTATGATTTTAAGTAATGAACCCGGTTTTTATAAAAAAGATAAATTTGGAATTCGTATAGAAAATTTAGTTTATGTTAAGAAAAAAAATAATAAATTGTTTTTTGAAAATTTAACAATGGCACCAATTGAAAAAGATTTAATAAATTTTAATTTACTAACAAGATCAGAAAAAAATTATTTATTTAAATATCATTTAAATGTGTATTCTAAAATATCAAAATATTTAAATTCAAACGAAAAAAAGTGGCTAACTAGTCTTATTTAACATTTTTAAAAATTCATCTTGATTTATGATTTTTATCTTAAGCATTTTTGCATCTTCAATTTTTCTCTTGGTTGGTTTTTCACCAGTAATTAAATAGTTTAATTTTTTAGATACACTACTCACTGTTGTTCCAGAATTTTCCTCAATTAATGATTTTACTTCTGCTCGACTTATATTATTTAACTTACCTGTTACTAAAAAAGATTTGTCTTTTAATAAACCATTTTTATCTTCGTTTTTTGATTTTTTTATATTTAATAATTTTTCAAGCTCATTTAAAACTTTTAGATTAATTGAAACTGAAAAAAAATTTTTTACAGAATTAACCTGTGTTTCACCAATTCCATCAATATTTAATAATTCATTATATTTATTAGTTTTTGATAAATTTTTAAAGTTTGAAAAGGATATAAAGTATTTTGATAATAATTTTGCATTTTCTAAACCTATGTGCCTTATACCCAAAGCATATATTAATCTATCTAAGGAGATATTTTTTTTTTCATTAATAGAATATTTTAAATTCTCTACAGATAGTTTTCCCCATCCTTCTAAATTTTCAATTTTATTGTAATCTAATTTAAATATATCTTGAGGAAATTGGATTAATTTTAAGCTCCAAAAACTTTCTACAATTTTTTTTCCCAGGCCATCAATATTAAAGGCTTCCTTTGAAACAAAATGCTTTAATTTTTCTACAGATATTTTCTCACAAAAATAACCTTCACTAGAACATCTCCTAACAGCATCTTTTTTCTTAGTTATTAAATTATATTCTTTAATTGTTTTTAAACCACATGAAGGACATTTTTCTGGAAAAATAAATTTTAAATTGTCTTTTTTTCTTTTTTTAAAATCTACAGAAATTATATGAGGTATTACGTCTCCAGCTCTTTCTACAGTTACAGTGTCACCAATTCTAATGTCTTTTCTTTCAATTTCATCCTCATTGTGTAAGGTTGCATTGGATACAAGCACGCCACCAATATTAACTGGCTTGATTTTTGCGACTGGGGTTAAAGCGCCAGTTCTTCCAATTTGAATTTCAATATCTTTGATTTGGGATACAGCCTTATTAGAAGAGAATTTATGTGCAATAGCCCAGCGGGGTGCATTAGCAACATTTCCAAGCCTTTTCTGAAGTGTAAAATTGTTAATTTTGTAAACAATTCCATCTATGTCAAAATCTAAATCAGCTCTTTTTTTTTCTACCTCATTATAATTTTCTATTAAATTTTTAACTCCACTTATCAATTTATTTAAAGGATTAATTTTAAAACCCCATTGTTTTAATTTATTTAAATAATCTGATTGATTTTCAACTTTTAAACCATTTTCAAAACCAAAAGTATAAGCAATAAATTTCAATGGAATTTTTTTAGTATCTTCAGAATTCTTTTGTCTTAACGAACCTGAGGCTGCATTTCTTGGATTTGCAAATTTATCTTTTAAATATTCAAAATCACTATTTTGAATAAAAACCTCACCCCTAATATCAATATCTTCTGGAAAATCTTTAGATAAAATTTTTTTTGGTATATCTTCAATGGTATATAAATTTTTAGTTATGTCCTCACCTTCCTTACCATCTCCTCTTGACAAACCCCTAACAAGATTTCCATTTTTATATGTTAGTGAGGCTGAAATACCATCAATTTTTGGCTCAGCACTATAAAATATTTTAAAATCAGTTTTTTTTGATAAAAAATTTGTAATTTTCTTTTCAAAATTTAATAAGTCTTCCTCCGAAAAAGCATTTGCTAAAGATAGCATTGGAACTTTATGATTTACTTTTTTAAAATTTTTTGAAGGTTTGAAGCCAACAGTTTTAGATGGAGAATTTTTTGAATTAAGAAAAGTATATTTTTTTTCGAGTGAAAAAATGTTTTCTTTTAATTGATCAAAATCTTTATCTGAAACTAGAGGTTCATTTTTTTCAAAATAATATTTATTATATTTTTGTAATAATTTTAAATAATTCTTATATTTTATCTGAATTTTTTTTTTTTCCATCTCAACCAAATAGAGACATAAATTTATTAAATATTGAATTACTTTTCTCTTTTTCTTTTTTAATTTTCATTATTTTATTTTCCTCATATTTTTTGTTAAAAATTATGTAAGAGTTTTCATACCATTCAGAAGACTGATAGTTGTAACCTAAAATATTTGCATATTTTTTTGCCTCATTTTTTAATCCTATTTTGTAATGCACTTCAACCAATCTATGAAGAGCTTCCTCAGTATATTCAGTTGTTTCAAATTCATCTACAACAGTTCTAAATCTATTAATAGCTGCTATCCATTTTTTTCTATCAATATAATATCTTCCTAAATACATTTGTTTTGCTGCTAAAATATCATTTATTAAATCAATTTTAAAAGTTGCATCAAGTGCGTATTCTGAATTTGGAAACTCTTTTATTAAAAAATTAAAATTTTGCTTTGCTTTAACTAAAGATTGTAAGTCTTTTTTTTCATCTACTATTTGTTCATAGTGTGAAATGGCTAATAAATAATGAACATAATCCATATGGTTATATCTTGGGTAAACTTTTTTTAGTCTCTCTAGTTCTGCAATTGCGTCGCTATAGTAATCTTGAGAATAATAAGCATATGCAGCCATCAAAGAGGACTTTGGTGCCCAAACAGATAAAGGATATAAAATCTCTACTTCATTAAATTTTTTTGCTGCAAATAAAACATCTCCATCATTCAAAGATTTCAATCCTTCTTTATATGCCTCTAGAACTTGCTCGTTAAGTTCGGTTTCATTTATAACTGATTTTTCTTTAATATTTTTTGAACACGAAATGTTCATAATAAATACTAATATAGATATAAAAAAATAAATTTTTTTCACAAAAATTAATATATAGATTTTAACTTAAATTTAAAAGAACCGTTAGATTTAAGCAATAGATTTTAGAAAATTTCTATTAATTAGAGTGTGTGGCAGATTTTTTTCCTTTATCTCTAGAATAGAAAAATTCTCTTTATTTTGAAAAACTTTTCTTAATAGTTGATTTGTAAAATAATGACCACCCTGAGAACACTCTATACTTCCTACAATTCTGTAACCTGAAGTATAAAGATCTCCGATACAATCCAAAATTTTATGATTTACAAATTCCTTATCGTTTCTGAGTCCATCTGAATTTAATATTTCCTCGTCTTTAACTACTATGGCATTCTCTAAGCTACCGCCTTTTGCCAGTCCATTTTTTTTGATAATTTCAATATCTTCAAATAAACAAAAGGTTCTAGAATTATAAATTTCTCTAAGATCATCTTCGTATACTTTGACTTTATTTCTTTGGTTTCCTATGATTTTATTTTTGTATTTCAATTCAAAGTCAATATCTAAACTTAGTGTTGAAGGTTTGATGGATATAAATCTTTCTCCATTTGAATATTTTATCTCTTTGTTTATTTTTATAACTTTAATTGGAGAGTTGCTTACTTCAAATCCTGATAAAATTATTTTATCTATAAATACTTTTGCTGAGCCATCTAAGATTGGAACTTCTTCATTATCAATTTCAATTAGTGCATTATCAATTCCTAAACCAAATAAAGCACCCATCAAATGTTCTATTGTTGAAACTCGTGCACCGAACTCATTCTCTACTGTTGTGTTTAGAGATGTGTTTGTGACATTATTAAAATTCGGGAAAATAATATTATTTGATTTTAAATCAACTCTCTTGAAAACAATTCCATAATCAGGTTCTGCGGGCTTTATACAAACATTAACATTGTGCCCATTATGTAAAGCTATACCACTAAAAGAAATATTATTTTTTATTGTTTTTTGAGTTAAGTAAGACACATTTAACATTTAGTTTGTATCTGCTAAAATTAAAAAACAACTAATGTTACCAGATAAGACGACACTAGCTAAATAATTGAAAAAATTTTTCAAAAAAGCCTTTTTTTTTCAGGCTTTTTGAAACTAAAGAAATTTCATTCTGATTGTGACCGTTTTGTATTTTATAAGCAATTAAAGATAAGTCTAAATGTTCTCCCTGAAAAAAGTTTTTAATATATTTTTTTTCAAACAGACGATCTATTTTTATCTGATATTTTTCGAGAACATTGCTTATTTCTTTAATTAAAATATTTGGTGCTGAAATAAAATTTACTTCAACACACATATGTTCAGCATCAATTTCTTTATCAAAAGATTTACAATCTAAACCGTCTATTAAATATCTATTTAGTGTAAAATGTATAATTTTATTATTTTGATAGTTTTCTTTAAATAAATCTTTTAGCTCACCTAAAGAACTTTCTAAATAATCTTTATTTATTTTTTCCCCATAATTTTGTTTTTTTATTCCAATTGAAGAATTCAAAATTTGTTCATTTTCAATTACCAAAATAATAGTTTTTAAAAAATTACCAATTAATTTTTCAATTTTAAAAATATTTTTATCAAGAAAGTTACTCAATAAATTATAATCGATTAGATCTGTATCATTTTCTACATCAAGTTCTTCCTTATAAATATTTTTTAAATTTTTTTTATCCAATAAGTAAATCTCATATTTTTTTTTTGAAATACTTAAATAAGCTTCGATACTTAATTTATCAATCATTCAAAATAATTTGATTTTTAATTCTTGCATCAACAATTTTAATACCATTGATATTATTGTCATTTAAAAATTCAAAAGCTTGGTCTAATGAAAGTCTAGTATAATCCTTTGATAATTTTAAAATTATATTATTTTTAAGTTCTAAATCCCATCTTTTAGATGGGAAAAAATATAGATTTTTAATTTTATTAAGTGAAAACTTTGATTGTTCAATTACATTGGTAAATTCTATAAATTCATCTATTTTTGGTTTACCAAATATAAAAGGTAGTTCTTTATCTAAAAGTTTTATATCAGATAACTTTCCATTTGATCCTATTAAAAACATTTTTCCATTTCTATTAATTTTTGCCAAAAAGTTAGTTTTTTCAATCTTGATATCTATAGTGTCAGGATATTTTTTAAATATCGTGTAATTTTCAACTAAGGTACTTGAACTTATTATTTTTGAAATTTTATTTCCACTTAGGAAAAAAATATTTTTTAAATTTAGATTTTCAATATCTTTTAAAAGATTTATATTTTCATTTTCGTTTAATCCTGAAATTTCAATGTTTTTAATATTTTCAAATTGAATTCTGGTTAATGTATTATTGTTTATTGACCCAACTATTAGGAATAAAAATAAATATAATAAAACTTTTTTACCTATTTGTTGACGCATCTTTTAATATCCACTCTATTAATTCTATAAAGCTCATTCCATGGTGAGCAGCTATTTCAGGGACTAAAGAAAGCTTTGTCATTCCTGGTTGAGTATTAATCTCTAACAAATAAAATTTACCTTTAAAATATTTAAAGTCTGACCTAGTAACTCCTCTACATCGAATAATTTTATGAGCTTTATGGGCCATATATAATACTTCACTTAATTTTTTTTTTGATAGATCAATTTTTATAATATGCTGTGTTTTGGCGTTAGTATTATACTTGGCTTGATAATCATAAAATTTTCTTTTAGGTTTTAATTCAATAGCTCCTAATTTTTTATTTCCTAAGATTGCAACTTGTATTTCTCGACCTCCTATAAATTCCTCAATCATTACTTTTTTATAATTTTTAAGTGAATTCAATATTTTAAATATGTTTTTTCTATTACAAATAAATACATTCACACTTGATCCTTCATTTAATGGTTTGACAACAACTGGGAATTTTAATTTACTTTTAATAGATTTAACTAGTTGAGATTTTTTTTTATCAAATGAGTATGTAAGAAATTTAGGAGTATTTATTTTATATTTTGTGAATAATTTTTTAGATATTTCCTTGTCCATTGCTATTGCAGATGCAATTACACCTGAATGAGTATAAGGTATTCTAAACCTTTCTAGTATAGTTTGGATGTAACCGTCTTCTCCAAACTGACCGTGTAAAGCATTAAAAATCACATCAGGCTTAAATTTTTTGATTGTCTTTTCTAGATTATTATTTGGCTCAGAGATTTTTACTTTATATGAATTTTTTCTTAATTCTTTTTCCACCTGAAAACCTGTATCAAGACTGATCAATCTTTCTTTTGAAATACCCCCTGAAATAATTAATATTTTTCTTTTCAAATTATTCTACAATTTTAATTTCTGTTTCAAGCTTAATTCCAGTTTTTTTTAAAACACAATCGGCTACAAATTCGATCAAATTTTTCATATCTTCAAATTTAGCGTTACCTTTATTTACAAAGAAATTACAGTGCTTCCTTGAAATTGAGGCATCTCCAAATGACTTTTCAAGTGGTACAGACTCACTTATTAATTGCCATACCTTTTTATCTGTTTGGTTAATAGGATTTTTAAATGTGCTACCACTAGTTTTTATCCTTGTGGGTTGAGCTAGTTCTTTTTTTTTTATTAGTCCTTGAACTTCACTCTTAATAAGTGATTTCTCTTTTTTGTATCCCTTAAATGATGCACTTAAAAAAATAAGCTCATCAGATAGTCCACTGTCTCTATATTTAAAATCTATATCTTTTGCTGGAATAGTTAAAACTTTACCTGATTTATTCACCGCTTGAATAGAAATTAATATATCTTTAAATTCTCTACCAAAACATCCTGCATTCATTTTAATACCACCACCAATTGTACCTGGGATGCAGGATAAAAATTCAAAGCCACCCAAACCATTATCTATAGCAAATTCTGACAGTGATTTATCACTTACAGAGCTACCCGCAATAATAATTTCATCAGCTAATAATGAAATATTATTAAAATCATTTAATAATTTTATTACAACACCATCAAACTGATTGTCTGTTATTAAAGTATTTGAGCCCCCTCCTAAAATAAAAATTTTTTCTTTATTGCTTATCTTTTTTAAAAACTTGATCAATTCTTTTAAATTTTTTGCTTTATAATAAATCTTTGTTTTGCCACCGATATTAAACCAATTTGTTTTTTTTAAATCGTAGTTTAATTTAAGATTTTCATTAAATTCCAATGATAATTCTTTTAAATAATCACTCATTTCAAGAATTTTGGTATTTCTCTCATCCATGATGAAATAGAACCTGCTCCCATACCAACTACTATCTTATCTCCATAAATATTATGTTTTATATATTTTGCTAATTGATATTTATCGTTAATTAGAAATAGTTCCACCTTAGATTTTTTAATTATCTCTTTTGCAAAATCAGAATAGTTAAAACCTAACTTGATTTTTTCACCTGCGGTATATATTGGAAAAAGAATTACTTTGTCTGCATTTTTAAATGCAGAGGCAAATTCTGTTTTTAAATCTTTCAATCTTGATATCCTGTGTGGCTGGAAAATACATATTTTTTCATAATTTGAGTAAACCTTTTTTACTCCATTTAGAACTTCTTTGATTTCAGTTGGATGATGAGCATAGTCATCAAAGAAATCTACGTTGTTAAAGGTAAAAATTTTATTAAATCTTCTTTGAACACCTTTAAAATTTTTCAGTCCTTTTTTTATATTTGAAATACTTAAGCCAACAGTAAGTGCTAAGGCAGTTGCAGCTGTTGAATTTTTAATATTATGTAAACCTAATAATGGAATTTTTATTTTTTTAATTATTTCAATTTTCTTATTGGGTAATTTAATTTTTAAATCATATTCTGAGTATTCTCTAAATTGTTTTATATTTTTAATACTAAAATTAGATTTATTTTCTAATCCATAAGTATAAAAATTTTTATTTTTTAATTTTCTTATTAAGCTTCTGTTATTTTTATTATCTAAGCAAATAAATGATTTTCCAAAGGATGGAACTTTATTAACAAAGTTTACAAAATATTTATTTAATTTATCCATGGATTGATAATAATCCATGTGTTCTCTATCAATATTTGTTATGATAGCGTATGTTGGGGGTGTGTGAATAAAACTACCATCTGATTCATCGGCTTCTAATATTGACCATTCACTTTTACCAAGTTTTGCAGAATTATTTATAGAGTTTATCACACCACCATTAATAATAGTTGGATCTATTCTAGTTTCTTGAAAAATAGAAGCTATTAAAGATGTGGTGGTAGTCTTACCGTGTGAACCCACTACAACAATGTTTTTTGTTAAAGATACAATATTTGCCAACATTTCTCCCCTTTTATAAATGGGCAATTGTTTCCTTATTGCTTCTAACATTTCTGGATTATTTTTTTTAATAGCTGAGGATACAACCAATATTGTTGCCTTATTTATATTTTGTTTTTTATGTCCTATTAAAACTTTTATTTTTTCTTTTCTAAGCCTTTCTATATTTTTATTAATAGAGATATCGCTACCTTGGACCCTAAAACCTTTGCCTTTCATTATTAAAGCTAAACCACTCATACCAATACCACCAATACCAATAAAATGTATTAACTCAGTTTTTGCTAATTTAATTTTCATTTAAAATTGATAATAAATTTTGATTAACATTATTCCATGTATTTTGATAATTTAAATTTTCTAAATTCTTTTTTTTAACCAAATATTCCTCTTTATTTTTAATTATTTTTAGCAAAAGATCTTCAAAATTTTGTTTGTCAAAATTTTTTTGATTTATAATCCAACAAGAGTTTTGATCCTCATAAAGTTTTGCGTTTTCATACTGATGGTTATCCATAGATGATGGAAGGGGGATAGAGATAAATGGAACTTTTAATAATGACAATTCTGCTAAACTTGAAGCTCCGCCCCTTGTAATACATAAATCAGATTTAATTAAGAGTTTATTGAGATCTTTTTCAAACACAAAAACATGGTGTTCAATTTTATTTTCTTTATAAAAATTTATAAGAAAATTTTGATTACTATCATTTGTTTGATGAATAATTTTTATTTTTATACTTTTTGAAACCTTAGCTAAAGTTTGGTGTAATAAATTATCAAATATTTTGGCACCCTGACTACCCCCTATAATAGTAATAGTAAATAACCTTTTTTCTTGAATATTTGTTAATTCTTCATAATATTTTTTTCTTAGCAAAGGCTTACAAATTCTTAATTTGTTTTCAAATTTTTTAGGATAATTAATAATATTTTTTGAGTAACAAATAATAATTTTTGAAAAATTTAAAAAAAATTTATTTGCTCTACCCATAACCATATTTGGTTCAATTAAAAAAATTTTAATACCCAATAATTTTGCAGCAAAACATAATGGTAATGACATATATCCACCAGTAGAAATTAAAATTGAAATTTTTTCTTTTTTTAAAATACTTAAAGATTTTATTATTAATAAAAATACTTTAAAAATTACAAAAGGAAAAAAAATAGAAATTTTCAGTTTTGGAGTATCGACAATAAAAGATTTGTACTTTTCTGTTTCAAAATATTTTAAGCCTCTTTGATCACTTGAAATAAACATATCGTAATCGGTTTTTAAATGATCGTAAATTGTCAAAGCTGGTAATACATGTCCACCCGATCCACCTGTACTAACCAAAATTTTTTTTTTCATTAATTAATTTATTTTTCTTTTAGTTAAATTTAATATGATGCCTGCTAATATAGATGTACTTATAATCGATGATCCTCCATAACTTAAGAAAGGTAAAGTCATACCAGTCGTTGGAAATAATCTAATATTTACCCCAATATGAATTGTTGCTTGCATCAATATTAAACTTATTGAACCGATTAATATTAATTTGATTTTATCATCTGTTTCAAAACTAATTTTTTTAAAGACCATATAAATGAAAATTAAAAACAATAATAAAATTAACATTATTGCCACCACCCCAAATTCCTCGGAAATTACAGAGATGATATAGTCTGTATGCGCCTCAGGCACTCTGTTTTTAAGTATCCCTTCTCCTATTCCTTTACCAAAAAAACCTCCACTAGTAATTGAGTCTATTGCTTTGTCAGATTGAAAATTGTGAGTTCCAGTTTCCCTATCAAAGAAAGACAGTATACGTCCCTGAATATAGTTAAACTTAGGTACGTATATTATTAAATATGTTAGCAAAATTATTGCTAGGCAGAAAAATGCTAAAAGAATAAAAATATTAATCCCTGATGTAAAAATTAAAACAGACCAAGAGAAAATTACTAATAAAGTTTGCCCTATATCTGGCTGAACTATTAGTAAAAGAGATATAATTGAGATAGTTAATGTCGTTAATATGTACTTAATCATTATATTAGTTTTTTCAGTACAAAGAATGGCTGCCAAAAAAACTATTAAAAAAGGCTTTAGAACTTCTATAGGTTGAAACCTTGGTAAAAAGAATAGATCTATCCATCTCTTGGAACCCTTGACCTCTACACCTATAATTGGAACTAACACTAATGAAATTAAGGAAACAAAAAAAAGTATTATTGAATATTTAATTAATTGTTCTTTCTTTAAAGAAGAAAATATAAAAACAATAAATATCCCAATAACAACATATACTAAGTGTTTAAAAAAAAAGAAGTAACTATTTGTGTTTAATTTATCAGAAGCTATTAAAGAAGTAGAGACTAAAGAAAAGAAGAGACCAATAATAAATAATAAACTAATTACAAAAAAAATAGATTTATCAATATTTTTCCACCACTGATAATAAAATTTATAAAGAAAACTATCTGTTTGCATTTAAATATTTTTTTATTATTTGATTGAAATATAAACCTCTATCCTCAAAATTTTTAAAATTATCAAATGATGCTCCAGCTGGACTAAATAAAATTGTATTTTTTTCTACTTTGTTATATTTAATCTCTAAAAATATTTGATTGAGTGTATCTTTTAAATTTTTAAACTTTTTAATTGTCAATTTATTCTTAAGATTTTTGTTAAATTCTATTTGATGTTTGCCAAATATATAGCCCTTGAAATATTTACATTGAAATTTAGTGAGATTGAACTTGTCTCCTTTTTTTGGTATACCACACAAAATCCAGTAAACATTTTTAAGGTTTTTAAGAAGGTTCTCTGATGAAGCTAAGCTAGTAGATTTTGAATCGTTAATTATAGTTAAATGATTATTGTCAAAAATTATTTGTTGACGATATTTTAATCCTTTAAATTTATTTATTGTTTCTAATATTTTTTTTTTGTTAAGACTCAAAATTTTGCATATTTTTAATACAAAAATCAAATTTTCTCTATTACCAGATGACATGAAATACTTATTTTTAATTTTATTAAAAATTGAAGGTCGAAGCGAAGTATCTATTTTAATAATTTTTTGTTTATAGTTTTTACTTCTCAATCTTTTGGCAATAACAGGATCATTTCTTTTTACAAAAGCTACAGATTTTATAGCTTGTGAATCTAGCAGTTTAAATTTAGCCTCTATATAATTTTTAAAATTTTTATGCCTTTCAATATGATCAGGAGTGATATTGAGAATTACTGAATATTTTGATTTAAAAATTTTACTATAATCAAGTTGATAAGAAGATGCTTCAATTACAAAAAAAGTTTTTTTGGAAATTTTTTTTTCTGATAGAATGGGATTACCAATATTTCCAACTAGCCTAGCATCTTTCTTTTGACTCCTAAGAACATCATATAAAATTTTTGCAGTAGTTGATTTACCGTTAGTGCCAGTGATCGTAATACTGTCATTACTAAAAAACGAGCAAAAAACATCAAGATCTGTGTAAATTTTAGAAGAATTTTGCTTTAAATATTTTGATAATCTGCATTTAGAAAAGTCTATTCCTGGACTAATTATGATGAAATCAAATTTACTTTTAAGAATTTTATTAAAGCTAAGACTCTTTTTAGTGAATTTAGTATCATTTTTAGGATTGTCATCAAATAAGTTTATTTGAGCTTTATGTCTTAAAAAATTATAAGTAGATATTCCACTTTTTCCTAATCCATAAATTAATATTTTTTTTTTTAAAAAAATATTATTGATTTTGTTCATTATCTTAACTTTAAAGTCGCTAATCCTATCATTGCTAAAATGATAGAGATGATCCAAAATCTTATTACCACCGTAGATTCTGGCCAACCTTTCTTCTCGAAGTGGTGATGAATTGGTGCCATTCGAAAAATTCGTTTTCCAGTTAGTTTAAAAGAAATAACCTGAACCATTACAGAAACTGCTTCGAGCACAAAAAGTCCGCCTGTTATTGCAAGCACAATTTCATGTTTAGTTATTATTCCAACTGCCCCAAGAGATCCTCCTAAGGACAAGGATCCAGTATCTCCCATAAAAATTTTAGCTGGTGGTGCATTAAACCATAGAAAACCTAAACAAGATCCTATGATTGCACCACAGAAAATTGAGATTTCACCTGTACCCTCTATGTATGGTATTTGTAAGTAATCAGAAAAAACAATATTTCCTGTCACATAACTTATAAATGCAAAGCATCCTGCAACCAAAATGACTGGAACTGTTGCCAAACCATCTAAACCATCGGTTAGATTAACTGCATTAGATGAACCAACTAAAACAAACACAGCAAATGGTATAAAGAACCATCCCAAATTAACAATTAAGTTTTTAAAGAATGGAAAATATAAGTTTGTTATGTTCTGATACTCTACATAATAAACAAAAAAACAAATTCCTATAATTGCTAAAACAATCTGAGAAATTATTTTAAATTTTGATGAGACACCAGAAGAATTGCTTTGTTTAATTTTTTTATAATCGTCAAAAGCACCTAAAACCCCAAACGAAATAGCAATATAAATACAAAAAAGAATATTTATATTTGTTAAGTCTCCCCAACACAAAACTGAAACTAATAGACCTATTAAAATAATTACACCACCCATTGTTGGTGTTCCAATTTTTTTTACAATATGCTCTTCAGGCCCATCATCTCGAATAGGATTTAAAATTTTTTGGCTAGAGAAATACTTAATAAAAGGTCCGCCAATAATTAGAACAATAGCTAATGATGTAAATAGTGATAATCCGGTCCTAAAAGTAATATATTTGAAAACATTCAAAAAACCAAATGTGTCGACAAAATTTAGTAAAAATTGATAAAGCATTTAATTTGTACCTTTTAATTCTTTTACAATCTTATTGAAACCTGTCGCATTTGAGGCCTTTATCATCAAGAAATCATCATTATCAAAGTTATTTTCAATTAGATCATTTATTTGCAATTTATTCTTTAAAACCGTGCCTTTTTTCAGTTTAGAAATTTTATTATATAAGAAGGAAATTTCTTTTCCTTTAACAAAAACTTTATGAATATTCGTCCTATTAATTACTGGTGCTATAGATTCATGAAGTTTTTTTGAATGGTTCCCAAGCTCTAACATGTCACCAAGTATAAGATACTTTTTTGCATTTTTTGTTTTGATCTTGTTGTAATTTAATATTGCAGTCTTTAAGGACAACGGATTTGAATTATAACTTTCATCAATTAAGTTTATGGTTTTTTTATTCACTTTAATTTTTGTGATATCGCCTCTTCCCTCTGGAGTTCTGAAATTTAAAAACATATTTTTATCTAATTTTAAAATATTAAAGAAAATACTTTTAACAGTTATTGCTGCTAAAATATTATAAATATAATTTTGGAAATCATTTGAAACTATAAAATCTTTTTTAATTTTATTTATTTTAATACATATTTTGTATTTTTTTTTTGATTTTATAATATTTTGTAGTTTAATATCTGCATATTGGTTGTTTATCCCAAAAGATAATACTTTGATTTTCTTTTTATGTGCTATTTTCTTATGTAAAACAAAAAAAGCGTCATCGGCGTTAAGAACTACATAGCCATTATCTTTGGTATTTCCAATTATTTCAGCTTTTGCTAAAGCTATTTGTCTAATGCTTTTAAAATTTTTAGCATGCGCGTAGTTAATATTTGTGATTACACTTATATCAGGTTGAATAATTTTTGATAGTTGATCAATTTCTCCTTTTTTGTCCATTCCAACTTCAATAACACCATAATCATCATTTTGATTTATATTAAAAAGACTTAGGGGAACACCATATTTATTATTATATGATTTTGGAGATATAGTAGTTTTAGATATTTTGTTTAATGTGTTTCCCAACAATTCCTTTAAAGAAGTTTTTCCACAACTCCCTGTTATGGCAATAATTTTTGTAGAAATATTTTTCCTAAAAATTTTTGCAGTCTCTGTAAGTAAACCTAAAGGGTTTATTGAGCTTGCTTGTTTCTTTGCGGGTAGTTTCTTTTGAATTTTATTAACTACAGTTACTGATGCCTTTTTTTTAATTGCTTGTTCAACAAATTTATTTCCATCATTTTTTCTTCCTTTAATTGCAAAAAAAATATCATTTTTTTTAATACTCTGGGAGTCTATGCTAGCTTTATTAATTACTGATTTGGATGGTAGAATATTTTGATCAAATCTTTCATTAAGAATATTTAATTTTAAATTTTTAGATAAGTTAAAATTCTTTTTTTTAATTGAGCTTAAAATTATTTGCTTATCTGATAAAAAAAATTTTCTATTTCTAATCTGCTGAGTTTCTTCATGACCTTTGCCTGCAACTATTAATATATTTCCTGTATTTAAGTTACTTATTGCTTTTGCAATTGCCTCTTTTCTATTAGAAATTTCCACAACTTGGTGTTTTTTTATGCCCCTTTTGATCTCATCTCTTATTTTCTTGGGGCTTTCATATCTTGGATTATCATCCGTGAGATAAATTTTATCTGCATGTTTATCAGCAATTTTACCCATTTTTGATCTTTTACCCTTGTCTCTGTCACCACCACATCCAAATAGTACTGAAATATGATTATCAGGGAATTGTTCTCTAATATTTTGAATACAAGTTTGCAGGGCATCGGGTGAATGGGCGTAATCTAGGAATACTAATGATTTATTTTTAATTTTTCCAATTTTTTCAAATCTACCCTTAACTGGAGATAGTTTGGGAATAGCATTAAATATTTTTTGTAAATCTAAATTACTTTTTGAAGCTGCTATGACAGCCATCATAATATTTTTTAATTGAATTTTTCCTACAAGATTAACTCTTACTTCATGTATTAAGTTTCCATGTTCTATTTTTAATATTTGAGCTTCATTTTTATAATTATGAGATAAAATTTGGAAATATTTATTTTTAGGAGTAAATAATTTTAATTTTTTTTTTAAACTAATATTTTTAATCTTTTTAAATTCAGGTATTTTGTTATCAGTTACAATAAATCCGCCTTTTTTTATCAAATTTTGAAATAAGTAAAGTTTAGCATTAAGATAATTTTTAAAATTTTTATGATAGTCTAAATGATCTTGGGATAAATTAGTAAATATAGCTGAATTAAACAATAATCCATCTAATCTATTTTGGTGTAACCCATGACTTGATGCTTCCATAATTACATTTTCTATTTTTTTTTTTTTTAGTTTGTTTAAAATTTTTCCTAAATAAATAGGATCAATAGTTGTGTTAAGTAAATTTAAATTAAAGTTATTTGATCTCACTCCTAGTGTTCCTATAGAAGCAACTTTTTTATTGTTGAGACGTAAAATTTGATAATAAAAATCTGAAACTGAAGATTTGCCATTTGTACCTGTTACAGCAATTAGGTTATTTGGTTTTTTTTTAAAGATACTAAATGAAATTTGAGCTAGCAATTTTCTAATGTTTTTTGTATTGATAAATAAAACTCCATTTTTCCATTCATCAATATTTTTTTCAGTAACAATTATTTTACAACCTTTTTTTATAACTGATGGTATAAAATTATTACCATCTAAATTATTTCCTTTGATTGCAAAAAAAATATAATTTTTTTTAATTTCTCTATGATCAAAACAAATCCCAGAAAAAAAAAGTGTTATGATATTTTTTTTTTATTTGTTGGAAGTGATCGCCTAAACGCATGATTAATTAATTTCTATATATTTTGTGGCTAAAATGGGCCCAACTTTATCTATAATCTTTCCTGCTACTTCCACAGAAGTCCAACCAGCAGTATTATATAAAGTCCCTTTCCATCCACCTTTTCTATGTCTGTATTTATAATAATAATCTTTTGCTTTTTGTGGAGTATCTAACATCACTATAAATACATATTGAGGATTTGAAGTAGGGAATATAGATGCAAAAGTATTTATTTTAGCTTCTGAGTATGCTCCATCTTTAGGTTGATCTGCTGTTCCAGTTTTTCCACCTATTTCAAAATATTCTACATCTGCAAATTTTGCGGTGCCCTCTTCTGTACTAACTATTTTTCTAAGAGCATTTACAACCTGTTCTGAAACACCTTCATTTAATAATTTTTTTTTCTTGGTTTTTTTTTCAAGATTATTATCAATAAGAGTTGGATTTATGTCGTAACCGCCATTCGATAAAATTGCATAACCTTTTGCAAGTTGGAGAATTGTAGTAGCTACACCATGACCAAAAGATGCGGTTGCTAGTTTACATTTTCCAAAATTATAATTTTTTTGAGGTGCCACCTCCTCTATGTCAAACCGAATATCGCTAAGAACACCTATTTTTTCTAAAAATGACTTAAATTTTTCCGGACCAACTTTTTGAGCAATTCTTACTGAACCTATATTTCCAGATCTTACAAAGATTTGTTCTGCAGTTAAATCAGATGGAATTTCATTATCATACTCTCTGATAGGAAAACCATAACAGTTGATTGATTTTGGTAAATTTAAAAATTCAGTTTCTGGTTTAATTAGTTTTTCATTTAATGCACTAGCAAACGTAAATGCTTTAAAAACTGAACCAAGCTCATAAGTTCCTTTTGTTACTCTATTTATATAATTTACATCAGTTAGATTTTGTCTTTCATTAGGATCAAAGTCGGGTAAGGAAACAAGTGATAAAATATTTCCATTATGAATGTCCATTAAAATTGAAGCACTTCCTTTGCTTTTAAAAATTTCTTGATATTTAATTAATTCTTCACGAATTAGAAATTGCAAATCTTTGTCTACTGTCAACCTAATAGGTTTTCTAGATTTAATTAAAATTTCATTTAAAGATTTTTCTAATCCTGAAATTCCAATATTATCATTATCTATTTGTCCAATAATATGGCTAAAAAGATTCTTTTGAGGATAAATCCTCAAAACTTTTTCTTCTGGCTTTAAAGACTTATCCCCTAGTTTCATCAATTTTTCGTAATTTTCTTCAGAGACTTTTTTTTCAAGATAAAAAAACTTTTTAGTATTGAATTTTTTTTCTATTTCAACAAAGTCTTTGTCTGGAAAAATTAAATTTAAACTGAGTAATAATTTTTTTTGATTTATAACATCCGATGTTTTTAAGCCAATATCAATTGAATTAACTGTTTTTGCTAAATAATTACCATTAATATCTGTAATATCAGCTCTATAAAGCTGATCCTTAATTAGAGGGGTATTAATTTTTTCTCCCTTAGAATAAAGTGAACCAAGTTTGATTAAATGAATAGAGTAAATTGTATAAATTATAAAAAAAATGAAAAAAATAAAAGCAACTCTGTTAAACTTAATATTTAATCCAGTTTTTTTCTTTTGATAAATAAAATCATTTTCTAGGTCTACTATCGTCAAATTTGATCTAGATTTGTTCATTATTCTTTTATTATTTTTAGATCTTTGATATTTCTTTCGTTTTTTGAAATATTGTAAATTTTAATATTTTTTATATTTTTTTGAATTAATTGATCTTCAAAATATAAAGACTGAAACTCTTGTAGTTTCTCTGCTGAACTTAAATAATCATTCTCTAACAATATATTTTCGTATTCAGCTTCTAACACTCTTATACTTTCCTTCATTGTAAATAATTCGTCTTCCATTTGTTTTGCTGTATTTTTTATTACTGCTGTGAATAAAATTAATGAAAAAATAAGGAATATTAGAACAATTTTTTTCATAATTTTTCTCCAAAATTTTCGATGTCAATTAAATTTTTAAATTGATTGTCAATATCAGTATGAAAATCAAAAAAATCAGTTTTTTTTATAGCGTATCTTAATTTAGCGGACCTAGAGGAAGGGTTTTCATTTAATTCCTGATCATTAGGTGTAATTGGTTTTTTTTTAATTAAATCAAAAAGTGTTTCACTTTGTTCAGTTAAAGGAGCATATCTTGAAACACTTTTACTTTCTGAAAGACTTTTTAAAAAATATTTAACTATTTTGTCCTCTAAAGAATGAAATGTAACTACGGCTAGAACTCCATCTTTTTTTAAAATTTTTGTAGCATTGATCAAGCCATAAATTAATTCACTAATCTCTTTATTAACAAAAATTCTTAAAGCTTGAAAAGTTTTAGTAGAATTATTAATTCTAAAATTTTTTCTTCTTTTTGAATTGTCAATTATTTTAACAAGACCCTGGGTATCAATTTTCTTTTTAATTCTTTCTTTGATAATATTTCTTGCTATATATTTTCCATCTTTTTCATCCCCAAAAAATTTAAAAATTTTCTCTAATTCTTTTTGATCTAGTTTATTTATTGCATCCTCTGCTGAAAAGGAATTTAACCCTAATTGCATATTTAATTTTCCAATTGACTCAAATGATAACCCCTTATTTGGGTCTTTTATTTGAGCATAAGAATATCCTAAATCAAATATAACACCTCTAACATTTTCGTTTTTTAGTTTTAGGTTTTTTAATTGGCTAAATTTTGTATTTTTAAACTTGAATCTATCTTCAAACTTTTTTTCAAGTTTAAATGCAACTTTTTCACTTTCAGGATCTCTATCTAAAGCAATTACTTTAGTTTTATCAAATTCTAAGATTTTTTTTGTGTAACCACCTTGGCCAAAAGTACAATCAATAAATGTGCCGCCATATTGAGGGGAAATAATGCTAATAATTTCTTTTAGCAACACCGGGTAATGCTTTTGCATAATCGGTGTTATGGCGGCGTCCATTTATTTCTTTGAAGACCATTAATTTTTTTGTCTTCTCAGGAATGCTGGTATTTCAAGATCATCTTCTTCTTCATCGTCAGAGGATAATAAATCTTCTGGACTTGAATTTTCGGATTCTGAACTAAATAAATCTGGAGAGTCTGAATCCACTCCAAACTCTTTTAAATCGTTTGAAACATCTTCCTCTACAATGTCTTGTGCATTAGTATCATGCTGTATCTCTATAGCTTCTTGTGTGAAGGATTTCTCCATCTCATTTACTGTTGCGTCTTCGACAACACTTTCTGTCTCAGGATTTGCACTTTCTAAAACCTCTTCATTTGTAACATTTGTATGAGTAGCTTCACTCTGTTGCTCTTGAACTATTTCATTCTCAAGCTTTAAAGCATTAGCACCGTTCGTAATTGGACTTGTAGCTGTGGCGGTCGAGAAATTAAAAGAAGCAGATGATCCAATATTTGAAAAATCTGAATAACCAGGATTACGATTGTGAATTCTGTGAACCATATTCACAACTGATTTTGACTCTGGTTGTTGGCCATCCAATGATGTTGCAACAATTGAAACTCTAATTTTGCCATCTAATTCGGAGTCTGTTATAGCTCCAATTATAACTTCTGCTTCAGAATCTACTTCAGATCTAATTTTATTAACTACCTCGTCAACTTCGAAAAGTTTAAGGTCCTTTCCACCTGTTATGTTAACTAATAAACCTCTAGCTCCCTTCAAAGTATAATCATCTATTAATGGATTATTAATTGCCATTTCTGTAGCTTGCATTGCACGACCTTCTCCTTCAGCCTCACCTGTTCCCATCATGGCTTTACCCATTGAAGCCATTACAGTTTCAACATCTGCAAAATCTAAGTTAATTATTCCAGGCCTTACCATAAGATCTGTCACACTTTGAACTCCATGCATTAAAACATTATTTGACAGATTAAATGACTCCTCAAATGTTGTTTGTTCATTAGCTATTTTAAATAAGTTTTGATTTGGAATAACAATTATTGTATCGACATGTTTTCTTAATTCTTCTAAACCTTGTTGTGCTCTTCTCATTCTTGAGGGGCCTTCGTATAAAAATGGAAGTGTTACAACTCCCACAGTTAAAATATTTAATTCTTTAGCAGCTCTTGCAATGACATGAGCTGCACCAGTGCCCGTTCCACCGCCCATGCCTGCTGCAATAAAAACCATGTTTGCACCTTGTAAGGTATTTACAATTTCATTTAATGACTCATCAGCTGCAGCTTGGCCAATATCAATTTTTGCTCCTGCACCTAAACCTTTAGTTAAATTTAAGCCTATTTGGATTCTTGATTTTGCTTTGCTTAACTTTAAATCTTGAGCATCAGTATTCACTGCAATAAACTCCACTCCTTGCATATTATTTTCAATCATCTCGTTAATTGCATTACCACCTGCTCCTCCAACTCCTAATACTAGTAGTCGTGGTTGTAGCTCTTTAATTTCTGGTGCTTTAAAGTTAATTGTCATCTTAGTTCCCCTTATAGTTGTTTAAATGTTTTTCCCATTTAAGGTTCGCTCGATTTAAATTTGCTTTTTTCCTTGCATTTACCTTAAATTTTTCAAAAGCTGTTGGTTCCCATATTTGAAAGGTTTGACCTTGACCAACAAACAACATGCTATTTTTTATTTTAGCATGTTTTAATAATTTTAATGAAATTGAAATTCTTCCTTCACTATCAAATTGTAAATTAGTACTATCTGATAGAATTGAGGTTGCAAAAAAATCTCTTTTTTCCTCAAAAGGATTTAAAGTATCTATTGCTGAGGAAATTTTTTCAATTCGATCTTGCGAACATGCCTCTATAGCTGAATTATTAAATGAAGGGTAACAGATAACACTGTTGTATCCTAAATTTGACAAGTAAGATCTGAAACTAGCAGGCACTGAAACTCGTCCCTTTTTGTCTAATTTGTTCTCGTAAGTACTTAAAAACATAAATTTTATAATATTTAAATTCCATAATTGGGAATATATGGGAATATATGGGTATTTATATTCTCTGTCAAACCTAGAATCATTAATATTCTAAAGCAAATTTGATAGTTTTTCTTAAGTTCTTATAAAAAATTTAAATAAATCTGTTTATAATTTTGTAATTTGACTACCAAAAAGGAGAACATTTAAAGCTAGTTCACTAGGTCTAAAGAGAACATTTACCTTATTTTAGTAAATGATAAGTAGCTTGCCAGATAAACTATAAGCCGGTTTCTGTCGTTTAAACTTATCATTTGTCTAGGCTTAAGATCACTCTTAAGCTCAAGCAACTAACCCTGATGACTAGCCAAGGAAGGCTTTTAGTTTTTCAACAATGTCATCTCTACTTAGTCTTGCTCCCAGTGGGGTTTTCCAGCGTTCATTGTTACCAATAGAACCGGTGTGCTCTTACCACACCTTTTCACCCTTGCCATGTTATGGCGGTTTATTTTCTGTGGCACTATCCCTAGGGTTGCCCCCGCCAGGTATTACCTGGCACTGTTTCCTTGTAGAGTCCGGACTTTCCTCTTTAACAAGTTAAAGCGATAAGTCGTTTATCTGGCCAAAAGAATTTATAACTTAACTATAAAATATCAAGCAAATTTATGTAAGTTTTTTATTAAGTTTTTGGTTATAAACAAACATTCTTGATCGATAATGCCATTTACAAGATCTTGCCTAAATCTTCTCTGAAATGCTGCTGTTAAAATCTTCATGTATTTAGTTTTATTTAAATTTAAATTCTGAGGATATCCAATTTTGTAAAGATTTTTGATAAAAATATCTTTCTCCAAATAACTTACTTTTTTATTTCTATTAATTAAAAGTGTTTTAGGTTCTACTCTATGCCAGTAACTAATTTTATTTCTTGACAAATACATCCATGGGAATTTTTCACCTGGATCTGTTTTTCGATCAGGAGCAATGTCAGAATGACCTAAAATCAAATTAGATTTTATTTTATATTTTTTAATTAAAAATCTACATAATTTTATAATTGAGTTTATTTGTTTTTTTGTAAACTTTTCATTTTTATAATCGTGGCCTGAATTACTAATCTCTATTCCTATGGAATATTTATTAATCGATTTATATTTTTTCCAAGAAGAGATGCCTGCATGCCAAGAAATATACAAATCAGGAACTAAAGATAATATTTCTCCATTTTTTTTAATGAAATAGTGAGAACTAACTTTTGATTTCTCATTTGTTAATAGTTTGATTGCATCAATTTCTTTCTTCATCCCAGTATAATGAAAAATAATAAATTTAATATTATTTGGTTTTCTTTTTTTGGTGTCAAAATTTGGAGAGTAATTCAGAGTTGTATTCATTCTCAATTTAAGTATTAATTTTGGCTATTTATAAACACTTTATAGACACCTTTTAAAATTAAATACTATTTTATAATTGATAATTATATAATATAAAATTGATCATGTTTAGAAAATTAGTAATAGCTGTAATATCTGTATTTCTATTTACGTTTAGTGCAAATGCAGGCTCCGATGGTGAATTAGTATTAAAAGAAAATCAAACAAAAGAAATAAAAGATTGTTTTGAAAAATTAAATAGAGCAACATTTTCATTCAACCAAGGTTTAGATAAAGCAATTATTAAACCAATAGCCAAGGGCTACAGAAATTTACCAGATCCAATCCAAAAAGGTACCAAGAACGCTGTCACTAACTTGTCTAACCTTGTAACTATACCTAACAATGTTTTGCAGGGTGATGTTAAATCAGCAATGATAAATACTGGTAGATTAGTTGTTAATACAACAGTTGGACTATTGGGTACTATCGATGTAGCAAATAAAATTGGTTTTCCAAAATATATAAAAGAGGACTATGGACAAACATTAGGAAAATGGGGTATCGGTCCAGGTTGTTATGTAGTCCTTCCAGTTTTGGGTCCTTCAACACTTAGAGATACAGCTGGTTCTTTTGCAAACGTAATGGGAGGCGACCCTTGGTACAACGCTTCAGTTCACGGAAATAACGAATTTTTAAGTGAAGGTCTCTTTATTGCTTCTAAAGCTATAAGTGGTGTTGAATTCAGAGCAAATAATCTCGAGTCTTTTGATAACCTTGAGCAAAACTCTATAGACTTCTATGCATCAGTAAGAAGTTTGTACGTACAAGATAGAGAAAATAAAATTGAGAACAATCAAAGAGGAAATGTAGAAATTATTTATAAGAATGAAGAGGACTGGGAAGAAATAGATAGTAATTAGCTTTAAAGAGCAAAGCAAACATGAAAAAAATTCTTATAATTTTGTTACTCTTTAATCTAAATTTTGAACAGGTAGCTTCTATTGAGCCTGAGATATTTGTTCAGTCTACTGTTAATAGAGCATCTCAAATTTTATCTAAAAGTATTTCAAAAGAAGAGAAGATGAATCAATTAAAATCTATTGCTAAAGATACAGTTGATATAAGAGGTGTAGGTTTTTATTCTTTAGGATCAGTTAGAAAAAATTTAAATAATAATCAAAAAAAAAAATATTTAGAGTTATTTGAAAATTATTTTTTAAAAAGTTTTTCTAGTAGATTATCTGAATATACTAACCCAAAAATTGAAGTACAGGGGAAAGAAATTTTGAATGAAAACTATACAATCGTAAATAGTTTATTGGTTGGAACATCAGAAAGACCTGAAATAAAAATTGATTGGAGAGTTTATACTAAAAATCCAGATAACCCACTGATAAGAGATTTAATTATTGAAGGATTAAGTTTAGCAAGAACTCAAAAAGAGGAATTCTCATCAATATTAAATTCTAATGATGGAGATATAAATGCTTTATTCAAAACGTTAGAGGAATTTTCTAAAAATTAATTTATTTGGTGGGCCCGCCAGGACTCGAACCTGGGACCAATACATTATGAGTGTACTGCTCTAACCAACTGAGCTACAGGCCCAAACAATAATTTAGTTATAACATTTTATTAAAGTTAGCAATTAAAGATATATTAAATATGGTGGGCCGTGTTGGTTACGCTCCAACTACCCCTGCAATGTCAATGCAGTACTCTACTATTGAGCTAACGGCCCTAATTTAAAAAATCTTAGGTTTTTATTTATCAAATAATAGTTTTTCTCAAGAATTAAATTAATTTTATTTTAAAAAACGTAAATCCTTAAAATTATCAATAAAATTAGGAATTTTTTCAAAAGTTCTGTAGTGCGGAATAGATCCCAAGTCTTCATGATATACTGCCTTGGGAGTCCAGCTCAGAGAAATAATAAAAAAAAGAATGAAAAAATAATAATTTTGTTTAATTAAAAAATTTTGCTCTAATTTTTTGATTCTTTCATAGTCAATTACTATAAAATCAAGATAATTTAATCCAAAAAATAAAATAAATAAATTTGTGTAACACAAATGAAAGTATCTACCAGTATCGACTGATATAAAAAATATTAATAAGTTTATTATTGATAAAATTAATAAAATATAAATTATAGGTATATTTGCAATAATTGGGTTACATTTATTTTTGTTAAATTTTGTGAAATATGAAAAAATAAATAATGGACCAAATCCAAATACAAATATGAATGTGTTTCTTGCAAAATGTTGAGGTGACCAGCCTATCTCACCAATATATGTTTTAATTTCATTAACGACATAATGTGCTTGAAATCCACAAACTATATTAAATTCTCTTAATAAAGATTCACACATAATTTCTTTATCAATATTCGTAAACTTATTTAAAAAAAGAAATATAGAAAAAATAAATAATAAAAAAATAGATCCTAATAAAATAAAATTATAATTTTTTTTATTTTTTTTATTCATTACAAACAAAAAAAATAAAAAATTTAAAAAGTAAAATACTAATATTTCGTGAGTAAGTAATACAAATATTGATCCGATAAAAAAAATTGTAATTTTTTCTATTAAATTCCTAGCTAAAAAGATAACGGAGATTAAAAGTAAATTTACTAGAATTTCTTTCCTGCCAATTGCTTCTAATTCCGATAATGGAAAAAATAAAAATAATGGAGAAAAAACTACAAGCAAACTTAATTTAGAATATTTAATATTTTTAATTAAATGATAAATCATATAATAAAAGGTCCCATATAAAACTATCTGTAAAATTAATAAACTAAATTTGAAATTTATTTCTAAGAGATTGCTTAATCTATAAAAAATTTCACCCAATAATCCTCTTCTTACAAAACCACCTTGATATGTAATTATCCACTCAGACATAGCATTATATGATTGAACACTATTTAGACTTGATAAGTAAAATGTAATTAATAAGAAAAGAATTATTAGATATAATTTGAAAATTTTATGGAAATTTAAGGTATGGCTGTCCATTTACCTATTAGAGTCTTTAACTCTCTAAAAAGCTTTTTAATTGTTTAGATCTGCTTGGATGTTTAAGCTTTCTTAAAGCTTTAGCTTCTATCTGACGAATTCTTTCTCTAGTCACTGAAAATTGTAAACCAACCTCTTCCAAAGTATGATCGGTATTCATGCCTACTCCGAACCTCATTCTTAATACTCTTTCTTCTCTTGGAGTTAAAGTAGATAGAATTTTTGTAGTTGCTTCCCCTAAATTTGATTTAATTGCTTGTTCTAGTGGTGCCAATGCTTTTGTATCCTCAATAAAATCTCCTAAGCTACTATCTTCTTCATCACCAACTGGTTTTTCTAAAGAGACTGGCTCTTTTGAAATTTTTAAAACTTTTCTCACTTTGTCCAATGGCATTCTTAATTTTTGGGCCAATTCTTCAGGTGTAGCTTCTCGACCAAATTCACTCAAAATTAATCTTTGAGTTCTTACAATTTTATTAATTGTTTCTATCATGTGAACTGGAATTCGAATTGTTCTAGCTTGATCTGCAATTGATCTGGTTATAGCTTGTCTAATCCACCAAGTGGCATAGGTTGAAAATTTGTACCCTCTTCTATATTCGAATTTATCTACTGCTTTCATTAAACCTATATTACCCTCCTGAATTAAATCTAAAAACTGAAGTCCTCTATTTGTGTATTTTTTAGCGATTGAAATAACTAATCTTAAATTAGCTTCAACCATCTCCTTTTTTGCAATTCTCGACTCTTTTTCACCTTTTTGGACTCTGCTAACAAGTTTTTTAAAATCTGTCACTGAAATCCCAAGCTTATGACTAATCTCAATTAATCTTTCTCTAATATTTTTAAATTCCTCTTTGTTTTTTGAAAAAAACTGTTTCCATATATTGTTGGTATCTAAAAATTTTTTTAGGTTTGGATTAATTTCATTTCCAATATAAAATTTAATAAATTCATTCCTTGGAATTTTATGATCCATTGCAAGCCTCAAAAGATTTCCTTCAAGTGAAACAATTTTTTTATTTTCAATATAATGTTTCTGGACAAGTTCTTCTAAAACTGATGGAGATAATTGAAGTGATTTAATATTTTCCAAAATATCATTAACAATTTTATCGTGGCCTTTTTCCTTTGCTGGCGAAAAGTTTTGTGAATTTAAAATACAGTCTAATTTTTCTTTTTGGTATTTTATTAATTTTGTGTACTCTTTAGTTAGTGTATTGACAGTTTTTAAAACTTTAGGCTTAATTTCAGTTTCCATTGCAGCAAGAGTGGGATTAAAGTCTTCATCCTCATCAGATGATCCTTCTTCCTTATCGGTTTCTCCAGCATTTTTTTGTTTTGCACTTGGCCCAGTTGACTCATCTTCCATATAATTTGTGTCAATATCTATAATTTCTCTTACTAAGATTTCATCTTTTTGTAATTTCTCATTCCATTCAAAAAATTGTTGGGCTGTAATTGGACTTTGAGAAAGTGCAATTAACATCACATCTTTTCCTGCCTCAATTCTTTTTGCGATTGCAATCTCACCTTCTCTAGAAAGAAGTTCCACTCCACCCATCTCACGTAAATACATTCTGATAGGGTCATCACTTTTTTCAATTGTTTTGCCTTCCTCCTTATTTGAATTTTCTTTTTTTCTTAAGACTTTAAAATCAGATTTTTTTTCAACTAAGGAAACATTTTCATCTAAAATATGTATGAACGCTTGAGCCAAGTTATCGTCAGATAAATTTCTTTTTCCAAGAGACTTGCTCAATTCCTCATAGGTTATAAAACCTCTATGAGTTCCACGACCCATTAATCTAGCAAATGATTTTGTTATAATTCTTTCCACGGCATTAAAAGTTTGGAAGTCTTATATAATGTCAAATCTGTAAAAATCCACGATTAAATTAGTAGTATTAATTGAGATTCTGCTTTTTTTTCAGCTCTTTTAGCTCATTAAATGTGGTCTCACTCATATCGACTGAGAACTTCGATTCTAATTCTTGAATTCTAAACTCAAGATCGTAATTCATCAAATCTCTTGAAATATCCTCTAACAATTCGATCGTTTTTTGATCATCATCTGCTTGATTTTTAAGAATATGTTTGATGGGTGCAAATTTATTTATCTTTTCTAACAATTGGTTGTCTAACTTTAAATCCTCAATTGTAATTTGATCTCCAGATTTTAGTTTTTTAATTACTAGCTCAAATATTTTTTTATTAATCTCAGTAAAAAACTTAATATTTTCAATTAAATGAACATTTGCTTGTAACAAATTTAAATTATTCATCACTAAATATAATAAAGAAAACTCTTTAAGCTCAACCCCTGTCAATGATTGACTTGCATTGAAATGTTTCTTGGTTGTGTCTAATGATTTAGTTCTTTTAACAAAAAATTTTTTGTTATTTTGATTGGAATGTGGTGTTAATTCAGCAATTTTTTCTAAAAAATATTCTAGTACATATTTTTTTATAAAGTCATCTTTAATTGTACTTGCAATACTTCTCAATTTTTTTTCAAAAATTGCTAATGAGGAGGGATTGTTTTCTGTTTGCTTTTTATAATGACTAAAAATAAATTGATGGATAGAAAGTTTACTTTGTTTTGTAAAATCAATGAAATTAGCTTTACCATTTTTATTCACATAACTGTCAGGGTCCTCCTTATCTGGTAAAAATAAAAATGAAATATTTTTTTCTGGTTTTAATTCTTTGATAGAGTTCTCTGCTGCTCTTAATGCAGCCTTATAGCCACTTTCATCACCATCGAAACATATAATAATATCATCAAAAAATTGGTTAAGAGTTAAAATTTGTTTGTCTGTCAAAGAAGTTCCAAGATTGGCAACTACATTATCAATCCCATTTTTACTTAAACCGATAACATCCATATATCCCTCAACTAAATAGATGTGATTTATTTTATTAGAAAGTTTTCGAGCTAAATCTAAATTATACAAATTAGATCCTTTTTTAAAAAAATTTGTTTCAGGGGAATTTATATATTTAGCCAAGTAATCTACTTTTTCAATTATTCTCCCCCCCAAAGCTATTGGTTGACCCGAGATGTTATTGATTGGAAAAATTAGTCGTCCTCTAAATCTTTCAACATATGTTTTATTTTTTTCATCTAAGTAAAATATACCCGTTTCAAGTAAAGTTTGCTCACTATAATTATATTTTAATTTCTCAAAGAAATTTGGATTTTTTTCTATGTATCCAATTTTAAATTTTTTAACCTCTTCTTTAGTTAAAGATCTATTTTTTAAATAATTCCTTGCAATAGAATAGCCCTCGTTTTTTAATAATTCACCGTGATAAAAATTTACGTACTGGCTAAAGATTGATTGGTATTCTTTCCATTTTTTTTCTCTTTCTTCATCCTGTTTTGAAAACATATAAGGCTGCATTCCAGCTAATTGAGCCAAATGCTTTACTGCCTCTCCAAATTTAAGATTTTGAATTTTCATAATAAAATCAAAAATATTTCCGTGCTCTGATGTTGCAAAACAATGATAAAATTCTTTTTCATCATTTACCGTAAATGAAGGTGTTTTTTCGTTTTTAAATGGAGACAAGCCAACAAACTCTTTACCCCTTTTTTTTAAGGAAACAGTTTTTGAGACAACTGTTGATACTTTTAATCTTGTCTTTATTTCATCAAGGTATTCTTTTGGATACTTCATTATTTATTCAATAAGTCTTTGATCATCGGGCCTGCTTTAGCAAAATCAATTTCATCCGAATGAGTTTTCTTTAACTCACCCATTACTTTACCCATATCTTTTATTGAATTAGCACCCACTTTAGCAATTAAATCTGCACAGATTTTTTTGGTTTCCTCTTCTCCAAGTTGCTTTGGAAGAAATCCAGTCAAAATATCATATTCATTTTGTTCAACCTCTAGCAAATCATTACGGTTATTTTTTTTATATATATCAATCGATTCGGCTCGTTGTTTAACCATTTTTTTCAAAAGCTTCTTAATGTCTTCATCGTCTGTATCTTTTTTATTAGGTCCAGATCGGTTAATTATGTCTAGATCCTTAATGGATGATAATATTAACCTATAGGTTGATATCTTATTTTTATCTTTTAATTTAAGAGCAGTTTTATATTCGTTTTCGATAGTATCTTTTAAAGACATGATTTTTTTAATGTACTTCAAAGAAATAATTCTTCAAAAGAAAAATTGTTTTTTTACAATTTTATAATACATCTCTGTTGCGATAATAGAGCAATTATTGTATTAACCTTTAACTTATGAGTTGTAATTGATCAAAAAAGCAAAAAAAACAAACTCAAAAAATTCACAAATTAATACAGGCGTTTTAGTTCTTGAAAATAAGAGGGTTTTTAAGGGGATTGGGATTGGCTATCAAGGAGAAGCAACTGGAGAAGTTTGCTTTAATACCTCATTAACTGGTTACCAAGAAATTATTTCAGATCCTTCCTATGCAGGACAGATTATAAATTTTACATTCCCACATATTGGAAATGTTGGAACAAATAGAGAGGATGTTGAGTCTGATAAAATCTGGACAAGAGGAGTCATCTTTAATTCAGAAATAACCTCTCCTTCAAATTATAGAGCACTTTTACATTTAGATGCTTGGCTTAAAAAAAACAAAATTGTAGGGATTACAGGGCTAGATACTAGAAGTTTAACAAACTTTATTAGGGATAAGGGTGCACCAAAGGGAACGATTGCTTACTCAAAAAACGGAAAGTTCAATGTTAGTAAATTAACAAATTCAACAATTAAATGGAGTGGTTTGAAAAATCTTGATCTTGCAGAAACTGTTACAACTCAAAAGAACTATATTTGGAAAGGACTTCAAACTTGGAAAAAAGAAATAGGATTTAAAAAGAATACAAAAAACCTTTTTCATGTAGTTGCAATTGATTATGGAATAAAAAAAAATATTTTGAGATATTTCTCAGATTTCAAATGTAAAGTAACAGTAGTTTCTTGCAAAACTACTGCAGAAAAAATATTAGACCTTAATCCAAATGGGATATTTTTATCCAATGGTCCTGGTGATCCATCGGCGACAGGAAAATATGCAACAGAAATACTAAATAAATTAATCAAAAAAAATTTACCTATATTTGGGATTTGTTTAGGTCATCAAATTTTAGCTTTAGCTTTGGGTGGTAAAACAAAAAAAATGAAGTTGGGCCATAGAGGGGCCAATCATCCTGTTAAAAATTTAGTCCATGATAAAGTTGAAATCACCAGTCAAAATCATGGTTTTGTAGTAGTTGAAGAAACTTTACCTAAAAAAATTGAAGTTACTCATAAGTCTCTTTTTGATAACACCATTGAAGGAATAAGACTTAAAAACAAACCAATATTTTCAGTACAATATCATCCAGAGTCTAACCCTGGACCGCAAGATAGTGTCTACCTATTTAAAGAATTTATTAACAATATGAAAAAAGATGCCAAAAAGAAAAGATATTAAAAAAATATTAGTTGTAGGTGCTGGACCTATTATTATCGGTCAAGCATGTGAGTTTGATTACTCAGGTACACAAGCTTGTAAGGCGTTAAAAGATGAGGGTTTTAAGGTAATATTAATTAACTCAAATCCTGCAACCATTATGACTGATCCAGATGTTGCGCACAAAACTTATATCGAGCCCATAACATTAGAGGTTTTAGAAAAAATACTTATCAAAGAAAAACCTGATGCAATTCTTCCAACAATGGGTGGTCAAACTGCGCTCAATCTTGCAATGGAAGCGGAAAAAAAAGGAATTTTAAGAAAATATAAAATTGAACTAATAGGCGCAAATTCTAAAGCAATTGCCAATGCAGAGGATAGGAAAAAATTTAGAAAAAATATGATTGATATTGGTTTAGATTTACCTAAATCTGAGATTGTTAACAATATCAACCAAGCCTCTAAAGTTTTAAAAAAAATTGGTTTACCCGCAATCATAAGACCTGCATTTACACTTGGAGGGCTTGGTGGTGGTATTGCTAAAAATAAAAAAGATTATTTAAAAATAATTAAAAGTGGGCTTCACGAATCTCCTGTTAGCCAAGTATTAGTCGAAGAATGTTTGGAAGGCTGGAAAGAATTTGAAATGGAAGTGGTAAGAGATAAAAAAGACAACTGTATTATTATCTGTTCTATTGAGAATGTTGATCCTATGGGAATTCATACTGGAGACTCAGTAACTGTCGCCCCTGCACTAACCCTTACTGATAAAGAATATCAAGTGATGAGAAATGCTTCCATTGCTTGCTTAAGAAAAATTGGAGTAGAGACAGGTGGATCCAATGTTCAATTTGCAATCAATCCAAAAAATGGACGAATGGTTGTTATAGAAATGAACCCAAGAGTTTCAAGATCATCAGCACTCGCATCAAAAGCAACTGGTTTTCCAATTGCAAAAGTTGCAGCAAAACTTGCTGTTGGTTACACTCTGGATGAATTAAAAAACGAAATTACAAAAGTTACCCCAGCATCCTTTGAGCCTAGCATTGATTATGTGGTAACAAAAATTCCAAGATTTACTTTTGAAAAATTTTCAACCTCTCCAGCAATATTAGGTACTTCAATGAAATCTGTTGGAGAAGCAATGGCAATTGGTAGAAATTTCAAAGAGTCGCTTCAAAAAGCATTGGTTTCTCTTGAAACAGGTTTTTCAGGATTAGATAGAGTGTTTGATCTAAATAAAAAGCAAATTAAAAAAAAACTTAAAGAAAATATTCCAAATAAACTTCTTGTGGTTGCTGAAGCATTAAGAAAGAAAATTAACTTAAAAAGAATATTTAAATTATCTAAAATTGATCCATGGTTTTTAGAGCAAATTAAAGAAATCGTAGACTCAGAGAATATGATCAAAAAGAAAGGATTACCAAAAGATTTCGCTGAATTTAATAGAGTAAAATCAATTGGCTTTTCTGACAAAAAACTTTCTGAATTAACTAAAACTTCAGAAGATATTGTTAGAAGAAAAAGAACAGCACTTAAAATTTTACCAGTTTTTAAAAAAGTTGATACTTGTGCTGCCGAATTTAAATCTTTTACACCTTATATGTATTCAACATACCAAAGAAATTTTTCAATCAATTCAGAGTGTGAAGCAGATCCATCAACTAAGAAAAAAATTATTATTTTAGGAGGTGGTCCCAACAGAATAGGACAGGGCATAGAATTTGATTATTGTTGCTGTCAGGCAAGTTTTTCTCTAAAAGAAGCTGGTTTTGAAACAATCATGATTAATTGTAATCCTGAAACTGTCTCAACCGATTATGACACCAGTGACAGACTTTATTTTGAACCCCTAAAGGAAGAATACGTCTTTAACATAATTAAAAAAGAGCAAGAAAAAGGAAATCTTGTTGGAATAATTGCACAGTTTGGTGGGCAAACACCAATAAAACTTGCAAAATTCTTACACGATCACAAACTTCCAATTCTTGGAACACAGTACACTTCTATAGATTTGGCTGAGGACAGAGATCGATTTAGAAATTTATTAAATAAACTTAAATTAAAACAAGCTGAAAGTGGTATTGCAAAAACATTTAAACAAGCAATACAAATTTCTGAAAAAATTGGTTTACCTTTAATGGTAAGACCTTCTTATGTTTTGGGGGGAAGAGCAATGGAAATTGTTCATGAAAAAAGCCAACTTAAAAATTTTGTAGAGGAGGCCTTTAAAGCTGCTGAGGAAAATCCAATTTTAATAGATAAATTTATTGATCATGCAATGGAAGTTGATGTTGATGCCATCTCAGATGGAAAACAAGTTCATGTTGCAGGGATTATGCAACATATCGAGGAAGCTGGTATTCACTCTGGGGACTCTGCATGTAGTTTGCCCCCTGTATCTATAAAACCATTCTTGATAAAAGAAATTGAAAGCCAAACTAAGAAATTGGCATTAGCTTTAAAAGTTAAAGGTTTCATGAATATTCAATATGCAATTAAAAAAGATGAAATTTACGTAATTGAAGTTAATCCTAGAGCAAGCAGAACTGTACCATTTGTATCTAAAGCAAAAGGATTACCCCTTGCAAAAATTGCATCACGTGTCATGGCCGGTGAAAAATTATCTAAATTTAATTTAAAAGATAAGTCTAAAGGAATGTATGCAGTTAAAGAAGCTGTGTTCCCTTTTAATAAATTTCCGAACAGCGATCTGCTTCTAGGTCCTGAAATGAAATCAACAGGTGAAGTAATGGGATTTGATAAAAACTTTGGAATGGCTTTTGCAAAAAGCCAAATAGCCTCTTCTAACTCTTTACCTAAAGATGGATTGGCGTTTATCTCTTTAAAAGATAGTCACAAAAATGAAGGAATAGGTCTAGCTAAAGAATTGATTAAATTACAATTTACACTTTGTGCAACTAGAGGAACAGCAGAATACATAAGAAAACATGGGATGAAATGTAGAATTATTAATAAAGTCAGTAGTGGCTCCCCTCATATTGTTGATGTGTTAGACTCTAAAAAAATTGCTCTTGTTATTAATACTGGTGGCGGAAATACTGAACATAGATTAAATGATGCAATAGCACTAAGAAGAGGAACACTTAAAAATAAAGTTCCCTATTGTACTAATATGTCAACAGCGCTGGCATGTTTAGAGGCAATTAAATCACTTAAAACAAAAAAATTAGAGGTCACCTCTCTACAGGATATTTAAATTTTATACATCGACAATTAACGTGTCTTTGGATCCTCCACCTTGAGAACTATTGACTATTGTACTTCCTTTTCTGAGTGCAACTCTTGTTAATCCACCCGTGCTCACATAAGTAGTTTTTCCACTTAGAACAAACGGCCTTAAATCAAGATGTCTAGGCTCAATATCATTTTCGGTAATTGTTGGTGCTGTTGAAAGAGTTTCAAGTGGTTGTGCAATATACTCTCTTGGGTTTTTTTTAATTTTGGCAATTACTTCATCTCTTTCTTTTTTATCTGCTTTAGGGCCTATCATTATTCCATAACCACCTGAAGCATTGGCAGGTTTCACAACTAATTTAGAGATATTTTCAATTACATAGTTTCTTTCATTTTTATTATGACATAAGTAGGTTTCTACCTGGTTCAAGATTGGTTGTTCACCAAGGTAATAAACAATCATTTTATTAACATAAGAGTAAACTACTTTGTCATCAGCTACTCCAGTGCCTATCGCATTAATTATACCAACATTTCCTTTACGCCAGCTCTTAAATAATCCTGGTACTCCTATCAGTGAACCTTTGAAAAATACCTTGGGATCTAAAAAATTATCATCAAGACGTCTGTATATACAATCAACCTTAAGGGGGCCTTTGACGGTTTTCATGTAAACAATATCGTTCTCAACAAATAAATCTTTTCCTTCAACTAATGCAATTCCCATTTGATCAGCCAAGAAAGAGTGCTCAAAATAAGCTGAGTTATAAATACCAGGTGTTAAAACTACCATATGAGGGTTTACAGTTTTTTTGGGGATACATTCAACCATACAGTTGAATAATTTGTTTGTGTATTGATGAATTGATGCAACTTTGTATCTTGTAAATAATTCAGGAAACACATCTCTCATTACCATCCTGTTTTCGAGCATATAAGATACACCTGAAGGTACTCTTAGATTGTCCTCTAAAACTAAATAATCACCATTAGTATTTCTTATCAAATCAACTCCAGAAATATTTGACCACGCTTTGTGTTTAGGGGAAAACCCCTCACATTCTTTTACATAAAAGGGAGAATTAAAAATAATTTCTCTTGGAATGATTCTATCTTTAAATATTTTTTTTTGATTATAAACATCGTCAATAAATAAATTTAAAGCTTTTACGCGTTGCTTTAAACCTTTTGAGACCTTGTTCCATTGTGTTTTTGGGATTATTCTTGGAATAATATCAAGAGGCCATTTTTTTTCTTCTGCTCTATTATTAGCGGCATATACTCTAAAATTTATTCCTCTTGCACTTATTGTGCTCTGACAATTTTTTTCAATTTCTTGAAGTTTTTTTTTACCATATCTCTCTAAAATTGATGAAATTATTGTAGCATGCTTTCGAAGTTTATTATCTTTGGTAAAATAACCATCATAAGCATGTGTTGAATTATAATTTTTCCAGAGCTTTGAGACCATAATAATTTAGTGTTTAATACTTGAATAAAATAAGCAAATGCATATTGGATATATCTGTTATGCTTTTAATTGATTATGAAAAAATGCTATAATTAACTAATTATTAAGATGAGATGACTTACTGTATAGGTATTAAAACAAATGAGGGTCTTGTTTTTGCTTCAGACTCAAGAACAAATGCTGGTTTAGATAATGTAAATATTTATTCTAAAATGATGACTCACGACGTAGGTGATCGAACTATTGTAATTGTAACATCAGGAAATTTAGGAACATCTCAAGCAGTTTTTAAATCAATTGAAAAAGATCTAAAAAGTTCATCGGGTATAATGAATTTAAATACTTGTAGTGATTTTGAACAAATAGCATCGTATGTTGGTTCACTAAATATTGAACACTCAGCGCCCCAAGGAATAAATACTGATAATGTTTTGTTAGGTTCTACTTTTATTGTTGGAGGACAGATAAAAGGCCAACAACATGAATTATATTTAGTTTATCCTCAAGGTAATTATATAAGACCAGCAGATAGTAAGCCTTACCTTGTAATCGGAGAGGTAAAATATGGAAAACCAATTCTTGATAGAGTTATAAAGCCAACTGTTTCAATTGGTGATGCATCACGCTGTGCACTGATTTCGATGGACTCTACATTAAAAAGTGATCTTACTGTTGGACCTCCAATTGATTTTGCGGTTCTTAAAAAAGACGCTGATAATCTATCTACACTTGAATGTTTAAATGTTACAGATGAGAATTATTCAAAGGTCTGTAATCAATGGTCAGAGGGAATTTTTAAAGTTTTTGACTCTTTTCCAAGATTTGATTGGGAAAAATAAAAATTATTCAACTTTCCAATCAGTTTCGAAAGTAACATAATTTACTTGCAAGCATCTTCTCTCTTTAAGAATTTTCTTTTTTTCCATTCCATGCCAAGTGTTTGGACCACTGGTAAAAAGATACCCATAATTATTTCTATAAGGCAAAGTTTTAACTTTCTCTAACTTTTCGTTATAAAAATCTGTACCTAAATCCTCAGACTCATTGGTATTATTGACAAATATTAAACCTGACATTAATTTTTCTTTAATATCGCAATGAGGTTTTAACCAAAATCCCTCTCGGTCACAAATAACCTCAACTCTTACATATGAATTTGATAAGTTCCTCCCAATCATTTCAGAAATTGTTTTATGTGTCTCTTTAGATTGCAATTCGTTAATAAATTTAACTAGATGTGGAAACTGTGTAGCATTCTCTTTAGATACAAAACATCTAAATTTTATTGCCTTACCTCCTGAAGCGATCCCTTCCCGAAATTCTGCACTGCCTCCATCAATTGCCCTTGTTCCATCATATGAAAGATTAAGTTCACTCAAATCTGGAATATCTGCTTTGATTATTTCTTCAATTGAGCCTTCACTTAGCGCATCACTGTACTCCCAATGATCAAAGGGTATTTTATGTTTTGTTGAATTATTTTTTATAGAATTTAAAAATGACATTAAAATTGTATTTTCTGTTTTATAAGTTTTGCCACTCTATTAGTTTCATCTAGTTTTTCATAGTTCCAATTTTCAACTTCCTCCCCTAGGTTTCTTGTAATATTCAATTCTCTAAATAAGTTTCGAAATCTTTGAAATCTTTTATCATTTTTTTTTGGAAGAATATTTGCAACGTATATGGGCTTACCAGTCAAAGCAGCTTCAGAAATCATTGAACTTGAGTCACATGTAACTACTATATTTTCTGACATTGCAAGGGCAGATAAGTATGCTTTTTTATCTACATCCATTATTATTGTATGATTTTCTCCAAAAAATTCCTTAGCATAATGAATTGTATTAAGTGGTGTTCTCATTGATGGAATAACTACAAGTTGGAAATCATGTTTTTTTAATAATTTATAAAACATTGAAAAAATATGTTTCATATTTTTTGTTGAATAATCATAATATTTTGTCGGTCCTCCCAAAATTAAGGCCCATACTTTTCTGTTATCTTTTTTAATAAAAGAGTTTAAATATTCTTTATTTTCTGAAATCTCTTCCTCTGTTAAGTAATGAATTGCTCCTTTTGTGCTTATAACATTATCTCCTTCTATTGTATCGTGTTCTGGCGCAACAATAAAATCAAAATGCTTAAAGTCAACTTTTGGATCTTGAATATGAATATTGAAAATTTTTTTATTAGAAATACTTTTTAAGTGAATTGAAGGAATAACACTTTTTCTTCCACAAGAAATTATTAAATCAAAATCTGTTTGATCTATTTTTTTATAAACTATTTGTGAAATTGGAGAGAATCTTGGTGGGATAATTTTCCAAATATTACTTGTTTCAACCTCGCAGTGCATGAAATCAATATCAAGGGCTTTAGCCAAACCTTCTACTTGACTAATCATTCCGTGCATACCTTGTGTTAATAATAAACCTTTTAATTTAGACATTTATCACTATATAGCTTTCATATGAGTCAAAATCCAACTAAACACACAAAAGTGTTAATAATTGGATCCGGTCCCGCTGGATACACTGCAGCAGTTTATGCTGCTCGTGCAATGTTAAGTCCTATTCTAGTTTATGGAGCAGAGCCTGGTGGACAATTAACAACTACAACTGATGTTGAGAATTATCCAGGATTTGCGGATGTAATCCAAGGTCCTTGGTTAATGGATCAAATGAAAGATCAAGCTAAAGCGGTTGGAACAGAAATGATTGAAGATCACATTGCATCTGTGAATTTAAAATCACAACCTTTTGAAGCAATTGGGGACAGTGGACAAAAATATACTGCAGACAGTATTATAATTTCAACAGGTGCTCAAGCCAGATGGTTAAACATCAAATCAGAGCAAGAATTTAGAGGCTTTGGAGTTTCAGCTTGTGCAACATGTGATGGTTTTTTTTTCAAAGACAAAGAAGTTGCAGTAGTTGGTGGTGGAAATGCTGCTGTTGAAGAAGCAATGTTTCTTACAAAATTTGCATCAAAAGTTAAATTGATCCACAGACGTGATAGTTTGCGAGCTGAAAAAATGCTTCAAAAAAAATTGATGGAAAACAAGAAGATAGAAATTATTTGGGACTCCGTTGTTGAAGATGTAATCGGAGACAATGACCCTAAAAATGTAAAAGGAATAAAAATTAAAAACGTTAAAACAAATAATATTGAAGAAATAAAACTTGATGGAGTATTTATTGCGATTGGTCACGATCCTGCAACATCTTTATTTAAAAAACAATTAGATATGGATAATGAAGGTTATTTAATTACTAAACCAGACTCGACTGAAACCAATGTTCCTGGTGTTTACGCAGCTGGAGATGTAAAAGACAAAACTTTTAGACAAGCTGTAACTGCTGCAGGAATGGGATGTATGGCTGCTCTTGAAGCTGAAAAATTTTTATCTCACTAAAAAATGAAAATAAATTGGATTATTTTTGTGACTGGATGGATGTCATTCAGAGCAGTTGGATCTGGCTTATTTCTGTTTTGGATTTTTTCTGGTAATGAGCGTTCGGCACCATCTGAATGGATAATTCCTTTTATAGGTGACTTTTTTATTGGGATAACAGCTATATTTTTAGTTTACTTTATTATAAAAAAACCAAGCACTGTAATATGGGTTCTGTTGCTGTCATGGAATGTCGTTGGTTTACTTGATTTAATTGGAGCAATAAATGTAAGTTTTGCTGCTCCTTATGGACCTATCCCAGAAATAGGATTTAATGAATTAACAGTAAGATCAATTTTAATTTTAAATACTTTATTACAGATTTCTTGTATTTACCTATTATTTCAAAAAGATATAAAAGATTATTTTAAATTTTAAGAATTAGATGTCAGAAAAAGTATTGCTTACCGGTATTAGTGGGTTTGTTGCAAAACATGTTGCTATCGAATTACTAAATTCAGATTACGAAGTTTTAGGTACTGTTAGGAATTCAAATTCAATTGAACAAACAAAAAAAACATTAGAGGAAAACAACGTTTCAACAGATAAGTTATCATTTGTAGAGTTAGATTTATTAAAGGATGAAGGCTGGAATGAAGCTGCTATGGGCTGCAAATATATCATACATGTAGCTTCTCCATTTCCTTTAAAAGTTTCAAATGATAGGGAGTCACTCACCCCAGCAGCAAAAGATGGAACTTTAAGAGTTTTAAATGCAGGAATAAATGCAGGAGTTGAACATTTTGTTAAAACTTCTTCCATAGTATGCATGTTCAGAAAACCAAACAGATCTAACCCTTATACATTTGGTGAAAATGATTGGACTGACTTAGAGTGGGATAAAACTACAGACTATTTTGTATCAAAAACAAGAGCTGAAAAAGCTGCTTGGGATCTTATGGAAAGTAAAGGTCTTAAAAATAGTTTGACGTGTATCAATCCTGGCTTTGTTTTAGGAGATTTTTTAAATGAAAAAACGTGTACTTCAATGGAATATGCAAAACAATTACTTCAAGGAAAATATCCAGCTGCCCCAAAATTTTCAGTAATGATATCTCACGTAAAAGATGTTGCTAAAGCCCATGTTCTATCTTTAACTAATAAAAGAGCTGGAGGAAGAAGATTGATTGTTGGATCTGAAGTAAGAAGTATTCTTGAATTATCACAAATAATGGCAAAAAATATTCCAAGCCATGCAAAAAAACTTCCTAAAAGAGAATTGCCTAATTTTATGGTTAAACTTCTAAGTTATATAGACACAAGTGCAAAGACTATGGTTCCTGATCTTGGACTAGAAATGCAAACAGACCAAACATACGCAGAGGACATTCTTCAAATGAAATTCATAGCATCTGAAATTGCAGTTGTTGATGCGGCAAAATCAGTAATAAGACTAAATTTAGCGTGAAGTTATTTCAACTATTTCGTCAGACTCAAAAATAGTTTTTCCTAAATTTTCGTTTGCAATTTTAATCATAGCTTTTGCAACTTTTTCTGAATTAATTGGTTTCATTTTTTTAAGTGGTCCAAGTAATAAAGGCGACAATAATCTAAAAGTCAAAATACCTATTTTTTCACCTACCCTATTCTCTTTTCTATCTCCCATTAAAAAAGAAGGTCTTAATATTCCTAAATTTGAGAAGTTTAATTTTTTTAATTCTTCTTCAACTAAACCTTTGAATTTTACATAATCTCCTGAACTTTTTGGATTAGCATATATTGATGAGATAAAAATAAAAGAGATTACTGAATTGTTTCTTGCAATTTGAGCTATTTTTTTTGGTATATCAAGCTCTACTTTTTGGTACTCATTTTTATCAGGAGAGTTTTGTTTTGTAGTTCCAATACAAAAGAAACAATCATCTCCTTTAACATCTTCTTTATGATTTTCTAAATCACTGAAATCAGTTTTAATAATTTCAATTTTAGGTTCATTAATAACTATTTCTGAACGTACAAATAATTTTATTTTATTGTAGTTATCATTTTTTATTAATTGATCAAGAAGATGCCCACCAATTAATCCTGATGAACCAAAAACAAGGGCCGTTTTCATTAATTTAAACTTTTACAAAAAGAAGATATTTTTTCTAAAGCTTTTTTAAGATTATCCATTGAGGTTGCATAAGAAATTCTAAAAAATCCCTCAAGCCCAAATGCTGAGCCCTGAACAACTGCAATACCACTATTCTCTAAAAGAGATTGAACAAAATCTGTGTCCGATTTAATTTCTTTTCCATTAGCATCTTTTTTTCCCATTAAGCCTTTACAACTAGGAAAAACATAAAAAGCACCATCAGGATTTAAGCATTCGATGCCATCGATTTCATTTAATGCTTTAACAACAAAATCTCTTCTTTCTTGGAATGAGTCTGCTCTTTTTTTAATAAAATCTTGCGTTCCACTTAATGCTTCAACTGATGCTGCTTGACTAATTGATGAAGGATTAGTTGTTGATTGTGACTGGATTTTTGCAATGGCTTTAATAATTTCTTTTGGACCTGCCGCATAACCTATTCTCCAGCCAGTCATTGAGTAAGCTTTGCTTACACCATTCATTGTAAGCACTCTTTCTTTTAAACTTTCAATTTGAGCAATAGTAAAAAAATTTAAATCCCTCATAAGTTACATGTTCATAGATATCATCACTTAAAATATATACGTGAGGATGCTTTTCCATAACTTTTGCGATTTCTCTAACATCTTTTTCTGAATAACATGCTCCAGTAGGATTAGACGGAGAGTTAAGAATAATCCATTTTGTTTTTGGAGTTATAAATTTTTCTAAATCTGATGGGTTTATTTTAAATCCTTGTTTTTCATCACACTCCATTACAACTGGCTTACCCCCTGCTAATAAAACAATATCTGGGTAAGAAACCCAATAAGGAGCTGGAACGATAACTTCATCACCTTCATTTAATGTGGCCATCATGGCATTATAAATGACATGTTTCCCGCCTGCTCCAACAGTAATTTGGTCTGTTGTATAATTTAAGTTATTTTCTTTTTTAAATTTTTCGACTATTGCTTTTTTTAGGGCTGGAGTTCCATCAACAGCAGTGTATTTGGTATCCCCTTCATTTATTGCTTTAATAGCTGCCTGCTTAATATTTTCTGGTGTATCAAAATCTGGTTCACCTGCTCCTAAACCGATAACATCTTTTCCTGCTGCTTTTAATTCTCTAGCTTTTTGAGTTACAGCGATTGTTGGCGAAGGTTTAATCTTCTTTAAACTGTCTGATATTATGCTCATTGAAATATAAATAAATTCTACTACCTTGTTTAATATATGGAAAATACATATCAAGATTTAATTATAGATATCCAAAGCAAAAATCCTCAAATCGGTGGAAAACTTGAAGGAGGAAAAAAATTTAAAATTAAATCAGATTTTAAACCTGCAGGAGACCAGCCTGAAGCAATTAAAAAATTAGTCAATGGTGCTAACAAAGACCAATTTAATCAAGTTTTACTTGGTGTTACAGGTTCTGGTAAAACTTTTACGATGGCAAAAGTTATTGAGGCAACAAACAGGCCAGCCTTAATTCTTGCTCCAAATAAAACTCTTGCTGCTCAACTTTATGGTGAAATGAAAGCTTTTTTTCCAGATAACGCAGTTGAATATTTTGTCTCCTACTATGACTATTACACTCCAGAAGCATATGTTCCAAGATCAGACACATACATAGAAAAAGAAGCTTCAATTAACGAACAAATAGATCGTATGAGGCACTCAGCAACTAGATCTCTACTTGAGAGAGATGATGTACTTATAGTTGCGAGTGTTTCTTGTATTTATGGACTGGGTTCTGTTGAGGCCTATAGTAAAATGACTTTAACACTCCAAAAGAATAATGATTACAACCGTGAAGAATTAATAAAATCTTTAGTAGCTTTACAATATAAACGAAACGATCAAAATTTTTATAGAGGTACTTTTAGAGCACGAGGGGAATATTTGGAAATTTTTCCATCTCACCTTGAAGATAGGGCTTGGAGATTAAGTTTGTTTGGAGATAAGCTTGAACAAATTGAGGAGTTTGATCCATTAACTGGAGATCAAATAAGAGATCTTAGTTTGGTAAAAGTATATGCAAACAGTCACTACATCACCCCAAAACCAACTATAGAACAAGCGGTAATTAATATTAAAAAGGAATTAGAAATTACTTTAAAAAAACATAGAGCAGAAAATAAATTATTGGAGGCTCAACGCTTAGAAGAAAGAACTAAATTTGATCTTGAGATGATCGAAGCAACGGGATCTTGTGCTGGAATTGAAAATTATTCAAGATTTTTATCAGGAAGAAAACCTGGTGAACCACCCCCTACTCTTTTTGAATATTTTCCTGATAATACACTTATTTTTGTCGATGAGTGCCACGTAACTGTTCCACAACTTAATGGAATGTATAAAGGTGACAGATCTAGAAAAAGCACGTTAGCAGAGTATGGATTCAGACTTCCATCCTGCATGGATAATAGACCATTAAAGTTTGAAGAATGGGATTTAATGAGAACTCAAACTGTATTTGTATCTGCAACTCCTGGTCCCTGGGAGTTGGAACAAACAAAAGGAAAGTACATAGATCAAGTTATCAGACCAACGGGTCTAATAGATCCACCAGTTGAAATTAGACCTGCAAAAAATCAAGTAGATGATCTAATGCATGAATGCAAAAGGGTTATTGAAAATAATCACCGAGTTCTAGTAACCACTTTAACCAAAAAAATGGCAGAAGATTTAACTGAATACCTTCATGAAAATGGGATTAAAGTTAGGTACCTTCACTCTGACATAGATACTTTGGAAAGAATTGAAATTATGCGTGATCTTAGAATGGGTGTTTTTGATGTTCTTGTTGGAATTAATCTTTTACGAGAAGGATTAGATATTCCTGAGTGTGCGCTTGTAGGTATATTAGATGCAGATAAAGAGGGATTTCTTAGGTCTGAAACATCTTTAATTCAAACAATTGGACGAGCTGCAAGAAATGTTGATGGAAAAGTAATTTTATATGCTGATAAAGAAACAAAAAGTATAAAAAAAGCAATAGCAGAAACTGACCGAAGAAGACAAATCCAATTAGATTATAATAAAAAACATAAGATAGATGCTAAGTCTGTAAAAAAAGAAATTAGTGATATCCTAGAAAGTGTTTATGAAAAAGATTATGTTAAAATCAGTGATGGCTCAAATATTGGTGGTAATTTAAAAAAACACTTAAAAGGTCTAGATAAAAAAATGAAAGAGTCTGCTGCCAACCTTGAGTTTGAAGAGGCTGCTAAAATAAGAGATGAAATTAGAAAATTAGAAAGCACTGAGCTAGAAATTACACTTAACCCAAAAATTAGACAATATGATGTAAAAAATAAGCTTTATCCAAAAGGTAGATCGACAATGGGTATGCCAGGAACTAAGGTCACAAAAAAAAGAGATAAAAAATGGAAGCACGGAAAATAATTATTACTGGTGGTGCAACAAGAATTGGGGCAGCAATAGCTAGAAAATTATCTGGCAATAACAAAGAAATATTAATTCATTTCAATAAATCAAAATCAAAAGCTGAAAAACTCAAAAAAGAATTAGTGTTAAATGGCACTAAAGTTTATCTCGTAAAAGGTGATTTGAGCAAAGAAAATGATGTAAGTAAAATTGTTAAATATGCAAAATCAAAATTAAAATATTTTGATTGTTTAATAAATAATGCGTCCCTATTTGAAAACGATAAAATTGAAAGTTTTACAACCGATAGCTGGGATAAGCATTTAAAAACAAATTTAAGAACTCCTGCTCTACTATCAAAAGAGTTTTCTAAAAATACCAAAGGAAAAAATAACAATATAATTAATATAATTGATCAGAGAGTTTTTAAACTTACTCCCTACTTTTTTTCATACACAATAAGTAAAACTGGCCTTTATACTCTCACTAAAACAAGTGCTATGAGCTTAGCACCCAATACAAGAGTTAACGGAATTGCCCCAGGTCCAACGATCAAAAATCAAAGACAATCTGAAAAACATTTTAGAAAACAATATTTAGCAACACCATTAAAAAGACAAGTTGATGTTGAACAAATATGTAATGCTGTTGACTTTTTTATCAAAAATATATCTATTACAGGTCAAGTTTTAGCGATTGATAGTGGTCAAAATCTGAACTGGCAAACACCTGATATAATGAGCAAAGAATGAAAAAAAATAATTTAAACATTGTTAAAATAGATAAAAATAAATCTTTATTTAATTATGAGAAGAAAATTTTAATTAAAGAATTAATTTTAGATTTGAAACTTGGTTACTACGATTTTGAAAAAAAAAAACCACAAAAAGTTAAGTTTAATCTAGAAGTTGATTATGAAGATAAGAAACCAACAAGTGATGATGACATTAAATCAATAGTAAACTATGGAAAATTAGTAAAACTCATAAAAAAACTTACAAAAAACAAACATTACAATTTTCTTGAAACACTGGCTGAAGATGTTTTTGATGTTCTATTTAAAGACAGACGTATTGGAAAAATAATGCTTCAAATTGAAAAATTAGAAATTTTAAAAGACTGCACATCTGTTGGTATTCAAGTTACCAAAAAAAGAAGTCATGATAAGCTCTGATCTAGGTAAAGAAGTAATTAAGAAAGAACTCCCATTAGTTCCTAAACTTCCTGGTGTATATAGGATGCTGAACTCTAAAGATGAAATTCTTTATGTGGGAAAAGCAAAAAATTTACCCAATAGACTAAAAAGTTATGTATCTGAAAAAAATCATATTATCAGAACTGAAAGAATGTTATCTCAGACAAGAAAATTAGAGATAACAACCACCTCTAACGAAAGTGAAGCGTTGCTGCTTGAGGCAAATTTAATTAAGAAATTTAAACCAAAATTTAATATTCTTCTTAGAGACGATAAATCGTTCCCTTTCATATTTATTGGCAACCAGGATCAATGGCCTCAGATAAAAAGACATAGAGGAAAAAAAACTAAAGAAGGCTTTTATTTTGGCCCGTTTGCCTCAGCTGGATCCGCCAACTGGACAATAAAAATGATTCAGAAAATTTTTCACTTAAGAGTTTGCGATGATACGGTATTTAAAAACAGAGAAAGGCCTTGTATTTTATATCAGATCAAACGTTGTTCAGGTCCATGTGTTGGTTATGTAACAAAGGATGACTATCAACAAACAGTTGAAGATGCCATTGAATTTGTTTCAGGAAAATCAAGAAGAATTCAAAAAAATCTTTCTAATCAAATGGAAAAAGCAAGTGAAGAACTTGATTTTGAAAAAGCAGTAATCTTAAGAGATAGAATAAAAGCATTAAATATAATTCAGTCATCTCAAAGAATAAATGAAGCAAATTTAGTCGAAGCAGATGTTATTGCAGGGTACAAAGAATCTGGTAAAGCCTGTATTCAAGTTTTTTTTTACAGGTCAAAACAAAATTGGGGAAATCAAGCCTTCTTTCCGAAACATGATCCAGATGAAAAACTTGGTGAAATTATTAATTCATTCGTTTCTCAATTTTATGAAAATAAAAGTGTACCCTCATCAATAATTTTATCTGAAGAAATTAAAGAAAAAGTTCTAATTGAAAAAACTCTTTCAAATAAGGAAGGTAAACAAATTACTATTTCTGTTGCCAAAAAGGGTTCAAAATTAAAAGTAATAAATCAGGCAATTAAAAACGCAAAAGATAGTTTGAATAGAAAGCTTTATGAAAGTCAAAATAATAGAGAGTTATTTGATGCTGTCGCTAGTAAATTCAATTTAGAAACAAACATCAATTTAATTGAGGTTTATGACAATAGTCACATACAGGGAAGTAATAGTGTTGGAGCTCTGATTGCTTATGGCGATGAGGGTTTTATCAAAAAAAGATATAGAAAATTTAATATTAAACATAAAAAAAATGAACAAGACGATTATGGCATGATGAGAGAGGTTTTAAATAGAAGATTTAAAAGAGCTGTCCAAGAAAAAGACAACTATTTAACCTTTCCTGATTTAGTTTTAGTTGATGGTGGAAAGGGACAATATTCAGTTGCAAGAGAAAGCTTAAATGAACTTGGTCTTCATGACATTCCTATTGTAGCAATTGCCAAAGGTAAATTGAGAAATAGTGGCAATGAAACCTTTTTTCATAATGGTAAAGAGTTTAAGTTTTTAAGAAATGATCCAACTCTATTTTTTCTTCAGAGAATTATAGATGAGTCACATCGATTTGCAATAAGCGCCCATAGAGCCAAACGAAAGAAAGGAATAAGTAAATCACTACTTGACCAAATTGATGGGATCGGATCAATAAGAAAAAGGGCGTTATTGAACCATTTTGGATCAGCCAGATCAGTTGAGTCCGCAAGTTTAGATGAAATTAAGTCAGTTGAAGGTGTTGAAGAAAAAGTGGCAAAAAAGATATATAACTTCTTTCACGAATAATTATGCTTAAAAAAATTCCAAATATATTAACGATTGGACGAATAATTATTGTTCCTTTTTTCGTTTTAGCGTTTTATCTGCCTGGATTTTATGGAGATTTAACTGCTTTAATATTATTTGTCGTAGCGTCATTTACTGATTTTCTTGATGGAATGTTAGCAAGAATGATGGGTGAAGAGTCAAAGTTGGGAGAGTTGTTAGATCCAATAGCTGATAAAATTATCGTTGCTACGGCTTTAATTCTTTTAGTAATGGATGGTACTATTAGGAATTATGAAGTAATTGCTGCAATTATTATTCTTACCAGAGAAATATTGATTTCTGGGCTGAGAGAATTTTTGGCGAAAGGTAAAGTTAAACTTCCTGTTTCTAGTCTTGCTAAATTAAAAACAGTTTTACAGATGGTTTCAATTGCTCTTCTTTTATCAGGAGATACAGGAAATAAAATTATTAACTTCCAAGATTATAATGCACAAACTATTGGCATTATTCTTTTGTGGCTATCTGCAGCCTTAACACTTTTTACTGGATATGATTATATGCGTAAAGGAATTGACCACGCTATGTCTGAAGATAATAAAGATTAAGCTGCTTTTTTCTTTCTAACTAAAGTTTGATAACTTTCATTTAAATCAATTATAGTATCGCAAACTTTAAACTGATTTTCTGCAATGCATGAAACTGGGGTTACTTCTGCAGCAGTACCTGTTAAAAAACATCCAACAAAGTTTGATAACTCTTCTGGTTTGATTTTTCTCTCATGAACTTTAATATTTTTTGATTTTGCAATTCCAATTACTGTTCTTCTTGTAATCCCATCTAAAAAAGAGTCTGGAATTGGAGTATGAAGTTCTCCATTTTTATCTTTAAAAAAAATATTAGCACCAGTTGCTTCAGCTACATTTCCTTCATGATCTAACATTAAAGAATCCGTATAACCTTGTTTTTCTGCTTCATGTTTTGACAGTGTACAAATCATATAAAGGCCAGATGCTTTAGTATCCCAAGGGATTGTATTAGGTGCAGGTCTTCTCCAGTTTGAAATATTTAATTTTATGCCTTCAACTTTTAATTTTGGATCGAAATATGAGCCCCACTCCCAGGTTGCAATTGCAACATGAATTTTTGTTTTCTGAGCAGAAATAGCCATCATCTCGCTACCTCTCCATGCAACTGGTCTTACGTATCCATTTTCAACATTTTGTGTAGCAATAATTTTATTTGAGGCAATATTAATTTGTTCTTCTGAATACGGTATATCAAAACCCATCCTCTTAGCAGAATGAAAAAATCTTGAGGTGTGTTCTTCTAATTTAAAAATTGATCCGTCATAAACTCTTTCTCCCTCAAAAACACAACTCGCATAATGTAAACCATGGCTTAAAACATGAAGTTTAACATCTCCCCAGTCTACAAGCTCATCGTTATACCATATTTTTCCAGATCTTTTATCGTAAGGTATCATGATTGAAATTATTTAAATATATCTGAAAAATAACTTTGTATCTTTAATATGTCAATATAACTTACCCATAATGAAAGAACTATTATATTTAAAAGATGATCAGCTTAAAGATTTGATAGAAAAACTTTTTGTGAGCTATAGAGAAACTTTTTCCGATTCTAAAAAGGTATTAGACAAATATTCAATTGGTTTAGCCCACCATAAAGTAATCCATTTATTGTCAATGTATCAGGGTATTTCGATATCTGAGCTATTGAAAAGACTAAAAGTCACAAAGCAAAGTCTTAATAGGGTTCTGAAAGATTTGATAAAATTAGACATAATATTCTTTAAAAAAGATGAGCAAGATACCAGAATAAAACACGTATTTTTAAATGATAAAGGAGAAAAGATTTTTAGAGATATTTTTTCTATACAAAAAAAAAGGATTTACAACGCATTACTGAACTCAAGTTCAGAGGAAGTGATAAATTTTGATAATGTTTTGAGTAAAATTATAAATGGATAAATTTCAAGCTCATATTTTGCTAGTTGATGACGACGAAGGAATTAGATCTTTAGTAAAAAAATATTTAAATGAAAATAATTTTTTAGTCACAACAGCAGATAGTGCTGAAAATGCATCAGAGAAAATAAAAATTATCAAATTTGATTTAATTATCCTAGATATAATGATGTCAGGTAAAAGTGGTTTAGATTTTATAAATGACCATAAAAAAGATTTGGAAGCACCAATTATACTTTTAACAGCTAAAGGTGAAGCAAATGAAAGGGTTGAAGGACTTGAATTGGGAGCTGACGATTATTTAGCTAAGCCTTTTGAACCAAAAGAACTAATTTTAAGAATTAAAAATATTTTAACCAAGACTATTAAAGCTGATCAAAAAAGAATTATTGAATTTGAAAATGTAATAATTGATTTAAATAAATTGCTAATTATTAAAAACAAAAAAGAATTCAAAATCAATAATACAGAAAAGATAATTTTAGAAAAAATGATTAATAATCCAGGAAATATATTTTCAAGAGAAAGTATTGGTCAATTGATTAATTTAGAAAAAGAAAGGTCAATTGATGTGATCATAACTCGTTTAAGAAAGAAAATAGAAATTGATCCAAAAAATCCAAAATTTTTACAAACCATAAGAGGAGCAGGATATGTTCTCTGGATTGAATAATTTATTAAGAAAAGTTTTACCCAAAAGGCTTTTCTACAGAGCACTTTTAATTGTTGCAGTCCCAGTTATTGTTCTTCAACTAATTATCACAATTGTATTTTTTGATAGCTTATGGATTAAAACTAATAAAGGGATGACAAGAACGTTAGTAAACGAAATAAGTGCATTTATTGAAGCATATGAAAGTGAGGAAGAAAACAAGCAAGAAATAAATAACCTTTTTTCATTATTTCTAGATTTAAATATTGAACTTAAACTTAACGAGGATTTACAAAAGCAGCAAAATGAAAGATGGTTTAGTCCAATTGATCGAACATTAAGAAGAGAATTAAAATCAAGATTTTCAGTGGAAGACTATTGGTTTGATTCAATAAACTATAAAGAGTTAATTGATTTAAGAATTAAATATAAAGATGGATATTTTAAATTTTTAGTACCTAAAGATCGTGTTGCCAGCTCTTCTGCAAGAATTTTTGCACTTTGGATAACTGTACCTGCAATAATTATGGTAATCATATCTCTAATATTTTTAAAAAATCAAACAAGACCTATTACCAATCTTGCACGTGCTGCAGAAAGATTTGGTAAAGGTGAGGAAATTGATGAATATAAGCCGTCCGGAGCGCTTGAAATAAGACAGGCCGGTCATGAATTTGACAAAATGAGAAAAAGAATAGTGAGACATCTAAATCAAAGAACTGAAATGTTATCAGGTATAAGTCATGATTTAAGAACACCTTTAACAAGAATGAAGTTACAGCTTACGTTTATTAAAGACAAAGATTCAATGAAAAAATTATCTGAAGATATTAACGAAATGGAAAAAATGCTTAATGAGTATCTTCAATTTACAAGCTCATCATATGTTGAAAAAGACGAAATGTTTAACCTATCTGAACTAATTGATGAAGTAATCAAAAAATATAATAATAAAAATATTTCAAAGAATTTGTTACCTAGAATCTATATAAACGGTAGAAAAAATTTAATCAGCAGATGTCTAAATAATCTTATTGATAACGCCTTAAAGTATGCAAATAAAGTTGAAGTAAATCTTAGTAAAAAAAATACAAATCTATTTATTATGATTGATGATGATGGTCCTGGTATCGCAAAAAGTGAATACGATAATGTATTTAAACCATTCTATAAAATAGATAAAGGAAGAGCAGACGCCAAATCAAGTGTTGGTCTTGGTTTGTCAATTGCATCAGATATCATCAAATCCCATGGAGGAAATATAAAACTTGAGAAATCTAAACTGGATGGTTTAAGAGTTAAGATTTTTTTACCTGTTTAGTTTTTGTTTTTTTTTTACTTTCAAGCTTTTTAATTTTGATTTCTAGGTTCTCAACTCGTTTTGAAAGAACATCAAATTCATCCTTGCTTGTTAATTTCATTTTAAAAACAAATTCGTCTCTTTTAGATTTGAAAATATTTAGAATTTCGGCAGATAAATCTTTTGAGGAAACCAACCCTTGCTCAATCAATTTTGCAAACTTATCAATTATAAATTTAGAATTTTTCATATTTAAGATATATATTATAAGTATAAATTAAAATGTTCATCAATAATTTTGACCCAGTTGCAATTGAAATTTTTTCGTTAGAAATCAGATGGTATTCGTTAGCTTATATTGTTGGTATTTTGTTTGGATGGTTTATTGCAAAAAAAATATTTATTAAAAATGAGGATATCAACAAAAAATTTGACGACTACATTACTTATTTAATAATTGGAATTATTTTAGGTGGAAGAATTGGTTACATACTATTCTACAATCTAGAATATTATTTAATTAATTTGTTGGATATTTTTAAAATTTGGGAAGGCGGTATGTCTTTTCATGGTGGATTATTCGGAATAATAATTGCGAGTATAATTTTTGGAAAAAAAAATAATCAAAACCCTTTTTTATATATGGATATTGTAGCTTTAGTTGCTCCAATTGGAATTTTTTTTGGAAGGCTGTCAAATTTTATAAATTCAGAGCTTTATGGAAAAATAACTAATTTACCATGGTCAGTAACTTTTGTTCAAATAGATAACTTGCCAAGACACCCTACGCAAATATACGAAGCATTGCTAGAAGGAATAATTTTATTTATTATTTTAATGAATTTTAAAAATAAAAATTTTTTGCTTAAGCCTGGCTTAATATCAAGTCTATTTTTAATTTTCTACTCAATATTTAGATTTTCTGTTGAATTTTTAAGAGTTCCAGACGAGCAGTTAGGTTATTTATTATTTAATTTAACTATGGGACAAATTTTAAGTGTAATCCTAATATTAATTGGGTTGGTTCTATTTTATTTTAAAAATGAAGATAAACAAATCAACTAACTTATCTTTAGACCAATTTATTAATTGGGCACTTTACGATAAAGTCTCTGGTTATTATATGAAGCAAAATCCTTTTGGTAAGGAAGGTGATTTCATTACAGCTCCAAATATCACAAGGCTTTTTTCTGAAATTATTACTATTTGGTTAATTACTTTTCTTAAGAGCTTAGGTTCTCCCAAAAAATTTAATTTAATTGAATTGGGAGCTGGAAATGGCGAAATGATGAAAGTGATTTATGAAACATTAAAAAATTTTCCTGAACACTTTAGTTCTTGTAATTTTATGATACACGAAAAAAGCCGATATCTAATAGAACAACAGAAAGTAAATCTTAAAACTGAAAAAATCACTTGGACTGAAGATTTAAAGAAAAATTATAAAGATCCAACTATTTTTCTGGCAAATGAATTTTTTGATGCTCTGCCAATAAAACAGTTTTTTAAAAGACAAAATGACTGGTATGAAAGATTTGTAGATCTTAAAGATCCTAAAGAGGCTAAATTTTACGAAATTAAATCAAACATAAAATTAGTTGAAAAGAAATTAAATTTTGAAATTTCAAAAGAGCAAAATATAATTGAGTATTCTCCTGATGCCTTCAAATATTTAAAAATTATAAGTGATACAATTGAAAAAAATAAAGGCGGTATACTAATCATAGATTATGGTTACTTAAATCAAAAAATGCAGGATACTCTTCAAGCAGTCAATAATCATAAATATTCAAATATATTAGAAAATATTGGTGAGTCTGATATTACTTACAATGTTAATTTTAATTTGTTTCAAAATTTTATAAACCAATATAAAAACTTAGATACACTTTTAACAACTCAAAAAAAATTCTTAACTAGCATGGGAATTCTTCAAAGAGCTGAGATTGTGAGTAAGGATATAGCTTTTTCAAAAAAAACTGACTTATTTTATAGAATAAAACGACTGATAGATGAAAAGCAGATGGGTGAATTGTTTAAAGTTATGCTTATAAAAACTAAAAATAATAAATTCCATACAGGATTTCAGAATGATTAAATCCAAAAAACTTTCAAAGATAAAAAAATTAAAACATGGTTTTTTTAATAGCAAAGGTGGCATTTCAAAAGATATTTATAAAAGTCTTAATTGTGGACCAGGGTCAAAAGATAAACCAGGTAATGTTAGAAAAAATTTAGAACTGGTAAGAAAAAAAATAAAAAACTCTGCTAGAGATATTTTTTTACTTAACCAAATTCATAGTAATAAATTTATTTATATTGATGAAAAATATCAATTTAAATCAAAACCAAAAGTAGATGCAGTAATCACTAATCAAAAAAACTTACCAATTGCTATTCTAACTGCAGACTGTGTGCCAATTCTGATTTGTGATAACCAAAAAAAAATAATTGCAGCAATTCATGCTGGCTGGAAAGGAGCATACAAAGGAATAGTTGATAAGGTTATCAAATTTATGGTAAAAAAAGGATCTAAGCCAAAAAATATTACTGCAGTAATAGGCCCTGCTATTTCAATTGATAACTATGAAGTCCAAAATGACTTAAAAAATAAATTTTTAAAAAAAGATAGAAGAAATAAAATTTTTTTTAGAATAAAGCGTAAAAAGTTATATTTTGATTTATCAAACTACGTAAAATCTATGCTTTTAAAGAATAAGATAAAGAAAATAGAAAAAATTAAAATCGATACATTTAATTTTAGGAATGAATTCTTCAGTGCTAGAAGAGCTTTAAGTTTAAAACATGCTGATTATGGTAGAAATATTTCAATAATTATGCTTAATTAAGTTTTTTTCAAATGAAATTATTATCAGGAACTAGCAACAAGCCTTTAAGTAAAGATATTGCTAAATTCTTAAAGTCTAAACTAGTTAATTCAAGCATTAGAAATTTTGCGGATGGTGAAATTTATATTGAATTAAATGAAAATATTAGAGGTAACAGTATTTTTATCATTCAGTCTATTTCATCTCCTGCAAACGACAACTTAATGGAACTTTTGTTGTGTATAGATGCTTTAAAAAGATCATCTGCTAAAAATATAACAGCTGTTATTCCATACTTTGGTTATGCCAGACAAGATAGAAAAGTGGTTCCTAGAACATCTATTTCAGCAAAACTTGTTTCAAATTTAATTACAAAAGCTGGAGCAGACAGAGTTGTGACAGTTGATTTGCATGCAGGCCAAATTCAAGGTTTTTTTGATATTCCAGTCGACAACCTATTTTCAACACCAATTTTTGCAAGACATGTAAAAAAAAATATTAAAAGTAAAAATATTGTATGTATTGCACCTGATGTAGGTGGTACCGAAAGAGCAAGAGCACTTGGAAAAATTTTAAATGTTGGTCTTGCAATTGTTGATAAAAGAAGGCCAAAACCTGGCCAATCTCAAGTAATGAATATCATTGGAGAAGTCAAAGGTAAAACTTGTATTATAGTAGATGATATCATTGACTCAGGCGGAACTATAGTTAATGCAGCTAAAGCTTTAAAGAACCGTGGAGCGAAAGAAGTTTATGTTTATATCACTCACGGTGTTTTAAGTGGAGAAGCTATAAAAAAAATAAAAAATTCAGTAATTAAAAATTTAGTAATCACAGATACAATTGATAATAAAAACAAAACCAAGAGTGCTAAAAACATTGAAGTTCTATCAATTTCAGCCTTGATGGGAGAGGCTATTAAAAGAATATCAAACTCAACGTCTGTTTCTGATTTATTTAAATAATTACCTTGAGTTATTAAGGATCTTGAGCTAAAAACCCCCTGATTTTATGAATACATTAGATGCCAATATTAGAAATACTAAAACTAAAGGTGAACTAAGCTCCCTAAGACACAACGGGAATGTGCCTGCTATAATTTATGGTGGTGAGGCTCAAAATGAAAAAGTAACAATTTCAAAAAAATTATTAAAATCATTAATTGAAAAAGAAAATTTTTTGTCAAATATTATTGCTTTAAATGTTGACGGCAAAACACAAAATGTTCTTCCCAAAGAAATAAAATATGACATCATTACAGATGAACCTATTCATGTAGATTTTTTAAGAGTGGTCCCAGGTGTAAAAATTAAAATTGAGGTTCCGGTAAAATTTATTAATCACGAAAGTTCCCCAGGATTAAAGAGGGGTGGGGTATTAAACATAGTAAGAAGAAAAGTTGAATTGAAATGTCCAAGTGAGAAAATTCCTGAAAATCTTGTGATAGATTTGGATGGAATTGATATTGGTGAGAGTTTCAAAATTTCATCGATAAGCTTAGATCAAGAAGTAACGCCTACTATTCAAGGAAGAGACTTTGTAATTGCAACTTTAGCGGCGCCAACTGTAATGAAAGAACCTGAAAAACCAGCAGAAGCAGAAGCAGCTGAGGGTGAAGAAGGAGCAGCAGGAGCAGAAGCTGCCCCTGCAGATGGTGATAAGCCTGCAGCCGAAGGTGACAAAAAAGAAGGTGAAGATAAAAAACCTGCAGAAGAAAAAAAATAAGTTATTAAAATTGAAATTTACTTCCCACTAAAATCCATTATATGCTTTTATTTGTAGGTTTAGGTAACCCAACTCCAGATAGTGAAAATAACAGACATAATGTTGGTTTCAAAATAATTGACTCTATTAATAAAAAATTTGGCTTATCAAAACAAAAACCAAAATTTAAAGGATTACTTACCACTGGTAACATTGCTGAACAGAAGGTTTATGCGATCAAGCCATTAACTTTTATGAATAATTCCGGAATATGTATTAGAGAACTCATTGAATATTTTAAAATTGATGCTGAAGATGTAATTGTTTTCCACGATGATTTAGATATTGAATTTGGAAAAATTAAAGCAAAGTTTGGGGGATCAAGTGCAGGACATAACGGTATAGCATCTATTGATAAATTTATTGGTAAAGATTATTCAAGAGTAAGAGTGGGAATTGGTAAACCAAAAGAAAATATGGAAGTAAGCGATTATGTTTTACAAAATTTTGATGAGGATGAAATGATGGGTTTAGAAAAAATTACAAAAGATATTACAGACTCCATTTTGATATTAGTGAATAAAAAATTAGATTTATTTTCAAGTACAGTAAATAATAAATAATGAGTTTTAAATGTGGAATTGTTGGTTTGCCCAATGTTGGTAAATCTACGTTATTCAATGCACTCACAAATTCTAGTAAAGCTCAGGCTGCGAATTTTCCCTTCTGTACTATAGACCCTAATATAGGGGTAGTTCCTGTTCCAGACGAGCGACTTGAAAAATTATCCAAAGTTTCTAATTCAAAAAAAATAATTAATACGACAATTTCTTTCGTTGATATAGCAGGCCTTGTGAAGGGTGCCTCAAAAGGTGAGGGTTTGGGAAATAAATTTCTTTCACATATAAGAGAGGTGGATGCTGTAATTCATATGATTAGATGCTTTGACTCTGATGATATTCAAAATGTTAACCCAACTGTTGATCCCATTAGAGATTTAGAGATTATCGAAACAGAAATGATGCTTGCAGATTTAGAGTCTATACAAAAAAGATTGGAAAAAAATAACAAAAAAAATGTAGAGGAAGAGCAACTCAAAATTTTAGAAATTGCATTAGATTGTATAAATAATGATAAAGATATATCTGTTCTCAAATCTCAATTTGAAACAAAACAACTAAATCAAAGTGGATTATTATCCATTAAACCTAAGATATTTGTATGTAATGTTGATGAACAAAGTGTGAAGGAAGGTAACAATTATACAAATGCTTTCATTGAGAAATATGGAACAGAAAATACTTTAATAGTTTCAGCTGATATTGAAAATCAAATAAATGAATTAGAAAACGAAGAGAAAAAAAATTATATGGATATGATAGGCTTAAAAGATACTGGATTAAGCATGCTAATCCAAAAAGGGTATAAAATTTTAGAACTTGATACTTATTTTACATCTGGTCCAGAGGAAACCAGAGCTTGGACAATTCAAAAGAATTGTACTGCCCCAAAGGCTGCTGGTGAGATTCACACAGATTTTGAAAAAGGATTTATAAGAGCTGAAACGATTTCCTATGACGATTTTGTTTCTAATGATGGTTGGGTAAATTCTAAAACTAACGGAAAAATGAGACTTGAAGGTAAGGACTATATTGTAAAAGATGGAGATGTGTTAAACTTCCGATTTAACACGTGACCAAATTCTCTTCATGCTAAAATAAACAAGTATTGTTAAAATTATAAGATAAACTATTGCCTTAAAGCCCATTTGATGTCTTGCTTCTAAACTTGGTTCCGCCGCCCACATTAAGAAAGTAGTTACATCTTTAGACATTTGTTCAACACTTGGATTCGTTCCGTCTGAATATTCAATAATTCCATCTGAGAGAGGTGCTGACATTTTAATTTTGTTACCGTACATATATTTATTGTAATGAACTCCATCATCTAAAATCATTCCACTTGGAGCTTCTTCATAGCCTTGTAATAAAGAATATATGTAATCTACTCCTCCTCCTCTAGCTTTTACTAATACCGACATATCTGGAGGATATGCACCACCATTAGCTGCTTCAGCTGCCTTAACATTTTCATAAGGCATCACAAATTTATCAGACAGTTTTCCTGGTCGTTGAAACATTTCACCATCTGCATTTGGTCCATCTGTCACCTCAAATGATGCAGCAATTGCTTTTGCTTGAGCTACTGAAAACTCTGGCCCACCTTTTTCAGATAGATTTCTATAACTTAAATATTTCATTGAATGGCAAGCTGCACAGACTTCTGTATAGACTTGATATCCTCTTTGAAGTGAAGCTCTATCGAATTTTCCAAATAGACCCTTGAAAGTCCAGTCAGTTTTTAAATACTCAACCTTTTCTGCAGAAATTACGCTAGCGCTAGATGCACAAAACAATATTATTATTGATAATAGTTTAAAGATTTTTTTCACTATTCTATTTTACTTTCCTTTTTTTTAGCCATAGCCATATTGGGCGATCCTCCCAGCACTGGTTCCGTAATACTTAATGGTAAAGGTATAGTCCTCTCCTTTAATCCCAGCACTGGTAAAATAACTAAAAAATGAAGGAAATAATAAGCTGTAGCAACTCTTGCAATCAATAAGTAAAGCCCTTCAGCAGGCATTGCACCCATGTAACCTAATATTAAAACGTCAGCTACTAGTATCCAATAAAATTGCTTATAGAGTGGTCTAAATACTGCTGATCTTATTTTTGAAGTATCTAGCCAAGGTAAAACAGCTAAAATTAAAATCGCAGATAACATTGCTACAACTCCAAGCAATTTATCAGGAACTGATCTTAAAATTGCATAAAAAGGTAAGAGATACCATTCAGGGACAATGTGTGCTGGTGTTACTAATGGATTGGCTTCTATATAATTATCAGCGTGACCTAAAATATTAGGGGCGTAAAATACAAAAAAAGCAAATACAATCATGAACATCAATAATGCAAATCCATCTTTAATCACTATGTAAGGATGAAATGGAACTGTATCTTTTGATGGTTTTTTGATATCTATTCCAACAGGATTATTGTTACCAGGAACATGCAATGCCCAAATGTGTAAAACTACTAAACCTAAAATTAAAAAAGGTATTAGGTAATGTAGAGTAAAAAATCTAGTTAAAGTCGGATTATCCACAGAATATCCTCCCCACAACCATGTTACTATACCTTCTCCAACAAGCGGTATTGCACTAAATAAATTTGTTATTACTGTTGCTCCCCAGAAGCTCATTTGTCCCCATGGTAAAACATAACCCATGAAAGCAGCTGCCATCATCAGCAAGTAAATAATTATTCCAATAATCCAAATGATTTCTCTTGGAGATTTATATGATCCATAAAATAATGATCTAAAAATATGAATGTAAACTGCTAAGAAAAACATAGAGGCACCATTTGCGTGAATATATCTAATTAACCAACCATAATTAACATCTCTCATAATGTGCTCAACACTTTCAAATGCCATATCAGCGTGAGCAATATAATGCATCGCTAAAGTTAAACCTGTAACAATTTGAGTAATTAAACAAAATGTTAAAATTCCACCAAATGTCCACCAGTAGTTTAGATTTTTTGGAGTTGGATAATCAGTTAAGTGATTTGCCAAAGTAAGTAATGGCAATCTATCATTAAACCATTTACCTGCTTTTGATGTTGGTGTGTATTCGTGTTCACTCATATATTTTATCCAATTTTAATTGTTTTAGCGTTAACAAATTCATACTTTGGAACTTCCATGTTCCATGGCGCTGGGCCTTTTCTAATTCTTCCAGAGGTATCATAATGTGAACCATGACAAGGACAAAACCATCCATCATAATCTCCTTTATCATTTAAAGGCACGCATCCCAGATGAGTGCATACACCAAGCATCACTAACCATTCAGGATTTTTTGCTCTGTCTTCATCTTTTTCTGGGTGTATCAAATCTTCCATTTTAACAGACCTTGCTTCGGCAATTTCTTCCTGGGTTCGTCTTCTTATAAAAACTGGTTTTCCTCTCCAAAGCACTGTAATTGTGTTGCCTGGCTTTAAAGAACTAACGTCGACTTCAGTACTAGCTAATGCTTTTACAGAAGCATCAGGATTCATTTGGTCCACTAACGGCCAAACAACTGCTGCAACACCGACTGCCCCAACAGCATAAGAGGCTGTAAATAAGAAATCTCTTCTTTCTGGTTTTTTATCTGACACGATTAGTAACTGTTTATATTGTCTGTTTTGATTTAAATTACTTAATATACGAATTCATATAATATAAAATATTAATTTTACTACTGATAGAATGACACAGAATTCAACCATTTCAGGGCCAAAAATTGCATTATATGAGCCGGATATTCCACAAAATACTGCAGCAATAATAAGAACTTGTGCTTGTTTGGGTGCAAAACTGGAAATTATTGAGCCATGTGGTTTTCTACTGTCAGATAAAAGGTTTAAAAGAGTTGTCATGGACTACATGGACCTTGAACAGATCGAATTTTATCAAAGCTCTGAGAAATTTTTTGAGAAAAAGCAGAATCAAAGAATTGTTTTAATGACAACCAAGGGATCCATATCTTATACTGAATTTAAGTTTAAATCAGATGATACAATTTTATTTGGTCGTGAAAGTGCAGGTGTTCCTGAAAAGGTTCACAAACTAATCAAAGATAGATTAAAGATCCCAATGAATGATAAAGTAAGATCACTAAATATTGCCTCATCTGTTGCTATAGTGTTGGCAGAAAGTTTAAGACAAATTAAATTAATTTAAATGGACATAGATATTAAAAAAGATCTAACAAGTAATTGGTTTAAACTATTACAAAATGCGATTTGTGATGACATCGTCAAGTTTGAGAGGAACAAATTTAAATTTAAATCTACTTCTTGGAAAAGAAATAATAAAAAAGATGAGGGAGGTGGAGAATACAGAATTTTAAGTAATGGAAAAATATTTGAAAAAGTTGGTGTAAATTACTCAAAAGTATATGGAAAATTTCCAAAAAAATTTCAGAAAAATATTCTAGGTGCTGAAAAAGATCCAAGTTTTTGGGCATCAGGGATATCTATTGTAATGCATATGCAAAATCCTCATATTCCTGCAATGCATTTTAATACAAGGTTCATTTGTACAAAAAAAAATTGGTTCGGGGGTGGCATGGATGTTACTCCAGCTATTAGAGATATAAGTGAAAAAAATAATTTTCACAAAAAATTAAAACTTATGTGTGACCAACATAATAAAAAATATTATACCAAATACAAAAAATGGTGTGACGAATATTTTTATTTACAACATAGAGATGAGGCAAGAGGAATAGGTGGTATTTTTTTTGATTATAAAAAAGATAACTTTGAAAAAGATTTTAAATTTGTAAGAGATGTGGGTGTAACATTTCAAATGTTATTTAATAATATTATAAGAAAAAAAATATCGAAAAAATGGACTTTAAAAGATAAAGAGAAACAATATATTAAAAGAGGTCGTTATGCAGAATTTAACTTACTGTATGATAGAGGAACAAAATTTGGACTTCAAACTGGTGGTAATGTAGAGGGAATCCTAATGTCCTTACCTCCAATTGCAAAATGGAAATAAGAAAATGGATAAAGAACCAATAACACTAAATGGTCTCAATAAATTAAAAGAAGAATTAATTTATTTAAAGGAAAAAAAAAGACCTCAAATAGTAGCTGCAATTGCTGAAGCTAGATCTCACGGAGATTTAAAAGAAAATGCTGAGTATCATGCTGCAAAAGAGGAACAATCACATAGTGAAGGAAGAATAACAGAAATTAATGACATAATTGCACGAGCAAACGTAATTGATGTAACTAAATTAAATAATGATGGTAAAGTAATTTTTGGTTCTACTGTTTATCTTGAAGATTTAGATACTGGGGAAAAAATAAATTATAAAATTGTTGGTAAAGATGAGGCTGATTTAAAACAAAAATTAATTTTTTTTCAATCTCCTATCAGTAAGGGTTTAATTGGTAAAAATAAAAACGATTTAGTTGAAATTACTACTCCATCAGGAGTGAAAAATTTTGAGATTAAAGACGTAAAATATATTTAACCTTTAGCAATTTTTTGAACTTGTTTATCTGAGATTTGAAAACCGTTTTGAACCCAAATTTCTTCTATCATCTTCAATTTATTTCCTAAAACTTTGCCTTCAGGAATATTGTACTTTGACATAAGAATATTTGCCCCAACAGGTAAGGTTGGCAAAGTTTTGTTGTTATAAAAATCAAGTAATTTAACCAGTTTTTTTTCTAATTTTTTTGAAATAAATAACTTAAAACTAATAATATCAGTTACAGCTTGCCTGCCATTAAAATAAAAAATTTTATTCAAATTTTTTTCAGTAAAACAATTGATATTTACTTTTTGCTTATAAAAATTATCAACAAATTTTATTCTTTTTTGATCTTTATTAGAAATTTTAAATTTATATAAAAAATAATCTGCGTTATCAGTTCCATCAATAATTAATAATGAAATCAATAAAATAAAATCAATTTTAGATAAATTTGTCTGTGCATATGGATTTAACTTTTTAAAACTTTGAAGATTTTTTAATTGAGGGAAAATTATCTCTATTAACTGAAGGCTTTCTTTATCCTTAAATAATTTAATAAAACCATCTGATTTTGTTAATTTTTTAAATTCCTCTACTAGTCTTTCAGAAGAAAGTTTTGAAATTCCTCCAATATTTCTTTTAATAGTTTTAAAAATTTCTAGCTCATGTTTGTTATTAGAATAATTTAGAAAAAAACGTAGGTATCTTAATATCCTTAAGTAATCCTCTTGAATTCTTTCCTCTGGATTTCCTATAAATTTTACAGTTCCGCTTTCTAGATCTTTTTTACCATAATGTGGATCAAACAAATTTCCGTCTTTATCAGAATAAATAGCATTAATAGAAAAATCTCTACGATTCGAGTCATCCTTCCAGTCTAACGAAAATTCAACTTTAGCATGCCTTCCATCTGTTAAAACATCTTTTCTAAGAGTGGTGATTTCAAATTTTTGATTACCAATAATTGCAGTAATTGTTCCATGGTCTATTCCTGTTTCATAGAAGTTAATATTATTTTTTTTGAGTGCATTACAAACTTCTGTGGGTATTAAGTTTGTAGCTAAGTCAATATCATCAACTTCTTCCTTTTTTATAATCTTTCGAATACATCCACCAACATATCTAACTTCACTAGTTTCTTTAAAATTATTTATTGCCTCAAATACTTTGTAGGCTGAAGTTTCCTGGGTAATCTTTTTTATGTTTTGACTTATGTAATCAAGATTTCTTGATCTGAAAAATATTTTATCTAATAATTTATCCATATATGGCTGGGGCGCTAGGATTCGAACCTAGGATGCCGGTACCAAAAACCAGTGCCTTACCGCTTGGCTACGCCCCAATATTGTTTTCATATAGCACAAAAAATTAAAATTTATATAGTTTTTGATACATTGCACCAATAATTTTTAAATTTTCTTTTAAACTGTATCTTTGCCAACTTACAATCTTTTGAGTATTGATAATAAGCACAAATAGCCGATCCTGAACCAGTCATCCTAACAAATAAAGGGCTATTAAGGTTTTTCAAAAATAACTTTATGTTTTTTAGTCGCGGGTATTTTAAAAAAGCTATTTTCTCAAGAGCATTAACTTGCTGAATTAAATAGTTTGAACTGAACATTTGTTTTTTTGGAGAATTGAGGTTTGGTTTAGTGAACTTTCTAACTCCAGAGTATATTTTTTTTGTAGAACATCCAAAGTTAGGTTTAACCAACAAAGTATTATATTTAGGACACATAGTGAATTTTTTAATTTGGTTATTTGATTTCAAGATAGAACTAGAAAAATTTATTCCTAATATCACATCAGATCCAATTGAATTACATAGTTTTTCTATCTTTATTTTTGTGAGTTTTATAATTTTTTTTTTTATAAAAAAATTTAATATTGCTGCTGCATTCATGGACCCACCACCAAGTCCAGCCTCTTGTGGGATATTTTTTTTAATACTTATTTTAAATTTTTTATTTTTTAATAAATTGGATCTATCAAGTAAATTTAGTAACTTTTGAACTGTGTTTTCTCTTTTTATATTCTTTGAAAATTTTCCATAAAAAGAAATTTTGTGATTATTGGACTTTATATTTTGAATAGAGATCAAATCGTGTAAGTCGATAAATGAAACAATGCTCTCAATTTTATGCATTGAGTTTCTTTTTCCTGTTACATTTAGTGCTAAATTGATTTTAGCGTAAGATTTAAGATAATTATTCCTCATTTAGGAATTTTTAAGGCCTTCAATAACTTTAATATTTATTTTATTCCTCATACTGTCTTCAGTATCTTCAAAGTTTAAAACATTATTCCAAAAATATCGTGCTTGTATTTTTCGATTTAATTTCCACAAAATATCTCCATAATGATCGTTCACTATCGGATCTTCAGGCATTAATTCCACTGCCCTTTTAAGGTATTTTTCAGCCTCAATGTAATCGTCTATAAGATAATAAGCCCATCCAATTGAGTCGATGATATAAGGATCATTACTTTTTGACTCGTATGCCCTTTTCAACATTTCCATTGCTTCATCAATTTTATAATCACGTTCTAGCCACGAATATGCCAAATAATTAAGAACATATGCATCATCAGGATTTATTTTTAAAGAATTAAGTAAATCTTCGTCTGCTTTTTTATAATCTCCTAACCTCTCGTGGCTACCCCCTCTTCGGTAAAATAAATCTGCTCTAAGCTCAGATTGATCGTCTAATGTTGTAATAATTTGAGAGTAATATTCGATTGCTTTTTCATAATTTTTTGAATTTTTATAAAAATTTGCAACATCGAATATCATTTTTAAATTTGGATTTTCTATTTGATTAAATTTTACTTTGATGAATTTAATTGCATTTTCATAACCCTTTTCTTCTACAATTATTTGTGCCTCTTTCTTTAACCTAAACCAATAATAAAACTCATCTTTTTTATTAAATTTTGTAATAATTTTTTTAACTTTATTAAATTCTTCGTTTAAATAAAAATTTTCTGCAACCAAAGATAAATTAAACTCAAATTTTGGATTTAAATAACTAGACAAATTTAAATAAAAATTAGATTTTTCAAAATTATCTTGGGATGAATAGAGATTGGACACTAAAAATAAAAATTCAGACACAACATCTTTATGATTTTGACAAGAAAAAATTTTATTAAATTCGTTAAATTTTTTATTTTCTACCCAACTTTTACTTTGGGATAGTAAAATAGTTGAGTTCATATAATCAAATTGACTTACTACATTTTCCGCTGCATTTATTTTATTTTCATCAATTAAATAATTAAGGTAAAAAAAGATATATCTAGAATAATCTCCTTGTTGACTATTAATTAAATTAAGAAAATAAGCTCCAGTCTTTTCATCGTTTAAATAACATCTTTGAAAAGTTTCCGCTATTAAAGACAAATTTCCAAAATTTTTTTTATTATTTAAAATTTTTTTATTTTTAAAAGTATAGATATATTGTTTTAAAGTCTCAAAAATTATCAAGTTTATTCTATTTTGATCTTGAAATTTTAAACTTTGAGTTAAATAGTCATCAGCCTCATCAAAATTATTTTTTTTTAAACTATCAATAATTAAAATTAAGTAACCGTCATAAAAATCTGTATTGTCTTTATTGTTATTGTTTTTAATTACATTAATTGCTTGTGGAATTTTATTGTCTAAAACTAATGAATTTACATACCTTTTTAAATATGAGTCATGTTTGTTAAGTAAAACTTTTGAAAGATTGAAAAATTTTAATGCTTTAGAATTATTTTGATTTTCATATGCGATAATTCCTGAAAAATAATTTGATAAATCCCTAGAATTAAATTCATCAAAACTAGTACTTTTAGAATATATGGGTGTCTGATAGAATAACCCAAAAATAAATATTAGTTTTATTAATTTTTTTAACATTTAGACATTGTATGACTAAAAAAGTAATAAATCAAAATGACAAATTTAGGGAAGAATTGATAAATACAATTGAACCAAACTTTGTTTTTAATGATAAGCCTATAAACAGATTTATTAACAATGATACAAAACTTGATGATAATCGGTCTAAAAATAAGAGTGAGTTACTGTTAAAACTAAAAAAACAAATCAATTCAATTGAAAATTGTAAATTGAAAGAAAATTCAAGAAATTTAATTCTAGGGGATGGAAATATTAAGAGTCCTATAATGTTAATTGGTGAAGCTCCAGGTTTAGAAGAAGACAGTAATGCTTATACTTTTATGGGCGAAGTTGGAGAGCTCCTTGATAAAATGCTGCTGGCTATCGAGATAAAACGAAAAAATATTTATTGTAGTTATTCAATAAATTTTAGACCTCCAGAGGACAGAAAACCAACTTCAGTAGAGATCAAAAGATATTCTGTGTTTTTAAAAGAACATATATCAATAATCGAGCCAAAAATTGTTATTTTAATGGGAAGTACAGCTATGGAGGCTGTTACAGGAATTAACGGTAAAATTTCGAGTGAAAGAGGAAAATGGAAAGAGGTCATACTAAATGGTCGAACCTATCCTTTGATGATAACTTTCAATCCTTCATATTTGATAAGGTTTCCAGAGAATAAGAAATACTCATGGGAAGATCTAAAAAAAATAAGACAGAAGATAAAAGACTTAAATTTAAAAGTTTAATGAAAATAATCGCAGGTGTTGACGAAGTTGGTAGAGGAAGTTTAATTGGACCGGTTTATGCGGCAGCTGTTATTTTGAATAAATCAGTTAATTATAAAATAATCAAAGACTCTAAAACCCTGACTAAAGAAAAAAGGGAAAATTTATTTAATTATATTAAAAAAAATTCAATTTGGGCTATTGGTAAAGCCTCTGTTAAAGAAATAGATAAAATAAATATTCTTCAGGCGAGTTTGCTTGCCATGAAAAGAGCAATAAAAAAACTCAAAAAAAAACCTTCACAAGTTTTAATAGATGGAAATAAAATACCAGATTTAAAAAATTACAACTTAAGAGCAATAGTAAAAGGTGACCAAAAAATACCATCTATTTCAGCTGCATCCATTATTGCTAAAGTAACTAGAGATAATTTCATAAAAACATTGGCAAAAAAGAATAAAGGATATCATTGGGATCAAAATTTTGGATATGGAACTAAGCAGCATTTAAAGGCAATAAGAAAGCTTGGTGTTAACAAACATCATAGAAAAACATTCTCACCAACATCTAAACTTACGAAACACAATATCTAGTTATCTTAAATTTTAGCCACACAAATTGAGTCTAAATATTTCAATCTCAGGTTGACCGTGGAATCCATTTGGAGTCTAATTATTTTATAAAAATGAAAACTGATTTCAAAAATAAAATTATTAATGGAGATAGCCTAGAAGAATTAAAAAAAATTCCACGTGAAACTTTTGATTTAATTTTTGCAGACCCTCCATACAATCTACAATTAAAAAGGGAATTAGTCAGACCAGACAGATCTAAAGTAGAAGCTGTAAATGACAAATGGGATCAGTTCGAAAATTTTAAAAAATACGATGAGTTTTCATATGCGTGGTTATCAGAGTGTAAAAGAATTTTAAAAAAAGATGGAGCGATATGGGTTATTGGAAGTTATCACAATATTTTTAGAATAGGAACTGCAATTCAAAATTTAGGATTTTGGATTTTAAACGATGTTATTTGGAATAAAAATAATCCTATGCCTAATTTTAGAGGAACACGATTTACCAACGCTCATGAAACTTTAATCTGGGCATCTAAAAGTGAAAAATCAAAATACACTTTTAATTATCAATCATTAAAATGTTTGAATGATGATTTGCAAATGAGATCAAACTGGGATCTTCCAATTTGCAGTGGTGCAGAAAGATTGAAGAAAAACGGCAAAAAAGTGCATTCAACTCAAAAACCAGAGGCTTTGCTTCATAGAGTTTTATTAGCATCTACGATTAAAGATGACCTGATTTTAGATCCTTTTTTAGGTTCAGGAACAACAGCAACAGTTGCGAAAAAACTTGGAAGAAATTATTTTGGTATAGAAAAAGAAAAAAATTATTTCAAAGCTGCAGAAAAAAGAATTAAAAATGCAAAACCTATTGAAGATGATTTACTTGATACTCTTAAAAATAATAGATCAAAACCTAGAATACCATTTGGATCGTTAGTAGAGCTTGGAATAATTAAGCCAGGTACTAACATTTTTGATAATAAGAAAAAAATTAATGCAAAAATTTTAGCAGATGGTAGTATTAAGCATAACCAAGCTGAAGGCTCTATTCATAAAGTTGCAGCTACTATTTTAGGTGCTGAAAGTTGCAATGGATGGACATATTGGCATTGTGATATTAATGGCAGAATATATCCAATAGACTACTTGAGACAAAGATTAATCTCAAAAAATTAATTATTGTAAATTTTTCCTAAATAATTTTCTAAGAATGTTTTATTCTTAGTTAATACTTTTAATCCCATATTTCTAAAGAACACTATAATTGGATTTGATACATGGAAAGCAAATTGATTTAGTTTTGATCTATTATTAATCATTTTTACTCTTAAAACTCTATTCCTATGATAATCGGTTTTGTTATTTGTGATACTTTCATATAGTTCTGATGCACCCTCAATAGATTGTGAGGCTCCTTGTGCAAAAGAAGGTGGAAAGGCAAAAAAAGCGTCTCCAATAAGATGAATATTTTCAACTGATTTATGAAAATCTTTACTAACAAAAACTGGGAAGCACTTGATATTTTTTATGTTAGTTAAAATTGAAGAAGAAATTTTATTTTGTAATTTATTTTTAATTCCCTCAATAAAAGCTTTTTCTTCAAAAAGACTATAGTTTTTAAGCTCATTTGAAGTTAATTGATGCTTTAAAACACCAATAAAATTGAATTCTCCAGTACTGTTATCAATTGGGTAAATAACATAATGAAAATCAGGACCTACAAATAAAGAAATATTCATTTCATTTAAATTATTTAACATGAGCTGTGGGAATTTACCTCTAATTGCAATACAATTATTATAAGTTGGCTGAATTTGATTATTAGAAATTAAGGATTTTGCTTTAGAAAAAATACCATCAGAAATAATTAGATGGTCACAAATAAAATTTTGATTGCTATTAAAAGTTAAATTTATTTGATCATTTTTTTTTTCGATTTTCTCAATGCTATGTTCATATTTTACAGCCTGGTCATCTAATCTATTTTTTAAAAATTCAACTAATATAGATCTTTTCATTGTGGTGTATTTGCAATCTTTAGAATTGTATTCAGAAATATTTAAATCAGATATTTTTTTTTGATTTTTAATCTCATAAAAATCAATTTTTTCAGGATTGAACTTTTTTTTATTTTCTATTTCATTAAATCCAATTTTGTTTAAAAGCTTAATACTATTGGTTGAAAGTTGGATCCCATACCCCTCCTCTAACTCTATTGAGTGCTTTTTTTCAAATATTGTAACTTTATAATTGGGATTTTCCTTAAATAAATTAGCAATAAATAAACCTGAAATTCCTGCTCCTATAATTCCAATCTTTTTCATTTATTACTTTCTAGGTATCTAACAATTCTTTTTGTAAAAGTTGGCAATGTATAGTTTTTTAACTTCTTGGGATCTATCCAATGGGAAGTTGGCAATGGACCTGGTTTATTCTTATGCTCAATTTTTATATTCATATTCATATTAGACATCTTAAAATTAACTATATCAGTTGATCTTATGGGCTTTGATAGTTCTTGCATAGGAAAAATACTAAAATTTTTCAAAAAATTAAATTTAGTATTTTTAATCAAAAGATATTTACTTTTATCTTTATAAACTTTTAATAAATAATATTTATCATTATTCTTTTTTTTTATTTTATTAAGTAAGAAATCTTTTTTTTTTAAAGCAACACACTTATTTGAAATTGGACATTTTTCACAATGAGGATTATTCGGTTTGCAAATTAAAGCTCCTAGCTCCATTAAGGCCTGAGCATAATCACTTGCTCTATTTGAATAACCAAAAATTTTTTTTTTCTCAATTAAGTTCTCTTTATTAATTTCATTTTTTTTTTTTAAATATAAGTATCTTTTAAGAACTCTTTCAATGTTTCCATCTAAAGGTATAATGGGTCTGTTAAAAGCTATAGCTGATATTGCACTAGCAGTGTAATCACCAATACCTGGAAGAGATTTTAATTCTAAATAATTTCTTGGAAGTTTTTTATCAAATTTTTTAACTACTATTTTTGCAGTTTTTTTTAAATTTCTTACCCTGGAATAATAGCCAAGCCCCTCCCAAAGCTTAATCAGTTTACGATTTTCAAAATTCGCTAAAGTCTCTAAGTCAGGAATATTTTTTATAAATCTATTAAAGTAAGGGATAACTGTTGCAACCTGAGTTTGCTGTAACATAAATTCACTAACTAATGTGTAATATTGCTTTTTTTTATGAGAGACGTTTTTTCTCCAGGGTAAAACTCGACTATTAATGTCATACCAATTAAGAATTTTATTTGTTATTATTGGTTCTTTCATATGCAATTTAAAAATAATACTAAGCAGAGAAATGTCTCCATTCAAGGCCTAAGATCTTTTAAAGACACTTTGCCAAAAAATATAAAAAGAATTATTAATAAAAAAGGTCACATTTATTCAGAAACTCTTAGTAATTGGAAATACCTTGTGGGTGATGAGTTGTTCAAGTGCTGTTATCCAAAAAAATTTAAAAGTTCAAATAAATTTGGTGCAAGCACATTGGTGATAATGGTCAAAAGAGGTCACGAAGTTGACATGGAATATTCAAGAAAAGATATTTTAAATAAGATGAATGCCTATTTTGGTTATTCAGTTGTTGAGAAACTTAAGTTCATTAGTTTTGATGATGAACAAAAAGTTTCTTCTAAACTAAAAATTAATGAGAAAAATGTGACAATAAACAAATATAAAGATAAAATTAGTAATGTTAAAAATGAAAAAATTAAACAATCATTATTAGAGCTAACTAAAGTGTTTAAACAAAAATGAAAAAAATTTTAATAATTTCCATATTTTTTTTCTTTAATGTTTTAAGTACTCAAGCTGAAGAAATAAAAAGAATTCTTGTTGGAAATAAGAGTGCAAAAATATCTATTATTGCTTTTGAATCTTTGACTTGTAGCCACTGTGCTACCTTTCATAAAGATGTTTATCCTTTATTAAAAAAAGAATATTTAGATACAGGTTTAGCAAAGATTGAATTTAGACATTTTCCCCTAGATATTGCTGCTTTTAATGCCTCAAAAGTTGCTCAATGTAAAAATGATGGGAACGCAGAGATATTAGAAAGTTTGTACGTTAATCAACAAAAGTGGGTAAAAGGAAGTTCAGTTGAGGAAGCAAATATTAATCTTAAAAAATTTTTATCAGAAGAAGGTTTCAATATTGATTTTGAAAGCTGTATTAACGACAAGCAAATTGAGGATTTTGTATTAAATGACCGAATCGATGGAGCCAAAAACTTCAAAATTAATGCTACCCCTACGATAATAATTAATAACGAAAAGTTTGATAAAACCTTAAATTACAAAAATTTAAAAAAAGCTCTTGAAAAACTGATATAAGTTTATGCATGGAGTTTAAAAAAATCCAGTTAAATGGATTTAAATCTTTTGCAGAAAAAGCTGACTTTTTAATAGAAGGTGGCTTAACTGGTATTGTTGGGCCTAACGGGTGTGGAAAATCTAATATAGTTGAATCTCTAAGATGGGCAATGGGTGAAACATCTGCAAAAAGTATGCGTGGATCTGGAATGGAGGATGTAATTTTTTCAGGTACCTCAAATAAAGCGTCTAAGAATATTGCTGAGGTTACGATAGAAGTTGAAAATAAAGATAAAGAAGGTCCAGTTCAATATCGAGAGCATGATCAAATTCAAATTAGAAGAAAAATAGAAAAAGATAAAGGCTCTAAATTTTATATTAACGGTAAAGAAGTACGAGCTAGAGATACTCAAATGTTTTTTGCTGATCTATCTACTGGTGCACATTCTCCATCAATGATTAGTCAGGGAAGAATTGGAGCTTTAGTCACTGCAAAACCTACAGATCGAAGAGCAATTTTGGAGGAAGCTGCAGGTATTTCTGGGCTGCATGTGAGAAGACATGAGGCTGAATTAAGATTAGGTGCTGCAGAAAACAATCTAAAAAGAGCTGATGAGCTTAGAAGGCAACAAGAAAAGCAATTAGCAAATCTTCAAAAACAAGCAGAGGAAGCTACAAAATATAAACTTATCTCTGAAGAAATAAAAAAAATAGAAGCTGGTTTATATTATTTAAAATTAATTGAGATAGACAAAGAAATCAGGATAGAAAATGAAATAAATAACGAAGCTGAAGGTGAAGTTGATGGATTTAATACTAAAATATCAGAGCTAGAAAGCTTAATTAAACTTTCAACTGATAAGGTTTTGCCACTTAGAGAAAAAAATATAGAAAATTTATCGAAAATTCAGAGACTTAATCTAGAGCTTCAAAGTTTAGATGAAGAAAACACAAGAACTCAAGATGAAATTGAAACTATTAAAAAGTCAATTCAAACTCTTGACGATGATATCGCTAGAGAAAAAGGAATAGTTATCGATGCTAATTCGAACGAAAAACGACTCAAAGAGGAGAAATCAGATTTGATAGAGACGGACTCCAAGTATTTTGAAACAGAAAAACTTTCTAATAAAGAGCTGGAGGTTGCAAAAGATAGATTAAAAGAAGAGCAAAAATCTGTTGATGATATTGTTAATAGCTTTGCTGACCAGGAAATTAATATTAGCTTAGGCCCAATCAAAAATGTCCAAAATTCGATCCTAAGGGTTAAAGAATTAATTGATAGTAATGAAATAAATCAGGCGATTACTTTACTAGACAGATGCAACATGGAGCTTAATAATTTTTTAAGTGACTTAAAAGATAACAAATCTAGAAACGAATTATTAAGTGTTAACGAAAAATCTCAAAGTATAAAATTACTTCAAGAAAAATATGCTGATGCTTATAGTAAAAATCAATCTATCAAAAATGAGTCTATAAAAAGGAATGAAAGAATCAAAACTATTGAAACTGAAATTGAAAGTTGGAAAAATTTATTATCAAATTCAGAAAAAATGGTTTCAGAGCTAACTGAAAGAAAAAATAAATTGTCATCTCAATTGAGTGATTTAGAAAATCAACCAAGAGTTCAGGCTGAACGAAAAGGTCAAATTTCAGAAAATTTGAGAATCTCTGATAAAGAAAAAATTAATAACGAACTAATCATTGATGAAACTGATAAAAAAATTGAAACTTTAAGGAGTGAATTAAATGAAATTCAAGAGCAATCAATTCAAATCAGGGAAAGAAAAGCTAGTTCTGGAGCAACTATTGATGGTCTTCAAAAAAGAAAAGGTGATTTATTAGACCGTATAAGTTCTGAACTAAACCTTAATGAAGAAAGTATTTTAGAGAATTCAAATTTAAATGGTGTTGATGAACTCCCTAACGCTGTTGATCAAGAAGATGCTTTGGATAAAAAAAAGCAAGAAAGAGATAAATTTGGCTCCGTAAACTTAAAAGCAGACGAAGATACTAATAAATATAAAGAAGAGATCAAGAAAATGGAGCAAGATCGAGCGGATTTAGTAACAGCTATTGTAAAATTAAAAAATAGTATAAATGAACTTAATCAAAAAGGACGTGAAAGATTAATAGAGGCTTTCGAGAAAGTTAATAGAAAGTTTAATGAGGTCTATACAAAATTGTTTAATGGAGGAAATGCAAAATTAGAATTAGTTGACTCTGATGATCCTTTGGAAGCTGGATTAGAGATGTTGGTAAGCCCTCCTGGAAAAAGATTACAATCGATAACCTTATTATCTGGAGGAGAACAAGCACTAACCGCTCTTTCATTGATCTTTGCAGTTTTTTTAACTAACCCATCTCCAATTTGTGTTTTGGATGAGGTTGATGCTCCGCTGGATGACGCAAATGTAACAAGATTTTGCAGTCTACTTGAAGAGTTGACTAAAATAACAAATACTAAATTTATCATTGTAACTCATCATGCCTTAACCATGTCTAAAATGAATAGATTATATGGGGTAACTATGCCTCAAAAAGGTATTAGTCAGTTAGTTGCAGTTGATTTACAAAAAGCAGAGAGTATGGTTGCATAAACTATACAAATGCCAAAAGATCCGTTAAAAACTCGCCTAGAGATTGCAAAAAACAAGGTTTCGAAGAGAAATCTTTTTGATAAAAAAAATAATCCCTCACCTATTGGAACAGCCTTTAAATTAAGCACTGAACTGGTCGCTGCAGTTGCTGTAGGGACAATTATTGGGTTTATTTTTGATAAGACCTTTGGTACTAAACCTTGGTTTATATTAATTTTTTTTTTTGTGGGAGTGGTTGCTGGAATAACGAATGTAATTAGATCTGCAAAAAATATGCAAAAATAAATACTTATGGCAGCAAATCCTATGTCTCAATTCGATGTTTATCGAATTGGACCTGAAATAAAAGTTGGAGAATTTGATATATCATTTACTAACGCCAGTTTGTTTATGATTATTAGTACAGTTTCGATTTTACTTGTATTTAACTTGGGCTCAAAAAGAAATTCGGTATTACCAAATAAAATGCAACTACTAGCAGAGCTTAGTTATACATTTGTTGCAAAAATGATAAGTGATACAGCTGGATCAAAAGCAAAACCCTATTTTGCATTTATATTTTCTTTATTCATGTTTGTTCTATTTTGTAACATGTTTGGTATGATCCCTTACACATTTACTGTAACGAGTCATATAATCGTTACATTTATTTTGGCGTCATTTATTTTTATTGGAGTGACAATTATTGGCTTTATCAAACATGGATTTGGTTATCTAAAATTATTTGTACCTAGTGGGGTACCAGCTGTGCTTCTGCCCTTGATAGTAGTAATAGAAATTATATCTTACTTAAGTAGACCAATAAGTTTGTCAGTTCGATTATTTGCGAATATGATGGCCGGTCACACAATGATGAAAGTTTTCGGAGGCTTTGTGATAAGTCTTGGATTAGTCGGTGGTTGGCTTCCACTGAGTTTTTCGGTTGCATTAACAGGTTTAGAGATCTTAGTTGCTTTTCTTCAAGCTTATGTTTTTGCAATCTTAACCTGCATCTATTTAAATGATGCATTAAATTTACACCATTAATTAACCAAGGAGGAAATAATGGAATTAGAAGCAGCAAAAATGATCGGAGCTGGTTTAGCAGCAATTGCTTTAGCAGGTGCCGGTGTAGGTATCGGAATAATTTTTGGAAATTATTTGTCTGGAGCGATGAGAAATCCGTCTGCAGCACAAAAACAGTTTCCTAATTTGCTTTTAGGTTTCGCTCTAGCGGAAGCTACAGGATTATTTGGATTAGTAGTTGCATTAATCATTTTATTTGCGTTTTAAATTAATGATTAAAAAAATATATTTTCAGTCGATATTTTTTAGCTTCTTATTTTTTAAAGAAGCTTTTGCAGCTGAAAGCGGAGGTATGCCTCAATTAAATCCTGAGTTTTGGATTTCTCAAATTTTTTGGTTAATACTTACTTTTGGAACTATGTATGTTGTTTTGTCAAAATTCATACTGCCAAAAATTAGTAACAATTTAGAGTCGAGAAAATCTCAAATTTTAGAAAATATTGAGGCCGCAGAAAAACAAAGAGAAGATAGTGATGCTAAGCTTAAGGAATATGATGAAGTTATATTAAAGAGCAAGAGTGAGGCTAAAACTATATTTAATCAAACAAGAGAAAAAGCGCTAAAAGATATAATGGCTAAAAAGGAAGTTTTAGATCAGCAAATTGATGATGAAATTAATAAAGCTGAAAAAGAAATAGAAGCTTTGAGAGTTAGCGCTCCAGATAAAATAAACAAAATAGCAATTGAAACTTCTTCAGAACTTTTAGAAAAGTTAATTGGTTCCGGCGTAAACAGTAGTAGCATATCTGCAATTGTTGATGATCTATCAAAAAGAAATGGAGATAAATACTATGGCAATTGATGCAACATTTTGGGTAGCAGTATCATTTGTAATCTTTTTTGGTGCTTTAATTTATTTAAAAATTCCACAAAAAGTTTCTCAAATCTTAGATAAGATGATCTCTGATATTAAAAATGAAATTAATGAGAGTGAAAAATTAAGAACTGAAGCAAAAAATTTGCTAGATAATGCGCAAAAAAAATTAGATACCGCTCAAACGGTTAGTAATGACATTTTAGATCAAGCAAAAAAAGACTCCGATAGATTGGTAATAGAATTGAACGATAAATTCCATAAATCTTCTGAGATCAAAAAAAATCTTGCTGAAAATAAAATAAGTCAAATGAAAGAAGCAGCTATAAAAGAGATAAAAGATGCTTCAATTAAAATAGCAGTGGACTCAGTTAAAAAAATTATATCCACATCAGTAGATAAATCAAAACTTGATGCGGTATTTCAAAAAAATTTGGATGAGACTAAAGAGCAGCTAAAAAAAATTAGCTCATAATACACTTACATTTTCTTAAAAAAACTATAAATTATTAATATGAATTCTATAGTGATTGGATCTGGGTTTGGAGGAATTGCTGCAGCTTTGCGTCTGAAGGCAAAAGGACATGAGGTCAAATTAATTGAAAAACATCCTGATCTAGGTGGTAGAGCCAGAGTTTTTAAAAAAAAAGGTTTTATATTTGATGGTGGCCCGACTGTAATTACTGCACCCTACTTAATTAATGAGTTGTTTGAATTATTTAAAAAGGATCCAAAAAACTACATTGAGTTATCTCCACTTAAAATTTGGTACCAATTTATTTTTGAGGATAAATCTAAATTTAATTATTCTGGTGATGAAGCTAATATGGTTAAACAAATAAAGGATATAAGCAAAGATGATGTTGAAGGATATCAAAAATTAGTAAGTTTTACCAAAAAGATTTTTGATAAAGGGTTTACAGAGTTAGCAGATGTTCCTTTTGATAAACCTTTTGTAATGATGCAACAACTTCCAGCGCTACTTAAACTTAAAAGCTATAAATCAGTTTACTCATTAGTATCATCATTTATAAAAAATGAAAAATTAAGAAGAATGCTCAGTATGCATCCACTATTGGTAGGAGGTAATCCATTCACCACTACTTCAATTTATGGACTAATACTCTACTTAGAGAAAAAATGGGGAATCCATTATTCTATGGGGGGCACAGGAAATATTATTAAAGGTCTAGAAAAACTTATGCTTGAAGAGGGAATTGATATAATCAAAAATAGTGAAGTTACTGAGATCATTTCAAAAAGTAATAAAATTACTAGTATTAAATTAAATAACCAAAAAATCATTGAGGCTGAAAATGTTGTTTGTAATGCAGATCCACCAGCTTTTTACGAAAAAATGTTAAAAAAAAATGGTCAAGGCTCTTTTATTTTTAATTGGAAAAAGAAAAGAATGGAATATTCAATGGGTCTTTTCGTTTACTATTTTGGAACAAAAAAGGTTTATGAAGATGTTGAGCATCATACAATTAAGTTTGGAAATAAATACAAAGAACATCTGGAAGATATATTTAATAATAAGAAATTAAATAACGATATTAGCTATTATCTCCACAGACCCTCAGCAACTGACAAATCAATGGCACCGGAGGGAAATGACTGTTTTTATGTTCTAGTCCCGGTTCCAAATAATCAATCTAAAATCGATTGGCGAACTGAAGGTGAAAACATGAAAAATTTAGTAATTGATAAAATGGAAAAAGATTTAATGCCAAATCTTAGAGAAAATATTGTGGCTGATTTTTATTTAACCCCAGATTATTTTGAAAAAGAGTTAAACACAAAATTTGGATCTGGATTTTCAATTCAGCCTAAATTCACTCAATCTGCATATTTTAGATTTCATAATAAATCTGAAATTTATGATGGACTTTATTTTGTTGGAGCTGGAACGCACCCAGGAGCTGGTATACCCGGGGTTTTATCCTCAGCAAAAGTCTTGGATAAACTGCTTTAATGTCTGCTAAAAATTATCTAGCAACATATGCAAAATCTTTTAACTGGGCTGGTTTTTTTTTACCAAAAAATACTTATAAAAAGTGTTCAGCCCTTTACGATTTTTGCAGGGTAGCTGATAATATTGCAGATGATGAAAATACTATTACAGACAAAAAAGAGAAATTTAAAAAATTTAAAGATAATTTTGATAATAGAAATTTCAACGATCCAATAATTAAAAATATTTGGGATCTAATTTCTGAATATAATATTTCAATTACAATTATTCATGACTTATTTGACGGTATCAATTCAGATATCAAAGAACAGGTAAAGTTAACTACAGAAAAAGAGTTATTAATTTATTCTTATCGAGTAGCAGGTACTGTAGGACTAATGATGGCAAAAATACTAAAAGTAAATAAAAAAAATTCTTTAAAATCTGCAATTGATCTTGGTATCGCTATGCAACTAACAAATATTTCAAGAGATGTAATTGAAGATTTTAATAATAACAGGGTCTACATTGATCAAAATTTTGAAAATATAAAATCTACAATTGAATTATCAGAAAAATTTTATGAAAATTCTTTTTACTCAATTAAAGAAATACCCTTAAGTTTTAGATTTTCTATTTTAGTTGCAAGAAGAGTTTATAGAAAAATTGGTTATAAAATTTTAAACAAAAAAAACTTTGAAAATTATAAAAAATCAGGAAAAATTTATGTTTCAAATGCTGAAAAAATAATTGAAACATTTTTATGTATTTTTGACTTAATGAAGTTATCACTTATAAATAAGAACGATGATAATATTAAACATGATCATGATTTAATTAACGAAGAAATAAATTTAAATGAGAGAATTTGACTACATAATTATTGGTGGAGGTTGTGCGGGTCTTTCATTAGCATATGAGCTAGAAATTAATAATAAATTAAAAAATAAAACTTTAGCAATCATTGAACCAAGAGATGATTATAAAAGAGATAAAACCTGGTCTTTTTGGAAGGTTTTTTCACATAACTTTGATGATTGTGTAAAAAAAAGTTGGAATAATTTTTCAATAAATACAACATATGAAACAAAATATGTAGATTGCCAATCTACCCCGTATCAGACGATTGATAGTGGTATATTTTATGAAAAAATACTTTCAAAACTTAAATTAAATAAAAATATTTATTTTTTTAAAAGTGTTAATCAAGTAGATAAATCAAATTCAATTGTATTTAATAGTGTGCCTAATTTTGAAAATAAAAAAAGCGAGTTGTGGCAACATTTTTGTGGTGTGGAGATAGAAACTCGAAAAGATTTTTTTGATGAAGAAATTTTTAATTTAATGGATTTTAAATGTGATCAAAGAAATAGAGTGCATTTTTTTTACACACTCCCCTTTACAAAAAAGACAGCACTTGTTGAAACTACTTGGATATCAGAACTCAATAACAGTTCACTAAATGATTATGATGAACAAATTGATGACTACCTAAGTAATCATTTAAACTTAAGACAATGTAAAATACATTTTAGAGAACAAGGAGCCATTCCCCTTTTTAGACAAAAAATTGTTAATAAATCAAATGAAATTAACATAGGATCAGCAGGAGGCATGACTAGATTAAGTACCGGTTATACTTTCCTAAATATTCAAGAGCAAAGCAGATACATAAGAAAAAACATAGAAAATATAAAAAATGTAAATCTATTTAAAATTAATTTAAAATATGATTTTTTAGATAAAATATTATTAAGGGTTCTTAAAAATAATCCTAACGAAATGGGTAATATTTTTTTCAAAGTTTTTAGTTCAAAATCTGAGACAGCCATTAATTTTTTATCAAATAAAAGCAGTTTTTTTGAAGATTTAGAAATTATTCTTAAAATGCCTAAGTGGAAATTTATCAAAGAATTAATTTAATATGAGTAATAAAATAAAAAAAATAAATCTAAATCATTCTTTTATTTTTTTTTTATTTTGTAATATATTTTCAATAATAATTTTTAAATTTAGTAATTTAAATATTTCGTCCTTAATATGTTTAATACTTATATTGATAATAGGTGTTTCGCATGGTGCACTGGACCATTTAAAAGGTAAAAAACTACTCATAAATTTAAATATTAAAAAATCATATATTTTTTATTTATTGTATATATTAATAGCTATCTCAGTAATATTGACATGGACTGTTTTACCAACTATTACCTTAATAATTTTTTTGGCAGTTGCATCGTTTCATTTTGGTAAAGAAGATACACAATTTTTAATAAATAAAAGTTCAAATTTAATTCCAATACTTTATTTTTTCAGAGGCTTATTGGTTATTATTGCTCCTTTGTACTTCAATTTTGATGAGACGGTGTATATATTTAAAATGTTGTTGATTGATAATGAGCAATTTTACTCAAGTTTAAGCTTTATTGAAAATTATAAAATTATTGAAATAGCTATTGGATTAAGTGCACTATCGAGTATCATTTTATTTTTAACTGAGTTTAACTTTAAAAAATTTTCAATTTTATTAGATTTCTTCTCAATTATTATTTTAAATTATTACTTACCTCCATTGGTTGCATTCACAATTTACTTTTGTTTTTTACACTCTATTAGGCATACTATTTCACTTGCTGTTGAAATGGATAAAACAAATATTAGAAATGGTTTTAACTTATTTGTCAAAAAAGCTTTTCCATTAACAGTTTTGACTGCTATTTTTTGTTTGGTGGGTCTTTATTTACTAAATAATGTCTATGAATTAAATAGTGCGGTCTTAAAAATAATTTTTATAGGTTTGGCGTCTTTAACCTTTCCACATATATTGCTGGAATATTTTTTAGAAAAAAATGAAAAATAAAGAATTAAATATCCTATTATCTGCACCACGTGGATTTTGTGCAGGTGTTGAAAGAGCAATTGAAATTGTTGAAAAATCAATTCAAAAATTTGGTGCTCCGGTTTATGTTCGACATGAAATTGTTCACAATAAACACGTTGTTGACGACCTTAAAAATAAAGGAGCCATATTTGTAGAAGAGCTTGAAGAAATTAAGGATAAAACTAGACCTGTTATTTTTTCTGCTCATGGTGTGCCCAAAAAGATACCAGAAGATGCAAAAAACTATAAAATGACTTATGTTGATGCAACATGTCCTTTGGTTTCAAAAGTACATAGAGAAGCAGAAAATCTAAATAAAGCTGGATATCACATTATTTTAATTGGACACGAAAACCATCCAGAAGTTGTTGGAACTATGGGTCAGCTCCCAGATGGTGCGGTAAAACTAATTCAGAACGAGTATGAGGCTAAAAATTTTCACACTGAAAAATTTAATAAAATTGCCTATATAACTCAAACGACTTTATCAGTAGATGACACTAAGGAAATAATAAAAATCTTAAAAAATAAATATCCATCAATGAAAGAACCAATGAAGGAGGATATTTGTTATGCAACAACAAATAGGCAGGCTGCTGTAAAGAATATTGCAAAACAATGTGAAATGTTTTTTGTGATTGGAAGTAGAAATTCCTCAAACTCTGTAAGATTAGTCGAAGTTGCAAAAAAATCAGGATGTGAGAATGCTCACTTAATTCATTCCGAAAGTGAAATTCCATATGATGAAATAGAAAAGTTTAATACTATAGGTATATCATCAGGTGCGTCTGCTCCAGAAATTTTAGTTGAAAATTTTATAAATGCACTCAAAAATAAATTTACTATAAATATAAATGAAGTTGAAATAATAAAAGAAAATGTAATTTTTAAAGTCCCCAACAGATTAAATTAGATGGCTGTTTATACAAAAATAGATAAAGATGATATTAGACTAATAAATAATAAGTTTGATATTGAAAAAATTATAAACTTTCAAGGAATTAAACAAGGAATTGAGAACACAAATTATTTATTAAAATCAAAAAATAAAAAATTTATCTTAACTATTTTTGAAAAAAGAGTTTCCGAAAAAGAGGTTCCTTTTTTTATGAAACTAATGGATAATTTAAATAGCTCTAGAATAGATTGTCCGAAACCTCTGAGAACCAGAAGTAATAGTTATCTAATAAAATTAAAAAAAAAGACTGCCTGTATTGTCTCCTTTTTAGAGGGAAAAGATAAAAAAAAACTTAATATCAAAGATTGTTACTTAGTTGGAAAAATTACTGCGCGAATGCATTTGGTTACAAAAAAACAAAAACTTTATCGCAAAAACTCAATGGGTATAAAAAATCTTAATCCTTTATTAAAAAGTATTAAGTTTAAAGGCAATAAATTTTCAAAAATATACCTTTTTTTGAAAAATAATTTAAAGGATATCAATAAGCATTGGCCAAAAAAATTACCAAACGGCATTATTCATGGAGATTTATTTATTGATAATATCTTTTTCAAAAAAAATAAAATCTCAGGGATTATAGATTTTTACTTTGCTGGAAACGATTATTTTATGTATGAAATTGCAATTTGTATTAACGCCCTATGTTTTGACTTAATGGGTAAAAAATTTTTAATGAACAAACAAAAAATTAAAAGTTTAATTAAAGGCTATGAGAGCATTAAGAAAATTTCCTCTAGAGAAAAAAATGCTATTAATGTGCTATGCAGAGGGGCGGCTTTGCGTTACTTATTAACTAGACTGTATGATTATTCAAATACTCCTAAAACGGCTTTAATAAAGATAAAAAATCCTAACGAGTATTATCAGAAACTACTTACTCATAATAGCTTAAATTCTTATAAAGATTATTTACCCAGATGATTAAAATTTATACAGATGGTTCCTGCCTGTCTAATCCAGGAAATGGTGGATGGGCTGCAATAATTAATATCAATGGAGAAATTAAAAAAATTAGTGGAAATGAAAAAAATACGACAAATAACAGAATGGAACTTATGGCTCCAATTAATGCCTTAAAAAATATAAACTCAAAAGATCCAATAGAGATATTTACAGATTCAAAATATGTAAAAAATGGAATTACTGAGTGGATTAATACTTGGGTATTAAATAACTGGAAAACATCAAAAAAAGAGAATGTTAAAAACAAAGATTTATGGATTGAATTACATAAACTAAACCAATCCTTAAACGTAAAATGGAATTGGGTTAAAGCACATGCCGGAAACCCTCTAAATGAAGAAGTGGATATGTTGGCTAAAAAAGCAGCTAATTTAAATTGAAACTAAAAAATTCTCTGCAGCTGACATCTCACAGGTTGCTGTATCTTCTTCAGCTTTTATCTTGGTTGCAATATTATTTTCAACCAGCATAGTATATCTTGCTGATCGCGTTCCTTGACCTCTGTCAAATCTATCAATATCTGCACCAATTAATTTAGTAAATTCACAGTATGGATCTGCTGCCATAAAAATCTTTTCCTCTACCTTTTGACTATCACCCCAAGCTTTCATTACATTTGGATCATTTACTGAAACACAAATAATTTTGGTAATCCCTTTTTTTTTAGCAGCTTCAAAATTGTTAACATAACCTGGCAAATGTTTAGCGGAGCAAACTTTAGTAAAAGCTCCAGGAACCCCTATAACTATTGTTTTATTATTATTAAACAACTCAGATGTAGATATTTTTTTTGGAGCACCAGTTTCGTCTAAATAGTAAAATTCTGAATTTGGAATTTTATCTCCCTCTTTAATTTTCATTTAATTTTTCCTAAAATATATTGTTTAATTTCTTTGAGATTATTTTCAATTATAACATAATTTTCTTTCTCATCCAAAATAAACTTTAATTCATTTGGTAAATCAGATTTCAAGTTTATAGCCTTTAAAATTGCATCTGGAAATTTACATGGGTGTGCAGTTGCAAGAACAATATTGTTTCCTTTTAAATCATGTTTATCAAAAGCTCCATACCCTATAGCGGTGTGTGGATCTAAAACCATATTAAATTTTTCATAAATATTTTTTATCACATCTAGTGTTTCCTGCTCACTCATTGTTGCCGACAAAAAATCTTGATTAATTTTTTTTAATTTCTCATCGTCGATTGAATATTTACCATTCTGTTTAATGGTTTTCATATCATCTAAAGTTTGTGAACTATCATGATTATTTAAATCATAAATTAATCTCTCAAAATTACTTGCAATTTGAATGTCCATACTTGGCGAAATAGTTTCAGAGACATGTTCGGCCTCATATTTACCTTTTGAAATAGCTCTATGTAAAATGTCGTTTTGATTTGTGGCTACTATTAATTTATTAATTGGAAGACCCAACTTCTTTGCCAAATAACCTGCATATACATCTCCAAAATTTCCAGTTGGTACTGAAAAATTTATTAGCTGATTGTCATCCTCGGCTAAAAAATAACAATAAAAATAATATACACTTTGCGCAATAATTCTGGCCCAATTAATTGAATTAACACCAGACATGTTTATCTCATTAGAAAATTCTTTATCTGAAAACATGGATTTAACTAAATTTTGACAATCATCGAAGTTACCTTTTACAGCAATATTGAATACATTCTCATCTTTTCCAGTTGTCATTAATTTTCTTTGAACAGGTGAAATACGGTTATGAGGATGTAGAACAAATATATTTAAGTTTTTTTTTCCTTTAATTGCATCTATGGCAGCTGCACCAGTATCTCCTGATGTAGCAACTACAATATTAATCTTTTCATTTTCATTATTTAAATAAAATTCATAAAAATTACCCAAGAGTTGCATTGCAACATCTTTAAAAGCTAAGGTTGGACCATGAAACAATTCAAGCACGGAACGGTCACCCACTTTAATAAGATCAATAACATTATCTTTTCTGAAAACTGAGTAGGATTTTTCTATTATTTTACTTAACTCACCTTCTGAAGTAAAATTACCAATAAATGGATGAATAATTTTTTTTGCTAAATCTGAATAACTTAGTTTTTTAAAATCACTAATTTCAGACTCTGAATATTTGTGTAAAGTCTCTGGTATAAAAAGACCACCATCATCAGCGAGGCCTTTAATAAAAACATCTTTAAATTCAAAGTTTTTTGATTTGTCTCTTGTGCTTATATACTTCATCTAATAATTTTTTTTTCTAAAATATAGATATATTAAAAGAATTGAAATCGCCATTGAAAACCAAGTAATTGCATACTTTTTATGATTGTTTGAAATTTTTGCAGTGATCACTCTTGGTTTTGGAATTTTATAGTTTCCATTTAAATAAATAATATAATTAGAAAATTTTCTTCCAGTCTGATTAAAAATGTCATCTCTATCAAGGGTGAACCAATAATTTTTTTTAATTTCATTTTGGGGCTTAAACATACTTGACTTAGATTGTAACATTAAAGTTCCAAGTATTTCATTTTGATTGATTTGATTGATTTCTGGTAGATCTTTTTTATCAAAAGGTATCCAGCCTCTGTTAATTAAAAAGTTTTCATTTTCAATCAATATTGGGTTCACTACTTCAAACCCAGGTTTTCCTTTTTCATTCAAATGATATAAGTAAATTTGATTATCAAAATCAATTTGACCTGAGGTTTTTATTCTTAAATAGTTTTTTTTATTGGTTTGAGTTAATTCTACAGGATCATTTTTTAGAGAATTTTCAATTTGATTTATTAAATCTAGCTTCCAATTTAGTCTATAAATTTGCCAAAAACCTAATGAGAGAAGAGCAAGAATTATAAACCAAACAAATACTGAAAATAAAAATTTATTCTTCAAGAGTTGTATATTAACTTCCCCAAATATAAATGGCAGCAAATAAAAATAACCAAACTACATCAACAAAATGCCAGTACCAAGCTGCTGCTTCAAATCCAAAATGATGGTCTTTAGTAAAGTGACCTAATTTTCCTCGCCATAAACAAACAGCCAAAAATATTGTTCCAACTATTACGTGAAATCCGTGGAAACCTGTAGCCATATAAAAAACTGCTCCATAAATGTGACCTGAATAATCAAAAGTGGCATGATGATATTCATATGCTTGTAGTAATGTAAAAAAGAAACCAAGAACAACTGTTGCAGTTAATCCTTGAATAAATCCTTTTCTATCACCTTCAAGTAAAGAATGGTGAGACCATGTAACTGTAGTTCCAGATAACAATAATACTAAAGTATTAATTAGTGGGATATCCCAAGGATCAAATGTTTCAATATCTTTTGGAGGCCAAACATTTCCAACAAACTCGTTTGGAAATAAACTAATATCAAAATATGCCCAGAACCAAGCTACAAAGAACATCACTTCTGATGCAATAAATAATGTCATTCCATATCGGTGATGAATTTGCACAACAGGAGTATGATGACCTTGATGTTCTGCTTCAATCACAACATCTCTGAACCACATATAGGCTCCATAAATAAGTAGTGCTAATCCAAGATACATTCCCCATGAAACATCATTATGCATGTAAAAAATTGTTCCTATTGCTAATACTAAGCATGAAAAGGATACATATATAGGCCAAGGACTTGGGTCTACCAGGTGATAATCATGTTTTTTTTCAGCTGACATTTTTCGTGATTATGATTGTTTATAGTAATCTGTCGAGAAAAAAGTATACGACATAGTTACATCCTGTAAATTTTTTACGGTTGGATCATTGACAAGTTCTGGATCTAAATAAAAAGTCATAACATAAGTTGCTTTTTCTCCGGCTTTCAGCTCCTGCTTTTCAAAACAAAAACAACCTAATTTACTATAGTATTTTCCAAAGCTTGCGGGTGAAACGTTAAAGCTAGCAACTCCATAAGTGGTGTCATCACCATAATTTTCTACTTCAAATTCTATTTTGTTAACTTGACCAACTTTAACATCAATTACATTAGATTTTGCTTTAAAATCCCAGTTAAGATTATTAACATTAGTATCAAATCTAACACTTACAATTTTATCTAAAACCATTTTTGGTGGTTCTTTAGAAACTTGTGTTGTTCCTCCAAAACCAGTAACTCTACAAAATAAATCATAGAGTGGTACAGCGGCAAAAGACAGGCCAAGCATTAAGCAGAATATACCGGCAAGTAGTATTGGGGTTAAAGTTTTTTTCTTCATCATATCTGTCTATCAAAAACTCCAACGTTATATAAAGTAAACACAAACAAGAAAACCATAAAAGCTAAAATTGCTACAGCAGTTAGAATATTCTTTTTTTTTGTTTTTTTATCAGGTGTAATCATAAAATTTTATCAATCAAAAAAAGAACGAATATCAGAAATAAATATAAAATTGAATAACCAAAAATAGTTTTTGCTTTCTTAGAGTTAAATTTATTTTTCTTAAATTTGTAAAGTTCCAAACATAGAAAGTTATAATAAAGTGTTAAAATTAATGATGGTAGTAAAAAAACTAGACTTACAAAACCAATAGCATACGGCAAAACAATGACTGGTACCATTAATAATGAATAAATTAATATATTTAATTTTGTACTCTCTACTCCATTAGTTAATGGTAGCATTGGAATTTTTGCTCTTTTATAATCATCAGATTTATATAAGCTTAAAGCCCAGAAATGAGATGGGGTCCAAAAAAAAATTATTAGAAAAAATGTTATTGGCTCTAATGAAAGTGAATTAGTAGCAATTGTCCAACCAATTACTGGTGGCAAAGCGCCAGCAGCACCTCCAATTACTATATTTTGTGGAGTTTTTCTCTTCAGCCAGATTGTATAGACGAAAACATAAAACAAGATCGTAGATAACAATAAGCCAGCAGATATTCTATTAGCAAAATAGTCTAATGCTATTACAGAAAATATTGATAAGGTAATACCAAATACTAATGCCTGATTTTTATTTACTTTTCCAGTTGGTATTGGCCTCAAACAAGTCCTAGACATAAGTGCATCTAAGTCAGATTCGTACCACATGTTAAGTGCACCTGCCGCTCCTGCACCTATTGAAACTAAAATAATACCAATGATTGCATCTTTTGTAGGAATAATATTTGGTGCCATCAATAAGCCTACAGCACAAGTAAAGATAACTAATGACATCACTCTTGGCTTCATTAGTTTAAATAATTCAGATAAATTAAATACGTCTTCCTGACTTAAATTTCTATTTTTTAATTTAGACTTGATCATTAATTTTATGTTTAAAAAATCTAAATTAATACTTAACTTGTAGATTTTTCAATACTTTCATCGTCTTCAAATTTCGGTAATTCCTCAAAGGTATGGAAATTTGGTGGTGATGGCACAGTCCATTCTAAAGTTGTAGCTCCCTCACCCCAAGGGTTTTGGGCTGCTGCTTTTTTCTTTGAAAATGCATAAATAAGGTTTGCGAAAAATACAACTAAACCTAAAACTGAAATATATGATCCTATTGATGAAATGTAATTCCATCCTGCAAAAGCATCTGGATAATCAGCATATCTTCTTGGCATTCCAGCAAGACCTAAAAAGTGCTGTGGGAAAAATACCAAATTGACACCAATGAAAGTTAACCAGAAATGTAATTGACCCATCCATTCTGAATATTCATATCCAGACATCTTTCCAAACCAATAATAAAAACCTGCAAATATCGCAAACACTGCCCCTAAAGATAAAACATAGTGAAAGTGTGCAACCACATAATAAGTGTCATGCATTGCTGTATCAACACCTGCATTAGCTAAGACAACTCCTGTAACTCCCCCTACCGTAAATAAAAATATAAAACCTAATGCCCATACCATTGGTGTTTTAAATGAGATAGATCCACCCCACATCGTTGCAATCCATGAAAATATTTTTATCCCTGTAGGAACAGCAATAATCATTGTTGCTGCTAAAAAGTATGCTTTTGTGTCAGTGCTTAAACCAACTGTATACATATGGTGAGCCCATACAACAAAACCAACAATTCCAATTGCAACCATAGCATAAGCCATTCCCAAATATCCAAATACAGGTTTTTTAGAAAACGTTGAAACAATATGACTTATCATTCCAAAACCAGGCAAAATTAAAATATAAACTTCGGGATGACCAAAAAACCAAAATAAATGTTGAAATAAAACTGGGTCTCCACCAGTTTGTGCATCAAAAAAAGCCGTTCCAAAATTTCTATCAGTTAAAAGCATTGTAATTGCTCCTGCTAAAACAGGTAAAGATAACAATAATAAAAATGCTGTAACTAAAATTGACCAGGCAAATAAAGGCATTTTATGTAAAGTCATGCCTGGGGTTCGCATATTTAAAATCGTTGTAATAAAGTTTACCGCTCCTAAAATTGATGAAGCACCTGCTAAGTGTAAACTTAAGATAGCAAAATCCATTGCAGGACCAGGTTGTCCAGCTGAAGATGATAAAGGAGGATAAATAGTCCATCCACCTCCAACTCCTGTTTGACCTGGAGGCCCATCCATGAAGATAGACATAATTAACAAAATAAATGATGTGGGTAGTAACCAAAATGAAATATTATTCATTCTTGGAAACGCCATATCTGGGGCACCAATCATAATTGGAACAAACCAATTACCAAAACCACCGATCATTGCTGGCATAACCATAAAGAAAATCATGATCAATCCATGACCAGTTACTAAAACATTATATAAATGATAATTACCACCTAAGATACCATCTCCCGGATGCATCAACTCCATTCTCATTAAAACTGAAAATGCAGTACCAATTACACCTGCAATAATTGCAAAAATTAAATACATTGTTCCAATATCTTTGTGATTGGTTGAATAAGCCCAACGCTTCCAACCAGTTGGAGTGTGATCGTCGTGTGATGCAGTCTGTGTATACATAATTATTTACTCGCTAGTTTTTTAAATTCATCTTCTTCAATTACTTCTTTTGCAAATTTTACTTTAGCATCCATAAGCCACTCATTATATTCTTCTTCAGAAACAACTCTGACTGTTATTGGCATGAACGCATGTTTAATTCCACAAAGTTCAGAACATTGACCATAGTAAGTGCCAACTTTTTCTGCTTTAAACCAAGTTTCATTAATTCTACCAGGCACAGCATCTCTTTTTACTCCGAAAGCTGGCAACGCCCAAGCATGTAATACATCGTTTGCAGTAATTAGTACCTTAACTACTTTATTTACCGGCACTACAAGTTCATTATCAACTGCTAATAATCTAGGTTGATTCTCTTTTAAGTCTTTATCTTCAATCATGTACGATTCGAAAATTATATTTTCATCTGGATATTCATAACCCCAATACCACTGATACCCAACTGCCTTGACTGTAACTTCTGCTTTTGGAATAGTGTCTTGTTTATATAAAATTTTAAATGAAGGTACAGCCATAACAATTAAAATTAAGCATGGAATTAATGTCCATAAAACTTCAACTGCAACATTATGAGTTCTTTTTGAAGGAACTGGATTTGCTGATGCTCTAAATCTTATACAAGCATAAATCATTAAGAATAAAACAAATACACTTATTGCAATAATTATTGGAAGTAAAAGGTTGTCATGAAAATTTACAATATCTCTCATCGTTTCAGATGCTGCATTTTGAAAACCTAATTGCCAGTCTTTTGGTTGATCAGCTAACGCGTGAGAAGTTGTTAAAACTGCTAAGATTATAAATAAAAATTTATTCATTTTTAAACACTATATAAATCCTCTTTAGAAAAATTACACTTTACTTTTCGCGACAAAATATCAATTAATGGCGTAATTTATGATCGATATGGCAGAAATTACAGCTGTTTCAGATCTTAGGATGTTTTCGTTAATTTTTATAGCCTGAACACCTTTGTATGAGAGAATCTCGTCTCTTTCACTCTCAGAAAAGTCTCCTTCAGGACCTACAACGATACAGGTTGGCTTGCTAGTAAGTTTTTTTAAATCTACTTTATTATTTTTTGAATTAAGATCTGTGAAAATCAAATCGACATCATTCTTATTTAGAAAATCTCTAAGATTTTGTGTGTCTTCAATATTAGGAACCTGAATTCTATTCGATTGTTCTGCTGCTTCTACAATAACTTTTTCTAATCTTTCTTTATTTATCTTCCTAACAATTGTTCGATCAAAAATAATAGGCAAAAACTTTGTAACTCCTAACTCCGTTGCTTTTTGAATCATGAAATTAAAGTAATTAGATTTGATAGGTGAAAAAGCTAACCATAGCTCTTTAAAATTCTCTTTTTGTCTTAATTGTTTTGTAACATTAAACTCAACAATACTTTTTGAAATACCTAAAATTTTTGCCTCCCACTCACCACTAATATTAAATAAAGAGAAAACTTCATTTTCTTTAATTCTCATAACCTTACTTACATAATGAGATTGTGATTTATCAAGTGTGGCAGTTAAATTAAGTGATAAACTTTTTGGAAAAAATAATCTAATGTTACTCATATAGATAAATTAGTTTATGAAAAATATTAAAGCAATAATTTTTGATGCATATGGAACTTTATTTGATGTGAATTCAGCTGCCGAGAAATGCAAAGATAAAATTGGTGATAAGTGGGAAGGTTTTGCAAATTACTGGAGAACTACTCAGCTAGAATATACTTGGCTTAGAAGTTTAATGAAAAGACATAAAGATTTTTGGCAAGTAACTGAAGATAGTTTAGATAAATCTATGAAAGCTCATAAAATAGATTCTTCATTGAGAAATGAATTATTAGACCTTTATAAAATTCTTTCACCATTTAAGGAAGTGCCTGCAGTTTTAAAATCACTTAAAGAAAAAGATTTAAAACTTGCTATTCTTTCAAATGGTACTCCTACCCTTCTTACTCAATTAGTTAAAAGCAATAATTTAGATAATTTATTTGACGATCTTTTTTCAATAGAAGAAGTTGGTATTTATAAACCAGACTCTAAAGTTTACGATATACCAATTAAAAAATTTAATATTCAAAAAAATGAAGTAGCTTTTTTAAGTGCTAACACTTGGGATGTATCAGGTGGTGGAAATTATGGATACAACTCTATTTGGGTAAACAGAAATAACAATATTTTTGATAAACTTGACTATTCACCTAAACATCAAATTAAACAACTTGGAGGTTTACTTGATATACTCTAATAAATTCTTATATCGTTAAAATGAAAAACATTGAAATCAGTAAAATTATTGACCCTATCCTTGCATCTGATGGTGCGGGAGTTAAACTAAAAAGAAGTATTGGTGTAGAACCAAATTATTTTGACCCATTTTTGATGTTAGATGAGTTTGGATCAGAGAATAGTGAGGATTACATTGCTGGTTTTCCACCCCATCCTCACCGAGGAATTGAAACTGTTACTTACATGCTGGCAGGAAATTTTGAACACAAAGATAGTACTGGTGGTGAAGGTAAAATGACTGCAGGTGATGTTCAATGGATGAAGACCGGAAGTGGAATAATCCATTCTGAAATGCCAGCAATGAAACAGGGTAAACTTCATGGATTTCAATTATGGGTTAACATGCCTGCTAAAACAAAAATGAGTAAACCCGAATATATTTATATAAATTCAGATAAGATGAGTATTCATAAAGACAAAGATAAACAGATTAAAATAATAGCTGGAAAATTTGAAAATGCTGAGGGTCCTGTTAAAGGTCATAATGTTGAGCCGATCTATTTTGATGTTGAATTGAACAAAGATAAATTTTTTAACTTTAAAATACCCACAACTCACAATACTTTTATTTATTTGATTAATGGCGAAATTAAAGTTGGGAGTCGTAAACACGACAAGCTTAAAGATAGTACTTTAATATTATTGACTCGTGGTGAGGATTTAATTGTTAAGGCTAAATCAAATGCTAAGTTCTTAATGATTTCTGGAAAGCCCATAAATGAGGAGATAGCTAGGGGTGGTCCTTTCGTGATGAATACCAAAGCAGAAATCTTGCAAGCAGTGCAGGATTATCATAATGGTACGTTTGTAAAATAAATTATGAAAGCTGTTAAAATAGAAAAATTTGGAAGTCCTGATGTATTAAAAGTTGAAAATGTTGAAATTGGCAAACCTAAATCCAACGAAGTCTTAATTAAAAACTTATCTATCGGCATAAATTATATTGATACATATCACCGAACAGGGCTCTACCCCATTCCACTTCCGAGTGGGATTGGTCTTGAAGCATGTGGTGTAATCGAAGAAGTTGGCCCTGATGCTACTTTGTTTAAGGTTGGAGATAGAGTTTCTCATGCTTCTATGCCTATAGGTGCTTATTCAGAAAAACATATTATGCCAGAAATTAAACTAGTTCCGGTTCCAGATGGAGTTTCAGATGAAGTTGCTTCATGCGTCACATTAAAAGGTATTACAGCTGAATATCTATTACACCGAGCATATCCACTAAAAAAAGGGGATAAGGTTCTTTACCATGCTGCAGCTGGAGCTCTAGGACAAATTTTATGTCCATGGGCCAATTCAATTGGTGCAGAAATTATTGGGACTGTTGGATCTAAAGGGAAAGAAGAAATTGCAAAAAAAAATGGTTGTCACCATGTGATTAATTACTCTGATAAAAACTTTGTAGAAGAAGTAGAAAAAATTGTTGGAAAAAATGGAATTGATGTTGTGTATGATGGCGTAGGTTTAAAAACTTTCGAAGGTTCAATTGAAGTACTTAAGATCAGAGGAATGATGGTAGCTTTTGGAAATGCTTCTGGTTATGTCGATACAATTGATGTAAAAAAACATATTAATGCTAAAGGTTTGTTTTTTACACGTCCTTCTATTGCTCATTACACAATCGAGAGAGAAGAATTATTAGAATCAGCAAAAAAAGTTTTTGATGCTGTTTTAACTGGTAAGTTTAAAATAGAAATTTCAAAAAAATATTCGCTTGATCAAGTTAAACAAGCTCATAAAGATTTAGAAGGCAGATTACTAACAGGGCCAGCTGTTATAAAACCTTAAATAAATACTTTATTCATAGATATCCATATCAGACATATGAAGTTTCAAAGCATTAGTGGAGACTTGAATTTCAACTATGAAAAATATTATAGATATTATCATTGATAAACAACATGATCCAAAAATAATTCTAGCTATAAAAATCTCACTTAAATAAAGACCAAAAACAGTTAACATATTAAATAAAAAACCAAACGCAGCAAACACCATGGAAAATTTTAAAAGGCTTATTCTTTTGTTAAGATTAATAAATTGAGCTTTCCATTCAGGTGGAGTGTGTTTTTCAAAGACGTGGGCATCATGGATTTTTCTAATTAAAGCACTCAAAGTATGAAACCTATTACTGTAAACACCCATTAACAAAGGTATTGCAGGAAACATTAATGCTGTAACGGTGTAATCTATATTCATACGAATCAATTTGATTATGAAACTAGCCTTTGTTATTTACAAGTAAATTATGAACCAATTAAACCTATTTATAGAACTTACAAGATTAAAAAAACCTATTGGTTTTATGCTTCTATTCTGGCCATGTGCTTGGGGATTAACATTGGCTTATGATTTCTCTTTAAGTTTAAATAATTACTTTTTTTATCTAATTCTCTTTTTTTTAGGTTCAGTATTTATGAGGTCAGCAGGCTGCATCATAAATGATGTTCTGGATAAAAAATACGATGCTCAAGTTGTTCGAACAAAAAATCGGCCAATTGCATCTGGAAAAATTTCAATAAAACTTGCAGTCATTTATTCTTTGTTACTATGTTTTTTTGCACTTTTAGTTTTGCTTAATTTTAATTTATTTACAATAATTCTTGCTATAGGTTCCATGCCTCTAGCATTCACCTATCCGTTAATGAAAAGATTTACCTATTGGCCACAACTATTTTTAGGGATAACTTTTAATTTTGGATTAATACTTGGATGGACAGCTATTAAAGGTGAAATAAGTATTGTGCCAGTTCTTTTCTATTTAGGAGCCATATTTTGGACACTGGGTTATGACACAATATATGGATATCAAGACATCAAGGATGATGAAATAATAGGATTAAAATCAACCTCAATCAAATTTAAAGGTAAAGCTAAAAAATTTTTGTTCGCGTGTTATACTTCTTTATTATTCTTTTTCCTTATAGGTGGTTATAAAATGGATTTTCACGTCAGTTATTATTTATTAGCAGTAATACCTTTTATACATTTATTTATTTATCAAATGAAAATTTTTAATTTAAAAGATCCATCAAGTTGCTTGAAGGCATTTAAAAGTAACAATCTTTTTGGACTGATTATTTTTATTAATATTATAATTGCTAAAAATTTATAATGAATAAAACTGATATATATAAAAGGCTTTACAAAGACTATTCAAAAAAATATTTAGACAAAATAATTTTGTCAGCTTTTTTTTCTATATTGGTTGCAGGAAGTACTTCAGCAATAGCATGGCTTTTAGACCCTGCAATTAAAAAGCTGTTTATTGAAAAAGATCAGTCGCTTATAATTTTTATTCCATTAATGATTATCTTTGCATTCACTACTAAAGGACTCTCTTTATATTATGCAAAAGCAACTATGATTGGAGTTGGGGAATCAATAAAGAAAAAACTTCAATTTGATATGGTGAATACTTTAGTTGGAACAGATACGCAGATAATTGATAAAAAACACTCTGGTAAATTTATTTCTAATCTCACTTATGATGTAACTCATATTACCAATTTGTTAAGTAATGCAATATTAACTCTTTTTAAAGACTCATTAACTTTAATGGGTCTATTGTTTGTGATGTTCTTACAAAATTGGAAGTTGGCTCTTATTTCAATAGTATTGATACCTTTTGCAAGTATATCAGCTAGAACTTTGGGTAAAAGAATTAATAAAGTAGCTACTGAGGCTCAACAAAAATCAGGTTTTTTAACAACATATTTAGTTGAATTATTTAAAAATCACAAATTAATAAAAATTTTTCAAAAAGAAGGTTACGAAAAAAATAGAGCTGATAACTACTTAACACAATTAAAAGATAAAAATCAAAAAATTCAAACAGTTTTTGTAAGGATGTCTCCAATAATGGAAACTTTAACAGGAATAATGATTGCAGTATTAATTTTTTATTCTAGTATTTTAATGTCAAGAGGTGAGCTTGATATTAACAATTTCTTCTCTTTTCTTGCAGCAATGATGTTGGCTTATCAACCTGTAAGATCTTTATCTACTTTGAATATGGTTTTAAATCAAGGGCTGTCAGCTGCATCTAGAATTTTACCTATCATCGATCAAAAAAATAATATTATTAATATTCCAGAGGCAAAGCCAATAGAGATAAAAAATTCAAATATTAAATTCAAAGATGTAAATTTTGCTTATGACAAAGAAAGTGAAGGAGTATTAAATTTAATAAATTTAGAGTTTGAAGGTGGAAAAATGACCTCTCTTGTTGGTCATAGTGGGTCTGGAAAATCTACAATAATGAATTTAATTCCAAGATTTTATGATCTGCAATCAGGTGATATTATAATAGATGATCAATCAATTTATAAAGCGACAATCAAGTCACTAAGAGATCAAATTTCAATGGTCAGTCAAGAAACAACTTTATTTGACGATACAGTAAAAAATAACATTAAATATGCAAAAGAAGACGCAACTGACGAAGAGATATACAGGGTTGCAAAGTTATCTTTTTGTGACGAGTTTATTGATAATCTACCAAATAAATATGAGACATTAATTGGTGAAAATGGCGTGAGGTTATCTGGTGGGGAAAAACAAAGACTGTCAATTGCTAGGGCTATGATGAAAAAAAGCTCAATCATACTTTTAGATGAAGCCACATCATCTTTAGACTCAGAAACAGAGACCAAAATTCAAGAAGCTTTGAAGATTTTAACTAAAAATAAGACCACTATAGTGATAGCACATAGGTTATCAACGATTTTAAATTCAAATAACATTTATGTAATTGACTCTGGAAAAGTTGTTGAAAGTGGTAAACATGAAGATCTTATGAATAAATCTGATTTGTATAAAAGTTTTTATGAAAAACAAATACAAAAGTAAATGTATTTTTTATACCAAATAATTACTTTTGTTATTTTAATTCTATCACCGTTTATAATAATTTATAGAATATTAAAAAATAAAGAAGACAAAAATAGGTTTAAAGAAAAATTTAGTTTCCCTTCAAAAAAAAGAAGGGCTGGTAAACTTGTCTGGTTTCATGGCGCTAGTGTTGGTGAAATATTAAGTGTAATTCCTCTTGTTAAACACTATGAAAAAGACAAAAATATAAATCAAATACTTATCACATCTAGCACTTTAAGCTCATCCAAAGTTATTAAAAAATTTAAATTTAGAAAAACTAATCATCAGTTTTATCCTTTAGATAACTATTTTTTAATTAACAAATTTTTAAAATTTTGGAGACCAAACATCGCAATCTTTATAGACTCAGAAATTTGGCCTTGCATGTACAAAAATATTAAAAACAATAGAATTCCATTAGTTTTACTAAATGCGAGATTAACAAAAAAAACTTTTAATAAATGGATAAAATTTAAAAAATTTAGCAGCTCTATTTTTAGTAATATAACTATTGCTTACCCTCAAAACTTTGAAACAAAAAATTACTTAAAAAAACTAAAAATAAATAAAATTAATTTTATTGGAAATTTGAAATTTGCAGAAAATTATGATCAAGACTCAGATAAAATTAATAATAATTTAATAAAAGAATTTCGAGGAAAAAAAATATGGATTGCATCAAGCACACATAAAAATGAAGAAATATTTTGTGCAAAAGCTCATAAAGAACTTAAAAAAAGTTTTAAAAATTTAATTACTATAATAATCCCAAGACATATTCATAGATCACAAAATATAATTTCTGAAATAAATAATTTAAATTTAAAAGTTTGTTTACATAGTTCAAAACAAAAAAAATTGAATGACACAGACATCTATATTGTTGATACATTTGGTGAAACAAAAAAATTTCACAAAATTGGGTCTTCAGTTTTTTTAGGTGGTTCAATTATTGAAAGAGGTGGACAGAATCCTTTAGAGGCTGCAAGATATGGTGCAAAAATATTACATGGGCCAAATATAGATAACTTTAAAGATGTTTACAAATTATTGAAAACTTTAAAAGTATCTAAAAAAATTTATACTCCAAAAGAACTAGCATCATCGATAGTATTTAATAAAAATAAAAGTATAGGAAACAATATTAAAAGGATTGGAGAAAATATTTTAAAAAATACTATAAAAGAATTAGACAAAATTATTATCAATGAATTTAAAAAAACCTAAGTTTTGGAAACTCAAAAATCCAAATTTCTTTGCATACCTCTTGTATCCAATATCTTTTATTATAATCTTAATTAACTCATTAAAAAATAAGTCTCATAGAAAAAAATTTAAAATTAAAACTGTATGTATAGGTAATATTTATCTAGGAGGAACTGGCAAAACTTCATTAAGTATTAAGTTAAATAAAATTCTTAATAAAAAAAATTTTAAATCCTGTTTCATTAAGAAATTTTATAAAGATCAATTAGATGAGCAAAAACTATTAAAGAATAATGGTAAGCTTTTCATAGCGTCAAAAAGATTAGATGCTATACAGCAAGCTGAAAATGAAAATTATGATATTGCGATCTTAGATGATGGCCTTCAAGATAATTCAATTAATTGTGACATAAGTTTTGTATGTTTTAATAATTTAAATTGGATAGGTAATGGAATGAGTATTCCCTCAGGTCCATTAAGGGAAAACATTAAAAGCTTAAAAAAATATAATCATGTTTTTATCAATGGAAATTTAGAAAATATTGATAAATTAAAGGAAGAGATACTTAAAATTAACTCAAATTTAACAATTCATTTAGGGAAATATGAAATTATTAACTTAAATGAATTTAGAAAAGATGAAAAATATTTAATCTTTTCTGGCATTGGTAATCATGAGACATTTGTATCTATGGTTAAAAAAGCACAATTAAACGTTTTAAAAGAAATAGAATTCCCAGATCATTATAATTATGAGAAAAAAGATATAGATAAAATCATAAGAGAGGCAAATGATTTAAATTGCAAAATAGTAACTACAGAAAAAGACTACCTAAGAATGGACTATACTTATTTTGATAAAATCAAAGTTATGAAATCTGAGTTGAAAATAATTGATGAAGACAAATTCATAAAATCTATAATTTAAAAAATGAAATATATTAAATATTTTATACAATTTTTATTTGCGATTTTAAGTTTTCTAATATTTAAGATCTTAGGACCAAGTCTGTCTTCAAAACTAAGTGGTAAGATATTTAAGTTAATAGGGCCATTTTTTAGACCAAAAGATATAATTCATTCAAATATTAAAAGAGGTATTCCAAATATCAGTTCAGAAAATTTAGATAAAATAGCCAATCTAATGTGGAGTAACTATGGGAATGTCTTTGCAGAATTTATGTTTTTAAAAAGTTTTAGATATGGAAACCTATCTTCAAAAATTCAAGTTGATGGACAAGATATTTTAGATGAAATTAAAAAATCGAATAAACAAGTTATTTTTATTTCTGGTCATTTTTGTAATTTTGAACTGATGGCAATGTATTTAGAAAAGACTGGCATAAATCTTGCAACTATATATCGACCCCTAAATAACTTTTTTTTAAATGGGTTTATGGAAAGGATTAGAACAAAATATATCTGCAAATATCAAATTAAAAAAGGAATAGGTGGATTAAAAAAGTTAATTAATTTAAAAAAGAAAAATTTTTCAACAGCACTTATGATAGACCAAAGAGTTTCGGAAGGTATTTTGTCAAATTTTTTTAATCAGGAAGCTTTAACTACCACTATACCGGCCCAATTAGTTAAAAAGTTTAATATCCCAATTGTTCCAGTATATATTGAGAGAATTGGTTCTTTAAATTTCAAAATAACTGTAAATAAACCTATTAATTTCCAAAATGACTGTTCTATTAAAAATATTACAGACAATTTAAATAAAATTCTTGAAAGAATGATTCTTAATAAACCTGAACAATGGATATGGTCACACAACCGTTGGAAATAAAATTATTTTTAACTCTCTTCTCTTTTTTTAGATGCTTCTATATATGAATAATATGCTTCTTGTAATTCTACATTCCAATAAGTTAAATTTTCTAAGTTGATTTTTTTTCCTGTAACTGCACATTCTACATAGTCACCTGGTTCAATTATCTGAAAATTATTTGGTAAATACTTTATTTTTGCTAATTTTTTTGTCATTTTTAGTTTATATAGTTTTATATGAAAGTTGGAATAATAGGAAGTGGTGGGAGAGAACATTCAATATGCTTAAGTTTAAAAAATTCAAGTAAAATTGACAAATTATTTTGTTTTCCAGGAAATGCAGGTACCAAAAATATTGCTGAAAATGTAAATATAGATTTAGAAAATTTTGAGAATATTAGGAATTTTATAATAAAGAATAAAATTGATTTAGTTGTAGTTGGACCAGAAAAACCATTAGTTGAAGGATTGGTTGATTATTTAGAAAGATTTAAAATAAAAGTATTTGGTCCAAATAAATTTGCGTCACAATTAGAAGGCTCAAAGATTTTTACAAAACAAATTTGCAAAAAGTTTAATATACCAACAGCTAAATTTGGAATTTTTGAGAATGAAGACAAAGCAATAAAGTTTTTAAAAAGTACAAATTTTCCTATAGTTATTAAAGCAGATAATCTAGCCTCTGGTAAAGGTGTATATATTTGTAATAATGAGCAAGAAGCAATAGTTGCTGTTAAAGAAATATTTAATGGTAAATTTGGTAAAGCAAAAAATTTACTTATAGAGGAATTTTTGGAAGGTGAAGAAATGAGCTTTTTCACTATACATGATGGAAGGACATTTAAAAATTTTGATACAGCTCAAGATCATAAAAGAGTTTTAGAAGGAGATAGAGGAAAGAATACGGGTGGTATGGGTGCTTATTCTCCATCAAGATTAATTAATGAAGATTTAAAGAATAAAATTTTAGATAAAATAATTAAACCAACTCTTAAAGGTTTGTCTGAGCTTGGGACAGAATATAAAGGATTTTTATATACTGGATTAATGATTGTTAAAAATGAACCTTATTTAATAGAATATAACGTTAGAATGGGAGACCCAGAGTGCCAAACTATATTGCCAAAATTAAAAACTGATCTCACTGATATATTTCTCGCCTGTTGTGAGCAAAAGCTAAGTGAAATTAATATTGAATGGATTAATAAAAAAAGCTTATGTGTAGTAGTTTGTTCTACGGGATATCCTGATACCTTTGAAAAAAACATAGAAATAGAAAATATAAATAATATTCAATTAAATAAAGATGAATTTTTATTTCATGCTGGTACAACTGAAAAAAGTGGAAAAATATTTGCTGTAGGGGGTCGTGTTTTAAATTTTATTTCTCTCTCTGAGGATCTTAAATTAGCAAGAGAAAATATAATAAATAATATAAAAAAATTAAATTGGTCAAAAGGATTTTATAGAAAAGATATTGGTTATAAGGTCATTGATTAATGAGAATAATTGCAGGTTTGTTTAAAGGAAAAAAAATTTTAGAACCAAAAGATATTACTACAAGGCCTTTAAAAGATTTAGCAAAAGAATCTATATTTAATATTATTAAACATTCAAATAAGTTTAAAATTGATATTTCAAGTGCAAATATATTAGATTTATTTTCAGGTGTAGGCTCATTTGGAATTGAGTGCTTATCTAGAGGAGCTAGAAAAGTAATTTTTATAGAAAACTACTTAGGGGTATTACCAATATTAAAAAAAAATTTATCCAGCTTAGATTTAAAAGACAATTATGAAATAATAGAAAATGATATTTACAAAGATAATACATTATTAAATTTAAATAAAAAGTTTGATATTATTTTTTTAGATCCTCCTTTTAAGGATAAGAATTTATTTAATCTTGTTTCAAAATTAATTAATTTTAAAATATTAAGTGAGAATGGAATAATTATTTTACACAGACACAAAAATGAAAGCGAAATTTTACCAAAATACTTTAAAGTTATCGAAGAAAAAAAATATGGAATATCTAAAATTTTTTTTATATCAGATTTAAACTAATAATTTTTTTGTCTCCTTTTTTATCAACTCGACTGCTGGTTGATCATAAGGATTTAAATTTAATGCTTTTCCAAGCAAAATTGTTTCAAGGATAAAAAAAGTAAAGAGTTCTCCTAATGTCTTTTCATCTCTTTTATAAATTTCAAAACTTCTAAATGGAATATTTTTAATCTTAAAGATATTTTCTGTTGCTTTTTTTTGACCATAAATAATATTAGATAAATTTTTATTTTTTAAGTATTTGTGAGAATTAAAAATTGCTTTATTATTTATTTTTTTTGAATTTCGATCATGTACGTAAAAAAAAGTAAAAAAATTATTTTTAAATCCATCTAGGTAGAGCTGCATTACACTGTGATTATCTTTTGGCATATTTGATACAACTGGTAATAAGCCTGTATTTTTTTTCCCCAAGCTTTCAGCAACTAACTGCTGATACCATTTAAACAAATTTTCAGATTTTTCGTCGTAGTTTATAATTATAGAATTATATTTTTTATTTTTAATAAAAAAAAGTGTTGAATTTACGTTGGCGATTAATGAGTTGATAAATTTCTTATTTTTAATCAACAAATTTAGTTGCCTAAAATTTTCACTTTTGAGACCCATTAACTCTGCTGGTACCATTCCAACTTCTGATAATACTGAGTATCTCCCGCCGATATAATTATTGTGATGAATTATCTCTGCCTTAAGTTTTTGAGCCAGAAGATAGAGATAATTTTTTTTGTTTTCTGTAATAAAAATATTTTTATTTTCTTTTTTAATCAAAATATTTGAATTAACAATTGTTTCTATTGTATTTCCTGATTTTGAGATTACTAAATTTACAAGATTTTTATTATTTATTTTTTTGGAATTATTTTGGAGATTATCCTCAAACCAAAAATTTTTTTTAATTTTTTTTTCTAAAAAATTATAAATAGTTTGTGATCCAAGAGTTGAGCCACCCATACCAATGACTCTAAAATTTAAGTTCTTTTTATAATCATTTATTTTTTTTTTTTTAAAACTGTTATTGTAATCTTTAGAAAGAGACTGGATGACTTGATTCTTTTCACTTAAAATTAAATTTAAATTCTGTTTTGTTTTTTTTATATTAATTTTTTTTTTAAAATTTATAAATCTTATACCTTCAGTGATCATTAATTTTTTTTGATTTTTTCTATCAAATTTTCTTCCAGGGAATTATTGGTTTCTGTTGTTTTCGAATTATTGTTCAGTGTAGTTTCTTTATCGTCTAATAGTTCTTTTATTTTGTTGTCATCTGAATTCTCATCATTTTGACTTCTTTTAGGAATTGGTAATTCATTAAAATTTGGTGGCATTACTAAAGGAGATTTTTTTTCAACCAAAAATTCGTCACTGCTCTTCTTTTTTGGATTTTGAAACCCTTCTTTCACTATTCCACACGATAAAAGTAATAAAAGTAAATTTAATATTGCAAATATTTTTAAATATCTCATATTTTGTTACTTTTATTAATAACAGTAAATTCCATTATAATCAAAAAAATCACACCAATTGAAATAAATATATCTGCAAAATTAAAAATGAACCAATGAAAATTTCCAATATGAAAATCTATAAAGTCAGGAACAGCTTTGTAAATTATTCTATCAAAAACATTACCTAATGCCCCTCCCAAAATCATTAATAATGAATATTTTTTAAGTCCACTACTTTTTGAAATCATATATGAAATTACAAATACAATTATTAAAATAAAGATCGTTAAAAAATTATATAAATTATTTTCATTAAATGAGAAGAGACCAAAAGCTATCCCTTCATTCCAAATCAAATATATATTCAATAATTTTGAGGAAAATATTTCAGAACCACCATTGATTTTATTCAAATAGATGACATAAAACTTAGTTAATCTATCTAAAATAAAAATTGAAAGAATAATTATAAAATTAAGATAAAAAGTTTTGCTTGTAGTAAATACGCTCATTAAGTATTTTTAGGACAATGATTTCTATCACAAGCATTTTCACTAATTTTCCAACACAAAGTACACTTCGTTCCTTTTGCTTTTATGGTTTGTGCGCTTGTTTCTAAGTTTTCCTTAAAAGAAATTTCAGCTCTTGATGTAATGCAAAGTTCTGAAAAATCTATATTTTTTGTAATTTCTTCTAATTTTTGATCCAGTTGGATATTTAAGTCTGCCTCTAAACTAGATCCAATTTCTTTATTGGCTCTTTTTTCCTCAATACTAATATTACAAATATTTCTTATTTTGATTAATTCTAGCCATTTTTGATATAATTTTTCATTGGCAAAGATGTTTGGGAAATCTATAAATTTTTCTAAATGGATACTTTTATTATCTTTAAATAACAATCTATAAATCTCTTCAGTCGTAAAAGATAAAATTGGTGCAAACCATTTTAACAATGAATTCAAAATTATATTTAGCAGTAATATAGTTGACTTTCTTTTTTTTGAATCTATGGGATCACAATACAATGCATCCTTTCTTATATCAAAATAAAATGCCGACAAATCCACAGTACAAAAATTGAGTAATTCTTTATACAAATTATGAAAATCATAATTTTTAAAATATTTTTTAAAATTTACGTCTAAAGAGTACAACTTGTGTAACATAAGTTGTTCGAGTTCAGGTAACTCATTTAAATTTACTTTTTCAAAATCAATTTCTTCAAAATTATCATTTATATTGCCAAGCAGATATCTGAATGTATTTCTAATTTTTCTGTAAGACTCGGCATGTTGGTCAAGAATTGAATAATCTATTCTTAAATCTTCTGAATAATTTGATGATGCTACCCAAATTCTTAGTATATCTGCTCCATATTTTTTTAAAATATCTTCTGGAGCAATTACATTTCCTAGAGATTTTGACATTTTCAATCCTTTACCATCCACAACAAATCCGTGGGATAAAATATTTTCAAATGGTGCTCTACCTCTAGTGCCACATGACTCTAATAATGATGAATGAAACCAGCCTCTATGTTGATCTGAACCCTCTAAATACATTGATGCTGGCCATTTTAAATCTTCTCTTTTTTCAAGAACAAATGAATGTGTAGACCCACTATCAAACCAAACCTCAACTATATCGCTCAATTTATAATAATCTTCAGCTTTATATTTGGTGCCTAAAAATCTTTGAGGGTCGTCTGAAAACCAACAATCTGAACCTTCTTTTTCGTAAATTGAGGCAATAGTTTCATTTACCTCATCGTCGACTAAAATTTCTTTAGTTTTTTTGTTTACAAAAATTGGAAGAGGAACACCCCACACTCTTTGTCTAGATACACACCAATCTGGTCTGGTTTCTATCATTGATTTTAATCTTTCTTTTCCTTTACTCGGATAAAAAGTTGTATCATTAATCGCTTTTAATGCCTTATCTCTTAATTTATGACTCTCCATTGATATAAACCACTGAGGTGTCGCTCTATGAACTAATGGTGCTTTTGATCTCCAAGAATGCGGATAAGAATGTATTAGTTCACCATTTGATAATAATTTTTTTTGTTCTTTAAGTTTTTCAATAACTATAGGGTTTGCTTTAAAAATATGAATTCCCTCAAATAAACTTACATTATTTGTATATTTACCATCTCCATCAACTGTTTCGATAGCTTTAATTCCATTATTTAAACATAAATTAAAATCATCAGGACCATGACTAGGAGCACAATGAACAATTCCTGTTCCTTGCTCAGTTGTTACAAACCTTGCCTGTAACATTGGAACATCATAGTCAAAACCTAAATCTAAAAAAGGGTGACTACAGATAGTTTGCTTTAATTCCTTACCTTTAAATGTTTTTAATTTTTTATAATTTTTTATTTTACACTCATTGATTACCGACTGCAGTAAGGCCTCAGCAACTATAATTTTTCTATTTTTATAATCATTATCATCATTCAATTCCAAGAGAACATAATCAAGAGCCTCGTTATAAGCCAGTGCTCTATTGGCAGGAATTGTCCAAGGAGTTGTGGTCCATATGATTATCTCACTACCTTCTATATCTTTTAAGTTAGATTTTTTTACAGCGAAAGATGTATAAATTGTATCTGATTTATGATCTTGATATTCAACTTCAGCATCTGCTAAAGCAGTCTTTTCGACTGTAGACCATAATACTGGTTTAAAGCCCCTATATAAACTTCCTTCTTTTAAAAACTTACCAAGCTCTCTTACAATTTGTGCTTCGGCATCAAAACTCATAGTTGAATAATAGTTTTCCCAATCACCAACAACACCTAACCGCTTAAATTGACCTTTATGCACCTCAATCCATTTCTCTGCAAATAACCTGCATTCTTTTCGGAATTCTACTATTGGAACATCATTTTTATTTTTTTTATTTTTTTTATATTGCTCTTCAATTTTCCATTCAATTGGCAAGCCATGACAATCCCATCCTGGAACGTAGATAGAATCTTTGCCATCCATTTGATGAAATTTTACAATTATATCTTTTAAAATTTTATTAAGAGCAGTTCCCATATGAATATTACCATTTGCATATGGCGGTCCATCATGAAGAACAAATTTTTCTTTTCCCTTGCTGGAATTTCTCAATTCTTTGTAAAGATTTATCTTTTGCCAATATTCTAGGATTTCTGGCTCTCTTACGGGTAAATTGGCTTTCATTGAAAAAGCTGTTTTTGGAAGATTAATTTGGAAATTACTCATTTAGTTTTTTTTGCAATATTTAAATCTTTTTTAATTTGAGACTTTAACTGATTAACATTTTTAAATTTTTTTTCTTTTCTAATAAACTTTATAAACTCCACTGTTAAGAGTTTATTGTAAAGATTTCCAGAATAATTAAATAAATGAACTTCTAACAAGATTTTTTTCTGATTAAATGTTGGTCTGTATCCAAGATTTGCTATTCCCCTTAAATATTTGTAATTATTTGACTTCAATACTTTTACAGCATACACACCTGGCATTGCCAAGACATAATCTTTAATATCAATATTACATGTTGGAAAACCAATTTTTTTACCCAGCTGTCTTCCCTTTTGTACAACTCCTTCGATTGTCCATTTTCTGTTCAATAAATTATTAGCTTTGTTTAATTTTCCTTTTTCTAAATAGGTCCGTATTAAAGAAGATGAAATCACTTTTTTTTGTTTTATCAGTGGTGTTGGTTTTACAAGAACATAATTAAATTTTAATTGATTTTTTGATAATAAACTAACATTTCCCTCTCTTTTGTTTCCAAATCTAAAGTTATTACTAACAAATATAAATCTAGAATTTAATTTTTTAAATAAAATTTCTTCAATAAATTTTATAGATTTTAGTTTGGAAAATCTTTTATCAAATTTTTTTGTTATAATGAAATCTACACCTTGATTTTTTAATAATTTTATTTTTTGATCTAATTTTGTAAGTTTAAAATTTTTAATTGATTTATTAAAAAACATTTTTGGCATAGGATCAAAATTAATAACACCAATTTTAAGTTTATGTTTTCTTTTATATAGTTTTGCTAATTTGAATAATTTTTGATGTCCTGAATGTACTCCATCAAAATTACCAATTAAAATAATAGACCCTTTATGAATTTGTTTAACTTTAAAATTTCTATATAACATTACCATTTTAAATCTGACTGAATATAATTTACGATTGTTTCATACTGTTTAGATATTTCTTTAATACCCCTCTCATTTATTTCATTTTTATGAATTCCATTTGAAATCAACAATGAGTCATAGTTCAATAAATTTGCACCTTTAATATCTGTATTAAGATTATCTCCAATCGATAAAACCCGTTTATTTTTATTTTCAATCGACAAATTATAAACTTCAGCATATGGTTTACCAAAATAAATTACTTTCCCACCTAACTTTTCAAAAACCATTGCCACCGAACCTGCACAAAGTTCTCTTTTGTCCCCTTTGTCAACAATTAAATCAGGATTTGTGCATATCATTTTTTTATTTAAATTATTTTCAAAAAGTTTTTTATAATAAATTAGGTCATCTTCGTTTTCAAATAAACCTGTACACAATAAATAATCAGCATCTGATATTTTATCTTTTTTATTGTCTATAAATTCTTTAAATAAGTCATTATCTTTAGGTGGCCCAACATGAAAAAAGTATTCTTTTTTGTGATTTAGTTTTAAAAATTTTAAAGCTGCTTCTCCAGAAGTGAATACGTTTTTTTGAAACAATTTATCCATACCCATGTTGTTCAAAAAAGTTTGAACAGGCAAATTTGGTCTTGGTGCATTTGTGAGAAGAACGAATTCTTTTTTTAGATTTTTTAGATGATGAAGTGCTTGAATTGCATAAGTATTGAGTTTTAACCCATTATGTATAACTCCCCATAAATCAATGTAAAACAAATCATAATTATCAGCAATTGAACGTAGACCATTTAAATCTAAATTTTTTGTCATAATTTAAGGTATAAACTATAAAATCCTCAATTTCCTAGCATTATTAGCATGTAATCGAATATCTAATCTTGAAATAGACAGCGTAATATCTATATGAGGTTCATATTTATATAGAATTATAAAGGAGATTTATGAAGTTCAAACCGTTGCATGACAGAGTGTTAATTGAAGTACTAGATAGCAGTGAAAAAACTGCAGGTGGAATTATCATCCCAGATACTGCTCAAGAAAAACCGCAAGAAGGAAAAGTGGTTGCTATTGGTGGTGGTGCAAAAACAGAAGATGGAAAATTAATTCCAATGGATGTAAAAGTTGGAGATAAGGTTTTATTTGGCAAGTGGTCAGGTACTGAAGTCAAAATTGATGGTAAAGAATACAGCATAATGAAAGAGTCAGACATTATGGGTATTTCAGGTAAGTAATTTAATTAAAAGGAGAAAGTAAAATGGCAAAACTAATTAAATTTGACGCTGAAGCGAGAGCGGCAATGATGAGGGGTGTAAATATTTTAGCTGATACTGTTAAAGTCACTTTAGGTCCAAAAGGAAGAAATGTTGTTATGGATAAATCTTATGGTGCCCCAAGAATTACAAAAGATGGAGTATCGGTTGCAAAAGAAATTGATCTTGATGACAAGTTTGAAAATATGGGTGCTCAAATGGTTAAAGAAGTCGCTAGCAAAACTAATGAAGAGGCTGGAGATGGAACAACTACTGCAACTATTTTGGCTCAAGCAATTGTAACAGAAGGTGTGAAGTATGTTACTGCTGGAATGAATCCAATGGATGTCAAAAGAGGTATTGATTCTGCTGTAGAAGCTGTAAAAGAAAATCTTATTTCATCTGCTAAAAAAGTTAAAGACAGTGATGAAATAGCTCAAGTTGGTACAATTTCATCGAATGGTGATAAAGAAATTGGTTCAATGATTGCAAAAGCAATGCAAAAAGTTGGTAACGAAGGTGTTATAACCGTTGAAGAAGCTAAAGGTATCGATACAGAGTTAGATGTTGTTGAGGGTATGCAATTTGATAGGGGTTATTTATCACCATACTTTATAACTAACAGTGATAAGATGACCACAGAGTTAGATAATCCTTATATTTTACTTCATGAGAGTAAACTAACAAACTTACAACCAATGGTTCCTCTTTTAGAGGCAGTTGTGCAATCAGGAAGACCTTTAATGATTATTTCTGAAGATGTTGAAGGTGAAGCTTTAGCAACTTTGGTAGTAAACAAATTAAGAGGTGGTTTAAAAGTTGTAGCTGTAAAAGCTCCAGGGTTTGGTGATAGAAGAAAAGCGATGCTAGAAGATATCGCTATCTTAACTGGTGGACAAGTAATTTCACAAGATTTAGGAATAAAACTTGAAAATGTTAAACTTGAAGATCTAGGGTCTTGTAAGAAAATTAAAGTTGATAAAGATAACAGCACCATAGTAAGTGGTAGTGGTAAAAAAACTGATATTGAAGCAAGATGTGGATCTATCAAACAACAAGTTGACGAAACAACTTCTGATTATGATAGAGAAAAACTTCAAGAAAGACTTGCTAAACTTGCAGGTGGAGTTGCGGTTATTAAAGTCGGTGGTGCAACCGAAGTTGAAGTTAAAGAGAGAAAAGACAGAGTTGAGGATGCTTTAAACGCAACAAGAGCCGCTGTTGAAGAAGGCATAGTTACTGGTGGAGGATGCGCACTTCTTTACGCTGCTCAGGACCTTGAAAAAGTTAAAGCTAAAGGTGATGATCAAAAAGCTGGTGTTGAACTTGTAAGAAAAGCACTAGAAGCTCCAATCAGACAAATTACAAAAAATGCTGGTGTAGACGGTTCAGTGGTTGTAGGTAAATTGTTAGAGCAAAAGAAAAAAACTCATGGTTACGATGCTCAAAGCGAGGAATATTGCGATATGTTTGCAAAAGGTATCATCGACCCAGTTAAGGTTGTGAGAACTGCTCTACAAGATGCTGCATCAATTTCTGGATTATTAGTAACTACAGAAGCAATGATTGCTGACAAACCGGAAGAAAAAGATGCTGGTGGTGGAATGCCTGCTGGTATGCCTGGTGGAATGGGCGGCATGGGTGGCATGGGTGGCATGGGAATGTAAACTCACTCAAATACAAAATTTAAAAGGCCATCTTATGATGGCCTTTTTTTTGGGTAGATTAATTATATGTCAAAAAGATATAGTGGAAAATCCTTTAAAGACTCCAGTATTAAAAAAAAAGCAAAATTAAGTTTTAAAGAAAAAAGAAAACTTAAAAAAGAAAAGCAAAAAAAAGCAAATTAAACATCAAATTTAATAAAATCTTCACTAAACATTAGTTTTTTTTAAGTTTTAAAAAATAATTAAATAGGTATAAGAACCACATTTTATGAACAATGATATAAGAAACATCACTATTATAGCCCATGTAGACCATGGTAAAACTACTTTGATTGACAATCTAATGAAACAAAGTGGATCATTTAGAGAAAACGAAGTGGTTGATGAAAGATTAATGGATTCTGGCGAATTAGAAAAAGAAAGAGGAATCACAATCTTAGCTAAACCTGCTTCAATTAATTGGAAAGATACAAGAATTAACATTATTGATACACCCGGTCACAGAGACTTTGCAGCAGAAGTTGAAAGAGTTTTAAGTATGGCTGATGGTGCTCTGCTCCTTATTGACTCAGCAGAAGGAGTAATGCCTCAAACAAAATTTGTGTTATCTAAAGCTTTAAAACAAGGACTAAAACCAATTGTTGTAATCAACAAACTTGATAAGTCTGATCAAAGAGCTAATGAAGTTTTAGATGAAACATTTGATTTATTTGTAAGCCTAGATGCAAATGAAGAGCAACTAGATTTCCCGGTTTTATACGCAAGTGGCAGATCTGGATGGGCGGACACAGAAGTGGACGGACCTAGAGAGAATTTAAATCCACTACTTAATTTAATTCTTGGACATGTAAAACCAGCAAAATTTGAAAAAGAAAAACCCTTTGCAATGTTATCTACACTTCTTTATGCAGATAGTTTTTTAGGAAGAAGCTTAGTAGGCAGAATTACCCAAGGAACTGCTAAAGCTAATCAGTCAATAAAAGCAATTAATTTAAAAGGTGAAAAAGTTGATGAAGGTAAACTTACTAAAATTTTCAGATATGAAGGAACTAAAAAAGTACCTATTGAGGTTGGTGAGGCTGGAGATATTGTAGTGATAGCTGGATTAGAAAAGGCTAATGTTGCAGATACTATTTGTGATTTAGAAGTAAATGAACCTATTTCAGCAACACCAATAGATCCACCTACGATGTCTATAACTATAACGGTTAATACATCTCCTCTTGCGGGTAAAGAAGGTAAAAAACTTACGAGTACTCAAATAAGAGACAGACTTCTTCAGGAGGCTCAAAATAATGTTGGAATTACTTTTGCTGAAAATAATGGTAACGACTCGTTTGTTGTAAGTGGTAGAGGTGAGCTTATGTTAGAAATTTTACTTACGCAGATGAGACGAGAAGGATTTGAAATGACAGTCAGTCCTCCTAAAGTTCTATATCAAACAGATGAAAGTGGAAAAAAACTTGAACCTATTGAAGAAATTACGATGGATTTAGACGAAGAATACTCCTCAAAAGTAATTGACTCAATGAATAGAAGAAAAGGTAAACTAATAGATTTAAAAGACACCGGGAAAGATAAAAAAAGATTGATTTTTCATGCACCAACACGAGGATTAATGGGTTACACAAGCAGATTTTTAACCCTTACTAAAGGTAACGGAGTTATTAATAGAATTTTTCATAGCTACGGGCCTTTTGAAGGTGAAATGGAGGGAAGAAGAAACGGAGCTTTAATTGCAATGGAGCAAGGTAAAGCAGTTGCTTTTGCTATATTTAATTTACAAGCAAGAGGAGAGATGTTCGTAACACATAACGACCCCGTATATCCTGGTATGATAGTTGGATTATCTCCAAAACCCGGAGATATGATCATAAATGTGATGAAGGGTAAAAAATTAACAAATATGAGAACACAGGGAACTGACGAAAACGTTGTGCTCACTCCAGTGAGGAAAATGTCTATTGCAGAACAATTGAGTATGCTTAACACGGATGAAGCATTAGAAATTACTCCTGAGTCTTGTAGATTAAGAAAATCTATCCTTGATCCTCATGAAAGAAAGAGAAGTGAAAAATCTGGAGCAGCAGCCTAACTAAAAATTTTATTAACAATAAACAGTCCAAAAGCAACACAGGGTCCAATTCCAAAAGCAAAAATCAAAGTTCCAACTCCTACTGTTCCGCCTAGATACCATCCCACTGTTACAACTGAAATTTCCAAAAATGCTCTGACTAATGCAATAGGTAGGTTTGTAATTTTTGTTAATCCAGTCATTAATCCATCTCTTGGCCCTGGACCAAGATTTGCCACTAAATAAATTCCACTTCCTATACCAACGAGTATTACTGATAATATTGAGAGAAAGTATTTTGACCAAATAGAAGATGGGGCATCAAAAAAATGCAAAGTTATATCAATCATTGCAGAGATAATGATAATATTAAAAATAGTTCCTAGGCCTGGTTTTTGTTTTAAAAATATCCACAACAATAGAACACTGACACTAATTAAAAATGTTGCAGCACCAATAGATAATTTAGAATTTTTAGAAATACCCTCTGCTAGTACAGACCATGGAGAGTTTCCGTTAGTAGACAATATTAATAATCCCTCTCCAAATCCAAATATAATTAAACCAAAAAATAAAAAAAAAGATGTTGAAAATTTTGGTTTAAAGTTAATGCTTTTATCTGAGCTCCAATATACCTTGGGAATATTTTTAATAGATAAAAACATATTATACTGCTACTTATTAAATTATTAATACTTGCTTATAATGAAAAAGATCATCCTCAGCATCATATTTTTTTTTATTTGTTTTGCTTCTTATGCTCATATTGGTCATTACAGTAAATATAAAAAAATTGAGATGGAAATTTTAAGAAATAACGAAATAATTGGTTATAACTATTATTTTTTTTCACGAAAAAATGATGTTACTCTTGTAACAAACCAATTTAAGTTTGAAGTAAAACTTTTAGGAGCAACTGTTTTTGAAGTCGAAGGTATTGGAGAAGAAAGATATTTACAAGATAAGTTGATTTCTTTTAATTCAAAAACTTTACAGAACAAAAAAGAAAAGTTTGTAAACTTAACTTTAAACAAAAACACCAAAAAATTTGATATCGTAGGCTCTTCTTTTTCTGGTGAAGCTCCGCTGGAAAATGCTATTGGCAACTGGTGGAGTCATAAAATTTTACAGGCTAGTAGTCAAATAAGTCCTATATCAGGTAGTATAAAAGAGCAGATAGTCACTTTTATTGCAAAAGAAAAAATTACTATTAATGGTAAAGAATATCAGACCGATCATTTTAAATTAACCTCAAAAAATATGTCTCTTCCAGAAGATAAAAGATTAAATTTTGATATTTGGATGGATAAAAAAACTTCTTTAATAATAAAAGTTACTTATCAGAGGATGGGAAGTTGGGAATATAGATTAAAAAATTATGAGTGATTTAGATATTCATTTTCTTATAAAGATCTTTTGCACTTATCCATCCTGACTCCACTCTTGGTCCATTAAACCAATCTGCACACACGCCTAGATTTAATCTAGAATTCCAATAACTTTTTAATTTTAGAGGTTTTGAATTTGAAGAGTATTTCCAACCATGATTAAGTGAAAAAAGTATTTTTGTCCGCCTAATACCTGTTAATTTAAAAAATTTATCGATCAAAATTTTGGTATTAATTTTTCTAAGTGTTTTATTATGATTTATTTTTTTATTTGCCCAATTAAAAGTGCTTTGCAATGTCCAAAGATCACTTTTGCTTACAAATCTGTTTTTGCTATTTTCTTTACCAGCCCATCCTAAAATTTTATCATTAAATAAAAAACTACTATAATTTAAGTTTGTTTTTTTTATTTCTATCAAAACAGTTATATTTGCATCCATCTTAATTTTTTCTTTTATAAAAGAATTTTTAATATAATTTTTTGATAAATTTTTAAACTGAGGAAATGGACAGGTTAAAATTAAATTTTCATAAGTCTTAATCTTTCCATTACTAAATGTTAAGTTCCATTTTCTATTTTGGAAATTAATTTTTTTAAGTTCACTTTGAAAATAACATCTTACATCTTTTAAAAGATATTTACTAATGTCATTATTTCCTTTTCTGCCAATAATCTTTACATGTGTTTTATTTTCTTTTTTTTTATTACTTAAAAATTTGTGATTTCCTCCCCAAATCTTAAGTATTTTTTTTTCTATTAGCTTTTTAATAAATCTTTTAAATTCTGGAGTTTTTGGAGAAAAGTATTGGGTCCCATGATCAAACCCTCTTATTTTGTCTAATCTTTTAAAAGATGATCTTCCACCTAAGCCTCTTGCTTTGTCATACAAATCAACTGTATGTTTCTTATTTAAAAGATTTGCGATAGTTGCTCCAGAAATTCCTGAGCCAATTACACAAAAACTACTCATTTACCAGCAACTGTCATACCTTCAATCATCATAGTTGGAGAATTTGTTGAATAATCAAATTCTAGGTCATTTGCTAAGAATATTTTTTTAAACATATCCTTAAAATTTCCAGCAATTGTTATTTCATTAATGGGATATTTAAATTCGCCACCCTCAACTAAAAATCCAGTTGCTCCGACAGAGTAGTCTCCAGTTACAAGATTACTACCGTGACCTATAGTTTCTGTAATGTAAATACACTTTGAGTTGATTTTTAATAATTCGTCGTAGCTTTGGTTTCCATTTTCAAAATATAGATTTGTGGTGCCTCCACTTCTTCCATTTGATTTAAGGTTTAATTTTCTGCCATTGTAAGAATCCACAAGATAACTCTTAAGTACACCCTCTTTTACTAAATTAAGAGTTTCAGATTTAACACCTTCTGAATCAAAATTTTTAGAACCTAAACCCTTAATTATGTCTGGTTTGTCTATTATATTAATTGAATTAGAAAATATTTGCTCATTTAATTGATCCTTAAGAAATGAAGTTCCTCTTGCAATAGCAGAAGACGAAATTGCACTTGCAAAAACACTGAGCATCCCTTTTGCAATTCTTTTATCGAATATTACACTTAATTTTTCACTTCCTATTTTTTTTGGACTTAGTTTTCTAATTGTTTGATCGCTCGCTATTTTACCTAAGGATTGTGGGTCTTTGATGTCATCTAAATATCTCTTACTAGAATATTCATAATCTCTTTCCATACTTTTTTCATCTTTAGCAACAGCTACACACGATGCAGTGAATGAAGAAGTTTTATAACCACTACAAAACCCATCACTATTTGCTAAAATAAAATTAGATTTTTTTTCAGTAAAGCTTGACTCGGTATTTACTATTTTTTTATCCTTTGATGCTGTACTTTCTAATTCTTTTAAGTAATCAATTTTTTTATCGTTCTCAATATGAGTATCATCGTAAATATTTAAATTTTTAAGACTATCTGCAAGTAAGTTTTTATCTGGTAATGAATTAAATTCATCCTCGGGAGTAATTTTAGTCGTTTCATAACATTTTGTTATAAGTTTATTTAAATTTTCATCTAATAAATTCGATGAGGAAATTGAGGACTTTTTTTTTCCTATATAAGTATCTATACTAAACGCTAATCCATCTGATCGATTAGACTCATCTAAATTATTATTTCTAAAATTAACTGTTTCTGAAATTGAATGGCCTATAATTACACTGGCGTTACTAGCTCCAATTTTTTTTGCAACATCTAAACAATAGGCAGCCTTGGCTTTTAAAAAATCTTGATCTTTAATCATTATTTAGAGTTTTGTTCCACCAACTGTCATTCTATCAATTAATATAGATGGCTGTGCTACGCCGACAGGAACTCCTTGTCCAGCCTTCCCACATGTACCTATACCAGGGTCTAACATCATATCATTTCCAACCATTGAAACTTCTTTTAAAATTGATGGACCATCTCCTATTAAAGTTGCTCCTTTTATAGGGGAGCCGATTTTACCATTAATAATTTCATAAGCTTCTGTGCAATTAAATACAAATTTTCCTGAAGTAATATCTACTTGTCCACCTCCAAAGCTAACTGCAAAAATACCTTTATCAACTGATTTTATCATCTCATCTTGAGTTTGTTTGCCACTTAACATCATTGTATTTCTCATTCTTGGTAAAACAACGTGTCTGTAATTTTCTCTTCTTCCTGAACCAGTTGATCTTGTCTTCATCAAACGTGCATTCAATCTGTCTTGCATAAAATTTTTTAAAATTCCGTTTTCAATTAAAACAGTTCTTTCAGTTGGTGTGCCCTCATCATCTATTGTAAGACTCCCTCTTCTATTATCAATGGTGCCATCATCAACGATTGTGACGCCTTCACTTGCAACTTTCTGCCCCATCAGGTTATGAAATGCTGATGTCTTTTTTCTATTAAAATCACCCTCTAAACCATGCCCTATCGCTTCATGAATTAATATTGCTGGCCAACCTGGCCCTAAGACAACTTTCATTTCACCAGCCGGTGCGGGTTTACTCTCTAAGTTAACTGAAGCAATTCTGAAAGCTTCCTCACATACACTTTTCCAGTTGTCATTTTGCAAATAATCATCATAAGATTGCCTGCCTCCGATACCATACACACCTGTTTCTTTTCTACCATCTTTTTCAAGAATTACAGAAACATTAAATCTAATTAAAGGTCTGATGTCTGTAATTGCTTCACCACCTGATCTGATTATTTCAATCGACTTATGTTCACCTAAAAAATTTGCCGTAACCTGTTTAACAGCACCGCCTTTTTTTCTTAGATACTCGTTCACTTTATTTAGAACTTCCAGCTTCGAGTTTAAAGTTTTTTGTTCTATAGGATTTATATCATTATAAAATTTTTTATTAGATTTTGGTATCTCATTATTATAAGTACCTTTAATTGATTTAAGTGTTGAATGAATACTTTCTGCTGAACTTTTTAAAGAGTCTTTTGATATTTCGTTTGAATAAGAATAAGCAACAACTTCATCGGATACTGCTCTAAGTCCAAAACCTAAATCAGAACTATAGTTTGAGCTTTTAATCTTATTGTCATCTAAGACAATAGACTCAGACTTTGAATCCTCCAAATACAATTCTCCATCATCGCAATTTTTTAAAGTATCTGAAACTATATTTTCAGCATCTTTTCTTTCTAAGTCAGATTTATTGAAGAAATTACTCATAGGAGTTACATAAACGTTTATATTCTCTTTTCAACTGCTCTTTTTACACATGTACAAAAATCATCTAAAAGATAATAATTAAATGATGAAAGTATATTTTAACGATTCATGCAATATTTGTAGATCTGAAATAAATTTATACAAAAAAGAAAAAGTAGAGGAAATAGATTGGATCGATATCACTAACAACGAACTAGCAAAGAAAGAGACTAATAAAGATGACAAACAGCTTCTAAGACGATTACATGTAAAAGATGATGGTAGAGTTTTAGAAGGAGCTGAAGCATTTTTGTTTGTGTGGAAGAAAATACCTAAATATAGATTTTTATATAAATTTTTTAAACTTCCAATAATTTTTACAATTTTTAATTTTGTATATGAAATAATTGCTTTTTTTTTATATTTAAAAAATAAGAAACAATTAAAAAGCTAAGCTAAAAAAAATATCATTATTTCACTTAATAAAGACATAGATAGTAAAAACATAATCAATACAATTGCATACATAAATGTTATAATTTTATTTCTTTTTCTTCTTAACCTCACAAAATCTTTATCATCTAAATCTGAAAAATCTCTTTCTCCAACTACAGGATAATCATAACTCCATCTCCAAGTTGATTGACCTAATCTTGGATCAAGCCCATTAAAATATCTTATCCATGCAAGAACATAACTTAAGATAATATATAAAGTGACCATAATAATTATTCCAAAGAGCATGATAGATATTACTTAATATATTTAGATATATTAATTGCTATTTTTGCCTCTTTTTCTGGCAATAAGCTGAGTTAAAGAGTCTACCATTGTGTCTGAAGCCTTAAAAATTTCATTATTTTTAAATTCATGTGAAATATTTTTTTCTGGATTTGTTTTATCTTCAATTACTATCCCTTCATCTGGTGAATTATTTTTAATATAAATAAGTAACAACCACTCATCATCAGCTGCTTCATCCCATTTGACAAAAATTTCACCCGTCTCAAATCTTCTATCGATACATCTAAAAATTGACATATGTCTTGTTACATGTCTTTTGTTTAATTGAAAAACTAAACTACTTGCGCTTCTGTAAAAACTTTCTAATGAAAATTCTATTTTTTGTCTTGCAATTGTGTACTCTTTTTCTTTTCTAAGAAGTGTTTCCCTATCTTCATCTCCCTGTGTTTTTACACCTAAAGCCTCTACTCTCTCTCTTATTTTTTGATCTCTAATAATTCGATATTTTTCTTTTAATTTTTCTATTCTTTGTTGAAGACCTGCATAATCTTCCCTTTTCTCTTTTAAAGAGATTTTTTCAAGTTTTTCTAGCTCTTTAACTTCTCTAACTCTAAATTTTTCAATTTGTTTG
>CACBYG010000002.1 GCA_902543535.1 uncultured Pelagibacteraceae bacterium
AGCAAAAGAAAAAAATGTTACTGAAATGCTTGAATTAGCAAAATTACCTGGTTCTGGACAAACATACTTATGGGATGGAAGAACAGGCGAACAGTTTGATAGACCAGTAACAGTTGGAATTATCTACATGTTGAAACTGCATCACTTAGTTGAAGATAAAATTCATGCAAGATCAACAGGACCGTACAGTTTGGTTACACAGCAACCACTTGGTGGTAAAGCTCAACTTGGTGGTCAAAGATTTGGTGAAATGGAAGTCTGGGCACTTGAAGCGTATGGTGCTTCATATACTCTTCAAGAGATTTTAACTGTTAAGTCTGATGATGTAGCTGGTAGAGTTAAAGTATATGAGACTATTGTTAAAGGCGAAGAGAATTTTGAGTCAGGTATTCCTGAGTCTTTCAACGTATTAGTTAAAGAAATTAAATCATTAGCATTAAATGTGGAACTTAATTAAATGAAAAAAGAATTAACAGATCTATTTAAAAATACCGAAATATCTGAAGCTCAAAATTTTAATAGTATTAAAATTTCTTTAGCTAGTCCTGAAAAAATCAAATCATGGACTTATGGTGAAATTAAAAAACCTGAAACAATAAACTATAGAACTTTCAGACCAGAAAAAGATGGTTTATTTTGTGCTAGAATTTTTGGTCCAATTAAAGATTACGAATGTTTGTGTGGAAAATACAAACGAATGAAATTTAGAGGAATTATTTGTGAGAAATGTGGTGTTGAGGTTACAAAATCAAATGTAAGAAGAGAAAGAATGGGGCATATTAATCTAGCTACACCTGTAGCACATATATGGTTCCTAAAATCTCTGCCAAGTAGAATTGCGCTAGCTGTAGATATGAAGCTTAAAGAAATAGAGAGAGTTCTATACTTTGAGAATTTTATTGTCATAGAACCTGGTTTAACCGGTCTACAAAGAAATCAATTATTAAATGAAGAAGAATTAGCAAAATATCAAGATGAGTTTGGTGAAGAATCCTTCACGGCAGGAATAGGAGCTGAAGCGGTTCTTGAGATGCTTAAGAATTTAGATTTAGAACAAGAGAGAAAAAATTTAGTTAATTTTATTAAAGAGACAAAATCTAAAGTTAACGAAGAAAGAGCTATTAAAAGACTAAAACTTGTAGAGTCATTTATTGAAACTGGTCAAAAACCAGAGTGGATGATTATGACAGTTGTGCCTGTAATCCCACCTGAATTGAGACCGCTTGTTCCATTAGATGGTGGTAGATTTGCAACCTCTGATCTGAACGACCTTTATAGACGAGTGATCAATAGAAATAATAGATTAAAAAGATTAATGGATCTTAAAGCTCCAGATATTATTGTTCGTAATGAAAAAAGGATGCTTCAAGAGTCTGTTGATGCATTATTTGATAATGGAAGAAGAGGAAGAGTAATTACTGGCACTGGAAAAAGACCTCTTAAATCTCTTGCTGAAATGCTTAAAGGTAAACAGGGTAGATTTAGACAAAACTTATTGGGAAAACGTGTAGATTATTCTGGAAGATCTGTAATCGTTGTTGGTCCAGATTTAAAACTTCATGAATGCGGTTTACCTAAAAAAATGGCTCTAGAATTATTTAAGCCATTTTTATATGCAAGATTGAATAAACTTGGTTTAGCCTCAACAATTAAACAGGCAAAAAAACTTGTTGAAAAAGAAACCAATGCAGTTTGGGATGCACTTGAGCTGATTGTAAGAGAACACCCGGTATTACTAAATAGAGCACCAACACTTCATAGACTTGGTGTTCAAGCTTTTGAACCAAAATTAATTGAGGGAGATGCAATTGAACTTCATCCTTTAACATGTGCAGCATTTAATGCTGATTTTGATGGTGACCAGATGGCGGTACACGTACCTTTAAGTTTGGAGGCTCAGTTAGAGGCAAGAATTTTAATGTTATCAACAAACAACATTCTTTCACCTTCAAATGGTAAACCTATTATTGTTCCAAGTCAGGATATGATCTTAGGAATTTATTACCTTTCGCAAGAGCCAGTTACTGATAAGCCAGCAGGTTATTTTGTTGATTCTGATCAAATCGAATTTGCATTATCTTCTGGTCAGATAAAGGTACACAGTACAATTATATCTAGATTTGAAACTGTTGATGATAAAGGAAATAAAAAATTTGAAAAATATACTTCAACTGCAGGAAGATTTTTACTAGCAAATTTATTACCAAAAAATAGTAATATTAAATTCTCTTTAATAGATAGATTATTACCTAAAAAAGTAGTTTCAGAAATTATTGATATTGTCTTTAGATTTTGTGGTCAAAAAACTACAGTTATATTTTGTGATAAGTTAAAAGATTTAGGATTTAAGCATGCATTTAAAGCTGGGATATCATTTGGTAAAGATGATCTGGTAATTCCTGAGAGTAAAACCCAATTAATTGATGATACAAAAAAATTAATTGCTGACTATGAAACACAGTACGCAGAAGGATTAATTACAAGAGGTGAAAAGTACAACAAGGTTGTTGATGCGTGGTCTAAGTGTACAGATAAAGTAGCTGGTGAAATGATGAAGGGCATTTCTGCAACTGAGAAAACATCAGAAGGATTAAAAATTAACTCAGTATTTATGATGGCCGATAGTGGTGCAAGAGGTTCTGCTGCTCAAATGAAACAATTAGCTGGAATGCGTGGTCTAATTGCCAAACCATCTGGAGAAATTATTGAAAGTCCTATTATTTCTAACTTTAAGGAAGGTTTAACAGCCCTAGAATATTTTAATTCAACTCACGGAGCGAGAAAAGGCCTTGCTGATACCGCACTTAAGACTGCTAGTTCCGGTTATTTAACGAGAAGACTTTGTGATGTTGCACAAGATTTAACTGTAACTAAAAAAGTTTGTGACTGTAAAAAACCAGGTTTCATTGAATTATCTGAAATTTTAGAAGGTGGAAACGTTGTGGTTAGTTTATCTGAAAGAGCCTTGGGAAGAGTTACTTTCGATGAAGTTAAACATCCTTTAACAGGAGAAGTAATTATTAAAAAAGAAGAAATGATCGATGAGGCAGGGTGTGATAAAATTGATGCAGCAGGAGTAAAAGCAATTAAGGTTTATTCTGTAATGACTTGTGGATCTAAAGAGGGCGTTTGTGCCACTTCTTACGGAAGAGATCTATCTAGAGGTAAAATGGTGCATGTAGGCGAAGCAATTGGTATGATTTCTGCTCAATCTATTGGAGAACCAGGAACTCAGTTAACTATGAGAACTTTCCACGTTGGTGGTACAGCATCCGTTAAACAAGACTCTCAGATTGTAACCAAGAATGAAGGAACTTTAAAAATTATAAACTCAAACATTCTTGAAGACTCTAAGAAAAATTTAATTGTAATGGGAAGAAACACACAACTTTCTATTGAGGATGATAATGGAGTTCAAATAGCAGTTTATAAAGTTGCTTATGGTTCAAAATTATTTTTTAACAATGGAGATAAAGTTAAAGCAAATACAAAAATTTGTGAATGGGATCCATACACAACACCAGTTATAGCTGAGAAAAGTGGTGAAGCAAGTTTTGTTGATTTGATTGATGGTGTTTCTATTCAAGAAACTACTGACGATGCAACTGGTATTTCTTCTAAATCTGTAATTGACTGGAGAGGCCAATCAAAAAGTACTGATTTAAAACCAAGAATTACTTTAAGAGATGAAAAAGGAAACGTAATTAAAAAAGCGGATGATAATGAAGCGAGATACTATCTAGTCCCAGATTCAATTTTATCTATTAAAGACGGCCAAAAAGTTTTTGCTGGGGATGTTATCGCAAGATTACCTAAAGAGACTACTAAAACAAAAGATATCACTGGTGGTCTACCAAGAGTTGCAGAACTATTTGAAGCAAGAAAAGCAAAAGACAGTGCAATTATTGCTGAAAATGATGGTCAGGTAGTTTTTGGTAAAGAAGTTAGAGGTAAGCAAAGAGTTTCAATAGTACCAGAAGATGGAGCAGAACCTTCTAACTACTTAATTCCAAAAGGAAAACATATCAATTTTAATCCAGGTGAAAAAATTCAAAAAGGTGAATATCTCCTTGATGGTCAGCCATTACCTCATGACATACTAAGAATATTAGGAATAAAAGAATTAACTGAATATTTTGTCAATCAAGTTCAAGAAGTCTACAGATTACAAGGTGTAATCATTAACGATAAACACATTGAAACTATTTTAAGACAAATGTTGAAAAAAGTTGAGGTTAAAATGTCTGGAGATTCATCATATTTACCAGGTGAAATTGTAGATAGAATTAAATTTGAAAATACAAATGAAAAATTAGTTGCAGATGGCAAGAACCCAGCTGTTGGTGAAAGAGTATTGATGGGTATCACTAAAGCATCATTGCAAACTGAATCATTTATTTCTGCAGCATCTTTTCAAGAAACTACAAGAGTATTAACAGATGCAGCTATTAAAGGTAAAGTTGATCCATTAAATGGCCTTAAAGAGAATGTTATTGTTGGTAGACTGGTGCCTGCTGGAACTGGAAATATTAAAAATAAATGGAACAAAAAAGCTCTTGAAGACGATAATAACTTCCTATCTGAACAAGAAAAAATTGAGAGCCCAGAACCATCTGAAACACAGGCAAATCAGTAAAAAAATCGCCTATTACTTGAACTTTTAGTTTGACAATGGTCAATTAATAAGTATTTTGGCGATGTTTTTGGTTGGAATGTAGTGCTTCTAACAGTGCTAAACGCTGCCACAAAATAACCAGTCAGTTATTTTCATCTAAAAATATATTAATTAATTTTTTAAAAACTTATGCCAACAATTAACCAATTGTTAAGAAAAAAAAGAGTAAAACAAGTATCGAGGAACAAAGTTCCTGCTTTACAAAAACAACCTTTAAAGAGAGGTGTTTGCGTTAAAGTTTATACGACTACTCCAAAGAAACCTAATTCAGCTTTAAGAAAAGTTGCAAGAGTAAGATTGTCAAATGGTTTTGAAGTAACAGCATATATTCCAGGTGAAGGTCATAATCTACAAGAACACTCTGTAGTTCTAATTAGAGGTGGAAGGGTAAAAGATTTACCAGGTGTTAGGTATCATATTCTTAGAGGTAATCTCGATACTCAAGGCGTTGCTAACAGAAAACAAAGAAGATCTTTGTACGGAACAAAAAAAGGTAAGTAATGTCCAGAAAAAAAACTCAACCTAAAAAAAATGTTGTTCCAGATCCAAAATTTAACTCAACTATAATTCCAAAACTAATAAATAATATTATGTACGACGGTAAAAGAGGTGTTGCTGCAAAAATTGTTTATGATGCAATCGATAAAATTAAAACCAAAAGCAAAGATGAGCCAATTAATATTTTCAATGAAGCTATAAATAATATCAAGCCAACCGTAGAAGTTAGATCAAGAAGAGTTGGCGGTGCAACTTACCAAGTCCCAGTCGAAGTAAAAAGTAAAAGAGCACAAGCTTTAGCAATTAGATGGTTAGTAGATTCAGCAAGAAAAAGAAAAGATAAACATATGTCAGATAAAATCTTTAATGAGCTTTTTGATGCATATGAGAAAAAAGGTGCTGCAGTTAAAAAAAGAGAGGATGTTCATAAGATGGCAGAGTCTAATAAGGCTTTTGCACATTTTAGGTGGTAATAAATTATGGCTAGAACTCATACTTTAGACAAATATAGAAATATTGGGATCATGGCCCACATAGATGCTGGTAAAACAACCACCACAGAAAGAGTTTTATATTACACAGGTAAAAGTCATAAAATTGGAGAAGTTCATGATGGTGCTGCAACAATGGATTGGATGGAACAGGAGCAAGAAAGAGGAATTACAATTACATCAGCAGCAACTACTTGTTTTTGGAATGATCATAGAATTAATATAATTGATACTCCAGGTCACGTAGATTTTACAATCGAAGTTGAAAGATCACTTAAAGTTTTAGATGGAGCTGTTGCAGTATTTGATGGTGTAGCAGGTGTAGAGCCACAATCAGAAACTGTGTGGAGACAAGCAGATAAATATAAAGTTCCTCGAATTTGTTTTGTTAATAAACTAGACAGAACTGGTGCTGATTTTTTTAGATGTGTAGATATGATTAGAGACAGATTAGGTGCAAAACCTTTAGTGCTTCAAGTCCCTATTGGTGCAGAGGCTTCTTTAACAGGTGTAGTTGACTTAGTAAAAATGAAGGCACAAGTATGGAAAAACGAAGCTCTAGGAGCAGAGTGGGAATATAAAGATATACCTGATGATCTAAAAGAAATTTCAGAAAAATATAGAACAGAATTAGTTGAAACAGCAGTTGAGCAAGACGAAAAGCTGATGGAAGCTTATTTAAATGGAGATGAAATCAAAGAAGAAGATTTAATTAAATGTATTAGAAGTGGAACTTTAAATTTTAGTTTTGTACCAGTTTTAACTGGTTCAGCTTTTAAAAATAAAGGTGTGCAGCCTTTACTTGATGCTGTTGTACATTATTTACCAAGTCCAGTTGATATTGGTTCTATTAAAGGAACCAAATTAGGTTCTGAAGACGAGATGGAGATGAAATTTGATGACAATGTTCCTTTTTCAGCTCTTGCATTTAAAGTTGCTAATGATCCATTTGTAGGGTCTTTAACTTTTATAAGAATTTATTCAGGGACAGTTAAAACTGGAACTGCTGTTTTTAACTCATCTAAAGAAAAAGAAGAAAGAGTTGGAAGAATGCTTTTAATGCATGCTAACTCTAGAGAAGACATCAAAGAGGCTAATGCTGGAGATATAGTTGCTTTAGCGGGATTAAAAAATACTATTACTGGTCATACTTTATGTGATGAGGAAAATTCTGTTTTACTTGAACCTATGGAATTCCCTGATCCAGTTATCGAAATTGCAGTAGAGCCAAAAACAAAAGCTGACCAAGAAAAAATGGGTGAAGCATTAGGTAGATTAGCAAAAGAAGACCCATCATTTAGAGTAACTTCTGACGAAGAGTCTGGTCAAACCATCATTAAAGGTATGGGTGAGTTACACTTAGATATAATTGTTGATAGAATGAAAAGAGAATTTAAAGTTGAAGCTAATGTTGGCGCTCCTCAAGTTGCATATAGAGAAACAATTGAAGCTGCATCTGAGGTTGAATACACACATAAAAAACAAAGTGGTGGAGCAGGACAATTCGCTAAAGTTAAATTATTAGTTGAGCCACAAGAAGCTGGCAAAGGAAGAGAAGTCGAAAGTAAAATTAAAGGTGGAGCAATTCCTAAGGAATTTATACCAGGTGTAGAAAAGGGAATTGAAACAATATCAGATGGTGGAATTTTAGCTGGTTTTCCAATGATAGATTACAAGGTAACTATTTTAGATGGACTTCATCATGATGTTGACTCTAGTGTGTTAGCTTTTGAATTAGCTAGCAGAGCTTGTTTCAAAGAAGCGTGTACAAAAGGTGGTTTAAAGTTATTAGAACCAGTGATGAGAGTTGAAGTAGTAACACCAGAAGATTATATGGGTGATGTTATAGGAGATCTAAATAGTAGAAGAGGTCAGATAAGCACTCAAGAGCAAAGAGGAAACGCAACTGTAATTACAGCAATGGTACCTTTAGCAAATATGTTTGGATACATTAATAATTTAAGATCAATGTCACAAGGTAGAGCCCAATATTCTATGTTTTTTGATCATTATTCTAAAGTCCCACAAAATGTACAGGACGAAGTAACTAAAAAGATTGCAGGGTAATTATGGAAAAACAGAATATTAGAATTAAACTTAGAGCCTACGATAATAAAGTATTAGATGCATCAACTGAGGAAATAGTTAATACAGTAAAAAGAACTGGCGCTACAATTAAGGGACCAATTCCTCTACCAACAAGGATAGAGAGATACACTGTACTAAGATCTCCTCATATTGATAAAAAAAGTAGAGAACAATTTGAGACTAGAACACACAAAAGATTAATAGATATTATTGAACCAACACCACAAACAGTAGAAGCGTTAATGAAGTTAGACTTAGCCTCTGGTGTAGATGTGGAAATAAAAATTTAAGTATGAGTGAAATAGCTTTAATAGGTAAAAAAATTGGAATGACTAGAGAATTTTATAAATCTGGTCAGATTGTGCCAGTTACTGTTTTGAAAGTAGAGAAAGCAAGAGTAATTCAAGTTATTGAAGAAGAAAACCGTGGATATAAAGCAGTGCAGCTTGGATATGGTAAGATTAAAAATTCGAAGCTAACAAAAGCTATGAAAGGTTTTTTTGCCAAAAAAAATACAGAAGCAAAGAAAAAATTGAAAGAATTTAGGGTAAATGACACTTCTGTATACAAAGAAGGTAATGAGTTCGGTTTGGAAATTTTCAAGGATACTAAATTTGTAGACACAAGATCAAAAACTATTGGTAAAGGTTTTGCAGGTGCAATGAAAAGACACAATTTTGGTGGCTTAAGAGCTAGTCACGGAGTATCCATCTCTCACAGAGCACATGGTTCAACAGGTCATAGCCAAGATCCAGGAAAAGTTTTCAAAGGCAAGAAAATGGCTGGTCATATGGGAGATAAATTAAGAACTATGCAAAATATTGAAATTATTAAAACAGATTTAGAAAATGAACTACTTTATTTAAAAGGATCAATTCCGGGTTCAAAAAATTCAGAAGTATTGGTTAAGAGTTCAGTAAAAAATATTAGTAAAATGACTATAACTGAAAAACTAGCCGCTGCTGAGCAAGCAAAAAAAACACCTGATAAAAAGAAAAAATAATGAAATTAGATAAAATTAGCATTGATGGAAAAAAAGATAGTATTGAGGTGCTAGATAAAATTTTTTCAGCAAAAGTTAACAATAAACTCGTTAGCAGTGTACTTTATAAAACAAATGCAAATTATAAAGGTAGACATGCAAAAACTAAGCAGCAAAATGAAGTAAGGGGCCCAACATCAAAAATATATGCACAAAAAGGTACGGGTGGTGCAAGACATGCTAGTAGAAAAGCTCCGATTTTTGTTGGTGGTGGTATAGCACATGGACCAAAAGGCGAACTAGCTTACAAAAAAAGAAAATTAAATAAAAATGAAAAAAAATTGAGTGTTGCATCACTAATTACTGAAAAAAATAATAATAAGAATTTGTTAATTTTAAATGACTTTAGTTCTGAAATTAAAAAAACTAAAGAAATGAGCTCAATAATTAATAAACTAGAAATTTCAAATTCACTATTAATACTAGATAAAAATTCTAAGGAAAAAATTGAAAAATCAGCAAGAAATATCCCAAACGTTAAAGTTACAGACGTCAATCATTTTAGTGCCTATGACATTATTAAATTTAAAAAAGTTGTATTTACAGAAAGTTCAGTAAAAGAACTAGAAAAGAGATATTCTTAAAATGGACAAAATACATTTATACGACAAAATTCTTTCACCAGTTGTTACTGAGAAATCAACAAATTTGTCTGAGTTAAATAAGATTACATTCAAAGTACCTTATGGTGCTAACAAAAAAAAATCTTAAAAAAAATATTGAAAAAATTTTCAAAGTAAATGTTACAAAAATTAATATTATAAATAAGCAGAATAGAACTAAAGTTACTAGAGGAAAAAAAGTAAAAGTTTCAGGATACAAAAAGGCAATAATTACACTTAAAAAAGGTCAGAGTATTGATTTAACAACAGGAATTTAATAAATGGCATTAAAAACTTTTAAACCGTATACAAAATCTACTAGAGGGACTATTTTAGTTGATAGAACTGGACTATGGAAAGGTAAACCTTTCAAGTCGCTTGTTTCTCCTAAAAATGCCATGAAAGGTAGAAATAATAATGGTCATATTACGTCAATAAACAGAGCCGGTGGTCACAAAAAAATGTACAGACATGTTGACTTTTATAGAAAGAAATTTGACATGGAAGCTACTGTTGAAAGAGTAGAATACGATCCAAATAGATCATGCTTTATTATGCTGGTTAAGTTTGAAGATGGAACTCACGCATACTTTCTTGCACCACAAAAAATAAAAGTAGGTGATAAAATTGAAAGTGGATCCAAAAAAGAGATTAAAATTGGTAACTGTATGCCTTTGCAAGATATCCCAGTTGGTATTAATATCCATAATGTTGAGATTCAGCCAGGTGGAGGTGGAAAAATTGCTAGATCAGCAGGATCTTCTGTAACAATTAGCGGTTTAGACGGAAATTACAGTTTAATTAAACTTGCATCAGGTGAAGTTAGAAAAATTGATTCTAGAGCTTTAGCTACAATAGGAATTTTAAGTAATCCGGATCAAAAAAATATTAAAATTGGAAAAGCAGGTAGATCAAGATGGTTGGGAAGAAGACCACATACTAGAGGTGTTGTTAAAAACCCTGTAGATCACCCACATGGAGGTGGTGAAGGTAAATCTGCTGGTGGTAGACATCCTGTTTCGCCTACAGGCCAATCAGCCAAAGGATTAAAAACAAGAGACAATAAGAGAACAGATAAATTCATAGTTAAAAGAAGAAACAAAAGGAAGGATACTAAGTAATGGCTAGAGCAGTTTGGAAGGGACCTTTTGTAGAAGAAAGTTTAATGAAAAAAGTTGATAAATATAAAGATGACCCAAAAAAAATTCCTATTAAAACATGGTCTAGAAAATCAACTATTTTACCAGATTTTGTGGGAGTTAGTTTTCAAATTTATAATGGAAAAAAATTTATTCCGATCACGGTATCAGAAGATATGGTTGGACATAAGCTGGGTGAATTTGCACCGACAAGAACTTTTTTTGGTCACACTCCAGCAGATAAGAAAGCTAAACCTGCTACAGCAGAGAAGAAATAATTATGGGTAAAAAAAAGAAAATTGATAAAAATAACAATAAGACTGTAAAGTCTATCAACAATGGTGTGAGATCAAGCGTCAGAAAACTTAATCCAATACTAAGAAGCATTGTTGGAAAAAAAGTTGATGTAGCAATTAGAGATTTACAGTTCTCTGAAAAAAGAATTACAAGAGATATTAGAAAAACTCTAAGTTCAGCAGTTGCAAACGCAGAAAATAACTTTCAATATGATATTGATAATCTAGTTGTTAAAGAAGCTTATTGTGGAAAAAAAATAGTTATGAAAAGATTTAGACCTCGTGCAAAAGGGAGAGCTGCTCCTATTTTGAAGCCTTGGTCGTCGGTGACAATAATACTATCAGAAACAAAACAAATGGAGAAGCATGGGCCAAAAAGTTAATCCTGTAGGTTTTAGGTTGGGTGTAAACAGAGGCTGGGACTCTGTTTGGTATGCTAAGAAAAAAGATTTTGGTAACTACTTAATCGAAGATTTTAAAATCCGTGAATATATAAAGAAAAACGTTATTAACTCAGGTGTATCTAAAGTTATGATCGAACGAACATCTAACAAGTGCTACGTGACTATTTACACTTCAAGACCAGGCTTTGTGATTGGAAAAAAAGGTAGTGATATAGATAAAATAAAAAATAATCTTTCAAAATTTACTACTAATGAGGTAAATTTAAATATTAAAGAAGTTAAAAAACCTGAGACTAACGCTTATTTAGTTGCAGAAAATATTGCGCAACAACTTGTTAAAAGAATTTCCTATAGAAGAGCCATGAAAAGAGCAATGCAATCTTGTATTAGACTAGGTGCCAAAGGTATCAAAGTCTCTGTTAGTGGAAGATTAGGTGGAAATGAAATCGCTAGAACTGAGTGGTTAAGAGATGGAAGTATACCTTCGCACACATTAAGAGCAGATATTGATTATGCTGAAGCTGAAGCACTAACTACTTATGGAATTATTGGAATTAAAGTTTGGATTTATAAAGGCGAAGTTTTTGCTAGAGAATTTAACCAAGAAACAAATAAAGCAACACCACAAGAGGGCAAACAGTAATGTTACAACCAGTAAGAACTAAGTGGAGAAAAGCCCATAAAGGTAGAATTCATGGTACTGCTACAAGAGCAAGCACGATTAATTATGGTGCTTATGCTTTGAAAGCTTTACAGCCAGAAAGAGTAACTGGGAAACAAATTGAAGCTGCTAGAGTAGCACTCACCAGACATATGAAAAGACAAGGTAGGGTTTGGACAAGGATTTTTCCAAATATACCTGTTTCAAAGAAACCGATTGAGGTTAGAATGGGTAAAGGAAAAGGATCACCAGAGTATTTTGCTTGTAGAGTTAAACCAGGTCGAATTTTGTTTGAAGTTGATGGTGTTTCAGAACAAATAGCAAAAGAGGCTTTATATAAAGCTTCTGCAAAATTACCAATTAAAACAAAAACAATTAAGAGATTTGTTTAATGAAAAAACAAGAAATAAAAAAATTATCTAAAGACGAAGTTTTGAAAAATATTGAGAAACTTAAAAAGGATCTTTTTAATTTTAGATTTCAGAAAATGAATTCGCAAATTACAAATCCAGCTAAAATTGGAGAAATAAGAAAAACAATAGCTAGATTGAAAACTATACTAAAAGGAAAAATAAATGCCTAAAAAAATATTAACAGGTGTAGTTATAAGCGATAAACCAAATAAAACTGTAACTGTTATGGTTGAGCGAAAATATTCGCATCCTGTGCTTAAAAAAGTAATTAGAGTAAGAAAGAATTACAATGCTCATGATGAAAATAATAAATTCAAAACTGGAGATAAAGTATCAATAATTGAAAGTAAGCCTTTTTCAAAAAACAAAAAATTTCAAGTTATGGAGAATGCAAAATAATGATTGGAGTACAAACAGAATTACAAGTTGCTGACAATACTGGTGCAAAAAGAATTGAGTGTATTAAAGTTCTTGGAGGATCTAAGAGAAGATATGCAAGTATTGGTGACACTATTGTTATAGCTGTTAAAGAAGCTATACCTAAAGGTAAAGTAAAGAAGGGCACAGTTCATAAAGCAGTTGTTGTTAGAGTTAAAAAAGGAATTCATAGAAACGACGGCTCAAAAGTAAAATTTGATAATAATGCAGCAGTTTTAGTTGATGATAAAGGAGAACCAGTTGGTACTAGAATTTTTGGCCCTGTCACAAGAGAATTAAGAAGTAGAGGTCAAATGAAAATCATCTCACTAGCCCCGGAGGTTTTATAAGATGATTAAAAAAGGTTTAAAAGTAAGAGTTTTGACTGGTAAAGATAGAAAAAAAGAGGGCGAAGTCATAGAAATTGATAGAGCAAATAATAGAGCAAAAGTAAAAGAAATTAATATGGTTAAAAAACATGTCAAAACAACTAAAGAGAAAAAAGGTGGCATTTTTCCCAAAGAGAGCTTTATTCACTTGTCTAACTTAAAATTAATTGATGAAAAAGTTGCAAAAAAAAAAGAGGCTAAAAAATAATGACACCAAGATTAAAAGAAATATTTAACAAAGAAATTCAGCCAGCATTGAAAAATCAATTTGGATTTAAAAATATTTATATGGCACCAAAAATTGAAAAAATTGTTTTAAATATGGGTCTTGGATTAGATGCTTCAGATGCAAAAATTCTAAAATCTTGTGAAGAAGATATGGCTAAGATTACTGGACAAAAACCAGTTACAACAAAGTTTAAAAAGTCAGTTGCTAATTTTAAGACAAGAAAAGGATCTAATGCTGGTTTAAAAGTTACACTTAGAAAGAACAAAATGTATGAATTTTTAGATAGATTAGTTAATATTGCTTTACCTAGAATCAAAGATTTTAGAGGACTATCACCAAAAGGATTTGATAAATTTGGCAATTACACATTTGGTATCAAAGAACACATAATTTTCCCTGAAGTAAGTTTTGATAGAGCTGATAAGGTGAGAGGGCTCGATATCATAATTGTAATTAAAGCTATTAATAAAGAACATAGTTTCGCATTATTAGAAAAAATGAATTTTCCATTTATTAAAAAAGGAGATAATTAAACATGGCTAAATTAAGCGCTGTAAATAAAAATAAAAGTAGAATTAAACTATCTGATAGGCTTTACAAGAAAAGAGCAGCTTTGAAAAAAATAGTAATGGATAAAAAAATTACACTTGAAGAAAGATTTAAGGCACAACAAAAATTATCAAAGCTGCCAAGAAACTCAGCAAAAACCAGAGTTATGAATAGATGTGAAATAACAGGAAGACCGCATGGAGTTTATAGAAAATTAAAAATTTCAAGAATTGCATTAAGACAATTAGGATTACAAGGAAAGATACCAGGTCTAGTTAAATCTAGCTGGTAGAAAGGATAATTATGAGTTTAAGTGACCCAATAGGAGACATGATTGCAAGAGTAAAAAATGCTCAAGCTAGAAATCATAAAAAAGTAGAATTACCCTCATCTAATTTTAAAACAAAAATTGCTGATATATTAAAAAATGAAGGGTTTATAAAAGATTTCAAAATAAATGCTGAAGATAAAAAACCTACTTTATCATTAGAATTAAAATATCATTCTGGAAATCCAGTCATTAGTGCTTTTGAAAGAGTTTCAAAGCCTGGAAGAAGAATTTTTTCAAGTGCAAGTGGTCTACCCAAAATTAATAATGGACTTGGTATCGCTATAATCTCTACACCAAAAGGTGTTATGACAGATATCGATGCCAGAAAACAAAAAGTCGGTGGAGAAATAATTTGTAAGGTATTTTAATGTCTAAAATAGGTAAAATAAATATATCAATCCCTGAAAAAGTAAAAGTTGCTTTGGCTGGTAATATTATCAATATTGAGGGCCCATTAGGTAAAAAATCAATCAATATTGATCTTGATATGTTTAATTTAGACATAAAAGAGGGAAAAGAAATATCAATCAAACCTAAAAAAGTTGATCAAAATTCAAAAAGACTTTGGGGCATGAATAGAAGCTTAATTAATAATGCTGTTATAGGATCTAGTACTGGTTATGAAAAAGTATTAGAATTAGTTGGTGTAGGATACAGAGCTGCTTTAAAAAGTAATCAATTAAATTTACAATTAGGGTATAGTCACGATATTGATTTCGATATACCTGAAGGCATTAAAATTGTAGTTGAAAAACAAACAACTTTAAAAATTACAGGATCAGATAAGCAACTTGTTGGTGCTGTTGCATCCAAAATTAAAACCTTAAGAAAAATAGAACCATATAAAGGTAAGGGAATAAGAGAAAAAGGACAATACGTTCTTAAAAAAGAAGGAAAGAAAAAATAATGAAACTAAACACAAGTATAAGAAAAAGGTTTCGTGTAAGCAACAAAGTTAAAAGGGTTGCGGCAAATGACAGATTTAGATTGAGCATCTCAAGATCAGCAAAAAATATTTCGGCTCAAATAATTGATGATATTAAAAAAGTAACATTATTGTCTGCATCCTCAGTTGAAAAAGATCTTAAGTCTGGTGAAAAAGTGAACAAAACTGAAATATCTAAACTAGTGGCAAAAAAATTAGCAAAAAAGGCTCAAGAAAAAAAGATAACCAAAATCTATTTTGATAGAGGTTCGTATAAATATCATGGCAGAGTTAAAGCTTTTGCTGAAACCCTGAGAGAAAATGGAATGGAATTTTAATATGGAAAATTTTAAAGATAAAAAAAACGACGATATACTAGAAAAATTAGTTCACATAAACAGAATTACCAAAGTTGTGAAGGGCGGAAGAAGATTTGGTTTTTCAGCACTAGTCGTAGTTGGTAATCAAGCTGGAAAAATTGGAATAGCTCATGCAAAGGCGAAACAAGTTCCAGATGCTATTAAAAAAGCTAATGAAATGGCTAGAAGAAAACTTACTCATATTCCTCTTAGGGAAGGCAGAACTATACATCATGATGTTAAAGCAAAAGATGGTTCAGGTAGAATTGTTTTAAGAGCAGCATCTAAAGGAACAGGAATTATTGCTGGAGGACCTGTAAGAGCAGTTTGCGAAGTTTTAGGTGTTAAAGATATTGTAGCTAAATCAATGGGTACTTCGAATGCTCATAATGTTATTAGAGCTACAATGAAAGCTTTGTTGAAACAAAATTCGCCAAAACAAATATCTGCAATAAGAAATAAGAAAATTTCAGAAATAGTTGAAAAAAGAGGATAATGATTAGTTTAAATAATAGAGAAAAGATAAATAAATCTAAAATTAGAGTTGGCAGAGGTATTGGCTCTGGTAAAGGTAAAACATCTGGTAGAGGTGTCAAAGGTCAAAAATCAAGATCTGGTGTAGCTATTAAAAGTTTTGAAGGCGGTCAAATGCCATTATACCGAAGACTACCAAAAAGAGGATTTAATCCCATTTCAAAAGATGGAGTGGCAATCTTAAATTTAGAAAAAATTCAATCATATATTGATAAGAAAAATATTAATCCTAAAGAATTACTTAATTCTGATTTATTAAAGAAATTAAAATTAATAAATAAAAATTCAAAAAAATTAAAAATTTTAGGTAATGGGGAAGTAAAAGATAAAATTAATATTGAAGCAGATTTAGCTTCTAAGTCTGCAATAGAAAAACTTGAAAAAATTGGTGGATCTATTCAACTAAAAAAGTAGTTAATTGATATGAGTGATTCATCATCAACAACTGATTTAAGAAATAGGATAATATTTACAATTTTTATCCTTGCTGTTTATAGGTTTGGAACTTTTGTTCCGCTTCCAGGAATAGATCCAGAGCAATTAAAGATAATGATGGATGGCAATCAAAAAGGATTGCTCGGAATGTTTAACGTATTTGCTGGCGGTGCAGTAAGCCGAATGGCCATTTTTGCACTTGGTATTATGCCATTCATTTCATCCGCAATTATTGTTCAGCTTTTAACTGGTGTATCAGACTATTTTAAAAATCTAAAAGCGCAAGGTGAAACTGGCAGAACTAAAATTACACAAATTACAAGATATGGAACAGTTTTGTTAGCAACTGTTCAAGGTTATGGATTGTCAGTTGGTCTTGAATCTTCAGCAGATTTAGTCATTAACCCAGGAGCTTTTTTTAAAATTACAACTGTAACAACTATTGTAGCAGGTACCATATTTTTAATGTGGTTAGGTGAACAAATTACTCAACGAGGGATTGGTAACGGTATATCATTAATAATTTTTGCAGGCATTGTTGCTGAAATACCTAGGGCTTTAGTAACTACTTTTGAACTTGGCAGAACAGGTGCTGTGTCAACATTTATGATTTTAGCGATTTTTGTTTTATTGATTTTGACAATATTGTTTGTTGTCTTTATGGAGAGAGCACTTAGAAAAATTCTTATAAATTATCCAAAGAGACAAATGGGAAACAAAATGTACGGTGGAGAGTCATCACATTTACCGTTAAAAATAAATCAAGCAGGGGTAATACCTGCTATATTTGCTTCTGCACTTTTGTTGTTACCGGTTACTTTTTCAAATTTCTCATTCTCAGATAATGAAACATTTTTAAATTTAAGTTCATTTTTTACACAAGGACAACCATTGTATATGTTGTTATATGCATCAGGAATAATTTTTTTTACTTTTTTTTACACATCAATAACATTTAATCCAACAGAGACAGCTGAAAATTTAAGAAAATATGGTGGCTTTGTTCCTGGAATAAGACCTGGTGAAAGTACAGCAATGTACATTCAAAATATCTCTACAAAGCTCACTACAATTGGTGCTCTATATTTAACCTTAGTATGCTTGATGCCAGAATTTTTAATTGCAAATTATCCTATTCCTTTTTATTTAGGTGGAGCTTCAATTTTAATTGTTGTAGTAGTTGCAATCGATACTGTAACACAAATCCAAACTAGATTAATGAGCTCACAGTATGAACAATTAATCAAAAAAACTAAATTTGGTAGATAAGTGAATATAATTTTATTTGGACCTCCGGGTGCTGGTAAAGGAACACAGGCTAAATATTTAGTAAAAAAACTTAATAATTTTCAAATTTCAACAGGTGATATTTTAAGAGAAGAAATAAAAAACGATACAGATATTGGAAAAAAAATTATCAATGTAATGAATGATGGAAGATTTGTTAGTGACGATATTGTTAATCAACTTTTAGAAAAACATGTATTTGATCCAATAAAAAGAGATAAATTAATATTTGATGGTTATCCACGATCGCTAAATCAGGCAAAAAATCTAGATTTATTACTTGATAGTTCAAATCAGAAGATAGATTTTGTTTTTTTTCTTAATGTTAATAAAGAGACAATAATTAAAAGAATAAATAAAAGGAAAATCCTAGAAAAAAGATCTGATGATGAATTGGATACTCTTTTAAAAAGGTATGATACTTATATGGAAACAACTAAACCTGTTTTAGATTTCTACTCTAAAAATTCAAATTTCTATGAAATTGATGGAAGTGATGAAATTGATCAAATAACCAATAAAATCGACATTTTTATCAATGTTTAATGCGTTGACTTTGATTAATCTTCTTATATAAAAGGCACAATTTATCACAAAACTTATGGCTCGTATCGCAGGTATAAATATTCCACAAAATAAACTTGTCCACATTGGACTTACTTACATCTATGGAATTGGGGATAAATTTTCTAATCAGATTTGTTCATCTCTTGAAATTCCAAAAGCAAAAAGAGTAAATGAACTTACTGATGATGAGATTTTGAAAATAAGAGAGTTTATAGACCAAAACTTTAAAGTTGAAGGAGATCTAAGAAGAGATTATTCGCTTAGCATAAAAAGATTAATTGATCTAGCTTGTTATAGAGGAACTAGACATAGAAAAAAATTACCAGTTAGAGGTCAAAGAACTAGATGTAATGCTCGAACAAGAAAAGGTAAAGCAATAGCAATTGCAGGAAAAAAATTAACACCAACTAAAAAATAGATATGGCAAAATCTGATAAAATTGAAAACAATGATCATAAGGCAGATAAGTCTTCAAAAAAAACTGCAAAAAGTTCATATTCAAAAAAGAAAAAAGTTAAAAAAAATATTTTAAATGGAATTGCTTATGTACAATCGACTTTTAATAACACAATCATTTCAATAGCTGATACAAATGGTAATGTAATATCTTGGGCTTCAGCTGGACAAAAAGGTTTTAAGGGATCAAGAAAATCTACTCCCTATGCTGCACAGATTGCTGCTGATTCTGCTGCTTCAAAAGCTCTAGAATATGGTATGAAGACTTTATCTGTCGAGGTTAAAGGACCAGGATCAGGAAGAGAAACTGCTTTGAGAGCTTTACAAGCAAGAGGATTTAAAATTTTGTCTATTAAGGACACTACGCCTATGCCTCATAATGGGACTAGACCACCAAAGAAAAGGAGAGTTTAATGGAAGTCGAAAATGTTAATGTAAAAAATTGGAAGTCATTAATTAAGCCGTCAAAACTAGACGTACAAATAAGTGATGATCTAACTCATGCTAAAATAGTTGCTGAACCATTGGAAAAAGGTTACGGACTAACTCTAGGAAATTCTCTTAGAAGAATTTTACTTTCCTCAATAAGAGGAGCAGCAGTTACATCAATACACATAGATGGCGTTCTTCATGAATTTACATCAATTAAAGGTGTTAGAGAAGATGTTACAGATATTGTTTTAAATGTTAAATCTCTAGCGTTGAAAAGTAATTCAGAGGGTACTAAAAAATTAATTTTAGATGCTAAAGGACCAGGTGAAATTAAAGCTTCCGATATTGCACCTGTTGCTGATGTTGAAATTTTAAATCCTGATTTAGTCATTTGTAATCTTGACGAAAACACGTCATTTCATATGGAAATGAATGTAAATACAGGAAAAGGTTATGTGCCAGCAGATCTTAATAAGCCGGAAGAACCACCTCTAGGACTAATTGCTATAGACTCTCTTTATAGTCCAGTAAAAAAAGTTTCATTTTCTGTAAGTACAGCTAGAGAAGGAAAAGCGCTTGATTATGATAAACTCATTATGGAAGTTGAAACTAATGGATCCATATCTGCTGAGGATGCTGTTGCTTATTCAGCAAGAATTTTTCAAGATCAGCTAAAAATGTTTATTAATTTTGATGAACCAGTTGAAGCTCCAGTGAAAGAAGTTTCTACTGAACCTGAATTCAATAAAAATTTATTGAGAAAAGTAGATGAATTAGAACTTTCTGTAAGATCTATGAATTGTTTAAAAAATGACAATATTATTTATATTGGAGATTTAGTTCAAAAATCAGAGGGAGAGATGCTGAGAACTCCTAATTTTGGTAGAAAATCTCTAAATGAAATTAAAGAAGTTTTAACTGGAATGTCATTATATCTAGGAATGGAAATACCTAACTGGCCACCAGACAACATTGCAGAAATGTCCAAAAAATTAGAGGAAGCCATATAATATGAGACATGGAATGGCGAATAAGAAGTTAAATAGGACTTCCGAGCATAGAAAAGCTCTACTAAAGAATATGCTAAATTCTTTAATAAAATATGAGCAAATAAAAACTACTTTGCCTAAAGCTAAGTTTTTAAAACCACAGGCAGATAAAATTATTACATTAGGAAAAAAAGAAACACTACAAACAACCAAAGTGTTAGTTTCTAAGCTTCAAGACATTAAATCTGCAAATAAAGTTAAAAAAACACTTTCTAAAAGATATTTAAATAGAAAAGGTGGATATACTAGAATTATAAAAGCTGGATTTAGATATGGTGATAATGCGCCAATGGCTATAATTGAATTTATTGACAGAGATGTGGAAGCAAAAAGAGTAGATAAACCAAAAAAAGATACAACTAAAGAAGCACCAAAAGCTGTAGAAAAAAAACAAGCATCAGCATAAATTCTAAATAATGAAAAAGTCATACATCGTTGATTCAACGTGTAATGATATGCGTATTGATAGATGGATCAGATTTAAAATTGGAAAAATTCCTCAAGGACTAATAGAGAAATATTTACGATCAGGTAAGATTAAATTAAATAAAAAAAAAATTAAAAGTTCACAAAAAATAAAAACAAGAGATATTATTGATTTATTCAACATTGAATTTAAAGAGACAATTGTTCAAAAAAAAGTTAAATTTGTACCAACGAAAGAAGTTATAAAATCAAATGAAAATCAAATAATTGATAATAATGAAAATTTTATTGTATTAAATAAAAGTTCTGGAATATCAGTACAAGGTGGAACTAAGTCAAAAAAAAACCTTGTTGATATATTTTCTAAAAGTGAAATTTTTCAAGGTACGAAACCATTTTCAGTTCACCGTTTGGATAAAGACACATCTGGTGTATTTATTATGGCAAAAAATAGAGAAAGTGCACAATTATTGACCTCTTTATTTAGACTAAGAAAAGTACACAAAACTTATTTAGCCATTTGTCATGGTGAAATGAGTATGGATTCTGGTGAATGGAATGACGATTTGATAAGATATGACGGGGAAAAAAAAATTATAGAAAAAGCTAGAACTTTATACAAAGTAATTGATAAAAATTCAGAGGCTAGTCTAGTTGAACTTAAACCAATAACTGGTCGTAAGCATCAGTTAAGAAAACAATTATATGCATTGGGACAACCGATTTTTGGAGATATTAAATATAAATTGTCAAATACTACTAGAGGTATAAATAAAAATTTAATGCTTCACTCGTATCAAATAAAATTTAAAATTAACGACATTAAACATACTTATACAGCTTTATTGCCTGATTATTTTAGAAATTTATTGAAGACAAAAAGACTTAGTTTTTCAAATTTGAAATAAATTTTTCTATTAATAAATCTTTTAATTTTGAATAATCTTTATTCTTGATTTTTCTAAGATTTGTTATTCCTTTATCTTTTATCCCACAAGGTATAATTTTTTTATATTGATTTAAATTATTATTTATATTTATAGCAAAACCATGATATGCAATCCATTTTTTTACTCTAACTCCAATAGCAGCAACTTTGTTTATTTTATTATTTTCATTATGCCAAATACCAATATTATCTTTGTCTGCAAATGTTTCTATGTCAAAAGTTTTTAAAGTTTCTATAATTGTTTTTTCAATAGAATTAATAAATTTTCTAATATCTTTTTTATCTCTTAAATCTAAAACAAAGTAACAAATTAATTGTCCAGGACCATGACAGGTAATTTTTCCACCTCTGTTGGTCTGAATGATTTTTATAGAATTATCAATAATGTCATTTTTGCTGTAACTAGTTCCTGCAGTGTAAATTTCATCATGCTCCAAAGTCCATATCAACTCTTTTTCATTTTTTTTGAATATTTGCTCTAACCTTTCTTCCATAAAATTTATGGCATCAATATAATTTACCGGTTTTACTGACTTTTTGATCTCAATATTCATTTATAAATTGTATTATCTTTATTATGTATTAATAGTGCAAATTTAAATTATAGGTAGATTTATGTCTCTAATAAAAAAAACTAAAGATAAAAAAGTAAATTTTGAATTTAATAAAGAGTACATAAGAGTTGTTACATCAAAAATAGCTAGTAATGATGCTCAATTTATTACTAATTCTTTCAGTGAAATGCACCCCGCTGATGCAGCAGATATAATTGAACATTTAAGCCAAAATGATAGAGAAAATTTAATCAAACTTAATAACTTTAATTTAGACCCAGAGGTATTTGTTGAGCTAAACGAGTCAATTCAAACAGAAATTATTAACTATTTATCCTCTGATTCAATTGTAAGTATTATTAAAAATTTAGATTCAGATGATGCGATATCTATTTTAGAAAATGTACGTGAGGAAGATAAAAATAATATTCTTAGTTCTTTACCACCTAAAGATCGATTTGCTTTACTGGAAAGTTTAAGTTACCCAGAAGACTCAGCTGCTAGATTAATGCAAAGAGAATTTACTGCTATACCTAGTAACTGGTCAGTAGGGCAAACCATTGATTATTTGCGTGAAAATAAAGATCTACCTGAAGAATTTTTAGAAATATTTATTGTTAATGAAAATTTTAACCCCGTAGGTACAGTTCCGTCCTCAAAGGTATTAACATCACCAAGAGATACTAAGATGGCTAATGTAATGTCTGAATCACAGTTATTAGTCCCAGTAGATATGGATAAGGAAGAGGTTGCTAATTTATTTGAAAACTACAACTTAAATTCAGCAGCAGTTATTGATAGAAATAACAAACTTGTCGGGATGATTATGAATGATGATGTGCTGACTGTACTAAAAGAGGAAGCTGAAGAAGATACTTTAAGATTAGCTGGTGTTGGTGATGAAGAAATTACTGATGGTGTGTTAGTTAAAACAAAGAGAAGATTTAATTGGTTGCTATTAAATTTATTTACAGCATTTCTTGCTACTTGGTGTATAAGTTTGTTTGGTGCAACAATTGAACAAATGGTTGTACTAGCTTTTTTGATGCCTATAGTGGCATCTATGGGTGGAAATGCTGGAATGCAAACTCTAGCAGTTACAGTTCGAACTATTGCAACTAATGATCTAACTAAAAATAATTTTTCATCAAATGTTTTTAAAGAGTTTTCGATAGGTATATTAAATGGAGTTATATTTGCAGTTATAAGTGCAATAATTGTTCAAATATGGTTTCAAGACAATTTGCTTTCAATAATTATTGCTATCTCAATGGTTCTAACAATGATTATTGCAGGTTTATTTGGAATATTAGTTCCGTTTACTCTTAAAAAAATGAACATTGACCCAGCGATAGCATCAAGTGTATTTGTCACCACAATCACTGATGTAATTGGTTTTGTATCTTTTTTAGGTGTTGGGGCCTATTTTTTATAACTTATAGATTATCTATCAATCTTACACCATTCAAATAATACGACACAAATAATCGCGATCTATCTATAACATTTGATAATTTTAAATTATCAGTATTTCTGAGTTCTAAGTAATCAATTTTAATTTTAAATCGTTTTTGAAGATCTTTTTTTACAGATAGTAAATATTTATTTTTATTTTTTTCTAATTTAATATTTTTTTTTAAAACAATTAATTTTTTTATTATTTTACTTGCTATAATAAGATTTTCTTTTGTTAACAAATAATTTCTAGAGGAAAGTGCAATTCTATCTTTATTACGTATAGTTTTACATCCTATTACATCAGTGTTATATTTTTTTTTTAAATATTTTTTAACCAAGAATAACTGTTGAAAATCCTTATTACCCATAAAAATTTTATTTGGTTTCACTATACTAGTTAGCCTATCCATTACATCTAATACACCTTCAAAATGGCCTTTTCTAAATTTAGCACACAAAATTTTATCTATTTTGATTAGTTTAATTTTAGGTTTCTTATTATTTTTAAAAATGTCTGTTAATTTTGGAACGTAGAGAAAATCAACTTTTTTTGTTTTACTTATTAACTTTATATCATTCTTAATATTTTTTGGATAAGTTTTAAAATCTTTTTTATTATTAAATTGTTTTGGGTTAACAAAAATACTAACTACTGTTTTACTACAAATTTGATTCGACTTACTAATTAGCGACAAATGTCCTTTGTGTATTGAACCCATAGTGGGAACAAACCCAATGTCACTAAATTGCCTCAATGATTTAGTCAATGATGTCTTATTTAATAAAATTTTCATTTGAGTAAAAGTCTTAAATAAGTAAAACATTTAAATGATTAAACAAGCTATTATTCCATTAGCTGGTCTCGGTACCAGATTATTACCTTTGACAAGCGTTTTTGCCAAAGAACTATTGCCTATAAATGGTAAGCCAGGAATTGAATATATATTACAAGAATGTATCGACGCTGGAATTAAAGAGATAATTTTTATTATTTCCAAGAAGAAAATAATGATTAAAAAATATTTTTACAGTGATAAATTTTATAAAAATATTATCAAAAAGAAAAAAGATCCAAAAATTATTGAGGAGTACCAAAAAATTCTTAAATATAAAAAAATGATAAAATTTGTTTATCAAAATAAACCTAACGGCACAGGTGACGCTGTTCTAAAAACTAAAAAATTTATTAAAGATAAATATTTCTTAATGTTATTACCTGACGATTTAATAATGAAAAACAATTGTTCAAAATCTATGATTTCTGCTCATAAGAAATATAAATCTTCAGTAATGGCGAGCATGAAAGTTAAAAAAAAAACAGTTACTAGATGGGGTATATATAATTTAAGTAAAAAAGTATCTAAAAATAATTTTATTATTAAAGATGTTGTTGAGAAACCATCTATTAAAAATGCACCTTCAAATAAAGCGGTAATTGGTAGATATATTCTACCAAAGACAATATTTAAAAAATTATTAAACCAAAAACCTGGCAAAGGTGGTGAAATTCACATAACAGACGCAATACAGTCTTTAATTAATGATAATGAAAAATTTATTGCTCATAATTTTACAGGTAAATATTTGGACTGCGGTACAATGGATGGATTTATAAAATCTAATGTAGAAATAGGAAAATTATGAAACTTTGCATGATAGGCACTGGTTACGTTGGACTTGTAAGTGGAGTATGTTTTTCTGATGTTGGAAATACAGTTTACTGTGTAGATAAAGATCAAAAAAAAATTGATTTATTAAATAAAGGAATAGTCCCAATTTTTGAACCTGGTCTTGAAGAAATTTTAAAAAGAAATTTTAAACAAAAAAGATTAATTTTTACATCAGATTTAAAAAAAGCAGTAACAAATTCAGATATCATTTTTATTTGTGTTGGAACTCCATCCAAAAAAAACTCTAATTTAGCTGATTTGAAATATGTTTTTAGTGTTGCTAAAGATTTAAAGAAGCTAATAAAAAAATATAAAATAATAGTTACTAAATCTACAGTACCTGTTTCTACTGGAGATCAAATAGAAAAAATTTTTAATAATTTAAAGAAAAAGAAATTAGTTGACGTTGTATCAAATCCTGAATTTTTAAGAGAGGGTGAGGCAATACGAGATTTTATCTATCCTGACAGAGTGATCATTGGTACTGATAGTAAGAAAGCTAACAAAATTTTAAAATCTCTTTATTTACCGATTATAAAAAAAGTAAGTAGATATTTTAATACTTCAAGAAGAGCTGCAGAACTTATCAAGTATGCTTCAAATGCTTTTTTAGCGACAAAGATTTCATTTATAAATGAAATAGCTAATTTGTGTGAAAAAGCAGATGTCGATGTTAAAGATGTAGCTCTCGGTATGGGCTCAGACCAACGTATCGGTGATAGATTTTTAAGAGCAGGACCGTCTTATGGTGGATCCTGCTTTCCAAAAGATACACGTGCTTTAATTGAAACTGGAAATAAATTCAAAACTGATTTGTCTATTGTTAAAAGTGTAATTAGTTCAAATGAAAAGCGAAGAACTTTGCTAATTAAGAGAGTTGAAAAAATTCTTGGAAGTAATTTAAAAAATAAAATTATTACCTTCTTGGGGGTAACTTTTAAACCAAATACAGATGATATGCGAGAGGCATCAAGTATACCTATGATTAAATATCTCAATAAAAAAAATAGTAAAATTAAATATTATGACCCTTCAGGTGAAAAAGATGTATTCAAAGATCTTAATAATGTAGATTATTGTAGTACAATTTCTGATGCTTGTTTAAAAGCAGATTTAATCATTTTACACACGGAGTGGAACGATTTTAAATTATTAAATTTCAAAAAATTAACTAAAAAACGTAAATTTAAAATATATGATATGAGAAATATGTATTCACCCTTAAGAATGAAAAAATTAAAAATTAATTATTTTGGTGTTGGCAGATAGATTAATTTAACTCAAATATAGCATCAACCTCAACAGCCACCCCAAGTGGTAAACTATTTGTACTAACAGCTGCTCTTGTATGCATACCAGCGTCACCAAATATTGATGCTATAATATCTGAAGCACCATTTATTACTTTAGGTTGTTCTATAAAATTGTCGGTAGAATTAACAAAACCAGTTAATTTTATGCATGATTTTATTTTGGATAAATCATTATCACATGCTTTTTTTACTTGTGATATAATACTCAAACCACATCTTTTTGCAGCGTTATAACCTTCTTCAGTTGTAAGTTCTTGACCAATTTTACCTTTTATTAATTCTCCATTTTCATTAATAGATATTTGTCCCGATATATATAATAGCTTTCCAACAATTTTAGTTGCAACGTAAGAACCAACAGGTGCCTTTGCATCAGGTAAATCTATTTTTAGTTTTTTTATATTTTCTTCAAATAGCATAATTATTTTTTAATAAAATCTGTATGTGATTTACTATTTTTAAATTTTAGTAATTTTTCTTTTAATTTAAATTTATCAAATTTATTTTTTCCTTCTTTAAATTTATCTGAAGCTTTTTCCTTTAAGCTTTTTGCATTTTTTTTTAATAAATTAGCATTACATTCAGCATATTCCTTACTTAGCTTGTCTAATTTACTACAGTCTTGAGCCAAGACAGTTGATGGATTTATCCAAATCAGAGATATAAATAAGATTAATACTTTTATTTTTTTCATTTTTTTTTCTTTTTTTTAGTTTTTTTGTTTTTATCGTATTCACGTCTTTTCTCAATAAGGATAAGAGCCTCTTCCATATTTAGCTCTGTAGGGTCTTTTTCCTCAGGAATTGTTGCATTTAGAGATTTATATTTTATATATGGCCCATATTGCCCCTTCATGATTCTCACTGGTTTTTTGTCTTCTGGATGTTCTCCAAGATCTTTAATAATAGAGGATGACATTCTACCTGGTTTAGCATCAGCTATTAATGTTATTGCTCTATTCAAACCTATTGAAAATATTTCTTCAACATTTTCAAGTCTAGCAGACTTATTTTCACATTTTAAATAAGGTCCAAATCTTCCTGTGTTTAGAGAAATCTCTTTTTGATTATCTGGATTGATGCCCAAAGATTTTGGCAGTGAACATAAAAAATTTGCTTTCTCAATATCAATACTATCTAATTCAATTCCTTTTGGAATGGATACATTTTTTAATAGTTCATTTACATCGGTTTTAGCTTTTTTAGTTTTCCGTTTTTTCTTTCTACTAATTTCTTCTTCAATTTGATCTAAAATCTTTTCGTATTGCAAATAAGGTCCGAATCTTCCATTTTTGAGAAAGATATCATTTCCATTTTCATGTTTACCTAAATATTTTGGTTCAGCTAATTGAGCCTGTGCTGCAGCCTTAGCTTTAGATAGAGGTCTTGTAAATTTACATTCTGGATAATTAGAGCAACCTATAAATGCACCACCCCTAAAACTATTTTTTAAACTCAACGATCCTGTATTGCACAATTGACACTTTCTGACAACATTACCACTTTCATCTTTATCAAATATTAACGCACCCAAACTTTCATTTAGTAAATCCAAAACCTCTCTAGTTCTTTTCTCTTTTACTTCTGATACGTTGTTATTAAAGTCTTTCCAAAATAACTCTAAAACTTTGATCCAACTTTCTTTTCCAGTTGTAATTTCATCTAATTGATCTTCTAATCCTGCTGTAAAATTATAATCAACATATTTAGAAAATAATTTTTCTAAAAAGGCAGAAATTAATTTTCCACGATCAGTTGGAAAAAATCTCTTATTAGTTATCTCAGCGTATCCACGATTAGAAATTGTAGATATTATACTTGCATACGTAGAAGGTCTTCCAATTCCAAGTTCCTCTAGTTTCTTAACCAAGCTTGCTTCTGAATACCTTGGAGGAGGTTGTGTGAAATGTTGTTCATCTAAAAAGGACTCAATATTTATAGGTCCTTTTTTTACCTCCGGAAGTATCTCGTCATCGTCATCCGAATTGAGATTTTTATAAACTTTTAAAAACCCATCAAATTTTAATACTGAGCCACTTGATTTACAAATTGTATTTTTATCATCAGTTTCAATAGTAATTGTATTTCTATCAAATTTTGCAGAAACCATTTGAGACGATAAAGCTCTACTCCATATCAAATTGTACAATTTATTTTGGTCAGTACTTAAATATTTTTTAATAGTTTCAGGAGATCTATTAATATCTGTTGGCCTTATAGCTTCATGTGCTTCTTGAGCATTTTTTGCTTTTTTTCCAGAATAGTTATTAGCTTTTTCAGGCATGTACTCATTCCCATAACTTTTTTTAATAAAATTTCTAAAATCACTAATAGCATCAGCTGATAAGTTTGTACCATCAGTTCTCATGTAGGTTATTAAACCAACTGTATCTCCGTCAATTTCAATTCCTTGATAAAGTTTTTGTGCAATTTGCATGGTTCTAGAAGCACCAAATCCCAATCTACTTGAAGCAACTTGTTGTAGTGTAGAAGTTGTAAATGGACCAGATGGATTCCTGTTAACGATTTTTGATGAAATATCACTAATATTAAATTTTTTATTCTTTAGTCCAGAGATTGCCTTTTCAATATTTTGTTTTTTTTTAAAGGTAAATTTTTCAATTTTTTCCCCATCTAATTGATAGATGCTTGCAGTAATTGAATTTTTATTCTCATCTTGAAATTTTAAACTTAAAGTCCAAAATTCTTCTGGATTAAATAACTCAATTTCATGTTCTCTTTCTGTTATTAATTTTAAGGCAACAGATTGCACTCTACCTGCTGACTTTGATCCAGGAAGTTTAGTCCACAATATTGGTGAAATATTAAAACCAACAAGGTAATCAAGTGCTCTTCTTGCCATGTAGGCATCAACTAGCAAGGGCTCGATTTGCCTTGGATTTTCAATTCCAAAAGTAACAGCCTTTTTAGTAATTTCGTTGAACACAACTCTTTCGACCTCTTTATCTTTCAGTAGTTTTTTCTCATTCAAATATTCTTTTACATGCCATGCTATAGCTTCTCCTTCACGATCAGGGTCAGTTGCTAAAATAATTTTAGATGATTCTTTTGCAGCATCAGTAATATCTTTAAGATATTTTTTTGAAAAGCTATCAACTTCCCATTCCATTTTAAAATTTTGATCCGGATCAACCGAACCATTTTTTGATGGTAAATCTCTAATATGACCGTAACTAGCTAAAACGGTATAATTATCTCCTAAGTATTTATTAATTGTTTTAGCTTTTGCAGGACTTTCAACTATGACTAGATTCATAATTTAACAAACTACTTAAAAGTAGTTGATAGTCAATTTAATAAATTTTTGTCTTACTTTCTTCTTTATTTTTCAGACGTTTAATATTTTCTCTGTGAGTATAAAATATCAATACAAACATAATTCCAAAAAAAAGTGCATTACTCATTTGATCATTAAAAAAAATATATAGTGGTACCGTTAGCGAACCAATAAGTGATGACAAAGAAGAATACTTTGATACTAAAAAAACTAGTAACCAAGACACACAAAAAATAAAACCTAAAAAAATATTTATAGTAAACAATATGCCCACATATGTGGCGACACCCTTACCACCTTTAAACTTTAACCAAATAGGGAAAACATGACCTAAAAAAGCACAAAGAGATGAAATATAAATTAATTCTGGATGATTAATTTTTACATATAGTACAGGGAGTATAGCTTTCATAGCATCTAACAAAAGGGTAGAATAGCCTATTAATTTATTGCCCGTTCTTAATGCATTTGTTGCACCTATATTGCCAGATCCAATTCCTCTTATATCTTTTTTTAAAAAAATTTTTGTTAGTATAAATCCAAATGGTATAGAACCCATCAGGTATGAGATTATACCTATAGTTAAAAATTCCATTTTTATACTTTAAATAATTCCTGACCTTTTACAAACGTATTGGTTACTTTTCCTTGTAATTTTTTATCCTCTATCGAGGTATTTTTTGATTTAGAGATTAAATTTTCTTTTTTAACGACCCAAGGTTTGTCTATATCAACAATACAAAAATCAGCTTCATTTCCAATAGATAAGTTTCCTTTATTTATATTTAATATTTTTGCAGGATTTGATGTCAATGCTTGAATTATAGTATCCAGTTTAATAGATCCATTATGATATAATTCTAAGCTTAATGACAATAGCGTTTCAATACCTGATGCTCCGGTTGCAGCTTGAGAAAATGTTAATCTTTTAGACTCTTCATCTTCAGGTTTATGGTCTGAAACGATTACATCAATTACGCCATCTTTTAATCCTTGGACCAATGATTCTCTATCTTCTTCTTTTCTAAGAGGAGGGGATAATTTTAAAAAAGTTCTAAAATCACCAATGTCATTTTCATTTAGAGATAAATTATTTATTGAAACTCCTGATGTAAATTTTATATCTTCTTTTCTTTGCTTTATGATATCAACAGACTTTGATGAGGAAAGTTGTGAGATGTGATATCTGCACTTAACCTTTTCAAGCAATGTCAAATCTCTTTCAATTATAATTCTTTCAGCAATATCTGGTATTCCAGATAGTCCAAGCTTTGAGGCAATTATTCCAGAATTAATCATACCGTTTTCTGATAAATGCAAATCTTCAGCGTGTTGCATAATTAAACAACCCAGGTCTTTAGCTGAATTCATTATTCTGGACATTAGTTGTGTATTTTGAATAGTTTTGACGCCATCTGTAAATGCAATTATTCCTTTTTTGGCCAATAGACCAAATTCAGTCATGTTAGTTCCTTCGATATTATGAGTTAAAGATGCACAAGGAAAAATATTTATCTTAGATTTGTCTCTTCCTCTTCTTTTTAAAAAATCTACAATAGAAACATTATCTATAATTGGATCTGTATTTGGCATAGTGACGACAGAAGTCACTCCACCAGATAAAGCAGCATTACTTAAAGTTCTAAAATTTTCTTTATATTCGTAACCTGGTTCACCCACAAACACTCTCATATCTACAAGACCAGGAAAGATATATTTACCTTTTAAATCAATTGGTTTTTCTCGTGATGGAAGATTATTATTATTTACTTTTTTACCTATTGCTTCGATCTTTCCACTTTCATCAATAATTAATCCACCATTTTCATTTAATGAATTGTGAGGATCTATAATATTTGCATTTATAAAGTATTGTTTTTTCATTTATTCACAAAATATTTTTAAACATGCCATTCTTACAGCTACACCAAGTTCAACCTGTTCCTTAATAACACTCTTATTAATATCATCAGCTAACCTCGTATCAATTTCTATACCCCTGTTCATTGGACCTGGATGCATAATAAGGGCATCAGATTTTGCATGATCTAATTTGTCTGGTGTTAATCCATAATATTCATAATATTCTCTATTAGATGATAAGAAAGAACTGGTCATTCTTTCATTTTGCAATCTCAACATCATTACAATGTCACAATCTTTCAGTCCTTTTTTCATATCAGTAAAAGTATTAACCCCAAATTTTTCTATTTCTTTTGGCATCAAGTTTGTAGGGGCAACTATATTTACCTCAGCTCCAAGCATAGTTAACAAGTAAATATTTGATCTAGCTACACGTGAATGTAGAATATCTCCACATATTGCAATTTTTAATCCTTGGATTTTATCTTTTCTGTTAATTATTGTTAGTGCATCTAGTAACGCTTGGGTAGGATGTTCTCTGCGTCCATCTCCAGCATTCAATACTACACAATTAACTTTTTGTGAAAGAAGATTGCAAGCCCCTGAGTCTTGATGTCTAATAACTATTATATCTGGATGCATCGCATTTAAAGTCATAGCAGTGTCAATTAGTGTTTCACCTTTTTTAATTGCAGAATTACCCATGTTCATTGACATCACATCAGCTCCTAATCTTTTTCCAGCTAATTCAAACGAGCTTTGAGTTCTAGTTGATGGTTCAAAAAAAAGATTTATTTGAGTTTTGCCTCTTAAAACGTCAATTTTTTTATTCTTGCTTCGATTTACTTTTATAAAGGTTTGAGCTTCGTTAAGAATAATATTTATGTCACTAACTGATAAATCTTGAATACCTAACAAATGTTTTTGAGAGATTTTAATAGCTTTATTGGTTTTAGATGCCATTAAAATTAACTCTATAACTATAATAGAGTTACTTGGCAAGCATTAATTATTTAAAAAATCAATTGCTCCTTGAAGAATGAATGCAGCAGCATTCTGATCTATATTTTTTTCCCTTTTAGATACATTTATATCCAATTGACTGGATAAATTAAACGCACCTACCGTTGAAAGTCTTTCATCCCATAGACAAACATCAATATCTAATTTCTTATCTAGATTGTTAGAGACATCATTAACTGATTGAGCAGATCTACCTAAAGTTCCATCCATATTTAAAGGAAAACCTATTATTATTCCTTTTATATTATTTTCTTCAATAATAATTTTTAGTTCATTGATTAAATTTTCTGCATTTGTTTTATTCAATGTTTTTAATGGAGTAGCGATAGATTGTTTTTCATCACAGATTGAAACACCAATTCTTTTAGAGCCAAGATCTAAACCAATTAATCTAGTGGTTTCTGACTGTTTTTTTTTTAGCTCTTCTATAGTGATCATATTGTATAATTATAACTTAAGTGATAGTTTGCGTCATATTTAATTATCATATGAGCATCGATCTTAAAACAATAAAGCACATATCTAAATTATCAAGAATTTCTGTTAATGAAAAAAAGGCAGAGAAACTTGCTGGTGATTTAAATTCTATTTTTGAATTTATTGAGAAACTTAATGAATTAAAGACAGATAATGTTCAACCTCTTACTTCTGTCGCTGAAACAACACTTAAACTAAGATCAGATGAAGTAAAAAGTAAAAATTTAAGAGAACAAATAATTAAAAATTCACCTCAAGAAAATGAGGATTATTTTGTAGTACCAAAGGTGATTGAATAATGTCTGATATTACAAAACAATCACTTTCAGAATTAATTAAAAATATTAAAGATAAAAAACTTTCATCTACTGAAGTTACAAAAGCATTTGTAGAAAGGTCTGAAAAATCCAAAGAGTTAAATGCCTATATAACAGAAGATTTTTCAGCTGCAATTGATAAAGCTAAAAGATTTGATGAAAAACCAAATTTAGATTTAAAATTACCTGGTATACCAATGGCTGTTAAAGATTTATTTTGTACCAAAAATATTAAAACTACAGCAGGTAGTAAAATTTTGAATAACTTTATTCCTACATACGAGTCTACAGTTACTCAAAATATTTGGAATGAAGGAGCTATATTACTTGGTAAATTAAATTGTGATGAGTTTGCTATGGGATCATCAAATGAAACAAGTTTTTTTGGAAATGTACAAAATCCAATTGATAAAGATTTAGTTCCTGGTGGATCCTCAGGTGGTTCATCATCAGCTGTTGCTGCACAATTAACACCAATCACTATAGGTACAGACACTGGTGGTTCAATTAGGCAACCAGCATCTTTTACAGGGACTGTAGGCTTAAAGCCAACTTACGGAAGTTGTTCAAGATATGGAATTGTAGCATTTGCGTCTTCATTAGATCAAGCTGGACCAATGGCTCAAAACGTTAAAGATTGTGCATTATTACAAGAGGTTATTAGTTCTTATGATGAAAAAGATTCTACTTCTATTGATTTTAAAAGAAACAATTACAGCAAAGAATTAACCAATAATATCAAAGGGAAAAAAATAGGTATTCCTAAAGAATATAGAGTAGATGGCATGCCTAAAGAAATAGAAGATCTTTGGAAGAAAGGTATTGATTATGTAAAAGATTGTGGTGCAGAAATTATAGATATTTCACTACCTCACACTAATTATGCTTTACCCACTTATTATATTGTAGCTCCCGCAGAAGCTTCATCTAATCTTGCGCGATATGATGGTGTTAAATATGGATTTAGAGCTGATGGAGAAAATTTGATAGATATGTATGAGAAAACTAGATCTGAAGGTTTTGGAGCAGAAGTTCAAAGAAGAATAATGATTGGGACTTATGTTTTATCATCAGGATATTACGATGCATATTATCTTAAGGCTCAAAAAGTAAGAAAGCTTATTAAAAATGATTTTGATGAAGCTTATAAAAAAGTTGATGCTATATTAACTCCATCAACTCCGAGTTCAGCGTTCAAAATAGGTGAAAAGACAAATGATCCTGTTTCGATGTATTTAAACGATATTTTTACAGTTCCAGTAAATTTGGCAGGTTTGCCTGGAATTTCAATACCTGCTGGTCATGATGCAAAAGGTTATCCTTTAGGACTACAAATAATTGGAAAAGCATTTGATGAACAAAATTTATTAAACATCGCATATGCAATGGAAGAAAAGATTAATTTTAAAAATAAAATTACTGATTGGTGGATAAAATGAGTAAAGATAAATCAGAGTATCTAATCAATAGAAAAGATAATCAATATGAAGTTGTAATAGGCTTAGAGGTTCATGCTCAAGTTACTTCAGAATCAAAGTTATTTTCAACATCATCAACTAAATTTGGTGCAGAACCCAATACTCAGGTAAGTTTAGTAGATGCTGCTTTGCCTGGTATGTTGCCAGTTATAAATGAATATTGTGTAAAACAGGCAATAAAAACTGGTATAGGACTAAAAGCCAAAATAAATAAACGATCTGTTTTTGATAGAAAAAATTACTTTTATGCGGATTTACCCCAAGGATATCAAATATCTCAATTTAAAGATCCAATTGTTGGTGAAGGTAAAGTTATATTAGATATGCCGGATGGTCAAAAAGAGGTTGGTATTGAAAGATTACACTTAGAGCAAGACGCGGGTAAAAGCATACATGATTTAGACCCAAAAAATACATTTGTTGATCTTAATAGATCAGGCGTTGCCTTAATGGAAATTGTTAGTAAACCAGATTTAAGATCACCAGATGAAGTAAATGCTTATGTAAAAAAATTAAGATCAATAATGAGATATCTTGGAACGTGTGACGGGAATATGCAAGAGGGTTCATTAAGAGCTGATGTGAATGTTTCTGTTAGAAGAAAAGGCACAAAAGAATTTGGAACTAGATGTGAAATTAAAAATGTAAACTCAATAAAATTTATGCAAATGGCTATTGAATACGAAGCTAATAGACAAGTAGATCTTATCGAAGAAGGACAATCTATTGATCAAGAGACTAGACTTTTTGATACTAAAAAAAATGAGACAAGATCAATGCGATCAAAAGAAGATGCACATGATTATAGATATTTTCCTGATCCAGATCTTTTGCCTCTAGAAGTTTCAGATGATTTTATAGAAAAGTTAAAATTAGAAATTCCAGAGTTACCTGATGAAAAGAAAAAAAGATTTATTGAAAAATTCAAACTATCTCCTTATGAGGCAACTATTTTAGTTTCAGATAATGAAACCTCTAATTATTTTGAAAATGTAATAAAAAAATCAGATGTGAAACTTGCTACTAACTGGATAATTGGTGAGTTGTTTGCTGCTTTAAATGAAAAGAATCTAGAAATCACTGAAAGCCCCATAAGTGCAGGTAATTTATCAAAATTAATAAATTTAATTAAAGATGGAACTATTTCTGGGAAAATAGCTAAAATTGTTTTTGAAAACATGATGGAGGGGGACAAAGACCCAAAAAAAATAGTCGAAGAAAAAGGATTAAAACAAGAAAGTGATCCTAAAGCTCTAGAAACACTAATTGATAAAGTTATCGATGATAACCGAGAAAAAGCCACTGAATACAAATCAGGTAAAGTAAAATTATTTGGTTTTTTTGTTGGACAAGTAATGAAAGTATCAGGTGGAAAAGCTAACCCTCAATTAGTAAATGAGATTTTAAAGAAGAAACTTTAAAGTTTATGGGTTCAGACCTTAATATTACAAAAGAGCTGCAAGATTATATTTTAGAATATGGACATAATCTTCACCCAGTTCAAAAAGAAATAATTGAGTACAATACATCACTTGGTGATATAAAAAGAATGCAGATATCAATCTCACAAACTCAATTACTTCATCTAATTATTAAAGTTTCCAACATAAAAAAAGTATTAGAAATTGGCACATTTACAGGTTTAAGTACTTTATCTATGTCACTAGCGTTACCTGATGATGGCAAAATAATTGCCTTAGATAAAAATGAGCAAACAAATAAAGTTGCTATTAATTTTTTTAAAAAAGCAAAACAAGATCATAAAATTACAACTTTAATTAAACCAGCTCTAGAGAGTTTAGATGAAATTAAAGAAAAATTTGAACTCATATTCATAGATGCCGATAAAGGAAACTATAAAGAATATTATGAAAGATCATTGAGTTTGCTTGAGACAAGTGGCTTAATTATAATTGATAATGTCCTTTGGTATGGAGAAGTGGCAAAGAAAAACGAACATGACAAAATTACTAAAACCATTAAAAACTTTAACGAATTTGTCTCTAACGATAAAAGAGTAGAGAAAACCATAATTCCTCTAGGGGATGGAATGACTATATGTAGGAAATTGTAATGTACGAAGTATTTGGTTTCTATAGGTTTTTAAATATTAAGTATTTAAAAAAAAATAAGAGATTGATAAATGAAGTTTTAATAAAAAATAATATACGAGGAACAGTAATAATTTCAAAAGAAGGCGTAAATGGTACTATTTCTGGTAAAGGACCAGATATTAAAAATACTATTAATAAGTTAAAAAAAATCTTAAAATTTAAAGATTTTAATAGTTTCAATAAATCAAAAAGTTTGTTTCAACCGTTTCATAAACCTAGAGTGAAAATTAAGACTGAGGTTGTTCCTATGAACTTAAAAATTAGTCAAATGATAAAAAAAAAAGACAGTCATGTTGACCCAAACAAATGGAATAAATTAATAAGGAATAAAAAAACACTTGTTATTGATACTAGAAAACCATTTGAATATGATGTTGGTACTTTTAAAGGTTCTACAAATCCAAATATTGATAATTTTAGGGATTTTCCAAAATATTTAAAAAATCTTAAAAAAAATCAACCTATCGCAATGTTTTGTACTGGTGGAATTCGTTGTGAAAAAGCTTCAGTTTATCTAGAAAAAAAAGGGTTTAGCAATGTGTATCAATTAAAAGGTGGTATTTTAAATTATTTAAAAAAGACAAATCAAAAAAAAAGTTTATGGAAAGGTGAATGTTTTGTTTTTGATAACAGAGTAAGTTTAAAACATGGTCTAAAATCTGGTTCTTATTCAATTTGTAGCGGTTGTAGAAAGCCAGTTTCTCCAAAAAATAAAAATTCAGAAAAATATGAAGAGGGTGTTTCATGTCCAAATTGTCACGATAAATTAACTGATCAACAAAAAACAAGATTTAGAATGAGACAAAAGCAAATTAACCTTGCTAAAAAAGTTGGAAAAAGACATATCTTCCAAAAAGAATATTAACAACATTTAACAAACTAGATGAATTTATTAAAAGATGAGGTTTCAACACTAGTTAGAAAGCTTGCAATACCAGCCAGTATAGGAACGCTTTTTCAAACCTTATATACAATAGTTGATACTTTTTATGCTGGAAAAATATCTCCAGAAGCGCTTTCTGCTTTAAGTAAGTCATTTCCAATTTTCTTTATAATAATTGCCACATCTATTGGTGTTACAGTAGCTGGTACATCTTTGATTGGTAGTAGTATTGGAGAGAAAAATGAAAAAAATGTTATAGGTTATTTTGTAAACGTTATTTTCTATGCAATAATTATTTCGTTAATCGTATCAATACTTGGTTTTACATTTGGTGAAAAAGTATTTCTATTAATGAATTCAACGACAGAGGTCACCAGTCTGGGTCTTAAATATATAAATATAATTTTCTTGGGTACAATATTGTTTATTTTAGTTGTAGCACTAAATTCTTTTTTACACGCAGAAGGAGACACAGTAACATATAGAAATGCTTTAATTTTATCTTTTTTCCTGAATATAATCTTAAATCCTATTTTTATTTTTGGTTTTTTATTTATACCAGCTTTAGGAATATCAGGAATTGGTGTAGCAACACTAATTGCTCAATTTGTTTCTCTTTTAATTGTACTTAGAAAAATTCTTACTAATGAAAGAATAAAGAAAATTACTTTTAATTATTTTAAAGTAAAATATTTTTTTCTAAAAAATATTTTCTTTCAATCTATGCCAATAACAGTTGCTATTTTAGGATACTCAGTGGCTGCTGCTATTGTTTTTACTTATGTTGGTTTTTCTAGCGAATATGCAGTAGCAGGTTATGGGTCTGCAACTAGAATCGAACAGGTTGTTTTACTTCCTATATTAGGAATAAATACAGCAATTATTTCTATAATTGCTCAAAATATTGGAGCTAAATATTATAAGCGAGTTGAACAATCATATTTTACATCAGTAAAATACGGTTTGTATTTAATGTTATTCTCAGGTGTTCTTGTATATTTAAGTGCTGACATTGTTCCAAAATTCTTCTCCTCTAATTCTGAAGTAATCGCATATGGTTCTATGTACTTAAAAATATCAGCCTTCATCTTACCAGCATATCCAATTTTCTTTCTTTCAAATGGCTTTTTTATGGCTTTAAAAAAATCAGAAAAAGCCATGTTAAATAATATTATAAGAAACGTTATAGTACCCATATTGTCATTTCATATTGCCAGATATATTAACGCAGATTTTAAAACATTTTTTTATATTTGGGCCACATTTCAATGGTCGATATCAATTATTTTATTTTTTTACGTTAAATATTATATAAAAAATAAATTAGTCACGACATAATTTGATCTAAATTACTTAAAGATGTTTTTTACCAAAAAAAAAGTTTTAATAATGATTATTATTTGTTTAGTTGTTTTTATATTTACTTACAATGATGTTAAGTCAGAAGAAATTAAAGAAATTACTGGTTTTGCAAAAATTATTGATGGAGATACAATTAAAATAAGTAATAAAAAAATTAGGTTACATGGGATAGATGCTCCAGAAAAAAAACAAACATGTAAAAAGCCTTACCTAACAATTAGTGTTTTTTCGTTCACCAAGAGCTACTTATGTGGACAAGTTTCTACTAATAAATTAACTAAAAAAATAAATAATCAAATTATAAAATGTAAGATAAAGGATGTTGATAGATATAATAGGCTTATTGGAGAGTGCTATAAAAGAAATTTAAATCTTAATTCATGGTTAGTATCAAACGGTTATGCAGTTGCTTATAGAAAGTATTCTAAAAAATATATTACAGATGAAATGAATGCAAAAAATAATAAACTTGGTATTTGGCAGGGCAAATTTGAAATGCCATGGGATTTTAGAAGAAAAAATTAAATTTATAATCTTGAAGCACTGTCATTAATCCAGGACCAAAGATGTTGAGCAAAAGACCTTCTTACAAATAAATTAACAATTTGATCTCCCTTATTGTGAACTATAACATCTATATGATTTAAAATTGTTTGCACAGATGAACCTTTTTTATCTTTAAATTCATTGAAATTGAATGGACTTCCTGCAGAAAATATTTCGTAGATATTTTTCCCTTTGATTTCTAATTGAACAAATTGATCTGTAACATCAACTACGGAACCTAAATTTACTTTTGATATATCATTAAAAAGTATTTTATTTAATTCATATTCATTTGTATCTTTTTTCACCTCATCGTTAGTAACTATCATCCATTCATCAGGGCTAAGCCAAATAGCGGTTAATTTATCACTGATTGTTGAGGTATTAGCCTCTGTTGGAAGAAGCATATTTAGATTTTTACCTATATTAGTAAAAAATTCTCTTTTTTTACCTCTTAAATTTAATTTCATTGTAGGTGAAATTTCTTTAACAACGACACCATTGTAGTTAATTTCTTTATTTGTTGCTGTTTTATAATTAAGCATTTAGCCTCTCATTTTTCTCATCATAAAACACTGTATTAGACACGGTGACACTAATATTTTTATTTTCCATTGGAATGAAAAGTTTTCTACCCATCATACTTTTTCCATCTTTAACAACTGCTAAAGCTATTGATTTATTAAGATTTGGGCTGAAATAACTTGATGTTACATGACCAAGCATTTCAACTGGTTTTTGATTTAATTCAGAAACAATTTGAGCACCTTCTTCCAAAACAATATTTGGATCTTCAGTCAATAAACCTACTAATTGTTTTCTATCTTCTTTCATTGTGTCGGATCTATAAAGTGATCTTTTTCCAATAAAGTCATATTTTTTCTTACTTACAATCCAGTCCATTTGAAGATCAATAGGTGTCATTGTTCCATCTGTATCTTGACCTACAATTATAAAACCTTTTTCTGCTCTTAATAAATGCATTGTTTCTGTTCCATAGGGAGTAATATTAAATTCTTTTCCAGCCTCTATACATTTTTGCCATATAGCCTCACCATAACTTGCTGGTGCATTAATCTCATAACTCAGCTCACCCGTAAAACTTATTCTCATAATTCTACATTTGATTTTATCAATTAATACCTCTTTAAATGACATGTGTGGAAAATTGTCATCTGATAAATCTAAATCAGGAATAATTTTATTTAAAATTTTTTTACTGTTAGGACCACATAGACTAGCTGTTGCAAAATGATCTGTGACAGAAGTTAAATATACGTCTAACTCGGGCCATTCAGTCTGAAGGTAATCTTCAAGTTTTCCTAAAACATTTGCAGCACCACCTGTTGTAGTTGTCATAATATAATGATTTTCACCTAGTCTCGTAGTAACACCATCATCATAAACCATACCGTCCTCATTAAGCATCAATCCATATCTGCATTTACCAATAGCAAGTTTTGACCATGCGTTAGTGTAAACTCTATTTAAAAATTCAGAAGCATCACTTCCCTGAATATCAATTTTACCTAAGGTAGAAGCATCTAATATTCCAGCACTCTGTCTAGCTGCTTTACTTTCTCTTTGCACGGCTTGATGCATTGTTTCATCTTCTTTAGGGTAATACCAAGATCTTTTCCACTGTCCAACATTTTCAAATTCAGCTTTATTTTTAATGTGCCAATCATTCATAGGAGTTCTTCGGAATGTATCAAAAAATTCTCCTACATTTCTTCCAACAATAGTTCCAAATGTTAAAGGAGTGTATGGTGGTCTAAAAGTTGTCGTCCCTAATTCTCCCATTTTTACACCTGCTGTATCTGCAATGATTCCTAAAGCATGCATATTTCCAAGTTTACCTTGGTCAGTGCCCATTCCTGTTGTTGTATATCTTTTAACATGCTCGATTGATCTAAAACCCTCTCTTAATGCGAGTTTTATGTCTTTTGCTGTTGCATCATTTTGATAATCGACGAAAGGCTTAGTTTTACCAATAGTCTGATCAGAGGGTAAAAGCCAAATATTTCTTTTTGAAGTTTCATGATCATTTTCTAATGTAATACCTTCAAAATCAGTTTTGTTGATGTTTAAAAAATTTTTTAATTTATAATTTAAATTTGTAATTATTTCATCGAGTTCAAAGTCGCCCCCACAGGATCCAACACTAATTTGTTCTTTGGTATCAGTTTTAGGAATAAAAATTTTTCGATTTTCATCAAAAGTTAGTTTACTACCAGATTGCGTGTATAAATGTACGGCAGGTGTCCAACCGCCTGCAATACCTAAGCAATCACAAGAAATAGAAATTTTACTACCAGTAACCGATGTACCGTCATTTGAAAGTTTCATTATAGATACGCCACTTAATCGTTTGTACCCTCTAGTATCAACAATTGTATGTGCCCAGTATATTTTTATACCAGCATCATTAATTTTTTTAATTATTTTTGCATCAGAATTTTCCCTGATATCTATAATAGCTTCAACCTTAATTCCTTTATTATGCAATGATAAAGCACTTTCATAAGCACTATCATTATTTGTGAAAAAAATGTTTTTAGTTCCACATGCAACACCATAAAAATTACTATATTTTTTAATAGCTGAAGAGAGCATGATACCAGGTCTATCATTATTATTAAAAATTAGAGGTCTTTCTAGTGCACCTGTTGCTAAAATCACTTTTTTAGCTCTAATTTTAAGAAGTCGTTGTCTAATTTTATTTTTTTTGTCCTTTTTGACTAAATGATCTGTTAAATTTTCTCTAGCAAGTAAATAATTGTATTGATGATATGCAGCTACGCTTGTTCTAGTTTTAATCTCAAGATTCTTAATATTTTTAAGTTCATTAATTTCTTTTTTTAACCATTCAGATGCTGAATTATGATTAATTTTATTGTCTTCATTTGCTTCAAATATTGTTGATCCACCAAGTTCATTCTTTTCATCTAAAAGTAAAGTTTTGAAATTATTTTTTGCTGCGTTTTTTGCTGCTAATATTCCAGATATACCAGCACCTACAACTAATACATCACAATGAATATTTCTATGGTCGTATATATCGGGATCTCTTGTATTTGGAGATTTGCCAAGGCCAGCAGAATGTCTAATAAAAAATTCATACTTCTCCCAAAAACTTTTAGGCCACATAAAAGTTTTATAATAAAAGCCTGCTGGAAAGAGGGGAGCTAAAAAATTGTTTATTCCACCTATATCAAAATTAACACTTGGCCAACAATTTTGGCTAGATGCTTCTAAACCTTCATAAATTTCTATTTCTGTTGCTCTTGCATTTGGTTCTGTAATATTTGAATTAGGATTTACTTGGACGATTGCATTTGGTTCCTCAGAACCAGAAGTCATAATTCCTCGTGGTCGATGATATTTAAAGCTTCTACCAACTAAATGAATATTGTTTGCTATTAAAGCAGATGCTAAAGTATCTCCTTTAAAACCATAGTATGTTTTTCCATCAAACTTAAATGAAATTCTATTAGTCTCGTCTATAAATTCACTTGATTTTACCCTTAGATTTTGTGTCATTTTATTGTGTTGGTGGTTTTTCACCCATTTTATAAATTGCTTTTATTTCATCATTAGATGTATCTCTAGCCATATTAAACCATTTACGACAACCATGGGCATGGTTCCATCTTTCAAACTGCACACCTTTAATATTTTTTCTCATAAATAAATATTCTGCCCATTCATCATCACTTAATTCAGTTGGTTGTTTGGGTCTTTCAATGTGAGCTTCCCCACCAGCTTTAAATTCTTGCTGATCTCTTTCTCCACAATATGGACAATTAATTAAAAACATTAATGTGCAACTGCTGCAGCACCATGTTCATCTACAAGGTCACCACTTACAAATCTATTTAAATTAAATGCAGCATTCAGTTTATGAGGTTCGTCATTAGCAATAGTATGAGCAAATAAGTCTCCAGAACCAGGTGTTGCTTTAAATCCACCTGTACCCCAACCACAATTAAAATATAATCCTTTGATTGATGTTTTGCTTAGAATAGGACTTGCATCAGGGCATATATCAACAATACCACCCCATTGCCTTAACATTCTCATACGACTAAAAATTGGATATAATTCTAAAATAGCATTCAAAGTGCCTTCTACAATTTGATGACTACCTTTTTGAGAATAAGAAATATAATCATCTGTACCAGCACCTATAACTAGCTCACCTTTATCTGATTGACTAACGTATGCATGAACAGCATTTGACATAACAACTGTGTCAATAATTGGTTTCACAGGTTCAGAAACTAAAGCTTGCAAAGGTTTACTTTCAAGTGGAAGTTTTAAACCTGCCATTTTGGCAACTACGCTAGAATGCCCTGCCGCAACTACACCAATTTTTTTAGTTTTAATAAATCCTTTTGTTGTTTCTATACCCTCAACTGTATCACCACTTCTCTTGATAGCTTTAACTTCACAGTTTTGAATGATATCAACTCCCATTTCATCTGCACCCCTTGCATATCCCCACGCAACTGCATCATGTCTTGCAGTGCCAGCTCTTCTTTGTAAAGTGCCACCCAAAACAGGATATCTAATATCTTGTGATGTATTTATAATTGGACAAAATTTTTTTACTTCTTCAGTATTTAAATAAACTGCATCTATTCCATTGAGTCTATTAGCATGAGTTCTTCTTTTCAAATCCCTTACATCTTGCAAATTGTGAGCAAGATTCATCACACCTCTTTGGCTAAACATAACATTGTAATTTAGTTCTTGTGATAAACCTTCCCATATTTTTAAGGCATGATCATACAAACCAGCACTAGCATCCCATAAATAATTTGATCTAATAATTGTTGTATTACGTCCAGTGTTTCCACCGCCAATCCAACCTTTTTCTACTACAGCTATGTTTTGCATATTATGTTTTTTTGCCAAGTAATAAGCTGTTGCTAAACCATGACCACCACCACCAACAATTACAGCATCATATTCTTTTTTAGGAGCTGGATCTTTCCATGCTCTTTGCCAATTTTCATGATATGACAAAGCATTTTTGAACAAAGAAAATATAGAGTACTTATTTCTCATAATAATTGAATAATTACTTTATAAACATTGAATTTTCAATACAATCGCATAATACACAATGTCATATGGAAGAGTGGGTGAGAGGCTGAAACCAGTCGTTTGCTAAATGACCGTGCGAGGAAACTTGTACCGAGGGTTCGAATCCCTCCTCTTCCGCCAAACTCAATGATTTAAATAAGTTCTTTTTTTAGTCTATCAAAAGTGCTTCTCCAATTATAAACATCTTCTTGCTGAATAATTTTCAAGTTTGGATAAAAACATCTATTTTTAAGTTCAATATACCATCTCCATTCAGGATTATAGCTTAATAAAAGATATGTATTAATCTTTAATGTGCCTGCAAGGTGAGCAATAGCTGTATCAGAAGTAATTAATAAATCTATATTTTTTAAAATGGAGATAGTATCTTCAAAGGAGTTTTCACCAAGATCAATTTCATTAGATAAATCAATTAATTTATCCTCAAAATTATTTTGCTTAATTTGCTCAGTTCCAAAATTTTTTTGAACACTAATAAATGTATATTTATCAATACTTAAAATATCTTTGAAATAAGAAAGTTTAATAGATCTAATATCGTCAAACAAAAAATTTTTGTCACCCTGCCAATTTAAAGCTATAATTGGTTTCTTAAACTCACTTAATCTATTTTTCCACTTAATATTTTTATTTTCATTATTTACTATATAAGGAATACAGTTTTGGAACTTCTGGAATTTTCTATAAAAAATTCCAGGTAAACTTAACAAGTGCTGGTAATAATCAATTTTCTCTATTTCATTTATATCTGAAATAATTTGAAAAGGTGTATCTTTAAAAAGATGTTTTATGTTTATATCTGTATAAAAAATGATCTTAGCATCATAATTATCTTTTATTAGATAAAGGTACCGAAAAAATTGTATAGAATCACCGATACCTTGTTCAGAGATTATTAATATTGTTTTTTTATTAAGATTTTCGCCAACCCATTCTATAGTGTTAAACTTGGATTTTACTTTAGTTAGTTTTTCTCTTTGTTCGATTTTTTCTTTTCTAAATTCATAAAATTTAAAAGCATTATCAAGTTCATCAAGTGCAAAATAGCACCAACTCATATTGAATTTTGACCATTTATAATCTTTTTTTAGCTCTAAAACTTTTTCATAAAACTCTAAAGCAAGCTTAAATTTTTTAATCCTTAAATAAATATGTGCCAGGTTCAGATATGCGTATACATAATTTTTGTCTATTTCTAAACAAAGTTTAAAAAGTTCTCTAGCCGTATCAAATTTTTTTTTAGAAAAATGGATCAATCCTTTATGATACACTGCTGTTAAATTATCCTTATTTTGACTTATTACCTTATCAAAATAAAATTCAGAACGTTCATAATTTTGTTCTTTAAAAAAAATAAGTCCTAAATTTAAATTCGCATCCTTATGTTTTTTATCAATCTCAATTATTTTGTAAAAATTGCTTTTAGCTTTTAAAGGTTCTTCCTTTTTTATGTGAATAATGCCTAAAAACATTAGACCAATTAGTTTTGTTTTTTTATTCTTTTTTAATTCTTCAAATATTTTTATTGCATCAGGATATTTTTCAACTTCTATTAGCTTTATACCTTGATTGATTTTATTTTGTAGAACTGTATCTTCGTAATTCATTTATAATATTAGAATAGTGGTTTATTATCGAAGAAATTAATCATATTAACTGGTTTTTGTTCCAGGACGTACCTATAAACATTATAATTTTCCATAACACGTTGTACATAGTTTCGTGTCTCTCTAAATTTTATTAACTCTACCCAATCAACATAACTAATTTCTTTTTTTTGTGGATTTTTATTAATTCTTTTCCAGTACTTCACTCTATTAGGTCCAGCATTATATGCAGCAACAGCAAAAGGGTATGCACCATCATACTGCAATATGAGACCTGCAATATAGTGTGAACCTAGATTGATATTATATTCAGGATCTGTAGTTAGTCTTGATTTTGAATAAGGGAGTTTTGCTTGTTTAGAAACTAATTTAGCAGTGTAGGGCATTAATTGCATTAATCCTTTTGCCCCTGCATGACTGTTAGCCGCTAAGTCAAATTCACTCTCTTGTCTTATTATAGATAAAATTAAAGCACTATCTGGAATTTTTCTTCCATTAATACTTTGTGGTGTACTTATAATTGGGTAGTTAAATTTATTATGAAATCTTTTTTGATACGATGCGATTTTAGAAATTTGAATTGCGAAGTCATACCTGTTTATATTAGTTGCAAGTTCAGCTGCCAGTATTTCACTTCCTTTTGAAATATCATCATTCGCTAAATGCCTTAGGATAAATTTTGTATACTTATCTTTTTTTAGCTCATCTAGAAGATAAGTAATTTTTACCAGTTCTTTATTAAAAAAGACAAGCCGATATTTTTTATCTACTTGCATGTCTTTTCTAAGTTCAAATTTTCCATTTGGATTGATCTTTAAAAATGCTAATTGACCATAATAAGTAGTTAAATATTTCGATGCTTCTAAATACCATTTATTAGATTGTTCTTTATCTCCAAGTTTTTCATAAGCACTAGCAAGCCAATAAGCTCCTCTGGAAGTACTAATTGGATAGTTAACGTTATCATAAAAATTTTTAAAATGATTTTTAGCTGTTAAAGGATCGTTTAAAAAGCTCAAAGCTATCCAGCCACTCATCCATTCTGCTGCCGCAAATTCAGACCCTTCGGTCATACCGTGATTACTTGATATTTTATAAGCAATTTCGTATTTTTTTTTATAAATTAGAGCTCGTGAAATTATTTCTCTCTCTTTCCACCATTTTTCTGGCATCACTAAATAGTCTTTGTCATTTCTAATCTTTAGTAGAATCTCTGTCGAAGAGTCAACACGACCTTTTTTTCTTCTCCATTTTAAACGGTCGTAATTAAGTCCTGCATCATTTTTAAATTTTTGTGGTACATTTTTAATCGCTTGGTCAACCCCATAACCTTTGCTTATTAATATTTGTCTGGCTGTATATAAAAGCTCATAATCTTTTGGCAAATATCTTGTTAATCTTTTAAGATCCCAATGTTTTCCATTCCATGCAAGATAATCTGCTCTTTTAATATAATCATTTTTATTTAGACTTTTTTTAAATTTTTTTCTAAAAAACTTTAAATCATTTCTAGATAATTTTGCTGTAATCCAACCCTCTTTAATTAAATTTGTACCCTTAGATTTATCACCAATTAGTAGGTGACTTTCACCTAATATCATTTTACCATATCCGCTAAGTGGTTCGTTCGTCTTAAACCAATTGATGATCTTCTTGGGTGAAACATTTGCTGTAGACAATTTATGTTCTGCCAAATATCTTAATCTATCAATTCTTGGATATTCGGGATTACTATCTATAAACACCTTATAATCATAAAAAGAAGCTTGATTTCCTGTTGTTAGTAGATGTCTCCACTGAATAAAATTATAAATAGATTTATCCTTAGCTTTTTTGGAAATACTTAAAGCTGAAGTCCATTTGCTTTTTTGCATTTCAGAAATTGCTTTTTTTGCTAAACCAAAATCTTTTTTGCTATAATATTTTGATATTTTGATATTTTTAGTTGTTTTTACTCCTGCTATAATTGGTTTTTTTTTAGGAATTTTAAAACTTAACTTCTTTTCTTTTTTTTCTTCAATAATAATTTTTTTTTCAACCTTTTTTAATTTTGTAGGTTTTTTAAGAGGCGTAATAATGTTTTTGGATATTTTTTTTATTATCTCTTCTGATGATAAAGACGGTTTTTGAGGAGGAATAATTGGTATGCTCTCTGCATAAAGATTAGTTATTTTAAGAGAAACAAATAAGACCATTCCAATAATAACTAATATTTTTTTGCACATAATCTTTTAGTATATGAATCTGTAAACTATGTTATAAGTATTTATGTTTAAAGGATCAAATGTTGCCTTAATCACCCCATTCAAAAATAATGGTCTTGATGAAGAGGCATATATAAAGTTAATCCATTTTCATATTGATAATGGTACGTCTGGGCTGGTTCCAGCTGGTACTACTGGAGAATCTCCAACCCTCAGCCATACTGAACATGAGCGAGTAATTGATTTATGTATCAAGGAGAGTAATGGAAAAATACCAGTTATCGCTGGAACTGGATCTAACTCAACTGAGGAGGCTATTTCTTTAACTTCTCACGCTGAAAAGGCAGGAGCAAATGGTGCTTTAATTGTAACACCATATTATAACAAGCCCACTCAAGAGGGACTATATCAACATTATAAATCTATTAATGATAAATGTGGAATTCCTATTATAATTTACAATATACCAGGTAGGTCAGTAATTGACATGTCAGTTGATACAATGGCAAGACTATATGAGTTAAAAAATATTGTTGGTGTAAAAGATGCTACAGGTGATTTAGACAGAGTTGATCAACAGTTAAAGAAAATGGGTAAAGAATTTATTCAATTAACAGGAAACGATGATAATGCATTTGAATTTAATAAAAGAGGAGGCGTTGGAACAATAAGTGTAACTGCAAATATAGCCCCAAAGCTTTGCTCAGAATTTCAAAAAAATTCAACATCTAAAAATGATGAGAATCTTGCTAAAGCAAAAGAATTAGATGACATTTTACAACCAGTACATACTGCAATGTTTGTAGAGAGCAACCCTAGTCCAGTAAAATATGCTGCCAAACTAATGAATTTGTGTGACGATGAAGTTAGATTACCATTGGTTAAAGTTACAGAAGAGACTAAAATAATTATAAAAAAAGCCATTGAGACTGCAAAACTTATTTAATGAACAAAAAAACCAATTCTGGTTTAAAGATTATTTGTTTAAACAGAAAAGCAAGTTTTAATTATTTTTTTGAAGATCTTTTAGAGGCAGGAATTGTTTTAAAAGGTTCTGAAATTAAGTCCATCAGAGATGGTAAAGTTAATATAGCGGATGCATATGCAGTTGAAAAAAAAGGTGAAATAGTACTTATTAATTCACATATTTCTCCATATAAACAAGCAAGCTATTCAAATCACAATCCAACAGATGAAAGAAAACTTTTGTTAAACAAAAGAGAGATAAACAAACTTATTGGAAAAATGCAAAGAGACGGCTTTACAATTGTACCTACAAAAATGTATTTTAAAAAAGGTAAAGCTAAAATTGAACTAGCAGTTGCTAAAGGAAAAAAACAATACGATAAAAGAGCAACAAAAAAAAACAGAGATTGGAACCGTGAAAAATCAAGATATATCAGAAAATCTAGCTAAAATTGTTTATTTAGGCATAGGATCAAATCTTGGTGTTAGAAGTGAAAATATTGAAAAAGCTAAATTTCAACTAAAAGAAAATAATATAAAATTTATTTCAGTTTCACAATTCTATGAAACTCCATCTTGGCCTAATCCAAATTATCCCAAATATTTAAATATAATATTGAAGACTGTATGCTACTATGATCCCTTAAGTTTACTTAATATTTGTAAAAAAATTGAAATTAATTTAGGAAGAATAAAGTCAAAAAAAAACTCCCCCCGTATATGTGATATCGACATTATTGATTTTCACGGAATGAAATTAAATATCAAAAGTAAGCTTAATTTACCTCATAAAAGAATGCATAAAAGAAATTTTGTTTTACTCCCTTTGTTTGAGATTGAAAAAAACTGGAAACACCCATCTAAAAAATTAGATATTAAGACCCTAATTTCGTTACTTCCTGTGGACGATATTACATCTATTAAACAAATTTAATTTAATGATATAGTAAAGAATGTTGAATTCTAATGAACTTATAAATAAAGTAAAAGTGTATAACAAATTTCTTAATCATGAGAGATTAGATAAAGCATATAACTTTGCTATTAAAGCACATAAGAATCAAAAAAGAGCATCTGGTGATCCTTATTCTGTTCATCCAATTGAGGTTGCTAATATTCTTACTGAATTAAAATTAGATAGCGCAACTATTACTACCGGATTATTACATGATACAATTGAAGATACTGTTGCTACATATGAGACAATTAAAAATGAATTTGGACCTGAGGTAGCAGATTTAGTAGATGGAGTTACTAAAATTTCTGTTTTTGAAAACACTGCAAGTTTTAACTCAAAAGCAGAGAACTTTAGAAAATTAATATTAGCAACTTCCAAAGATATTAGAGTTTTATTAGTTAAAATTGCTGATCGACTTCATAATATGAGAACTATCAAAGCAATAACTAAGGAGGATAAAAGAAAAAGGATTGCCCAAGAAACAATGGAAATATATGCACCACTTGCAGATAGAATGGGAATGCATAGAATCCGTGATGAGCTTGAAGATTTATCTTTTGAAATTTTAAATAATGATGCAAGAAAATTAATTAAAAAAAGATTAGACGAAATCAAACTCGATAAGAAAAATTTATTTGAAGAACTTTCTTTTGAGTTAAGCTCTATTTTAAATGAAAATCATATCAATGCAGATATTTATGGTAGAGAAAAAACTCCATTTTCAATCTGGAGAAAAGTTCAAAAAAAAAGAGTTTCGCTAGAACAAGTAACTGACATTATTGGGTTTAGAGTAATTTTAAAAAATATTGATGACTGTTATAAAACTTTGGGAATATTTCATAAAAAATGGAATTGTATTCCTGGAAAGTTTAAAGACTATATATCTTCTCCTAAAATTAACGGTTATGAGTCTATTCATACTTCAGTAATTGGTTCAAACAAGAAACCAATTGAAATACAAATAAGAACAGGTGAAATGCATGAATTTGCAGAAAGAGGTATAGCATCACATTGGAAATATAAATCTTCAGAAAAGTTTAATTCATTAAGCTGGAAAGAATATGATTGGTTAAAAGATTTAGTTGAAATTATAGAAAAAAATGAAAATCCAGAGCATTCATATGAATACACAAAACTTCAGATGTTTCAGGAAAATGTTTTTTGTTTTACACCTAAAGGTTCAGTAATAAAATTACCTAAAGAGGCTACTGCTATTGATTTTGCATACGCTGTACACACAAAAATCGGTAACTCTGCAACAGGATGTGAAATAAATGGGAACAAAAGTGACTTGCAAACAATTCTACACAACGGTGATCGTGTAAATATCATCACTTCAAAAAATAATTCTCCATCACTTCACTGGATACCTACCACTAAAACTGGAAAAGCAAGAGCTGCTATAAGACGTTACTGGCACGATAAAGGTGAGCAAAAAGAGGAAAGAATAAAAAAATACAATACAACACTATGGATGTCACTGCCTGATAAACCTGGTCAACTTGGTGATATCAGTTCATTAATTGGAAGTCATAAATTAAATATCTCTAGTTTAGAGATGGTAGGCAAAAACCCAAATTATATTAATTTTAAATTTAAATTAATCATAAGAAACCTTAAAAATTTCACAAATTTTATTGCAGTGCTAAAACAAAAAGGTATAAAATTTAAGTTAATTAGACACGAAGAAAAAAGAAATGCTTTCACACAAAAAATCCTTAAATATTTTAAAAAAAACTAATGCATTATTGGAAGGTCACTTCATTTTATCATCAGGATTGCATTCATCAAAATACATTCAATGTGCAAAACTTTTAAGTTTTCCAAATTTAGCTGAAAAAATTTGTAAATCTCTAGCAAGCAAAATCAAAAAAAATTATAAAAAAATCGATCTAATTCTTGCTCCAGCTATGGGTGGAATAATTATAGGTTACGAAATTGGCAGACTGCTTAAAAAGGAAACAATTTTTTGTGAGAGAGTTAAAGGAAAATTTACACTTAGAAGAGGTTTTAATATTAAGAAAGGCGCTAGAGTCCTTGTTATTGAAGATGTTATTACAACAGGAAAATCAAGCTTAGAATGTGTTCAATTAATAAAGAAATCAAAAGCTAAATTATTAGGATTTGCATCTATCATAGATAGATCATCTAAAAAATCTTTAAAAATAAAAACTAAAATTGTCTCTCATTTAAAAATAGATGTGCCTGTATATAGTCAAAAAAAATTACCTGAAACACTTAAATCTGTACCGATAACAACTCCAGGAAGTAGATTTATTAAGTGAAAAGATTAGGTGTAAATATTGATCACGTTGCAACATTAAGAAATGCAAGGGGTGAAAAACATCCAGACCCAATCAGTGCTGCATTACATGTAGTAAAGTGTGGAGCAGACTCTGTAACAATACATCTAAGAGAGGATAGAAGACACATTAATGACATAGATGCAAAAAGTATATGTAATTTGAAAAATGTTTTAGTTAATCTCGAGGTTTCAATGAATGATAGCATTATATCTAATGCTCTAAGAATTAAACCAAATTATATCTGTATAGTACCAGAAAATAGAAAAGAAATTACAACAGAGGGAGGTTTAAATTTAAAAAAAAATTTTAATAAATTAAAAAAAATAATTTTTAAATTCAAAAAAGCTAAAATAAGAACTAGTTTATTTATTAATCCCTCTTTAAAAGATATTAAACTTTCAAAATCACTTGGAGTTGATTGTATTGAAATCCATACAGGAAATTTATCAAATAAGATTAAATTAAAAAAAAAACATAACAAAGAACTTCAAAGAATAAAAAATAGTTCTAAGCTTGCATATTCCTTGGGTATAGAAGTTCATGCGGGGCATGGTTTGGATTATAAAACCACTAAATTACTTTCAAAAATAAAGGAAATTCATGAATATAATATTGGTCATTTCATAATAGGGGAGTCAGTATTTCATGGTTTGTTGAAAGTAATTAAAAATTTTAAAAAATTGTTGAAATAATATGAAAATTCTTGGTATTGGTGTCGACATCATTGATAACAAAAGGATCAAGGAATCCATTAAGAACAATAAATTTAAAAGAAGAATTTATAGTAGTAATGAACTTAAATTATCAAAAAAAACCAAAAATAAAGTAGCTTTTTTTTCTAAGAGATTTGCAGCTAAAGAAGCTTTTTCTAAAGCATTAGGGACTGGATTTTCTTCCAATTTAAGCTTTAAAGACATTGAAATCACAAATGATAAAAAAGGTATGCCTAAATATGTTGATAATAAAAAAATTATAAAAATTGTGCAAAAAAAATATAAAATTAAAAAGTTTAATTCTTTTCTGTCAATTTCAGATGAAAAAGATTATTCAACAGCCTTTGCAATTATTCAATCCATATGAAGCTAGATAAAAATTTTTTTTCTGAAAATATAAAAACTTTATTTTATGCTTTAATAATTGCTATAGTAATAAGATCTCTTTTAATTCAACCATTTTATATTCCTTCATCATCGATGGAGCCAACATTGTTGGTAGGTGATAGGTTGTTTGTTACAAAATATTCCTACGGTTATAGTAAGCATTCTTTTCCTTTTAGTCCTCCAATACTCAGCAAAAGAGTAATGTTCAATAGTCCAAAACGTGGAGATGTAGTTGTATTTAAAACACCAGCAGATAATAGAACAGATTATATAAAAAGACTTATAGGTCTACCAGGTGATAAGATTCAATTTATAGATTCTAATCTTTATTTAAATAACAGTGAAATATTAAAATCAAAAACTCTTAGCAAAAGTAATATTTATTGTGGAAGTGAAATTATTGATGTTTTTAAATTTGAGGAAAAATTACCGAATGGAAAAAAATTTCACACTGTCTACTTAAAAGAATACACTTACCAGAATTCAGATATCTTTACTGTTCCTGATGACCATTATTTTTTTTTAGGTGACAATAGAGATTGCTCTAAAGACAGCAGATATCTAACAAGTGTGGGTTATGTTCATAAAGACAATCTAGTTGGTAAAGCCCAATTTATTTTTTTTTCATCTGATAGAAAGATGGGTAGTATTTTTGAATTTTGGAAATGGCATAAATCAATTAGATTTAATAGAACATTTGATAAAATAAATTGATGAAAATAAACTATCAAAAATTAGAAAAAAAACTAAACATAAAATTTAAAAATAATAATTTTTTAATTCAATCATTAACCCACAAAAGTTTTAACCCAAATGAAAATAATGAAAAGATTGAATTTTTAGGAGATAGAGTGCTTGGGCTGGTTATTGCTCAAAAACTTTTAAAAATCTATCCTAATGAAAAAGAGGGAGTACTTGATAAAAAATTTGCATCATTAGTAAATAAAAAAACATGTTTGGAAGTTGGAAAAGCACTTGAATTAGAAAAATATATAAAAACTTTCAACCCTAAAAATAAAATTATCAAAATTGAAGACAAAATTATTTCAGATAGTTGCGAGGCATTAATGGGAGCTATTTATTTAGACAAAGGATTAAATGTAGCTGAAAAAGTTATCTTAAAACTGTGGGTTAGTCATATTGAAAAAAGTGTAGTTACTCAAATTGATGCAAAAACTAAACTTCAAGAATTAACTTTAAAAAAATTTAAAAAATTACCAACCTATAAAATAATTTCTAATACAGGCCCACGTCATAAACCTATTTTTAAAGTGGGTGTTAAGCTTCCTAACACGAAATTTTTTATATCATCAGGTAAATCGAAAAAAGATGCTGAGCAAAATGCTGCTATCGAATGTCTAAAAAATATGAATTGAAAAAAATATGAATTGGATTGATCAAGGTTTTTTAGTTAGCAAAACAAGGTATAGTGAAAACTCTATAATTGCTGAATTATATACTTTGGATAGAGGTAAAGTTTCAGGCGTTATTTTTGGAGGAACATCTAAAAAAATTAAAAATTATCTTCAAGTGGGAAATAAACTTCATGTTAATTACAACTCAAAAAACGATAATAGAATGGGTTATTTTAAAATTGAAATCTTAAATGCTTATAGCCCATTTTATTTTGATCATAAGCAAAAGCTTTCTTGCATTACTTCAGCAATGAACTTAATTAAAATATTAACAGCTGAAGCACAGACAAATAAAAAAGTTTACTCTCTAATCGAAAACCTTTTTAATTTATTAAATGATCAAAACTGGCTTAAAAAATATATTTTTTGGGAATTAGAGTTGCTAAAATTACTAGGTTATGATCTTGAGCTAGAAAATTTGGTAGAAAAAAATTTAGAAGATAACAAAACTGTTTATTTCGCAACCTCTTATGCTGAAAAGAAATATGTCCCTAACTTTCTTATAGAAAAGGATTTAGAGGTAACCGACATAAATATCTTATTAAGTGGATTGAAATTGGTTGGAGATTATTTAGATAAAACAATCCTGAAGCCAAACAATTTAAATTATCCTAATAGTAGAGTAATTTTTTTAAATTCTTTGAAATAGTTATTCTAAAATTTTGTCTATTCTATCAGCATAATATGAAACAATAGCATTTGCTCCTGCACGTTTAAAAGAAACTAAACTTTCATAAACTGCATTTTTTTGTATTAGTTTTTTATTAATAGCAGTTTCCAAAAGACTATATTCTCCAGAAACTTGGTATGCTAAAACTGGAATTTTAAAGGTTTCTTTTACTGATTTAATTATGTCTAAATATGGCATCCCTGGTTTAACCATAACCATATCTGCACCTTCCTTTATATCCAAAGCAACTTCCCGCATAGCCTCATTACTATTTCTAAAGTCCATTTGATAAGTTTTTTTATCTCCTTTAAGTGAGCTTTTAGAACCAACAGCATCTCTGAAGGGTCCATAAAAACTTGAAGCATACTTTGCTGCATAGGATAAAATTTGTGTGTTTTTAAAATTAGAATTATCAAGTGCTTTTCTTATTTGTCCTATTCTTCCATCCATCATGTCTGAAGGTGCAAGAACATCACATCCCATTGCAGCCTGTAATAGAGATTGATTTATTAGCACTTCAATCGTTTCATCATTAATTATTTGATTAGACTTTATTAATCCATCATGACCATGTGATGTATAAGGATCTAGTGCAACATCACACATAATTCCAATTTGGTTTTTATATCTTTTTTTGATTTCTAGTATGGCTCTACAAACTAAATTATTTTCATTTAATGATTCAGTACCTAAATCATTTTTTAAAGTATTTTTCGTTTTAGGAAAAAGAGCAACCATCGGAATACCTTTTTTAATTGCTTTATCTACTATTTGAGAAACTCTATTTATTGTGTATCTAAAAACACCTGGCATTGTGGATATTGATTCTTTTTTATTTGATCCATCTATTAAGAAAATTGGTAATATAAAATCATTTGGACTCAGTGTGTTTTCTTGAACTAACCTTCTAGTCCACGAATCCTTTCTATTTCTTCTCAATCTTAAATTTGGATATTTTCCTGTAATCATGTTCAAATATACTTTATTAATGCGACAAAAGTATTATACAAATAAATAAAATTATAAGTAAAACACAATTTCGATGACTATAGATAACACAAAAATTGTAGACCTGAATATAAAAAAAGAAGAAAGAATTTTAGATTTCAGTGATTTTCAAAAACAGAACATAAAATTTGACATAGATAAGTTGCAAGAAGCATATAATCAAATTGTAAATATTAAAAAATTTGATGATGGTGGCGGTGTAACTCACTTTGGTGCCATTTCACTAACTCAAATCCCTGGTGATCCAGATTCAATAAAAGGCAGCAAGGCTAGAGGAGTTTACTGGACCAAGCCTGATAAAACTGGAAAAGAAGTTTCAAGAGACATTAAGGTTGATGAGTCGCAATATTCTGAATTTATTAAAGATTATGAAAACACATATTTTAAGGAAGTGTATGATGTGCTTTCTTCAAAATATAAATTGGGTAGAATAAGAATTCTTTTAAAAGAGCCAAGATCTACTTTGAGTTGGCATAGAGATCCTGAGCCAAGACTTCATATACCAATTATTACTAACCCAGGTTGTTTAATGGTAATAGATAATGTTGCGAAACATTTGCCCGCAGATGGTTCTGTATGGGTTACAAATAATACTAAATATCACAATGCATTTAATGGAGGTGAAGAAAATAGAATTCACCTTGTAGCTTGTGTTCTTGATTATAAATTTAATTAGTTTGAAAAAAATATATATTTCTTCTGATCACGCTGGCTTTAAATTAAAGGAAATCATAAAAAAACATCTAATTAAAAAAAAAATGAATTATTTTGATCTAGGACCATCCTCTGACAACAGAGTAGATTACCCTGATTACGCTCATAAGGTTGCTCGAAAAGTAAAAATTAGCAAAAATAATGTTGGAATTTTAGTTTGTGGATCAGGAATGGGGATGAATATAGCTGCAAATAAACATAGGAATATTCGAGCTGCCCAATGTTTTAATTTAAAATCAACAAAATTATCAAGATTGCATAATGATGCAAATATCATTACATTAGGTTCAAGGTTGTTAACTAAAAAAAATGCTTTAAATTGTGTTAGTGTTTTTTTGAATACTAAATTTGAAGGTGGTAGGCACTTAAAAAGGATTAAAAAAATATAATGTCTAGTGAAAAAAATTATATAAATGATAGCTATAAAAGTTTTTTTGAAGACAGTTTATCTTCAAAAGACCCAGACCTTTACAAGGCAATTCAAAATGAACTCTTGAGACAGCAACAACATATAGAATTGATTGCTTCAGAGAATATTGTTTCTCAAGCTGTTTTGGAGGCCCAAGGTTCAGTGCTAACAAATAAATACGCAGAAGGTTACCCTGGCAAAAGATATTATAATGGTTGTGAACATGTTGACGTTGCTGAAAATTTAGCAATAGAAAGATTAAAAAAACTTTTCAATTGTAAATTTGCTAATGCTCAGCCACACTCAGGAGCACAAGCTAATGGTGCTGTATTTTTGGCGCTGTTAAAACCTGGTGATACTTTTATGGGTATGAGTTTGAATTCAGGAGGTCATATCACTCATGGTTTAAAAATTTCAATGTCAGGAAAATGGTTTAATCCAATAGGGTATGATGTTGATAAAAAATCTGAACTTATAGATTATGACAATGTTGAAAAACTTGCCTTAGAACATAAACCAAAATTGATAATTGCAGGTGGAAGTGCATATTCCAGAGTTATAGATTTTAAAAGATTTAGAGAAATTGCAGATAAAGTTGGAGCATATCTAATGGTTGATATGGCACATTTTTCAGGCTTGGTTGCTGGAAAGGGATATCCAAACCCATGTGACTATGCTCATGTAGTAACATCTACTACGCACAAAGTTTTTAGAAGTGCAAGAGGTGGAATAATTTTAACTAACCACGAAGAATTATCAAAAAAATTTAACACAGCAGTTTTTCCTGGCTATCAAGGTGGACCATTAATGCATGTCATTGCAGCTAAAGCAGCTGGCTTCTTAGAAGCTCTTCAACCCGAATTTCAAGACTACATTAAATCTGTTTTAGCAAATGCAAAAATTTTAGCAGAAACTTTAAAAAATAATGGTTTTAAAATTTATTCTGATGGAACCGATACTCATCTTATGTTGGTTGATTTACGACCTTACAATGTAAAAGGTAACTTAGCTGCTGAAAGCTTATCAAGAGCTAATATTACGTGTAATAAAAATGGTATTCCTTTTGATACAGAAAAGCCAATGGTAACATCTGGTATAAGGCTAGGAACTCAAGCTATTACAACACGTGGTTTTGGTTTAAATGAATGTAAGAAAGTGGGTGAATTGATTACAAAAACTCTTAAAGGATTATCAGAAAACCCTGATGATAACAGTAAAGTAGAAGATGAGGTTAGAAATGAAGTTATTGCTTTAACTTCTTCATTTCCAATATATAAGAATCTTTAATTAATGATTTGCCCCTGTGAAAAAAAAGGTGAAACCTCTGTTGTTGACTCACGTCCTACCGAAGATGGTACTGCTATAAGAAGAAGAAGAATGTGTGTTTGTGGTGAAAGATTTACCACATTTGAAAGAATTCAATTTAGAGAGCTGATGGTAGTTAAAAAAAAACGGGAGAAAATCTCCATTTGATAGAGATAAACTTTCTAAATCAATATATATTGCTCTTAAAAAAAGACCTATAGATACTGGTACTGCTGAAAAATTTATCAGTAAAGTTTCAAGAGCTTTAGAAGAACTTGGTCAAAGTGAAATTTCAACAAGTACAATTGGTACAATGGTTATGGAGGGTTTAAAAGAATTAGATCCTGTTGCTTATGTCCGTTTTGCATCTGTTTATCGTAACTTCAGAGAAGAACAAGACTTTGTTCAATTCGTGGACAAGATAGATGTCTTCAAAAAAAAATAAATTTACAAAAAAAGATAAACTATTCATGGAGATTGCCTTGGACTTGGCAAGATCTCGTGAAGGATTAACAGGAACTAATCCATCTGTTGGATGTGTAATAGTTAAAAATGATAATATTATTTCAATTGGACAAACTTCTTATAATGGGAGACCTCATGCAGAATTTAATGCAATTAAAAATTGTAACGAAAAACTTAATGGTGCAAAAATGTATGTAACCTTAGAGCCATGCAGCCATCAAGGTGTGACTCCACCATGTACAAATGAAATAATTAAATCAAAAATATCTGAAGTTGTTTACGCACTTGAAGATACTGATAAAAGAGTAAGAAAAAAAAGTTTTAAAATTTTAAAATCTCATAAAATTAATGTTTCGATAGGCCTTCTAAAAAATAAAGTTAAAAAGTTTTATATTCCATATTTTTTTAATAGAAAAAATAAAAAGCCTTTTGTTACTGGCAAGATAGCTATTTCAAAAAACAAACTAATTTATAGTAAATTTAAAAGAAAAATAACTAACCAGTATTCTGATAAATTTACTCATTTATTAAGATACAAAAATGACTCAATAATGACATCAAGTAAAACTGTAAATATTGATAACCCTAAATTAAATTGCAGAATAAAAGGTTTTGAAAAATTTTCTCCAGTAAGAATTATTTTGGACAACAACCTAAGTTTAAACAAAAATACTTATATTTTTAAGTCAGCTAATAAAAAAAATACTATTGTTTTTTATAATAAAGCAAATAAGTCAAGAATTTCTAGGTTTAAAAAAAAGAAAATAGGACTTATTAAAACAAAATTAAATAATAGTAAGCAACTAGACTTAACACCAATTATAAAAAAACTCTATTCTTTAGGTTTTAGAAATACTTTAGTAGAAGGAGGCGATCTTCTTACAACAAACTTATTAAAGAATAAAATATTTAACGAATTTTATTTATTCAAAAGTCAAAAAAAACTGCCAACAAATTCAGATTTTGTTAAATTTAATGGATTAAATGACTTGAATAAAAAATATCCATTTAGACAAAATCTTAATTCTTCTTATGGAAAAGATACAATAACTCATTATAACAAATAATATGTTTAACGGAATTATTTATAACCAAGGGTCAATTTCTAAAATAGTCAAAAGAGACAAGGGGCTTAATATTTTTGTAAGAAGTAACCTTAAAGTTTCAAGTAGAGACATGGGTTTATCAGTAGCGTGTGATGGCGTGTGCTTAACATTGATTTCTTTTAAAAAAAAAAATATGGAATTTTATCTTTCAAATGAAACAATAAAACGATCAAAGTTTAAATTTTTAAAACCTAGAGATATTATAAACTTAGAATTACCCTTAAAATATGGGACTAAAATTTCAGGACATATATGTCAGGGTCATGTAGACACTGTTGGTAAAGTATTGAGGATCTTTAAAGTTGATAAGTCATATGTTTTTGAATTCGAAATTCCCAAGAAGGAAAGAAAACATTTAATAGAAAAAGCATCTATTAGTGTAAATGGTATATCTCTTACTATTTCAAAAGTTACAAAAAAAGGATTTCAAATTTGGATTATCCCTCACACGTATAAAGAAACAAATTTATCTACTTTAAAGAAATCGAGCTTAGTTAATATTGAGATAGATATCTTATCTAAATACGTTAGAAATTATTTTAATGAAAAAAAATAATTTTGCTAAAATTGAACAAATAATCAATGTAGCCAAAAAAGGTGGTATGTTCATTCTTGTAGATGATGAAAAAAGAGAGAATGAAGGTGATTTAGTCATTTCTACTTCTGACACTAATGCAAAAAATATAAATTTTATGGCTAGATATGGACGTGGATTAATTTGTCTTGCTTTAGATAGTATTCAGGCAAAAAAATTAAATTTGAGTTTAATGTCGCCTATCAATAAATCTAGAAATAAAACTGCATTTACTATTTCTATAGAAGCAAAAAAAGGAATAACAACAGGTATTTCTGCAAAAGATAGATCTAGAACAATTAAAATTGCATCAAAAAAAAATGCGAACAAAAATGATATTGTTTCTCCGGGTCACATTTTTCCAATTATTGCTAAAGACGGTGGAGTATTAGTTAGGGCAGGACATACAGAGGCATCAGTAGATATATCTAGATTAGCTAAAAAAAATAATTCAGCAGTTATATGCGAAATTATGAATGAAGATGGTACAATGGCAAAAGGTGACAATCTTTTTAATTTTGCAAAAAAACATAAACTTAAAATTGGAAAAATTGAAGATTTAATTGCTTATAGACTAAAAAAAGAAAAATTAATACGCTTAAAAAAACAAAGTAATATTGAAGTAAAAAATCAAAAATATAAAATAAGAATATATGAAAATTTATTAGACGGTGCAGAGCATTTTGCATTAATAAAAGGAAATATTAAAAAAGGTGTTACACCTAGAGTTAGAGTAATCTCGTCAAATGTAGTTCAAAATTATTTAATTAGTCAACAATTGCCAAATTCTTTTAATAAAACTTTAAATTATTTCAAAAAATATTCTTGTTGTGTTTTAGTTTTTATCAAAGATTCTAATCTTAGATCTGTTACACAAACACTAAAAGATTATAAAAATAAAGAATTTTATAAAACAGGTAATGACAAACTTATAAGAAATTATGGAATAGGTGCTCAAATAATTAAAGATTTAAAAATTAAAAATATGATATTAATTACGAAGTCACCTAAAAAGGTTATTGGTTTAGAGGGATATGATATAAAGATTACTAAACAGGAACTGATTTAATGAAAAAAAAATATTTAATAGTTATTGCAGATTATTATAAAGATATTTCAAAAGGATTACTGAGCAGTGCGTTAAGTTTAATTCCAAAATCAAATATAATTAAAATTATAACTGTTCCAGGCGTTTTTGAAATACCAGTTACAATTTCAAAAAATATTAAAAAGTATGATGCATTTTTAGCACTCGGATGTGTTATCAAAGGACAAACTCCTCATTTTGATTTTATTTCGCATGTATCAACCAATGCAATTATGGATATATCTGTAAATAATAAAAAGCCTATCGGTAACGGCATTATCACATGCCTTAATATGAAACAAGCTAAAGCAAGAAAACGAAAAGGAGCTGAAGCAGCTAAAGCTGTAATTTCTATTTTGTCTCAAAAATGAGAACTCATTTTAATCCAAAAAATAATCCAAGAGTTATAATTATTCAAAAATTATATGGTAAATTTTATAATGAGGATGATAATTTAGATTTCCCAAAACACCGATTTAAAAAATTTATTAAAGATATAGTAACAGGGACCATAGAAAGAAATGACCTTATATTAGATGAATTAAACACAAAACTAGGTGATGATTTTGTATTTGAAAATCTTGATAAAGTTTTTCAAACTATTCTTAAAGCAGCGACTTATGAATTTATGTACAAACCTCAACTTTCACTAAATATAATTATCAAGGAATACTTAAATTCATCTAATTTTTTTTTAGAAAATTCTCAGACAAAATATCTAAATGCCTTACTAGATAATGTTGGAAAAAAATTGAGATCTAAAAATGCATGAATTTGAATTAATTAAAAATTATTTTTCAAAGATCTCAAAAAAAAATAAATCTGCTCTAAATTTAAATGACGATGTTTTTTTTGATAAGAAAAAGGGTATAGCTATTTCTGTTGATACTTATAATTTAGGTTATCATTTTGTAGACTTTAAATATCCTGATTTAGTTATAAAAAAAATTTTGAGGTCCTCTATTTCAGATCTAATTTGTAAAGGAGTGTTGCCAAAATTTTATTTTATAGCTGGCTCAGGTAACAATAAGACTTTTTCAAAAAAAAACTTATCTCTAATTTCAAAGTCCTTAATAAAAGAACAAAATAAATATAATATTTCTCTATGTGGTGGTGATACCACATTTTCTAATAAACTTAGCTTTACTATTACATCGCTAGGTTATTCAAAAAAAATTATTTATAGAAATAAAGCTTTGATAAATGACGATATTTATGTAACGGGTAATTTAGGTGACAGCTTTATGGGCTTACAAATATTGAAAAACAAAATTGAAGTATCTAAAGAATTAAAAAACTATTTTATCCAAAAATATTATCTACCTGATATACGAATGACATTGACTAAAAAGCTATTAAACTTTGCAAATTCCTCGATTGATTTGTCAGATGGTCTGATTGATGATTTGAGTAAAATGATAAACAATCAGAACTTATCATTTTCTTTAAACGAAAAAAAAATACCAATTTCAAAAAATTTAATAAAAATAATAAAAATGAAAAAAATGAAAAAGATTAAACTTGTATCGAATGGGGATGATTATCAAATTTTATTTACTGCAAGCAAAGATAAATCTAGAATCATAGCCCAAACATCTAAAAATCTTAGTATTAAAATTTCTAAAATAGGTAAAATTTGTTCTAATAAAAAAAGATCAGTAATTATTGATGAAAAAGGTAGGGAAATAGTGCTTAAAAATAGAGGTTATGTTCATCAATTCTAAAAGTTAATTATTGTCTTTTTTAGCTTTTTTTGTATTGTGCGGGCTTAAAATTTAACAACCAACAACATTAAGGTTTTCATGAGCTCAATGGCAGAAACAATTTTATTATATACAATAGCAGCAGGCCTTTTATCTATTGTCTATGGATTTTTCACTGGAAAAAATATTCTTAATTCAAGTGCAGGTAATAAAAAAATGCAAGAGATTGCATCCGCAATTCAAATTGGTGCTAAAGCATATTTAGCAAGACAATATAAAACAATAGCTATTGTTGGTGTTGTTGTTTTAGTAATTGTTAGCATAGCTTTTAGTCCCTTAGTTGGTGTGGGATATTTAATTGGTGCTGCTTTATCAGGTATTGCAGGTTATGTTGGAATGTTAGTATCTGTCGAAGCTAACGTAAGAACAGCAGAGGCTTCAAGAAAAGGTTTAGCTCAAGGTCTTTCCGTTGCTTTTAAATCAGGCGCAGTAACAGGTATGCTAGTTGCTGGTTTAGCATTGTTATCAATAGCTGTTTATTACTATCTCTTATTAAAGTTAAATGTTGATGAAAGAGAAATTGTTAATGCTCTTGTTGCATTAGGTTTCGGTGCTTCTTTAATTTCAATTTTTGCAAGGTTAGGTGGGGGAATTTTTACAAAGGGAGCTGATGTAGGTGCTGATTTAGTAGGAAAAGTAGAAGCAGGTATCCCAGAAGATGATCCAAGAAATCCAGCCGTGATAGCTGACAACGTGGGTGATAACGTAGGTGATTGTGCAGGTATGGCAGCAGACTTATTTGAAACTTATGCAGTTACTATTGTTGCTACAATGGTTTTATCATCAATCTTCTTTGTGGGTGATTTAAATATGATGATTTATCCATTAAGTATCGGTGCTGCATGTTTGTTAACTTCAATACTTGGTACTTTTTTTGTTAAATTAGGTAACACTAAAAATGTTATGAATGCCTTGTATAAAGGTTTTGTAGTATCAGCTGTAACGTCATTAGTAATTTTATGGCCTGTGACAGATCATGTAATAGGTTTTGCAAATGAATATACAGTAAATGGCAAAACTTTTAATGGTATGAACTTGTACTATTGTGGAGTTGTTGGACTAGTAATTACGGGGTTACTTATTTGGATAACAGAATATTACACAGGAACAAATTATAGACCAGTTAAATCTGTTGCTTTATCATCAACAACTGGACATGGAACAAACGTTATACAGGGGTTAGCTGTATCAATGGAAGCTACTGCAATTCCAGCTCTAATAATTGTTGCAGGTATTCTTATCACTAATTCTATTGCTGGTCTTTTCGGAATTGCTATTGCAGTAACAACTATGCTTGCTTTAGCTGGTATGGTTGTAGCATTAGATGCTTATGGTCCAGTTACAGATAATGCTGGTGGTATCGCGGAAATGTCAAATTTAGATAAAAAAGTAAGAAAAACTACTGATGCATTAGATGCAGTAGGTAACACAACAAAAGCTGTAACAAAGGGTTATGCAATTGGATCGGCTGGTTTAGGTGCCTTGGTTTTATTTGCTGCTTATACAGAAGACATTAAACATTTTTCAAAAGAAGCTGGCTCAGCTCTTGAGGGTATCGTTGTAACTTTTGATTTATCAAACCCTTATGTTGTTGTTGGTTTGTTAATTGGTGGAATGTTACCTTATTTATTTGGCTCAATGGGAATGCAAGCCGTAGGTAGAGCAGGTGGAGCTGTGGTTGTTGAAGTAAGGAGACAATTCAAAAAATACCCAGGTATAATGAAAAGAAAACAAAAACCTGATTATGCAAAATTAGTAGATCTATTAACAGTAGCGGCAATTAAAGAAATGATAATCCCTTCATTATTGCCTGTACTATCACCTGTGGTTTTATATTTCATAATTTTTGCCATTGGAGGTCAAGTTGCTGCACTTGCTGCGGTAGGTGCAATGTTGTTAGGTGTAATTATAACAGGATTATTTGTTGCAGTTTCAATGACGGCAGGAGGCGGCGCCTGGGATAATGCTAAAAAATATATTGAAGATGGTAATCATGGCGGAAAAGGTTCTGAAGCTCATAAAGCTGCTGTAACAGGAGATACTGTTGGTGATCCATACAAGGATACAGCAGGACCAGCAGTCAACCCGATGATAAAGATTACAAATATAGTTGCTTTATTACTTTTAGCAGTTATCGCTGGGTAATTTTCTTTCTTTTTTTGGCCCTCTGTCCTAGAGGGTCATTAATTTTTTGCCTCATGCTTGACATGAAATCATAAATAAATGAATTTCTTTTAAAACCAGCTTCAGTTGTCGCTTCTACAACTTTTAATTCTTCCATGTCTTCCTTTGTATAAAATGTTTTCTTTTCAAGTATTCCTAAATTATTAATATCAAGGACTAAAACATTATTTTGTAAAATTTTCATTTTTCCCAATTTTTTTAATTCTGATTGAGTTTGTTTTCTTTCTATATAAATCCATATATCTTTATCAAATTTACTTTTTGTTTGTGGATTACCTAATATTCTTTTTATATCATTAACATTAGTTTTATTAACAAAAAGTTTGTTTTGTTTATTCTCTAAGTAGGGAACACCATGATGTTTGATGGTAGGTTTAAAAGAACAATTTGTAACTATCAATGAAAAAAAAATTATATATAATGTTTTATACATGAAACAAAAGTATTTATATCTTTATAATAATTTGATAAATTACACTAGAAATAAAGATTTATACAAAAATTTAAACCGGGAAGATAATTTTTCTGATCGATTAACCCTGTTTTTACTTCATTTCTCTTTTTTTCTAAAAAATTACAAAAATGATGAAAATAAGACTGTATTACAAGAAATTTATGATTTTAATTTTCGTCAACTCGAATTGAGTATTAGAGAAATTGGTTATGGTGATCAATCTATTAATAAAAAAATGAAGGATTATATAAATTTATTTCATTCAATGGTGTCAGAAATTCATTTTTGGAAGAATTTATCCAAAACTGAAAAATTAAAAAAAATTTCAATTTTCTTAAGTGATTTTGGGAATATTGAATATTTGCTTGATTATTTTGAGAATTTTGACGACGAATTATCAAAAAAAACTTTGAATTCTTACTTAAAAAGTGTAAGTAACGAATAATTATGGCTGTACCAAAACGAAAACAAACACCTTCTCGAACTGGAATGAGAAGAGCCCAAACCATGAAATATTCTACTAAAAATATAGTTGAGGATAAAAAATCTGGTGAATATAGGCTATCGCATCACCTTGATTTAAAAACTGGTATGTACAAGGGGAGACAAGTTTTAGACCCAAAAGAATAGTATATTATATCTATAAAATGTCAGATTTAATTAAAATTGCAGTTGATGCAATGGGAGGTGACAGGTCACCTAAAAAAATTATTGATGGGATTATTTTTAATAATAAGACAAATAAAAATATTTTTTATAAAATTTTTGGAGACAAAAATAAAATTCTTGAATTAATAGAAGGAAAAGTTGATGATAAATTTTATGAAATTATTCACACAGAAAAAGTAATTAAAAGTACTGATACCCCTCTAGAAGGAGCGAAGAGAGGCAAAGAAACTAGCATGTGGCTTGCTATACAGAGTGTTAAAGAAAAGAAAGCAGATATAGTTATATCAGCTGGAAATACCGGAGCTTTATTAGTTGTAGCTAAATTAAATTTAAAAATGATTGAAAATATTGATAAACCAGCTTTGTCTGCTCTTTGGCCAAATAAAAAAGGTATGAGTGTAGTATTAGATTTAGGTGCAAATATAGAATGTAGTTCAAAAAATTTGATTGATTTTTCAATTATGGGTGCTGCCTTATACACATCGCTATATCCTGATGACAAACCTAATGTTGCATTATTAAATATTGGATCTGAAGAACTAAAAGGAAATGAAACAATAAAAGAAACCTTTCAAATTTTAAATGAAAAAAATTCAAATAATTATAATTTTGAAGGCTATATTGAGGGAAATCATTTGATGGATGGTGATGTAAATGTAATTGTTTCTGATGGTTTTACAGGAAATGTTGCCCTAAAAACTGCTGAGGGTACAGCAAATTTCATCACAAGTGAGTTAAAAAAAACAATGACCGGAAATATTATGGGCAAAATTTCTTCACTACTAAATATATCAAATTTAAAGAAATTTAAGAAAAGATTAGACCCTAGATTGTATAATGGTGCAATTTTTGTAGGTCTAGACTCACCCGTAGTTAAAAGCCATGGTGGAACAGATTATATAGGTTTTTCAAACTCTCTTGATGTTTGTCATAGAATTGTGAAAGGCAATTTGATAAAAAAGATCAAACATAATATTTAAATGAGAATAAACTTAACTAAAAAAGACTTAGTTAATTTAGTTTATATGCAACTTGGTTTTTCAAAACAAATTTCAGAAAATTTAATTGAAGATTTTTTATCAACAATTGTAATAAATATTAAATCTGAAAAAAAAATAAAATTATCAAAATTTGGTACTTTTTCTACAAGACAAAAAAAATCACGAATAGGAAGAAACCCTAAAACTAAAGAAACAAAAGTAATATCAAGTAGAGAGGTGGTTTTGTTTAAGCCCTCCAAAGAATTTAAAGAATTTATTAATATGAAAGATAATGGATAAGTCAGAAAATGCTTATAAAACTATTGGAGAAGTTGCAAAAATTTTAAAACTTCAAGCAAATAAAAATGGCATCCTCCCAACGCATGTAATTAGATTTTGGGAGACACAGTTTAAACAAATTAAGCCTAAAATATTAAATTCTAATAGAAGATATTATGATGAAAAAACAATTAATCTTCTCAAGAAAGTAAAGTTTCTTTTAAAGGAACAGGGCATGACAATTAACGGTGTAAAAAAGATACTAAATAATGAAGTTTCTTTAAAGCTTGACGAAATTGCAGATAAATCTATAAAAGCTGAAAATTTAAAAAATAAATTAGTTAAGATTTCTAATATTATAAAAGAACTGAAATAATATGGCAAAAAAAACTCATGTTAAGGTAAGACTCGTTCCTGAAGCTAAGCCTGATAGCTCATTTTTTTACTATGTAAAAAAACCTGCAGGTGGTGAAAAAGCAAAGGTTAAACTTTCAGCAAAAAAATATAATCCAGATACTAGAAAGCATGAAATGTTTGTAGAGAAGAAATTACCTCCACACAGTAAATAACTATTTCTTTTTAAAATTTCTTTTTTCGAATTCAATATAAGCCCAAATCATATTCTTCCAAATCCTATTTGTTATTTTTGGGTCTATATTATTTTTAACTGATTTTTTTTTTATATTTTTTAAAATTATACTTATTCTTTTTTGATCAATAATTTGATTTTTTTTATCTTTTAGTTTGAGGACCTTTTTAACAAGATTTGTTCTTTTTTTTATAATTTTGATGAGAGAATTATCAAGTTTATCTAATTCAATTCTAATTTTACTTAATTTTTTTCTCTTTAAAGGCGACATTTATATATTTGGATTATTAAAAAAATATTATATTTAAGCGCTTATGTATACTGTTAATACTAAAATTAATAATCAATTATCTTTTTGGTTAATTTCAATGTTTATTATAATTTCTATTATGATTGTAGTTGGTGGTTTAACCAGACTAACTGACTCTGGTCTATCTATAACAAAATGGCAATTATTTTCAGGATTACTTCCACCTCTAAATCAAAACGATTGGATATTATATTTTAATTTATACAAAGAAATTCCTGAGTTTAAGTTACAGAATTTCAATATGAGCCTAAAAGAATTTAAAGTTATTTTCTGGTGGGAGTGGGCTCATAGATTTTTAGGTAGATTAATAGGATTGTGTTATCTATTTCCACTTATATATTTTTCCTTCAAATTAAAAATTTCAAAAATACTTGATTTATATTTTATTTTTTTCCTAATTTGTTTCCAAGGATTTATTGGTTGGTATATGGTCAGCAGCGGTTTAGTTGATAGAATAGATGTTAGTCACTTTAGATTGTCTGCTCATTTGTTTATTGCTTTTTTAATTTTATCATTAATTTTTTGGAATTATTTAAAATATCAAAACTATAATCAAGTTCCAGATGGAATAAATCCAATTATTCCATTTATATTTTTAGTTTTAATTTTAATACAAATTGTAATTGGTGCATTTGTATCAGGAATGGATGCGGGGAAAATTTATAATTCTTGGCCCCTTATGGGAAATACTTATTTTCCAGATGATAATAATTTAGAGAATTTATTTAAATTATCTGCTTTGAGTGATCCCTCATTGGTTCAGTTTATTCACAGAAACATGGCATATGTAATTGGATTATTTTATGTATTTATATTTTTTAAAATCTATAAAAATAAAACAAATAAACTCTATAGATCAGTAAACATATTAGGTTTTTTTATAATTATACAGATTATTTTAGGAATTTATACAATTGTACTCGGTGCACATATTTATATTGCTGCTTTACACCAAGTAAGTTCAATTTTTTTAATATCTTCTTCTATTTATTTTTTCTATATAAATACCAGAACTAACTAACTGCTTTAAGATTACCTTTTGAGGATTTATTTAAAGCTTGATCTAAATCTTCAATAATATCATCAATATGTTCGATACCAATGCACAGTCTAACGTAACTTTGTGTTACGCCAGATGCAGCTAGTTCTTTTTCATTTAATTGGCTGTGTGTTGTGCTTGCTGGGTGTATAGCTAAACTTCTAGCATCACCAATATTGGCAACATGATAAAACATTTTTAAAGACTCTATGAATTTTTTTCCAGCTTCAATCCCACCTTTTAGCTCAATACCAACCATTGGTCCATTTCCACCTTTTAAGTATTGTTTAGCTCTATCAGAAATATGCTTATCATGTTCTGTTGAGTAAATTACTTTGGTTACTTCTTTATGATTTTTTAAAAAATTAACAGCCTTTTGTGCATTTTCACAGTGCTGTTTCATCCTTAAAGCCACAGTCTCGAGACCTTGTATAATTGCAAAAGCATTATCAGGCGCACATGCTGACCCTAGATCTCTCAACAGACAAACTCTAGCACGTACAGCAAAAGGAACATTTGCACCAGTCATCTCGGGCACTGCTTTTCCCCATATAACATTGTTATAGCTAGCATCTGGTTCGTTAAATAATGGCTGTCTTTTAGGATCAGCTGTCCAATCGAAATTACCACTATCAACAATACTTCCAGCGATTGCTGTTCCATGCCCACCAATATATTTTGTCAAAGAATGAATAACCACTGCAGCCCCATGTTCTATAGGTTTGCAGATGACAGGGGCGGCAGTATTATCCATTATAAGAGGAATATTATATTTTCTTCCAATATCTGAAACTTCTTTAATGGGAAATACTCTTAAATATGGATTAGGTAGAGTTTCACCATAAAAGGCTCGTGTATTATTATCAATTAGTTTTTCAAAATTTTTAGGATCACTTGGGTCTGCATATCTTATTTCTATTCCAAGCTTACTAAGTGTGTTGTTAAATAATGATACAGTTCCACCATATAAATCAGTAGAACTCACTATATTATCACCAGCTTGAGCAACATTTAATACAGCAAATGATGATGCTGTTTGACCTGATGAAACAGTTACACATGATAAACCACCTTCAAGAGCGGCAACTCTTTTTTCTAATACGTCATTTGTGGGATTCATTATTCTGGTATAAATATTTCCAAACTCTTTTAGCGAAAATAGGTTTGCTGCATGCTCTGTACTGTTAAATTCATAAGATGTAGTTCTATATATAGGCACAGCTACAGCATTTGTTGCAGGATCACTTCTGTAATCCCCACCGTGCACTGCAATAGTCTCAGGATTGTTTCTTTTAGTAGTCATAATATACTCCTTTTTTAGTGCTTTAACATGATGTAAGGCGCACAATACAGTTCAAATGCCTACCGATACTTAATGAGAATTCCTCTTTAGCAGTTTAAAGCCCGCAATAGGATCAAATCGGCATAATCTTTTTATCAAATTAAGACCTATTATCAAGATAAATATAAAATTGACATTGATTTTAATAATAGTATTAATCCTCGCACAATGACTAAATTCCTTAAAAAAGACCAAATAACATCATCTTGGTATGAAATTGATGCAACTAATGCTGTTGTCGGAAGATTGGCAACGGTTGTTTCAAATATTATAAGAGGAAAAAATAAAACAACTTATACTCCACATATGGATGACGGTGATTTTGTTGTTGTCAAAAATATTGAACAAATAAAATTCACAGGGAAAAAATTTCAAGACAAGAAGTACTACAGACATACAGGTCACCCTGGTGGAATTAAGATTAATACACCTGAAAAATTACATGAAAAAAAACCAGGTGAAACTTTGAAACTTGCAGTTAAAAGAATGTTACCCGGTGGAGTTTTGGGTCGAAAACAATTAACTAAATTAAAAATTTATGCAGGTAATGATCACCCGCATTCTGCACAGAATCCAAAAGTTATCGAATTAAATAAATTGAACAGTAAAAATTTAGCAAGAAATTAATATGGAAAATACTCAAACATCTTCAAAATCAACTAAACTTAAATTAGATTTTAAAGATAGTAAATATGCAACTGGCAGAAGAAAAACTTCTATTGCGAAAGTTTGGTTAAAAAAAGGATCTGGTAAAATATATGTGAATGGAAAATTATTTAGTGAATATTTTGCAGACGAAACTCATAAAATGCTAATTACAAGACCTTTTGAGATTATAAATCAATCTACAGATTATGATGTTAGATGTAGTGTTAAAGGTGGTGGACCTACAGGTCAAGCTGGAGCTATGGTTCACGGTATATCTAAAGCATTAGTTTTATTTGATGAAAATTTAAAAGGCACATTGAAAACTGAAAAACTTACCACGAGAGATTCTCGAGCTGTTGAGAGGAAAAAACCTGGTAGAAGAAAAGCTAGAAGAAGCTTCCAATTTTCTAAAAGATAATTTTTTTTTAATATTTAACTGTTATAATATAAAATGCCTAAGCTAAATGCGTTAGTCTCTGGATCAACTGGATATATTGGTACTCAATTAATTAAGATATTAGTTAAGCACAAATATATAAATATAAAATATCTATGTGGTAATTCTTCAGTAGGTAAGAGTATTTCTTTTTATGAAAAGTCGTTATCAAAATATAAATTACCTAAAATAAGAAAATTCAATAAAAATTTATTAGATGATGTTGATATTATTTTTACAGCTCTTCCTAATGGAGAAGCTCAAGATATATCTAAATATTTAAATAAAAAAAATATATTAATTGATTTAGCTGCAGATTTTAGACTTGAAAAAGCTTCAGAATATAAAAAATGGTATAAGCAAAAGCATCGAGCAATTAAACTTATAAACAAAAGTATCTATTCACTACCTGAAATAAACAGAAAAGAAATCAAAAAATATAATATTATCTCAAGTCCTGGTTGTTATCCAACATCTATACTCTTGCCATTAATACCTTTGATTAATAAAAATTTAGTTAAAGTTTCAAATATTATAATAGACTCAAAATCAGGTTATTCTGGCGCTGGTAGAGGTGTTCACAAAAAATATAAAAATAAAAATTTATATGAATCTTTAAGCGCATATGGTGTTGGAAATCATCGTCATAATTCAGAAATTGACCAAATGTTAAAAAAATTTTCTAAGAAAAAAATTGAAGTCAGTTTTACACCACATTTATCACCAATGTTTAAAGGAATTCTAAGTACTATATATTTAGATTTAAATAAAAATGTAAATCAATCAAAGGTCATAAGTTTATTATCAAAATTCTACAAAAACGAAAAATTTGTGAAGATTTCCAAATCAAATGCTCTGATAAGCACAAATGATGTTATTAATACTAACAATTGTAAAATTTCGGTCTGCAAGTCAAAATTTAATAATAAAATTATTATACTTTCAGCTATAGATAATTTAATAAAAGGTGGAGCAGGGCAAGCAGTACAAAGTCTGAATAATAGATTTAACTTTCCAGAAACAACTGGATTAATATGAGATTAATATTTTGTTTATTTTTTCTATTATTTATTAGCCACTGTTCATTAAATAAAGATTCTCAGTATTGGACTAAAGATACTATTAAAAAAAAAAATGAACAAAAAAACCTTTCAAAAATATTAAAAAAATCAAAAGATGTAACGTCAATGACATTGGAAGAATATAAAATATATATAGAAGACTACACAAAAAAAAGTAAATATCCTGATATCAGTAAATGAAAAAAATATATAATATTGCAGTAGTTGGTTTGGGACAAGTTGGTATTTATCTACTTAATGAGTTAAATACAAAAAAAAAAAATATTGAAATAAAAACAGGAACAAAAATTAATGTAGTAGCGATATCAGCAAAAAATATTAAAAAAAAAAGAAAATTTAAAATTAATAAGAAAATATTTTATACCAACCCTATAGACGTACTTAAAAAACATAAAGTTGATATTTTATTTGAAGCAATAGGATTATCTGATGGTGTATCCAAAAAGATTGTAGAGAAAGCTTTAAAAAGCAAGGTTCATGTCATTACACCAAATAAAGCCTTAATTTCTAAACATGGAAATTATCTAGCAAAATTAGCTGAAAAAAATAATGTTAACTTAGAGTTTGAAGCTTCTGTAGCAGGAGGTATCCCAATCTTAAGATCAATTAAGGAAGGATTAGCAACAAACAAGATTTCAAAGATTTATGGAATATTAAATGGAACTTCAAATTATATCTTATCTGAAATGGAACATTCTAATCTGAAATTTAATGATGTTCTTATTAAAGCACAAAAACTTGGCTATGCTGAACCAGGCAATCCTAAATTAGACTTAAATGGTTTTGATGCTTTTGCAAAGGTAAGAATTTTATCTGCACTCGCATTTAATAGTAAAATTTCACACCACAAAAGTTTAATGGAGGGGATAGAAAAAATTGAATTAAAAGATATAAAAATTGCTAATCAATTAGATTTAAGAATAAAACTTCTTGGCATAACGGAATTAAAAAATAATCAACTTTTTGAAACAGTTCACCCATGTTTAGTTAACAAAAAATCTTATATAGGGAATGTTAATGGAGTAATGAATGCAGTAATTCTTGAAGGTAAACCAGTTGGTGAAAGTATTTTACAAGGAGAAGGTGCAGGTCCTGGTCCTACCTCGTCTTCTCTGCTTTCTGACTTATTGTCCATACTTAGAGGAAATATTAAAAAACCTTTTGGAATTCCTTTTGCGCAATTAAAAGCTCTAAAATCTTATAATATAAATAATTATACAAATTCACTATATTTAAGGTTTGAAGTGAGTGATCGACCTGGAGTTTTATCTCAAATTACCAATCGTTTAGCCAAGTATAACATATCTGTAAAAAGACTTATTCAAACACCTGATAAAAAAACAAATAAAGCAACAATAGTAATCATAACTCATAAAACCTCTGAGATAAATTCCAAGAATTGTTTATCTATATTTAAAAAAAATAAAAATATTTTAAAAAAACCAACTCTTATTAGAGTGCTTGGTTAATGGATATTTATTTTAAACTTTTTGAAGTTTTATTTCCTGTTTTTTTTATGGTGGGTATTGGTTACTTTATTGGTAAAAAAAATCCTAAATTAGATACTTCTTTTATCACAAATTTTGCTGCTAATATCGGAAGTCCTGCAATGGTTTTTTACGCTATCACTACCACTGGTGTCACATTCTCAATGTTTATTGAGTATTTTTGGTATTCATTAATTGCAATATTTGCCTTTGCTATAGTAGGTGTAATCTTTTTAATTTTTTTGAAAAAAGAAATAATACGAGAACTTCCACCTTTCGTTTTACCTAATGTTGGTAACATGGGATTACCAATTTGTTTATTTGCTTATGGTGATTTAGGATTAGGTATTGCAGCTACTATCTCTTCATTAGTTATATTTTTTCATTTTACAATAAATGTTTTTTTAGCTAGTAAAAAATTTAGTTTAAAGCTTTTACTTCAAAGCCCACCTGTATATGCAATAATAATTTCAATTATTTTTATATATTATGAAATTGAAACCCCAGTTTTTTTGGTGAATACAACTATGATTACCGCTTATACAGCAATATTTTTAATATTGATGTCTTTAGGTATAGCCCTTACAAGATTAAAAGTTTTTTCTTTTAAATCTGCTTTTATTTCTTCTATATGTAGAGTTTTTATTGGTCCATTAATTGGACTAGGTATTATAAAAATGTTTAATCTATCTGGTTTTGCAGCAGGTGTATTTTTAATTCAATGTGCTATGCCAAGTGCAGTTTTGACTTATTTAATTGGTTCAATGTATTCACCTAAAAAAATTGTTGATAGCATTGCAAGTATGATCGTAGTTTCAACAATTATGTCATTTATAACGTTACCAATTATTGTATTCTTTGCTTTAAAATACTTCTATTAAACTATATCCTTCTTTTATGAAGGCAATAATTTTAAATGCATCTGCTTGGATGATTGTTCCTGTTATGGATGCTTTTGCTAAATATTTAAGCTCATCTATGGATGTTTTGCAGATAACTTGGGCAAGATATTTTTTTACTGTAGTCTTTACATTATCCTTAATGCTTATCTTTTATAGGCATTCATTAGTTTGGACAAAAAAACCGGCCCTTCAATTAATTAGAGGATTAATTTTTGTTTTTTCTACTTATTTATTTTTTTATGCAATATCAGAAATTTCACTTCCTAAGGCTTTAACTTTAGCTTTTGTTGCTCCAATTTGTGTTACAGCCTTATCTCCGTTTTTTTTAAATGAGAAAGTAGGGGTGAAAAGGTGGACCGCTGTGTCTTTAGGATTTATTGGAACATTAATTGTAATAAGACCTGGCTTTATTGAACTTAATTTAGCTACCATGGCCGCATTAGGTAATGGTATCTGTTATGGATTTTATCTTATAATCACAAGGAAATTGAGTAATTCAGATAATCCACTTTTAACCCTTTTATTATCAGGTTTAATAGGAACTATTATAATTAGCGTGTTTTTGCCCTCAGTTTGGGTTAATCCTACATCAAATCAATGGATTTTAATGGCTTTAATCGGCCTTATAGCCTCTATAGCGCATCTTTTCCTTATACTATCCCTTAAATATGCTGATGCATCTAAATTAGCTCCCTTGGGCTATACAGAGATAATTACAAATATACTTATTAGTTACTATTTCTTCCATGAATTACCTGATAATTGGACTTATTTAGGTTTATTTATTATCGTTCTAAGTGGGCTATATATTTCCAGAAGAGAATATCTGCTAACTCGTTCTAGTTAATAGTAAATAAATATTTACTATAATATAATGTATAACTTTATTATATAAATATAAACTATTGTAATTATTATGTTATTTTATTTTATAAATTTGTGTAAGCTTTTAAATTTACATAAAAAATCAAGCTTAATAAACATTATTTAAAATAAAAAAGGACAAAATTACAAAAATTTTAATGGAAAAGTAAAATTAATAGTAAAAATTGTTTAATATCAATGGTTTTTAAAGCTTGTTAATCACAAAATTTAAAATTTATATTCAGTTAAGTGAGTAGGGCAACAAAAATTCATAATAAATTCTAAGAAATTTTACTCTTAAATGAGCCCTGTTATCATTGAAAAGTAGAGCAATGCAGTATTAGAATATATGTTTTAAACGGCCATAGAGGTGCTTTATTTTGGTTTATGTAGATATATAGTACAACTGAAGGGTGCAAAAACTATTTCTACTAAAATTGCCTTAAATATCAAAAAACTGTTGATTTTAAAGGTGTTTTTGACCATTAAATAGGTCTAGAATGAAACTAAATATCAATTTTTTCAGATCTCAATAAACTATGCTTTGTCTTAATTCCACCTCTACCAGAGTATCCACCTATTTTTCCATCAGATCGAATTACTCTATGACATGGTATTTTGGGAGCATATAGGTTTTTTCCACACGCGTTAGCTACAGCTCGGGATGATTTAGGGCTTTTTATAGCAATAGCTACCTCTTTATAGGTTTTTACTGTACCTTTTGGTATAGTTTTAAGGTATTTCCAGACTTTTAATTGAAATTTAGTACCTTTCATCAATAAAAATTTAAAATAATAAAGCAAACTATAAAGAAAACAGATAAAATAGAGAGATAGATCGTTTCTAACGTTTTTCCTGTTTTTTTATACTGAATAAAGCTCAGAATTACAAAGCCAATCGATGTGATTAGAAAATATATTGGTTCAATTACTCCGACTATGCCCATTTTAAAGTTATATTTCATCATTATTAAGCTCGCAACATGATTAATTGTACTTAAAAATGATCAATTATTTTATTTGACATTAGAAAACCCTTGTTATATTACTAGTGATAATAAATGGTTATCAATAGTAAAAAGTATGAATAACATAATTACAGACTTAAAAGCTCTAAAAGAAGAAACTTTATTAAATTTAAAGAGCTCAAAAGCAACTAATACTGTGCGTGCTTATAAATCTGACTTTAATGACTTTAGTTTGTTTTGTTCTCAAAACGGATTTAAATCGCTTCCTTCGGAACCAAAAATTGTTTCATTATACTTAACTAATTTATCCTCTAAAAAAATTAAAATGAGTACTATAAAAAGAAGATTGGTCTCAATAGGAGTTATTCATAAGTTAAAAGGTCATTATCTTGATACAAAACATCCATCAATTATTGAAAATATTATGGGTATAAAGCGTAGAAAGGGAAATATTCAAATTGGCAAAAAACCGTTATTAATCAATGATTTAAAAAATATAATTAATGTTATAGATAATATAAATAAAGAAAAAATATTAGGAATTAGAGATAGGACAATAATCCTAATTGGTTTTGCAGGTGGTTTTAGAAGAAATGAAATAGTTTCACTAAATTATGATGACTTGGACTTTGTAACAGAAGGGCTAAAAATAAAACTAACAAGATCAAAAACTGATCAATTTGGCCAGGGTTTATTAAAGGGAGTCCCCTACTTCGACAATACAAAATATTGCCCAGTAATATCAATTAAAAATTGGATCAAAATATCAAAAATTACAACGGGTCCTTTATTTCGAAGATTTACAAAAGGATCTAAATTATCAGAAAAAAGATTAACAGATCAATCTGTAGCATTAATTATAAAAAAATACTTAGAACTAGCAGGTGTTAATAGCAGAAATTACTCTGGTCATAGTTTAAGGTCAGGGTTCGCTACTTCAGCAGCAGAATCAGGTGCTGAAGAACGAAATATAATGGCAATGACAGGACATAAATCACCAGAAATGGTTAGAAGATACATAAAAGAAGCAAATTTATTTAAAAATAACGCCCTAAATAAAATTAAATTATAATTAATCTCTAAATTCTTTACTTATAAAAATTAAATCAGAATAAATGCAATTAACTAAAATATAATTTTTAGAAATTAAAAATTGATATAATTGAGTTTTAAATAAATTTTCAATATTTAAATTTTTAACTTCAAGTTTTTTTATATTAAGATCTAATAATTCAACAACAATTACATCAGGTTTGTATATATTAAAATCAAAACCCTCGAGAACCTGAAGCTCATGACCCTCAACATCAATGGATAACAAGTTAATTTTCTTATTTTTATTTTTTGATTTCGATAAAACATTATTTAAAGTGTTTGTTTTTATTTTTTTAATTTCAGATACATTTGACTTTTGAAAATCACTGGTAGCTTTATCAATAGTGTTAATTGGAGATTTCTTATGATAAAAATATAAATCTGTAAGACCTTCTTTATTAGAAATAGCAATATTTACATTTTCATCGTTTGGTCTTGATACATTGAATAGATCGATATTTGCTTTATCAAGATCTATATTTAAACCATTCCAACCTTTTTTATGTAGTAAATAAGTATTATTGTTTTTAATTGGATTTTGACATCCAACATCAACATAGAAACCTCCATGTTGATTTCTAAAAATATTTTCAATAATTACATCAACACCACTAAAAGAATAATAATTTTTCTCTGATGTCATTTTTTTTTGAAAGATTTTAAGCTTTAAAAAAAAATTAAATAAGGAAATCATTTTTTAAATAATACATTTTTTTGGGAAATATATCCTAAGTATTTTAGGTTTGCCCATAACATTTTCTTGATCAATTTTAAACATTTTATAATTTGGTGTAATTTGAATTTTATCATTTTTGTAAAAATAATTATTATCTGAAATCAAAAGTATAATATTTGAATTGCTGATTTCTTTGTTAATAAGATTAATAAATGATAAATTTGATCCTTTTTTAGTTTCAATTAAATCTACTAGTTTATAATTCTTTTTTTTAAATTGAGCATAAGGAGTAACTCTAATCCTGTCATATTTTGCAACAGTGGAATATAAAGTATCCCAGGTTAAATTTTCTAGATAACCAACATCACATTTTTGACTTAAATCATTAATTTTATTAAATATTTTAATTTTTTGCTCGGGCATCACATAGTAGTTAAAATTACTATTTATGACTTTTTCATCAGGTACTGTGAAATTAATCTTTTTAAAAAAATGATTATTTCCCATTGGATAAAAACATATTGAAAACAAGGATGGCAAGAATAATAATAAAAGCATATTTTTTCTTAAATCTTTATTCTGTATACGATCAAATACGCATAATAAAACAATTAATCCAAATATTACAGATGTATAAAGCCTAAATAATTCTATTTTTAATGCAGTGGCTGATGAAAAGTTTGCAACAATTAAAATAAATAAAATTTCTTTACTAATCTTAGCTTTATTAAAAATAAATAAAAATAATATGATTGAATTTAAAATTAATATTATTGAAATTAAAAAATATTGAGGCGTTATTATAAAAGAATAAAAAGATTCTGTAATAAAAAAAATAATATATTCAATTATAAGTTTGCTTGCAGATGTTTCATATATTTCAAGATAAATATTCGGTAAAGATAAGTAATTAAACCAATAATCAAATAAATTAAATGATAATAAATATAACATAAATATAATTAATGGTAAAAGAAAACCAGCTGCTGAAACCATAAAATCTTTAAAATAAAATTTATATTTTTTTAAAAAAAATAAAAAATTAAATGTTAAAAACGAAAATAAAATTGATAAAAAAAAATCTTGTCTAGTAAGTACACTTAATCCCAGAAATAAACCAAAAAGAAAAAAATTTTTTTTATTGGCAGTTAAGAAATAAAAGCTTATTGAGATAAAAAAGAATACAATATAATTTGGCCATGGCAACCAAGGTATTGGGTGATTAAATAAAATTATTATAGTTGAAAGTAATGAAAGTTTTAAATTGGTTAAATTTTTGACAATTTTGCTTATAAATAAAATACCTAATGAATAAAAAATTGAATTAAATATAATTATAAAAAATAATTTATTATCAAATATTAACAAAATGAATGAATTAATTAAGGTTGTTAAAATTCCATATTGAATAAAGATCTCCTTATAAGGTAATTTTCCATTTAACAGATCTAATGAGTTTGAATAAATTAGACCAATATGATGGCCATCATATTGATATCTAGTAATTAAAATTGAATATATTAAAAAGAGAAAAATAATTATATAGTTAATTAATGATATTTTTTTAAAAAAAAGCAATTTTAAAAAATTCATTTTTTATTTGGTCAATTCTTCTTTTGCCTCATTTCTTGCTTCATCTAATAATGGGATCCATTTTAAATAAATTTTTTTAATAAGATTTTTATACAGTTCTTTTTTTTCTGGAGTAAAATCCTCTGTTGAATTAATTAGTTCTCTCATTAGTTTTTTTGAGAGTTTCTTGTCAGCAAATAAATTTGATATTTGTCTTTCTATCACAGGTTCAACTAGTTTAATCATTACAGCAAAACAAAAAATAAAAGCCAATATTGAAAATGTCAGTTTTTTATAAAAATCCATATTAGATCCAAATGTATTTATTTTTTGATTTTAAATCAAAAGTTTTATCAATTATAAATTGGGATACGATATTGGAATTAAAGTATTTCATATATTTTTTTTTGCCATTTCTGGCAATATTTCTTCTCATTTTATTATCTTTTTTATATTTAAGTATTTTTTCTGCAAGATCGTTAATACCGTTATAGAAAACAGCCTCATTACTTTTAAATATTTCATTAAGTTTTGTTTTTTCATCTAGAAAAGTTAACAATCCATTGCCAAAAAGTTGAGCAATTCTATCGCTACTGTAGTATTTAATTGGCTCTCCCCTACTTAAGTTAAGTCCCATTTTAGAATTAGATATTACTCTCATAAAATCATCACCCCAAACAGGTTGTTTGTTACCAAAACCGTAAAAATCAAATTTTATATTACTATTAGATATTTTAAGTAATTTATTTAAAAAAATTTCTCTATCATCCTTTTTACCTTTTTTTAAAACACCTCTATGTACACCATGACTCATAGCAAAAAATAAATCTTTATCTGGCTCATCTTTGTAGTTTTCAAGTATTTCAAAAGAGTGATCACTTGGATTTGGAATATAGTATGCATCGTTTAGTTTAAAATCTAGTGCATCTGGTGAAGATGTAAGGAAATTTGCATCCATAAATTTAGATTTGAATAATAATCTAGATCTATTTTTTGCATAGTCTGGTCCATTTTTAGAAACCGGATCCAAAAACCATTGTGAGAATTTTAAATCTTTATTAATATTCTTTAAATCATAAAATGTTTGATCCTTAATATTATCAGCATGACCAATAACAATTAAATTTGGTTTGTAAGTTTTGTTTATTTCTAAAATTTTATTATTAAAAGTATTCGTTCCAGTTATATCTTTAAGACTCTTTGATTTATGGATTGTATCTCTATCGCTTAATGTAAATACGGTATGATTATTTCTAATAAATCCATTATTTATCCTTCTACCTGTATTATAATGAAGTCTACCATTATGCCTTTCATTGAAATTTGTAATATGTAAAATTTTAAGCTTTGATTTTTGCCTTAGCATGTTAAACCTTTTTAAAGGAAATAAACTGTTTCTAATTTTGACTATTTTCTTTGTTATAAAAGATGGTGTGTAATGAAAATTTTTATAATTTTCTTTTTGCAATTTTCTTAAAAGCTTTTCGTCATTAATGAGTTTTTCAATTTTTTTTGTAAGATTTTTTTCATTTAGATTTGTCAATAAAACGGCTGACTTTGAAGTTTCAGGTAAACCACCTTTATTAGTTATTATTGGTACAGATCCTCTACTACATGCTTCAAGACTAGCTCTTCCTAAAGGTTCATTCCATCTAGAACAAATGACTGAAATACTTATTTTTTCTAATTTTTTAAGTATAAATTTGTGTTTTTTATAACCGTAAATAAACAAATTTTTGTGATTGAAAGAGTGTTTTTCTCTAGGCTCATCGCCTATAACAATAGATTTCCAGTCAGGATATTTGTTTAAAATTTTAACAATTGAATTCCCAAAAACATCATAGCCTTTTGCTTTATTAAGTTTCCCTATAAAAGAAATAACTTTAATCTTTTTATTAAAATTAACTTTCGGCTTATTTACGGATTGATAAATAATTGAAAAATTATTTTTAAACAAATCAACATTTTTTAATCCTATTTTAAATCTATTTAACGACCATTCACTGTTGAATATAAAATGATCAACTATCGATAATAAAGAATTTCTTTCTGCTAAAGTTTTAGAACCATTCATTGATAATGGATCATTATGAAAATATAAAATAATTTTAGATTTAGTATTTTTGCTAATTAAATCAATATAGGCTGGTCTATTGTGAACTTCTATAATATCAGAATTTACTTTTTCTTCATGTTTTAAAAAATTATTAATATAAACTTTAGAATTACTTTTTAAAAACTTCTCCTTAAAATTCAAATTTATGTAATTATTATCTAAGTATTTATTTTCATCTGTTTTCCCATATACATAAATATTTTTTTTTTGAGGACTATTTTTTATTACATCATTAACAAATAATGAAACAGCTCCAGATTTATTAAGTGAAAAGTTTTCTTTATAAGGTAATAGAATTGATATTTTCATGTTTTTTTAAAAACTTTAGCTTAATAAGTTCTCTTTTTTTTTTGTTATTTTTTAGCTTATACTCTTCAATTAACGCTTTCGATTTATTTTTATAACTTTTTTGATAAATAATCTCCCATTTAAAGCCTTTAGTGAACTTTGCACCTTTGCCTTGATTATGAAGCTTTAGTCTTTTGTTTAAATCAATTGTGTATCCAACATAACTTGTAAGTTTATTATTTTTTTTAGTAACCAATAAATATACAATATGATTCATATATGGCGGTCCCTAGGGGAATCGAACCCCTCTTTCGAGGATGAAAACCACGTGTCCTAACCGATAGACGAAGGGACCAATTTGCTGGTTTTTATTGCAAAAATTTATATTAATCAAGCTTTATTAGATTTAGGAGTGAATTTGTCATTAAGTTTTTATAATTTTTTTAACGATCTTTTTTATTCCAGAGCTTTTATGCGTTATTAAAGTTTCAGAGACAAGTTGATCATTTTCTATTTTTATTCCAGAGACCAAATCTCCAGAAGTAATACCTGTAGCACAAAAGATTGAGTCTCCTTTTACTATCTCATTTATTTCATACTTTTTTTTAAAATCTCTAATTCCCATCTTATTAGCTCTATTTTTATCTAATTCTGTGTTGAATAAAAATCTTCCCTGAAAACCACAATTAAAAGCATCAAGAGCTGCTGCAGACAATACACCTTCTGGACCACCCCCAATGCCCAGAAAAATATCGACCCCATATTTGTCCTCTGTTACCAATAAAGCACCTGATACATCACCATCTGTAATTAATTTAACATTAACTCCTATTTTTTTTAATTCTGTAATTATTTCTTTATGTCTAGGTCTATCCATAACACAAGCAGTAATATTTTCTGGTTTTTTATTTATGTATTCAGATAAATTAAAAATATTTTTTTTTACACTGTAATCTAAATCTACAATTCCCTTCTCTTTTACTTTAGTAGATATTTTTTGCATATATGTTTCTGGTGCATTAAAAAGATTATTTTTTTCAGCAATTGCAATTACTGACAAAGCACCTGGAAGATTATTTGCCACAAAATTTGTACCTTCAAGTGGATCAACAGCAATATCAATTTCAGGACCATTCATTGATCCAATTTTTTCACCAATATATAACATTGGAGCTTCATCTAACTCGCCTTCACCAATAACTATTTTACCTCTTATATTGAGTTTATTTAATTCATTTCTCATAGAGTCGACTGCAGCTTTGTCTGCTGCAATTTTATCTTTTTTTCCAACTAATTGATATGAGGCAATAGCTGCTTTTGAAGTAACATTCACAAATTGATCTATAAATTTTTGGTCAATTGTCATTAAATTTTTTCATCAACAAATTCATCTTGTTTGATCTTATGTTCAAATTCTCTTAAACGTTTATAAACACTGGCGAGTTCTATAATTGTAGGCCAAGCTTTTAATATATATTGCATTGATCCCTCTACTCTACCAAAAGCTCTAATTATCTGTTGCATAACACCTAACGTAACAGCACCTGCCACTATCGCTGGTGCTAAAAAAACATAAGCAGATAACACATTGGCTTGTAAATAAGCAATTCTACCAATATTAAAATATAAATATCTCAAATAACTTAAATAGTGAATTTTTCTTACACCTTCAAATAATTCATCAATAGTTTTTGGTCTTATAGTTCCATCATCCTCAGCTATTACTAATATTTTTCTGTAAGCTGCTTCTTTTTTTTGCAAATCATATTCAACTCCTACCAACCTCAATATTAGACCTAAAATTATAAGAAAAATTGTGCCACCAATTGACCAAATAAGAGCACCAACAATTAGACCATAATCCCAATCACCAAAAAAAAATATTGGAATACCTATACTTAATCCAAATAAAATTGGCATAAATTCAATTAGAATCATTAAAGCTTCAATCAAACTAGTTCCTAAAGATTCCATTATCCTTGAAAATTTTATAGTATCTTCCTGAACTCTTTGAGCAGCACCTTCAATTTTTCTAGCTTTATCGTATACAGAGTGATACCATTCAACCATGGCTGCTCTCCATCTAAATAAATAATGTGATGTAAAAAAACTAACTAATACTGCAACACCTACATACATAGCTGCTAAAATTATAAATGAAAGTAAACTTGCCCAATATTCTTCAATAGTTATAGCATTAGGAGCTCCTAATGCTTTTTGGATCATGTCATAAAATTCACCAAACCACTCATTGATTTTTACATCAATTTTAACTTGGATCCAAAGCGATGAAAGAATTACAAATGAACCAAGCCATGACCATATATACCAATTTCTCTCTGTGAAAAATCTAAACATAATTATTTTAAGAAATTATCTGCATAAGATTTTTTTACAGTTTTTCTTTTTCTAGGTTCAATTATCTCATATTGTATTTTTTTCTTTTTAGCATAATTTATTGCAAGTTCTTTAGATGAAAATTCTAATTTTAACTCAGTTAATGTATCATCAGAACTTTCCCATCCCATTAGAGGATTCTTAGTTGGATCATTTGTTTTAAATTCTAGTATCCACTTGTTAGTTTTTGCAAGACCAGACTGCATTGGACTTTTGTTAGGAATATAAATTATTGCTTTTCTCATAATGATGGTCGGAGTGGCAGGATTCGAACCTGCGACCCTCTGGTCCCAAACCAGATGCGCTACCAGGCTGCGCTACACTCCGCGAGCATTACTAATACAGTAGTTATTGATATTTTCAATGATTAAAGCCTCAAAATTAAAAGAATTTTAATAAATATCTGGTATATAAGAATTTATGATTATTGAATGTCCTTGTAAAAAAAAAAAATTCAATATTGATATAAATTTAATACCTGATGAGGGTCGAAATTTACAATGTGGTTCATGTGATCGTGTTTGGTTTTATAAAAAAGAGGATCAAGTTCAAGAATCAATTTCAGTCATAGAAGGCACTAATAACGAAATAAATGAAAATAATAATCAAGTAAATAATGATAAAACTGACAATCAAGAAAAAAAACAATCGGTTAAATTTCAAGATAAAGATAAACTCAAATCATCAGAAATCAAAAAACCTAAAAGTAAATCTGAAGTAACTAAAAAAAATGAAAGTAATAAATTTTTTTCATATTTAATCATATTTATAATCTCATTAGGAGCTTTAGTTGTTTTATTAGATACTCTAAAAACACCCTTAATTAATGTTTTTCCTGGACTAGAAGTGTTGCTTTTCAACCTATATGAAACATTGAAAGATATTAAACTATTTATTATAGACCTTTCATAATTCAATGATCAATTATATTTCAAAACCTTTTAAGTGGTTCTTTAAATTAGAGGCAGCTAGTGGATTAGTTTTGTTATTTGCTGCCGTTATTGCTTTATTTATAAGCAATTCAAATTTAGATGATTTATATTTCTCAACTTTAAACAAATATCTATTTATAGGTATAAATAATTTTGGATTAAAGCTATCCGTAATTCATTGGATAAATGATGCTTTAATGGCAATATTTTTCTTCTTTGTAACCCTTGAGATTAAAAGAGAATTTTTACAAGGAGAACTTTCAAATATAAAACAAGCCTTACTTCCAATAATTGCAGCCGTAGGTGGAATGTTAGTACCTGCATTATTTTATGTTTTTATAAATTTAGGTGATAGTGAAACTTTACAAGGATGGGCTATACCTTCAGCTACAGATATAGCTTTCTCATTAGGTGTATTATCGCTTCTTGGAAAAAGAGTACCATTATCTTTAAAAGTTTTTTTAACCGCACTAGCTATTATAGATGACTTAGGAGCGATAGTTATTATAGCTCTTTTCTACTCAGGGGACTTAAGTATAAAATATTTACTTTTAATGCTGGCAGCATTTATTATTTTATTATTGATCAACAAATTTAATATCAAAAAATTTTTACCTTATTTGATTGTAGGTTTGTTTCTATGGGATTTTACTCACAACTCAGGTGTACACGCAACTATTGCTGGTGTTCTTCTAGCTATGACAATACCCCATAGGAAAAAAGAAAAAGATTTTTCATTATTAATTAAAATTGAACATGCCATCAGTCCTTATGTTGCATTTGGTATAATGCCATTATTTGCCTTCGCTAATGCAGGTGTATCTTTAGAGGGTTTAACTTTTGGGTCTTTGTTAAATAAAGTACCATTAGGAATTTTATTGGGATTATTTGTTGGAAAACAACTTGGTGTTTTTATTTTTTCTTATGTTTCTATTAAAACAAAAATAGCACAGATGCCTAATGATACAAGCTGGTATAATTTTTATGGTGTCGGTGTATTAACTGGTATCGGATTTACAATGAGTCTATTTGTTGGAAATTTAGCTTTTGCAGAAAATATTCAGTATATGGATGGAGTCAAAATTGGTGTATTAACTGGGTCATTATTGTCCACTCTATTTGGGTATTTTTTAATACTTCTTACTCCTAATAAACCTAAAAAGTAATTACAAAAATGAAGAAAATATTTTTAAGTGGTATAATAACAATTATGTTTTTTTTTAACAATGTAGTTAATGCTGAGTATCAAAAAATTTTTTATGATCTAAGCATAGAAAGTATAACTGGAGAAATAATAAATTTTAAAGAATATCAAAATAAAGCTGTCTTAGTGGTTAATACAGCAAGTTATTGTGGTTTTACAAGCCAGTATGACGAATTACAAGAACTATGGGACAATTATAAATCAAAAGGCTTGATAGTGCTTGGGGTGCCATCTAATACATTTAATCAAGAAAAGAAAACAAATGACGAAGTTAAAAAATTTTGTGAGGTAAATTTCAATATAAACTTTCCGTTGTCGACTATTACTGAAGTTAAAGGAGATGATGCTCATGAAATATTTAAATGGGCAAAAAAAAACTATGGAAAATCAGCAGTTCCAAAATGGAATTTTCATAAAATTTTAATTAATAAAGAAGGTAAAATAGAGGATACTTTTGCATCTTTTACCAAACCTATGTCTGAGAAATTAATTAAAAAAATTGAGAAAGTATTATAATTTTATTGTTAATCCATCATGAGCTGGAATTACATTTTTTGGTAAAAGTTTTTTTAAAACTTTATAATCTAATACTGGTGATAAATTAGTCAAAATAGCATTTTTAGGTTTGAATTTTGAAATCATTAACAAAGAATTTTCTAAATTAAAGTGGGACGGATGAAAATTGTACCACAAACAGTCAATTACTAAATATCTAAGATTTTTAAAATATTTATAATCTTTTTCGTATATTTTACTTACATCACTTATATAAGCTAATTTTTTATCTATAATAAAGCAATTGGATTTAACCCTCCCATGCTCTACTTCAATAGATTTAATTTTAACTTTTCTATTATTATTTGATGCAAAAAAATTATTTCTTAATTTATTTAATCTCAATGTTGCAGGATATTCTTTTGAATAACTTTTAAAAATATACGAAAAAGTTTTTATAAGATAATTTGAGGTAAATTTGTCAGCATATACGTTAATCGGTTTTCTACTGTTTATATAGAAGGATCTTAAATCATTAATTCCATGTGTTTGATCACCGTGCATATGTGAATATAGTACTTTATTTATCTTTTTAATTTTATGTCTCAATAGTTGCTGTCTAAGGTCTGGTGAAGTATCTATCAAAATATTTTCATCTGAAGTTTGAAACAATGCTGAACATCTTGTTCTATAGTTTTTTTTATTAGTTGGATCACAATTACCATAAAAACCATCTGGTCTTGGTACACCCATTGAACTACCACACCCTAATATAATAAATTTCATAACTATTAATTAAAGAACAGTTGATTAAAATTATTTGTAGTTATTTCAATGAGTTTTGACTTCGGTATTTCTTTAATTGCTGCAAGTTTAACAGCTGTGAAATCAATAAATGATGGTTCATTTTTTTTACCTCTATTTGGCACAGGTGCTAAAAAAGGACTGTCAGTTTCAATCAATACTTTTTCTAAAGGTAAGGACTTAAAGGTATCTTGCAAATCTAAAGAGTTTTTAAAGGTAATAATACCACTGGCTGAAAAATATGAGTTCAATAATAAAAGTTTTTTTGAAAATTCTTTAGATCCTGTAAAACAATGCATTAAAATTTTAAGATCATTATTTTTGTATGAATTAAGTATTTCATATGTTTCATTTTCTGCATTTCTTGAGTGAACAATTAATGGTGACTTTGTCTCAATTGAAGCTTCTATGTGTTCCTTAAAACTCGATATTTGTTTCTCACGATCACTATTATTATAATAAAAATCTAATCCAGTTTCACCTATGCCAATAATTTTTTCATTTTCTTTAAAGTTTTGGACTAATTGGGAGGAAGTCAAAACGTTTTTGTCACTTTCGTGTGGATGTATACCAACTGTACCATAAATAATGTCGTCTTTATGGATCAATTGTTTAATTTTAGAAAAACTATCTATTGACGTTGATATAGTCAGCAATTTTTTAATGCCAACATCTTTTGATCTTTGTATTACGTTATTAAGATCACTTATTAATGGTTCATGATCAAGATGACAGTGTGAATCAATCATTTTCTTTTACTATTTTTTTAAAGAGTATATCTATTTTATTTATACTATTTCCTTTAATTAAAAATTCATTATTAGATATGTCTTCTAATTTAATGTCATTTTCACCAAGATTGAATATTTTTAAAACCTTTAATACTGTTCCTGGGATTATTGGATAGAGTAAAAAACTTATTTTTCTAATAATTTCTAAAGAAGTAAAAACGATGGTATTTAATCTAATAATATCATCCTTCTTTTTCCAAGGTTCTTGATCATTAAAATATTTATTTGCTTCAAAGAGTGAGTTAACTATATAATCAATATAAAAGTTTAAGTCTTGTTGGTCTATTTTAGATCTGATGTTTTCTAAATTATCTTTAAATTTATTTAAGATACTTAAATCATCTTCTTCAAATTTAATTTTTTCAGGTATTTTTCCATCACAATTTTTTATAGCAAATGCAGTAACTCGTTGACATAAATTACCATAATTATTTGCTAAATCACTATTTATACAATCCTCCAATCTATCCTGAGATATATTGCCATCATTTCCAAAAGAGACTTCTTTAATCAAATAATATCTTAAAGGATCTAAGCCGTATTCGTCTATAATTTGTAAAGGATCTAAAATATTACCTTTTGATTTAGACATTTTCTCATCTCCTGACAGTATCCATCCATGACCATAAACTTTTTTTGGTAGTTCTATTTTGGCTGCTAATAAAAAAGCTGGCCAGTATACAGCGTGAAATCTTAATATATCTTTTCCAATCAAATGTACTGAAGCAGGCCAAAATTTTTTAAATAATTTATCTTCTTTATTGGGGTAGTTTAAAGCACTTATATAGTTCGTAAGTGCATCAAGCCAAACATAAATAACATGATTTTCATTTCCAGGAACCTGAATACCCCATGTAAAAGTTTTTCTACTTACTGAAAGATCTTTAAGTCCACTTTTTACAAAACTTATTACTTCATTTTTTCTTGATTCAGGTGAAATAAAATTAGGGTTTTTTTCATAAAAATCTAGTAAAGGCTTTTCCCATTTAGAGAGCCTAAAAAAATAAGACTCCTCCTCAATCCACTCTACAGTTGATTTTGAAATATTTGCAATTTTTTTACCATCAATTTCTTCTATTTCATCTTCATTATAAAACGCTTCATCTGAAACAGAGTACCATCCTGAATAATTAGAAAGATAAATATCATCGTTTTTTTCTAGCTCTTTCCATAAATACTGAACAGTTTTTTTATGTCTGTCCTCAGTTGTACGTATAAAATCTGTATTGGTTAAATTTAAAGTTTTAGATAAATCTCGAAATGTTTTACTAATTTGATCACAGAATTTAAGTGGATCTAAACCTTCTTTCTCGGCTGATCTTTGAATTTTAAGTCCATGTTCATCAGTCCCAGTTAAAAAACAAACTTTGTATCCATCAATAGTTTTAAATCGTGAAAAAAAATCAGCAATTATGCTTGAATATGCATGGCCCATGTGAGGTCTAGCAGAAGGATAATATATCGGAGTTGTAATATAAAAATTTTTATCCATTTAAAATTCGATCTTCAAATTCCATAAAAATAGACTCTTCATCTAAATTATAAATTTTGGCGTTAATAATTTTTTTCAAAAAAAGAGTATAAAAATTTAATATTTCAATATTGTTAATATTAATTTTATTCCTAAAGTAAATTTCAATAAATGAGAAAGTCAATTCAGTTAATTTTTTATCTTTTTTGTAAAGTTTATTTTTGATTATCAATGATAGATAATCTTTTAATGTCAAATTTTTAATATCAATTTCAAACTCTTCTGAAACATTTAAAATCTTTAACAAATGGCCAGGTGTATTATAGTAATTAATTAATTCTTTATTAAGTAAGTTGTAAATATCTTGGTTAATTATCTTATTAGTTATTTCAATTACTTGATTTTGAGAAAGAGAAATCATGAAATTTATACATCTTGATTTTAGGGTGGGAAGCACACGTTTGTTACTATTTATTAAAATAAAGTTTATGTTGTCGTTTGGTTCTTCGATAACTTTAAGCAATGCGTTTACGGAATTAATGTTAAGTAAATTTATATTATTAATCAAAACAAACCTTGGTTTTTCATTAAATGATGATTTATTAAGATTTGAAATTAGGTCACGGATTTGATTAATATCAATATTTTTTTTTCCATCCTCAACGTCAATGAGGTTAAAATTAGGATTAGATTTATTCTTAATTAATTTAAAAGATTTATTTTCACTATTAATTTTATAATATTTAGTATCATAATTATGATCTTCATTTAGGGATAAAATATAATTAATTATATGATAGGCTAAAGTACATTTGCCTATACCCTTCTCACCTGATAAAATTATTTTATTAGGAAACTTTTTATTTAAATATAGATTTTTGAGCGTGTCAAAAATTTCGTAATGTCCAAATAAACATTTTTGCAATAAAGATTCCATATATTAAATTAATTTATTTATTTTATCTAAGATTAATTTCCTATTTTTCTCAATTTCTAAATTTGAATTAATTATCATATATGATTTTTTTTTTGATTTAGCCAATTTAATAAAACCATTCTGAACCTTGTTATAAAACACTGAATTAAATTTATCGTACCTATTAAGTGTTTTTCTTTTTTTTAGTCTTAAAAACAAGTTTTTATTATTTACTGTATTTAGAAATGTAAAACCTATTTTTATATCTTTAAGTAAATACTTATTTAACACATTAATTAACTTCAAATTTACACCCATACCATAATGTTGGTAAGCAATTGTAGAGTCTGTAAATCTATCAATTAGAATAATTTTTTTATTATAATTTTTTTTTATTAAACTAATATTTTCACTTCTTGATGATAAAAATAACAATAGATCTGTATCTTTATTAAAATTTGATTTATTATTTAACATTAGTCTCCTGATCTTTTCTGAATTTTGACTGCCGCCAGGCTCACGTATTTTAATAAAGCTGATTTTTTTTTGTTTTAAATGTCTTGCTACAGAAGTTAAATGGTAACTCTTTCCACTTCCTTCAATTCCTTCAAAAACAATTATAGGTTTTTTAGACATCACCCCAGATTAAATAGTTAATTGATTTAATTAATCTGGATATAAAGTTTACTTTTTTAACCTCTTTCGATGATAATAGGTCATATTCACCAACCAATTCTTGATCGTAAACCACTCTTAATGTTGCAATTTTTTGATTTTTTTCAATTGGAGCCTCTACAGGTCCCTCATATTTAACAATAACTTTTAGTAATTTTTTTTTAGCTTTTTTAATAGTTTTATAAATATCTTGTTCTGTATGAGCTTCGACTGAGTCTTGTTTGCCAAGCCAGACATTTATTTTTTGAAAAGGTTCATTAGATTTAGCAATTCTGACTAAGTCATAATTAGTTAGTCCATAAGTTAAAAGTTTGGTGCTTTCTTTGGATCTTGAATTTTTTGTATTAAAACCACTACCTACAGCTATCAATCTTCTACCATTTCTTTCTATAGAGGATGCTAATGAGTATTTTTCTACAGCAAGATAACCTGTTTTAATTCCATCGGCTCCAAGGTTTTTATAAAGTAGAGGATTTCTATTACCTTGGGTAATTGGATCACCACCAGTACGATCCCAAGTGAATTCTTTTTCAGCAAACATTTTGTAAAACTCAGGATGTTTTTCGATTAGATATCTAGACATAATCATTATGTCTCTTACAGTAGAATAGTTATCAGGATCATTGATACCTGAAGAATTAGTGAAATTTGTATTTTCCATACCAATTTCTCTAGCTTTAGCAGTCATTAACAAAGCAAACTCTTCTTCTGTACCAGCAATACCCTCCGCCAAAGCTATACACGCATCATTACCTGAGGCAATAATTATACCTTTAAGTAAATCTTCTACAGTAACTTGATCTCCTACCATAATAAACATAGAAGAATATCCTGCTGTAGATAATCTCCAAGCCTTTTCGGAAATAATAAATTTTTCATCTAAACTTAAATCACCAGATTTGATCAAATCAAAAGCAATTATTGAGGTCATAATTTTAGTCATTGAAGCTGGATAAATTGATCTATCAGGTTCTTTTTCGTACAAAATTTCACCAGAGAAGTAATCTTGGAGTATTGCTGTTCTTGCCTTTACATCAAAATTGGCATGAGAAAATGACTGTATAAATAAGCTGAGGAAAAAATAAATTATTATTTTATTAAGCATCTTTTAATATTTCCAAGTTTTCAAATTCTAATAATTTTATTTCATCAAATGACTTTTCAAGTTTTTTTATATCATTAAATGGACCTAATAATACCCTATATTTAGTCTGTGATAATTTTTTTATTAATGGATTTTTCAAATTTGTCTCTTTTTTAATTCTTAAGATCATATTCTCTGCTGAGTCCTTATAATAAAAATCAGCAATTTTAATTGAATATAAAAATTTACGTTTCTTTACTTGATTTCTTTTATTTAAGTCTGCTCCTAAATTATCAATTGTAATACCATCTACAGGTGCTTTTTCGGCTACATTTTTTTCTTCATCAAATGTTTTTGCTTTTTTTGCAATAAATGTGGAATTTTCAGATATAAGAACAAGATCAACATAAGGCTCACTTAAATCAATAGATAATTCATTAGCAATTCTTTTTGTTATTACTGAATTATAAAAGTCTGAAAATTGAACATTATTTGAAATAACTTTAGCAATGATTGATTTATCATTTACAGGATTGGTTATTTTAACAAATGAATTTTTTTTCATTTTTTTATGAAAAATAACTAAAGCTCTATTATCAATTTTTTTAGATATCTTGTTATCTTTTTTAAGTTGTTCATCATAAATTAACGTAAAACCTGTATTACTATATTTTAAATAATTAGAGTAATTTACTACTTTTTTGTCATCATCAAATTGTTGGCATGCTGTTAAAAATAAAATGAATAATATAGTTAAAAATTTATTGAAGTTCATTTTTAAATTTATCTTTTAAAGTACAAACAGCTAAGGCAAATCTTAATGATCGGTTCCATTGTAGTATAATTTCATAATTATCAAAAACAATAAAGGCTGGATTTAATGTATCAGCATCAGGTATTATATCTTTATCAGGTGTAATTATTGCTACTTGAAGATTTTGATATTTATTGTCTATTTCATTTATATTTTTAATAAATTTACTATATGATTTTAATTTTTGTTTGTTGTGAAGTTTCTTAGCTGAAACATTTAAATATTTTCTAGGTATATCATTAGATAAATTGACTCTTAGAAAACAAGGTTGACCAGCTTTCCAGCCAATTTTATTTAAATAATTACCTGCTGATGCATATGCATCTTTATTATTTTTTAAATCAATTGATCCATTATTGTCATAATCTATTGCATAGTTTTTCATTGTTGAAGGCATAAATTGAAAAAAACCAAATGCACCTGCCCAAGATCCAAAAAGAGTTTGATAATTAATTTGTTGTTTTTCAATAAGCTTTAAAAGTATTAACAATTCATTTGTAAAAAACTCAGATCGTCTTTGGTCAAAACTTAGTGTTGCAAGTGATGACAAAATGTCCATTTTTCCAACATAAGTTCCAAAATTTGTTTCGATACCCATTAATGATAAGAGTAATTCTTGTTCAATATTAAATTTTTTTTCTACTGATTTAACCAGATTTGAATTTTGTTCATAAAAAGACAACCCTTTAGAAACTTTTTTTTTAGAAGTTCTCTTTGAGATATAAGTCTTCGTGTCTTCATAAAATTCTGGTTGAAAACGATCGTATTTAATAACATTGGGAAGGAATTTAGTATTAGACATCACTTTATCAAAAGTTTTTTCTGAAATATTATTTTTAAGTGCTATTTTTTTAAAACTTTTTTTCCAATTTTCAAATTCAATATTGATATCAGCATAAACATTAATATTAAAAGTAAATAAGATAATTAATAAGTATTTAATTATTTTCATGTAAATCTTTCAAATATACAATTACAGCAATCCAAATAAAAATAAAACTAACTAATTTATTTAATGAAAAAACTTCATCATAATAAAAGAAACCGAGTAAAAATTGTAAAGTTGGAGTTATATAAAAAATCATACCAGTTGGGCCAAGTCCACATAACTCAACCCCTCTAACATATAAAAATAGTGGAATAACAGTCATTGGTCCTGCCAAAAAAATTAATAACATCATAGGAGGATCTTCAATTTTAAAATCATTAAATCCATTGATGGAGATTAAATAAAATACTGCAATAGCAAATGGTAATATAAATAAACTTTCTATTAATAATCCGACATCTGTATCTACATTTATTTTTTTTCTTAATAAATTATAAAACCCCCAACTAAATGCTACAACTAAACCAAGCCATGGTAAGGATTTGTAGCTCATAATAATTAGGTAAAGTATGGATACTATGACCAAAATAATTGAAAAAATTCTTTTCTTGTTGAGAACTTCATTAAAAAAAATAAATCCTAACATCACACTAAGAATTGGCATTATGAAATAACCAAAGCTTGCATCAATGAGTCTATTTGTGGCTATGGCATAGATCCAAGCTGCCCAATTGACAAAAATTAAACTGCCTGAAAAAAAAAGGTAAATTAAATTTTTTTTACTTTTTAAAATTTTAAAAAAAATATGCCATTTGGAAAAGAGAAACGTTGTTAATATTAGTGTTACAGTCGACCAAAGGCATCTATGAACAACAAGTTCTATGTGACCAATATAAGTGATAGATTTAAAATAAATAACACCAATAAATCCCCACCAAAATGAGCCCGAACCAGCTAGTAGTAACCCCTTATTGAATTCTTTGTTCATAAGATTATATGGAATTAGTCGTTATTAGTTTTATTAGACTATTTTAAGGTTGAATTAAATAATTATAATTATAAAACCTTGCGAACGGAGAGATGGCTGAGCGGTTGAAAGCACCGGTCTTGAAAACCGGCAAAGGGGCAACTCTTTCCTGGGTTCGAATCCCAGTCTCTCCGCCATTATTTAATATTTAAAATTTTTAAAAAGTAGATTTACTTTATTATTCTCTATTTCAAAATCTGTTTCGGCTCCTGTATAGAAGTTATATAAATTTGTGTCATCTATATTTAGTAATTTTTCTAAATCAATTAAGTCTTCATTATCTAAATTATTAATATTTTTTTTGGTAAATGTACCCAAAAGTTTGTCCATCTCTTTTGTGCCACGATAATTAGATCTGTAAATAATTTTTTTTTTTAATTCATCTATGTTGATACTCATTAATAGAATATATTAATTTTATATGGATATTAAAAGTAATTATAAATATTTATTATCAGATTTAACAGCGTTAAAAGGTGTTGGTGCTAAAACAACAAAATTACTTAAAAAGAAAAATATTAATAATTTATTTGATCTTTTGTGGAAACTTCCAAAATCTTATACAGACAGAAGTCTGTCCTCGAAAATAAATGAACTTAAAATTGGTGAGAATCAAACTGTTACGGTTACGCCTCAAAAGTACCTATTTCCTAGGATAAGGAACTTACCCAATAGAGTTATTTGTGCAGACAATACTGGAAGTTTAGACTGTGTTTTTTTTAATAGTTATGAAGGATATGTAAAAAAAATTCTTCCATTAGGCAAAGAAATAACCATAAGTGGCAAAATAAGTTATTTTAAAAACAAATATCAATTAACAAACCCAAAATATATATCTGAGGACTCATCTCTAATAAAACAAGTACATAATCAGTATTCTTTAACAGAGGGGATATCTGAAAAAGTTTATAATAGAATTATTAATCAAATTATTAATAAATTACCTGTTCTAGATGAGTGGCATTCTAATAAAATTATAAAAAAATTTGGAAATTTAAGTTGGAATAATTCCATTGTAGAACTTCATAAACCTGAAAATATAGGTAAATATAAGGATAACTTTTATCAAAGACTGGCTTATGATGAAATATTTTCTACATTTTTAGTAAATTCTGAAATAAGAAAAAAAATTAAAAAAATTAAAAAAAAAAAGAAAAAAATTAATTTTAATTTACAAAATAATTTAATAAATAAATTAAGTTTTTCTCTTACGAATGATCAATTAAATTCCCTCAAACAAATTAATAGAGATTTAAGTACATCCACAAAAATGTTTAGACTTTTACAAGGTGATGTTGGAAGTGGGAAAACAATTGTAGCACTTCTATCAGCATACAATACCATAAACTCAGGCTATCAAGTTGCTTTTATGGCACCTACAGAAATATTAGCACGTCAACATTATAATTTAGCGAAAGAAATTTTTCCTAATAATAAAAAAATAGAATTAATTTCAGGAAAATCTGATTATAAAAATAAAAAAATAATTTTAGATAAATTAATAAACAATAAAATAGATATTATTTTTGGTACACACGCAATATTTCAAAAAAAAGTCAATTATAAAAAACTTGGATTAATCATTATTGATGAACAGCATAAGTTTGGGGTTAATCAAAGAAAAAAACTATCTGATAAAGGTGGTGATGATTGTGACGTTTTATTAATGACTGCTACACCAATACCACGAACCTTAACTATGACTATGTACGGTGATATGGACTTATCAATAATAAAAGAAAAACCTAAATCTAGAAAACCAATTAAAACATATAGTAAACTAGAGAGTAAAATTGATGATGTACTTAAATTTATTAAAAAAGAGATAAATTCAGGTAACCAAATTTTTTGGGTATGCCCTCTTATTGAGGAGTCCAAAAAATTAGATCATACATCTGCAGTTAATAAATTTGAATTCTTGAAAAAATTATTTCCAAATCAAGTTTTATTATTGCATGGAAAAACTGAAATAAATGAAAAAGAGAAAATATTAAATAATTTTCAAAAAAATAAATTCCAAATTCTAGTATCAACAACAATTATTGAAGTTGGAATTGATTTTCCAAATGCAAATGTAATAATTATTGAAAATGCAAACAAATTTGGTTTGTCTCAACTTCATCAGCTAAGAGGTCGTGTTGGTCGGGGAAATAAAGAGTCAACATGTATATTAATGTTTAAGTCAAATTTATCAGAAAATGCTAAAAAAAGAATTAATATATTAAAACAAAGCAACGATGGTTTTTTAATATCTGAGGAAGATATGAGAATTAGAGGTTTTGGTGATATACTTGGTTTCAAACAAAGTGGTATTAAGAATTTTAAATTAGCTGACCCTATTCATAATAGTGATCTTTTTTTGCTTGCAGAAAAAGAAATTAAAAGAATTGAAAATTCAAATGAAGATATTAAAAAATTTAAACCATTGATAAAACTTTATGATAGAGCAGATATTATCAACGATATTGCTTAAGTTTTTGATGAAGTTCCTGCAGACACTATAAATTTAGAGGCCTCTTCAAATGACATGTTTAAATATATAACGTCTTCAACCGGAAACATAAGTAAAAAACCACTTGTAGGATTTGGGGTTGTAGGAACGAAAACATTAACTAATTTTTTATTAGTTTTTTGAGCCATCTCACCTGTATTTTCTTTGGTTGCAAAACCAACAGCCCAAACCCCTTTTCTTGGATATTCGATTAACACTACACTTTTTTGACTGTCATCCTTCTTAGAAAATGTTTCGGTCATTTGTACTATTGCTGAATAAACAGTTCTTAAAAAAGGAATTCTTTTAAAAAGGTCGTCAATTAATTTTAAAATTCTTCTTCCAAAAAAAGAAAGTGACAACCCTCCAACAAAAGTAATAAATACAATTGAAATTAATATTTCAACACCTGGGATATTAAATGGTAAATAGCTATTAGGATTTATATTAGCTGGTATTAAGTTTGATGAAATACCTATAAGAATTTTACTTAGATATAAAGTAAATCCAATAGGTATTAAAACAACTACACCAGTTATAAAATAATTCCTTAATGTTAGAGATAATGATTTTTTTGAATTTTTTTTAGCCATATTTTTAATTATAACTCGAGTAAATAACAAAAATAATTGCAATGATAAATAAAACAATTAGAATTTTATTATTAAGATTCATAATCTTTTAGTATTATCAATTTTATACACTTATGAATAGAAGAAAATTTTTATCTTATGTTGGCTGTAGTTGTTGTGGATATTTTTTACCATCATGTACTTCAGCACCAATTACCGAGAGGAAACAATTAAAAATTGTTTCTGAAGCTAAGCTAAATGCCCAGGCAGCTCAAATTTACGAAAAAATTAAAGAAAAAGAAAAAATGAGTGAGGATAAAAAAACTCTTAATGAAATAAAAGAAATTGGTAGAAAAATGGAAAATTCTATATCTGAATATTTTGATAAAGAGGGTTTAAATGACCCTACTGCTAATTTTGATTGGGAGTATATCTTAATAGATAAAAAAAAAGTTAGAAACGCATGGTGTATGCCAGGAGGAAAAATTGCTGTATACACTGGTATACTTGAGGCAACAAAAAATACAGATGGTTTAGCTGCTGTCATGGGTCATGAAATAGCTCACGCTGTTGCAAAACACTCAGTAGAAAGGGCTAGCAGGGGAACTCTATTAAATGTGGGAACACGAATAATTGATATTGCCTCTGGTGGCGTACTTTCAGATATAAACAGAACAACAGGCATGAACACTGTTGGTTTACTAGCACAATTAGGAATTTTAAATCCTTTTAATAGAAAACAAGAAAGTGAAGCAGACTATTTAGGAATGATATTTTCATCTCTATCTGGATACGACATAAGAGAAACAGTTAAAATTTGGGAAAGAATGAAAAAACTAAATAAAGGGAAGGAACCCCCTGAATTTATGAGTACTCATCCATCATCTGATAATAGAATTAAAGATTTAAAAGATAAAATGAACGAGGTAATATTAGATTATCCTCCTATAAAGACGATTAGTTGAATTATGGTGAGCCCTGATGGACTCGAACCATCGACCCATTCCTTAAAAGGGAATTGCTCTACCAACTGAGCTAAGGGCCCACAATTTATTCAAAGTGAATGATTGTTATATATAGATTTATTTTATTTTTTCAAATGTCAATTTAAGCCTTTATTAAAAAGATACTACAACTTATCAATGTATTTATCGTGAAATTTATCAAATGTCCCAGACTCTATGTGATCTCTGGTACAGGACATTAATTCTTGATAAAAATTGATATTGTGAAGAGTTAAAAGCATTGAAGCTAGAATTTCATTCGTATTAAAAAGATGGTTTAGATAATTTTTAGAATATTTATTCAAGCTTAAATTATCACAACTAGAATCAAGTGGTGTATTATCGTTTTTATATTTATTATTTTTAATATTTATTCTTCCCTCCCAGGTGAAGGCTAGGCCAGTTCTTCCAGATCTTGTTGGTAAAACGCAATCAAACATGTCAATACCACGTTTTACAGCTCCAAGAAGATCAGATGGTGTACCAACACCCATTAGATAATGAGGTTTGTCCTCAGGTAGATACTCTTTAATATCGTCTAGAACTGAAAACATTTCCTCTTGTGTTTCCCCAACAGCAAGTCCCCCTAAAGCATAGCCATCAAAACCTATCTTAATTAATTCATTTAGTGACTTAATTCTTAAATCTTTGAATAGTCCTCCTTGAACAATACCGAATAAAGCTTTGTGTGGATTTGTGCCAAATGACTTTTTTGATCTTTTAGCCCAATATAATGAGAGATTCATAGATTTTTTAATTAAATCATAATCATTAGTTTTTTTTGGGCATTCATCCATGATCATAACAATATCAGAATTTAATCCTAATTGAATTCTTATACTTTCCTCTGGGCTTAAATAAAATTTTTTACCATCAATGTGCGAATTGAAAATGGCACCTTTTTCACGATCTATTTTATTTAGTTTTGAAAGAGACATTACTTGAAAGCCACCAGAATCTGTTAAAATTGGTAAATCACAGTTCATAAATTCATGTAACCCACCAGCAGATTTAATTCGATCGACACCAGGTCTTATCATCAAATGATAAGTGTTGGATAAAATTATTTGTGAGCCAGTTTTTTTAATATCATCAATTGTACAAGCTTTTACTGTGCCCTGTGTACCTACTGGCATAAAGGCTGGGGTATTTATATTACCACGATGGGTCTCAATAACACCAGATCTAGCAAATTTATCTTTCTTTACAACTCTAAAGGCAAAATTTTTTAATGCCATTCAAAAGATTATAGTGATTTAAAGCTTATAATTTTATCTGGATCTTTTACAGATCCATTATTACTCTCATCACCTCTTTTAATTTTGTCTACTAAATCCATCCCTTCTATTACTTTGCCAAAAACAGTATATTGTCTGTCTAAAAAAGGTGCTGGTTTAAAACATATAAAAAATTGACTATTTGCACTATTTGGATCTGAAGATCTCGCCATAGATAAAGTTCCTCTATCATGAGGCAAGCTACTAAATTCTTGATTCAAGTCTGGCAAGTCAGATCCTCCCATTCCTGCTCTCCTTAAATCAAAATCTTTTGATTCTGAATTACCAAATTTTATATCACCAGTCTGAGCCATAAAGCCATCAATTACTCTATGGAAAACAACGTTATCATATTTTCCATCATTCGCTAATTCTTTGATTCTCTTTACGTGATTTGGTGCCACATCTTCAAATAACTCTATTTTTACATCTCCATCTTTTAATTTTAAAATCATTATATTCTCCTCAGCTATTGATTGATTGGTAATAAAAAAAAATAAAATAAATAAATTAATTAAAATTCTATTCATATTTTTCTTTTAAAGATTTGATAGTACTTTTGGTAGTAAATTTTTTAATATCACCATTTAATTTTACAATCTCTTTGACAAATCTAGAAGATATAATTTGATTTTCAACGTCTGACATTAAAAAAATAGTTTCTATGTTTTGATTTAATTTTCTGTTCATTCCTGCTAATTGAAATTCGTACTCAAAGTCAGATACAGCTCTTAGTCCCCTAAGAATAATATTTGATTTATATTTTTTGCATAAATCAGTAGTTAATGAGCCAAAAGACACTACAGTAATTTTTTTTTTATTAAGTTTTAAATCGTTGAATAAAGCTTTATTGACTATTTCTATTCTCTCCTCTGAGCTAAATAGATAATTTTTACTACTAACATCAGACACACTTACAACAATCTTGTCAAATAGTTTCAAAGCTTTTTTTATTACATCTATGTGCCCATAGGTAATAGGATCAAATGTGCCAGGATATATAGCTATTTTACTCATTAAATTAAATCAAGTTATCTTCTATTTTAATTGCAGATACAACTTTTTCTTCACCAGATAATTTAATAATTCTAACACCTTGAGTATTTCTTCCCGCAGTTCTTATTTCTTTAACAGCAACTCTTATAACTCTGCCTTTATTAGTTGATATTAAAATTTCATCACCCTCAAATACAGGAAAAGATGATGTAATGTTTCCATTTCTTGGTGAATTAACAATACCAATAATACCTTTACCTCCACGGTTTGTAACTCTGTAATCAAAATGAGAGGTTTTTTTACCAAATCCATTTTCACTTATTGACAAAACAAACTTTTCTTTTGCATTTAACTCAGATTTTTCATCTTTAGATTTTTTTCCATTTTTTTTGATCTTATCACTATCAATAACTGATAAAGAAACTATTTGATCATTTGGTGCTAATTCTATTCCTTTTATACCTTTTGATGATCTTCCTTTAAAAACTCTTAATTTTTTTGCCTCAAATCTTATGCATTTACCAAATTTTGTACTTAAAATTACATCTTGATCATCTTTACAAATTTTAACCCCTACTATCTTATCATTATTATCTAATTTCATTGCAATTTTTCCAGATGCATTAATTGATGAAAAATCATCTAAACTATTTTTTCTAACTTTTCCTAAGGCTGTAGCAAAAATTATTTGATAGTTTTTAGAGTCAGTTTCGTCCTCTGGCATTGGCATAATAGAACTAATCGCCTGATGACTCTTTAAAGGTAAAATATTAAACAAAGATTTTCCTTTTGATGAAGATGATCCTTCAGGTATTTTCCAAGCTTTTACTTTATAAACTAATCCTTCTGTTGAAAAAAACAAAACTGAAGTATGTGTATTTACAGACAATGTTTGTATAACAGAATCTTGATCTCTTGTTGTTATTCCAGATTTGCCTTTACCACCTCTTTTTTGCTTTTTTACACTGTCTAAAGAGCCTCTTTTAATATAACCTTGAAGCGTGACTGTAATAATTACTGATTGTTTTTGAATTGTTTCTTCAATATCATAATTTAAAACAGCATCAATAATTTTAGTTCTTCTCGGTACAGCAAATTTTTCTTTAATATTTTTAAGTTCTTCACTGATAACTTTTAACAACTCTTTTTTTGAAGATATAATTTTCTTAAATTTAGCAATTAATTCAGCTAGTTTTTTAATTTCAACTTCAATCTCATTTATTCCAAGTGCAGTTAATTTTTGTAATCTTAACTCTAAAATAGCCAGAACTTGTGGCTCTGATAATGAATATAGATTTTTACCTCTTTTACCTTCAACCAATGAAATTAATTTTTGTGATTTATTAATTTTCCATTTAGTTTTTAATATAGAGCTTTTAGCATCATCAGGTGTTTTTGAAGATCTGATTATTTTTATAATTTTATCTAAATTTTCAACAGAAACTGATAAACCAATTAAGATATGAGCTCGTTCTTCTGCTTTTTGTAAATCAAATTTAGTTTTTTTAATTACAACATCCTCCCTAAAAGATAAAAAATTTGATAAGAAATCTTTAAGAGTGCAAGTTTTAGGTTTACCTTCAACAATAGCTAAAGTATTAAATCCAAAAGAGCTCTCTATTTGAGTATTTTTATAAAGTTGTCTTTTAATTGTTTCTGGCTCAACACCATTTCTTAAATCAATAGCAACTCTAATTCCTTCTCTGTTAGATTCGTCCCTTATATCTTTTATTCCTTCAATTTTTTTTTCTCTAACGAGCTGAGCAATTCTTTCATTTAAAACTGATTTGTTTACTTGATAAGGAATTGAAGTGATAACTAGTCTCTCTCTTCCATTTTTTTGTTGTTCTATTGACACTTCACCTCTAATTTTAAAAGATCCTCTTCCATGATTATAACCTTGTTTAATAATATCTTTTCCTATGATTACACCACCTGTGGGAAAATCTGGACCAGGTATATGTTTTATTAATTCTTTAATTTTAATATCTTTGTCCTCTATAAGAGCTAAAGTTCCATCAATTATTTCACCTAAATTGTGTGGTGGAATACTGGTCGCCATTCCTACTGCAATACCACCAGCACCATTTACCAATAAATTTGGAAATTGTGCAGGTAAAACACTTGGCTCTTTTTCTGTTTCATCGTAATTGCTCTTAAAAGAAATAGTATTTTTCTCAATGTCATCAATTAAAAATTGCGAAACTTTTGATAAACGTGTTTCGGTATATCTCATAGCTGCAGCTGGATCGCCATCAATCGAGCCAAAGTTTCCTTGACCTTGAACTAAAGGTAAGCTCATTGAAAAATCTTGTACCATTCTAACTAGAGCATCATAAACAGATTGATCTCCATGAGGATGATATTTACCTATAACATCTCCAACTATTCTTGCAGATTTTCTAAATTGTTTTGACCAATCATAACCACCTTTATACATCGCATATAAAATTCTTCGATGAACAGGTTTAAGACCATCTCTAATATCTGGTAGAGCACGACTTACTATGACACTCATTGCATAAGAAAGATATGATGAGCTCATCTCATCATGCATTGAGATTAGTTTAATATTATTATCTTTTGTCTCTTCAGATTTTTGCATAAAAACTAAAAGGGAATTTCATCATCCATATCGTTAGATATTTGAGAAGAGTCTTCTATATTATTTTGTGGATTAGGATCGTTTTGAATGCCACCCCCATTACCACCACCTAACATCGTTAACGAAGAATTATATCCTTGAATAACAACTTCAGTAGAATATTTATCTTGACCAGATTGTTCATCTTTCCATTTTCTTGTTGTTATTTGACCCTCAACATAAATCTGAGCACCTTTTTTAAGATACTGTTGAACAACATTTACTAGACCCTCATTAAATACAACTATACGGTGCCATTCAGTTTTTTCTTTTTTTTCTCCAGTATTTTTGTCTTTCCAAGATTGACTTGTTGCAAGGCTTAATCTCGCTACACTCTTGCCATTTACCATTTGTTTGATTTCTGGATCTGCGCCCAAACGACCAATTAATAACACTTTATTTAAACTACCAGCCATAATATTTTTATATTTGTTTATTTAATTAATTAGATTTATACCACAATTCTTCTGAATATTAATTTTATTAATTCAAAGCAACAAAAATTATGATGAAAAAGATAGTTATTAAGGGTGCTAAAGAACATAATTTGAAGAATGTTTCTGTAGAGATTCCTAAAGATAAATTTGTGGTAATTACAGGTCTCTCTGGTTCAGGAAAATCATCTTTAGCATTCGATACTATTTATGCCGAGGGACAACGAAGATACGTTGAGAGTTTGTCTGCATATGCAAGACAGTTTTTGGATAAAATGAAAAAACCAAATGTAGATCTTATTGAAGGATTAAGTCCAGCGATTGCTATTGAGCAAAAAAATACCTCAAAGAACCCAAGATCTACTGTTGCGACAGTTACAGAAATTTATGATTACATGAGAGTACTCTATGCAAGAGCAGGTATCCCCTACTCACCATTTACTGGCAAACCAATAACATCACAAACAATAACTCAAATAGTAGATTTAATTAAAAAACTGCCTAAAAAATCTACTATTTTTATATACGCACCAGTAGTAAGAGGTCGTAAAGGTGAATATAGAAAAGATATTTTAAGTTATAAACGAAGAGGTTTTAGAAAAATTAAAATCGATAACGTTTTATATGATATTGAAAAATCTCCTAATCTAGACAAAAAACTTAAGCACGATATTTCAGTTTTGGTTGATAGAATTGTTTTAAATTCAAAGTTAGGAAATAGACTGGCCGAAAGTATTGAGACAGCTGTTAATCTTGCAAATGGGCTTGTTTTTGTCGAATATGAAGATGAAACATTACCTCAAAAGCATAGAAAAGTAGAAAAATTAATTTACTCAACAAAATTTGCTTGTCCTGAAAGTGGATTTACAATTGAAGAAATAGAACCAAGATTATTCTCGTTTAATAGTCCTTATGGTGCCTGTGAAGAGTGTGAAGGTATTGGTATGAAATTAAATGTGGATCCAAATCTTGTTGTACCAGATGAAAGAAAAAGTCTTGCTGATGGTGCAATAGAGCCTTGGTCAAAATCCACCACTTTATATTATGCTCAAACACTATCATCACTAGCTAAACACTATGGTTTTTCTTTAGATGAAAAATGGAAAAAACTCCCAAAAAAAATAAGAGATATTGTTCTTTATGGATCAGATGAAGATGAAATAAAATTTAATTATGACGACGGTTACGAAAAATATTCTTATAAAAAAACGTTTGAAGGTGTAATTAACAATCTTGAAAGAAGATTTTTAGAGTCTGACAGTGAATGGAAGAGAGAAGCTATAGCGGAATATCAATCTGATACTGCCTGTGAAGCATGTAATGGAGATCGGTTAAAAGAAGAGGCATTATGTGTAAAAATTAACAATCTAAATATTAGCGAAGTAACAAAGAAATCGATATTTGATGCTTCTGAGTGGTTCAAGGATTTAGTAAATCATATAGACAAAAGACAATTTAAAATTGCAGAACATGTATTAAAGGAAATAAATGAAAGATTAAATTTTTTGTTAAATGTAGGCTTGGATTATTTAACTCTATCTAGAGAGTCTGGAACGTTATCTGGCGGTGAAGCTCAACGAATAAGATTGGCTTCTCAAATAGGTTCTGGTTTAACTGGTGTTCTTTACGTGTTGGACGAACCATCAATTGGTTTACACCAAAAAGATAATGTGAAACTTATTAATGCACTTAAAAGATTAAGAGATCTTGGTAATACTGTAATAGTAGTTGAGCACGATACAGAAACTATGGAGAATGCAGATCATATTATAGACTTAGGGCCAGAGGCAGGAACTAATGGTGGCCAAATATCCTCTCAAGGTACATATGACGAGATTAAAAAAGATAAGAATAGTATCACTGGACAATATCTTGCGAATAAAAAGAAAATAGATATTCCAAATACAAGACGATTAGCTAAAAATGGAAAGTTTGTTGAAATCAATGGTGCAACTGGAAATAATTTAAACAATGTTAATCTTAAGATTCCAACAGGAACATTCACTTGTGTTACTGGTGTGTCGGGAAGTGGAAAATCTACACTAATATTACAAACACTATTCCATGCTTTAAATTTGACTCTTAATAATAAGGCTAAAAAAGCTCCAAAAGCTTTTAAAGGTTACAAGGGTGTTGAATTAATTGATAAAATTATTGATATAGACCAATCACCCATAGGAAGAACCCCAAGATCTAATCCTGCTACATATACTGGTGCTTTTGGTCCAATAAGGGATTGGTTTACAAGTTTACCAGAATCTAAAACCAGAGGTTATAAACCAGGACGTTTCTCATTTAATGTCAAAGGTGGTAGATGCGAGGCTTGTGAGGGTGATGGTGTGATTACTTACGAAATGCATTTTTTACCAGATGTCTATATTCAATGTGATGAATGCAAAGGTACAAGATATAATAGAGAAACTTTAGAGATAAAATTTAAAGGTAAAAGTATTGCAGATGTTTTGGATATGTCTGTTGATGAAGGTTGTGAATATTTTGAAAATATATCAAATATAAAAACAAAATTATTAACATTAAAAAAGGTAGGATTGGGCTATATAAAAATTGGTCAGCAAGCAACAACCCTTTCGGGTGGGGAAGCTCAAAGAATAAAACTTGCTAAAGAATTGTCAAAAAGATCTACAGGACGAACAATGTATATTTTGGACGAACCAACAACAGGTTTACATCAACACGATATTAAAAAACTTTTAGAAATTCTACACACATTTGTAAAACTTGGTAACACGGTTGTTGTAATTGAGCATAATCTGGATGTTATAAAAACAGCTGATTATATTGTTGATATGGGTCCTGAAGGTGGTGTAAAGGGAGGAAAAATTATCGCAGAGGGTAAGCCTGAAGAAGTTACGAAAATTAAGGAGAGTTATACTGGTCAGTTTTTAAAACCCTTATTAAATTAAATATAAAAACTTAAAAATAATCAAAATTTAGTGTATAATTTCTAGGAATCATGAGTAATTTACTATCTTCTCTATCAAAAACAATTCATGCATCATTAGTTTTAGCTATAATTTTGTTTGTTGGAATGTTTTTTCAAAATGAAGGTATTGCCTTTGACACATTGTTTTGGAGCTGGTTATTTAGATACATACATGTCCTTGTTGCAATAATGTGGATTGGGTTACTTTGGTATTTCAATTTTGTTCAAATTCCAAACATGGCCAAAATTCCAGATGAGCAAAAACCAGCAATTGGAAAAGTAATTGCTCCAGCAGCTTTATTTTATTTTAGATGGGCTGCAGCTTTTACTGTATTATCAGGATTAATTCTTGCTTGGTTAAATGGTTATCTCCATGATGCAATGACTTTTAGTATTGGTTCTGGAATTCCAAAACATACTGCAATAGGAATTGGTATGTGGCTAGGTATTATAATGGCCTTTAATGTTTGGTTTGTAATATGGCCAAATCAAAAAAGAGCGTTAGGTATTGTTGAAACCGATCCTGAAACAAAAGCAAAGTCTGCTAAAACAGCAATGTTGTTCTCTAGAACAAATACTCTTCTTTCTCTACCAATGTTACTTACAATGGTAGCTGCACAAAATATTTATTAATTTATTTACTATCGTCTTCTCTTAACACAGTTTTTTGAGAAACTCTTAATCTAACCAATACAGTATTAGCTATGTAAATTGATGAATAAGTTCCAAAAACAACACCTAAAATCATAGCTAGTGAAAATCCTTTTAATATCTCACCACCAAAAAAATAAATAGCAAGTAATGCAAGTAAAGTTGTTGCTGAAGTAATTATTGTTCTAGATAAAGTTTCATTAATTGAAATATTGGTTAGTTCAAATATTTTAATATCTGAATATTTTCTTAAATTTTCCCTTACACGATCAAATATTACAACAGTGTCATTCATTGAATAACCTACAATAGTCAACACCGCAGCAATAATTGATAAGTTGATCTCTAAACTAAATAATGAAAATACACCAAGCGTAACAATAACGTCATGAAATAGAGCTAAAATAGCTCCAAGACTAAACTGCCATTCAAACCTAACCCAAATATAAATAAGCATTATTGCAAGTGATAAGGAAATTGCTATTACACCAGATTTTAATAATTCTGCACTTACTTTTGGACCTACATTTTCAACTCTTCTAAAATCATAACTATTACCAAATGACTTATCAAGATTTACCTTAATCTCTTCAATTATATTTTTCTTATTATCTTTATTTTCAAATTTAATTAAAAAATCATTATCAGATCCAAATTTTTTAACTGAGACATCACCTAGGTTCATTTGACTAAACTTGTCACGAAGTGAGCTAACATTAATTTTTGTATCATTAGATCTTAACTCGATTAACGTTCCGCCTTTAAAATCAATACCAAAATTAAGACCCTTAAATATAAGTAACAGTAACGAAATAATAATTAAGGCACTAGATAGGATATTAAAATGATTATAATATTTATTAAATGCAATCATTAAATTAGTTTCCCATTATTTTTGTTTTTAGCCACATAAAGACTAGTGAATAATCTGGCGATAAAATAGACTGAAAATAATGTTGTAAATATTCCAACACCTAAAGTTACAGCAAAACCCTTAACTGGTCCTGATCCCATAAAAAATAAAATTACTGCAGCTAATAAAGTTGTAATATTGGCATCAATTATTGCAGTCCTAGATTTAGTATAACCGCCATCAAATGCTAAAATATTATTTGTCTCATCTTTAAGTTCTTCTTTAATTCTCTCAAAAATTAAAACATTTGCATCAACAGCCATACCAACAGTCAAAATTATTCCTGCAATACCTGGTAAAGTCAGGGTTGCTTCAAATAGAGTAAGAATACCTAAAAGAATAAATAAATTAATTATTAATGTAACGTTTGTTATTAAACCAAAAAATCTGTACTTAACAAACATAAAGATAATCACTAACAAAAAACCAATTGATAAAGCAATCATACCAGCATTTATTGAATCTTGACCAAGGTCGGGGCCAACAGTTCTTTCTTCAATTATTTCTAACGGAGCTGGTAATGCACCTGATCTTAATAATAAAGCTAGATCTGTAGCGGATTGAAAAGTAAATCCACCACTAATTTGGCCAGCACCACTTGCAATAGTATCTCTTACTACTGGGGCACTTATTATTTTTCCATCTAAGATTATTGCTAATTTTTTTCCTATACCTGTAGAAGTAGCTTTACCAAATCTTTTGGCTCCTACTCTGTCTAAAGTAAAAGAAACAATTGTTTGATTATTTTGTGTATCCATCTTTGGCTGCGCATCTAATAGATTTTCACCACTAATTATAATTCTCTTACTGACCACTGCTTCTTGAGTTCCATCCTCAAATTCAAGTTTTTCAACACCAAATCTCTCGTCCTCGTTTTGCGTTACAAATCTAAATGTAAGGTTAGCAGTCTTACCTAGAAGAGATTTAACTCTCATGGGATCATCTAAACCAGGAAGTTCTACCAAAATTCGGTTATTACCTCTCTTTAAAATATTGGGTTCATTAGTTCCTACTTCATCAACTCTTCTTCTTACAATTTCGATAGCTTGATCCTGAGAAGATGTTTTTAAATTTATAAGACCTTGTCGTGAAAAATTAATCTTTAGATTGAGGCCAGTATCTTCAATTTCTAATTGATGTGATTTAAACCTAGGATAATAAGGATTAATTTCACTATTTTCTTCTTCAAAGATTTCTATGACTTGTTGCTTATTTTCATCTGAAACATTAAAAAAAATATTTTGATTATCTATTTTTATGTTATTTATTCTAATATCTTTTTCTTTGAAAAAATTTCTAATTGTAGTTGTTAGGTTTTGTAATTTTTGTTCTATTACAGGATCATTATCAATTTCAAGTAGTAAGTAAGACCCACCCTGAAGATCTAAACCTAAATTAATTTTCTTATCAAAAAAACTGTCATCAAACTTAAACAAATTTGATGAAGCGATTAGAACAAATAATAAAGAAAAAATAGTTATAAAAACAATTCTTAACTTAGAAAAATAAAGCACTTATCTAAAATTATTTATTTTTTGACTTCTTGAGTAGTTTGAAGACTTTGAATACCAGTAGCTTTCACAACTTCAACTTTAATATTTTCGGCTATTTCTACTTCTACCTTGTCATTATCAATAAGTCTCTCAACCGTACCAGTGATGCCACCTGAAGTAATAACTTTGTCACCTCTTTTAAGGTTTTCAACCATAGCTTTATGTTCTTTTACTTTTTTTTGTTGAGGTCTAATTAAGAAAAAATAAAAAATAACAAATATTAAAATTAACGGTATAAATTGTCCTATTCCTGAACCTTCCATAATTCTCCTTTTAAATATGGTGAATATTTATACTATCTGTATCTTTAAAACAACTTTATTTCTGTGAAATTAATTCTAAATTGTTCATATATTCTCTAAGAACTTTAGGAACAACAATCGAACCATCTTTTTGCTGATAATTTTCTAATACAGCTATTAAAGTCCTACCAACTGCGAGCCCACTTCCATTTAAAGTTCCTACAAAGACAGTTTCTTTATTTTTGTTTTTATATCTAGTCTTCATTCTTTGAGCCTGGAATGTTGAACAAGATGAACATGATGAAATTTCACGATACTTGTTTTCTGATGGTAACCAAACTTCAATATCATAAGTTTTCTCAGCACTAAAACCCATATCTGCAGAACATAAAATAACTTTTCTGTAAGGTAGTTCCAATTTGTCAAGAATGTCTGTTGCACAATTTGTCATTCTTTCTAGCTCCTCTAAACAATTTTCTTTTTCAACAATACTTACTAGTTCAACTTTATAAAATTGATGTTGTCTAATCATACCTTTTGTATCTTTACCATAACTTCCTGCTTCTTTTCTAAAGCATGGTGTTGATGCTACAAATCTCATCGGAAGATGATTTTGATCAACTATTTTGTCTTTCACAATGTTTGTTAAAATTACCTCAGCTGTAGGAATTAAAAATTTTCTATCTGATCCTTCATCAAATTTAATTTCAAACTGATCATTTTCAAATTTAGGTAACTGTCCAGTTCCATACATTGTATTATCTGATGCAATTAATGGTGGTGAAATTTCTTGATAACCATTTTTATTGATATGTGTATCCAACATAAAATTAGACAAGGCTCGTTCTAGTAAAGCTAAATGTTTTTTTACAAAAACAAATCTAGAACCTGTTGTTTTAGTAGCCAAATCAAAATCTAGCATTCCAAGATTTTCACCAAGATCATAGTGAGATTTAGGTTTAAAATCAAATTTTGGTATATTTCCTGATTTTAATACCTCAACGTTATCATTTTCATCTTTACCACTAGGGACATCAACGTGAGGAATATTAGGTATGTTAGAAAGTAAACTATCTAACTCTGTTTTTATTTTTTTTTGTAAATCTGTTAATTTATCTAACTCTAATGTTAGCTCTTTAGATTTCTTGAATAAAGTTTCGTCTTTAGATTTTGAGATGTCTTTTTTTTCTTTTTCAATAGCTTCTTTCTTTTGAATTAAATCTCTATTTTCTTCATCCAAATTTTGGATTTTTTTAAAATCAATTTTGATAGATCTTTTTTCTAAAGCTTTTTTAAATCCAGGGAAATCTTTTCTAATTTCCTTTAAATTATGCATCAGTCTTTTCTAAATTTTTGTTTTCTATAAATTTTACTGAAAATATTGATAATTCATATAAAATTAACAATGGTATTGCTAATCCTATTTGTGTAATTGGATCTGGGGGAGTTAATAAAGCAGCAGCAGCAAAAATTATAACCACAACATACTTCCTTCTATCTTTTAAAAACTGGCTATCTACAACACCTATTCTTGCTAGAAGACTTAACACAACAGGTAATTGAAAACTAATTCCAAAAGCAAAAATTAATTTCATTACTAAAGACAAATATTCGTTTACTTTTGCCTCTAACTGTATTGGTAAACTTGTGGATAAACCAGTACTCTCAAATGATAAAAAGAACTTAATTGCTAATGGCATGATCAAATAATAAACCAACATACCTCCTAGGAAAAAAAGTATGGGGGTAAGTATCAAGTAAGGTAAAATTGCAATTTTTTCATGCTTATATAAGCCCGGTGCAATAAACTTCCAGATTTGCATTAATATAAACGGGCAAGTTACAAAAAATGCAGTAAAAAAAGACACTTTTAAATAGGTTAGAAAAGTTTCTTGAAGTGCTGTAAAAATTAATCTTCTATCTGAACCATCGTCTTTTACAGCTTGCGCAAATGGGTCTACTAAAAAACCATAAATATATTCAGCAAAAAAATAACAGAAAATAAAAAATATAAATAAAAAAATAAAACTATGTATCAGTCTTTTTCTTAATTCGGTTAAATGACTAATAAAGCCACTATCCTTTTCTTCATTATTCATCTTTTTTTGTTTCTTTTTTTACTTCGTTATTAATTTTTTCGTCATCAATTTCTAAATTAGAAACCTCGTTTTGAATGTTGCTGACATATCTTTTTGCAGTGCCAATCCATGAGCCTGCCTTTTTTAACATAACTGGAAAATCCTTAGGGCCAAGAACAACTATAGCTATAGCAACAACTATCAATATCTCAAACCAACCAATAGTAGGCATGTGAGTTATTCTTTGTTATTCGAGTCTTTATTGTCGTCGGAAATATTTTTTGGCTCCGTATCGTCAGTTACATCTGACGCCATACCTTTTTTAAAGCTTTTAATACCTTTGGCAACATCTCCCATCAAACTAGAGATTTTACCTCGTCCAAATAATAAGACTACCAATATTACAACAACTGCTATTTGCCAAATTCCTATGCTCATAGAAACTTATAACCTTTTTATGATAAATTTAAAAGTTACTTTTTTGTTACTCTTTCTCTTCACTATCAAGAGTGCTATTCAGCATCTCATCAATATTAGAATAAATATCTTCTTTTTTTTCTTCCTGCTTTTCTTTATAAAACTTACCTGTTCCAAAAATAGAGCTATCAATGCTAGAGCTATCAATCATACCTGCTGCACCTAATTCATCTATATTTGGAAGATCTGATAGTTTTTGGATATTAAAATGACTTAAAAAATCATCTGTAGTTACATATTGTATAGGTCTTCCAGGTACATCTTTTCTTCCCCCAGGTTTAACCCAATTAAGCTCCATTAAAATATCAAGTGTATTTGTTCCAAAAGCTACACCTCTTATCTCCTCTATTTCAGCTCTTGTTACTGGTTGGTGATAAACAATTATAGCTAAAGTTTCAACTGCGGCTCTAGATAATTTTTTTTCAACTGTTCTCTCTTGAGACATAAGATTTGCTAATTTTGGAGATGTTCTAAAAGACCACTTATCTTTAATGCATACTAAATTTATTCCTCGATTTGAGTACTCTTGTTGTAATTTTACTAATGATTTTGAAACATTTAATTTTTTTGAAAGTTTGCTTTCAATAGTATCGACATCAAGTGGTTCAGCAGCAGCAAAAATTACACCCTCTATTTCTTTCTCAATTTCAGTTAATTTTGAGGGAAACTTTACTACATTATCTTTATTTATTTTTTGTTTTTTAATCACTTACTTCCTTTACATAGATATCATCAAATAGTTTTTCCTGTTTAATAAAAAGATTCCCCTCTTTAGCAAGTTCAAGAGACCCAGCAAAAATTCCTGCTTTACCTGTTCTTTTATATCTTGAACCAGATTTAAAATTTGCAGGTATTAATTCATCAAGTTTTTTCCATTCAACTAGTTTTCCAAAAAAATCTTTTATCGTTTTAATTCCATCTTCTGTAGTAAATACTGGTAATTTTGGAATATTCATCCTTTGAAAATCTTTAGTCATAATAATAGTTGAATAGGTTTTTAAAAGTTCAAATAAACTTAAATTATATTCAGTGCTGTAAATAGATCTGATATTTCCCTTCATCCCTCTTGTTCTTATTTCACGACCTAATCTTTTTCTCTTAAGCATTTGTTCAGAAAGTAAACGAATAAGTTCTAATTTTTTTAGTTGTAACTTTAATTTTTCTGCCACCTCTTGAACTTTAAATTCTTCCTCTGGGGTACCTGGTAGTAATAACTTAGATTTCAAATAAGCAAGCCATGTTGCCATTAATAAATACTCAGATGCTATTTCTAAATTTAAATCTTTTTCTTTTGTAATATATTCATGAAATTGATCTGCCAACTTTGTTATTGATATTTCTTCAAGATCAACTTTTTGAGCTTTCGCTAAATCTAAAAGAACATCTATAGGACCGTTATAATTATTTATGTCAACATTAAACAAAGCAGAATCAGACTCGGACATGATGCGATATTAACTCAAATTCTTATAAAATAGTGATGTTTTTTTAATAATAAAATTATTTACTAGGGGTGAATTATCAGCGACAACCTTCATTTCATTGAAATTACCATTACAATGTAATGCTAGGTTGCATCCAGCTTCAAAACTTTTAATTGTATTAGTGCTTAAGTCATATTTTAAACTCTTCATCGATAAGTCATCAGAAATCAAAACATTTTTAAACCCTATTTTTTTACGAATAATATTTATAACTTTTTTGGAATGCGTTGCAGTGTTAAGTGGATCAATTTTTTTATAAATAATATGGGCAGTCATGGCAAATAAACTATCTTTGTTTTTAAAAGGGAAGAAATCATTTTTAATAAGGTATTTAATGTTCTTATTAACTATTGGTGTAAAATTATGGCTATCAACCTTTGCAAGTCCATGACCTGGGATATGCTTGATTACTGTGCCTATTGAGTTTTGGTTAAATAAATCAATACAAATATCACCTACTTTTGAAACAATTTTCTTATTTTCTGAAAACGATCTGTCACCAATAATGTTACTAGAACCTTTAATTTTAAGATCCAGTACAGGTAGTGTATTAATATTTACACCTATTTGTTTTAGAATATATGAAGTTTTATCAATGAATAATTTATAAATGATATTAAATTTTCTTTCATCTTGAACATACAATTTTCCAAAATATTCACCTGTCAAATTATCAAAAGTTATAATATTTTTTAACCTGTTCACTCTGCCTCCCTCTTGATCAATCAAAATAGGATAATGGGGATCTTTAAATAGCTTTCTGATGCTATTTGTTAATAATTTCGTCTGATTAATAGATTTAATATTTCTTGAAAATAATATTATTCCCCAAGGTTTTTGTTTTTTTAAAAATTTTACTTCACTGGTTGATAATTTCAGTGATTTAATACCAGTAATAAAGGCTTTTCTTTTACTTATCATTTTCTAAAAGTTTCCAAAAATTAAACTTTTTTTTCTTATCTTTATTTGTTTGTTTTACATACTCAATGATGTCTTGAGTATCATTTTCTAATACAGGTAAGTTTTCAGAATACAGTTTTATCTTCTCATCATTATTTTTATAGGAACGATAGGAATTTTTTAAATTTTCATCAGAAAAATAGTATCTGCCAGTAAAAAAAATAAATACAGAAATAACTATTATAAAAATTAAATATTTGATTTCTTTAAACATTACATTTTGGATGGAGTATCAACGCCAACAATATTCATTCCAGATTTTATTACATTAGAAATAACTTTTAAAAATACTAACTTGTCTAAAGGAACTTCTTTTTGTTCATTTATAAATCGTTTTTCTGGTTGTTGTTTTCCAAGATTCCAATATGAGTGAAATTCTGAGGCTAACTCATAAAGATAAACAGGAATTCTATGTGGCTCAAGTTTTGCACTTGATATATCAATACATTTTGGCCATTCAGACAATTTTTTTAAAATTTTAATTTCATCCGCAGAATATTCAAAATTAAAATTATTAGTTTCAAGTTTTTTATTTAAATCTTTATTAATGTGTCTGAATACAGATGAAATGCGTGCATAACAATATTGTACATAATATAATGGATTATCTTTTGACTTTTCTTTTACTGCATCAAAATCAAAATCGAGTTCTGCATCACTACTTCTGTTCAACATAATAAATCGGGTAGCGTCTTTGCCAACTTCCTCTATAAGATCATCAACAGTTACATAGTCCCCTTTTCTTTTAGACATTTTAAAAGGTTTATTATCTTTTATAAGTTTTACTAACTGACTTATTTTACAAATTAATTTATCTTTCTCTCCTGAAAGGGCTTCGACCGATGATGAAATTCTTTTTATGTAGCCAGCATGATCTGCACCTAGTATATTAATCATATAATCAAATTTTCTATCAACTTTATTTTTATGATAGGCAACATCGCTTGCAAAATATGTCCATGATCCATCTGATTTTTGTAGAGCTCGGTCTTTATCATCACCAAAATCTGTAGATTTAAACAATAATTGCTCACGTTCTACCCAGTTATTATTGTCCTCACCTTCTGGTGCTTTGATTTTACCTTTATAAACGAAATTATTTTTTTCTAAAAATTGAACTACATTTTCAACTTCTTTGTCTAAAACAATTTTCTTTTCACTTACAAAATTGTCGTGATTTATACCAAGACTATTAAGATTTTTTTTAATTAGCAGTAATGCTTGTTCAATCGATAGATCAGTTAGTTTCTCACTAATTTCATTATAATTATCAAAATTCAAATTAGAGTTAGAGGATATATTTTTTGCAAAATCTATTAAGTAATCACCAGGATATAAATCAGCATTATCAGATGGAAAAGGTTCCTTATGAATTATTTCACGTATTCGAAAATATACTGATTTAGTAAAATTAATGATTTGATTACCATAGTCATTTACGTAGTATTCTTTAGTAACTTTATGATTGTTGAAGGTTAATATATTTGAAATTACATCTCCAAGTATTGCGCCACGACAATGGCCAACATGTAATGGTCCTGTTGGGTTCGCAGACACAAATTCCACAAGATAATTATTCTTTTTTTCTTTTTGATTTATTCCAAAAGTTTCAGAATTTTCACTGATTTCTTTAGTAAAATTTGCCCAGAAAGATTTCTTAAACTTTATGTTAATAAAACCAGGTTTTGCAATAGTTATTGTTTCAATTAAATTATCTTTATCTTTTATTATAGGTACAAGTTGTTCTGCTAGTTCAATGGGTAGCTTATTATTAATTTTAGATAAAACCATTGCGACATTAGTTGAGATGTCACAATTAAATTTTGGTGGAGGTATTTCAGCATTTATTCCATTAAAATTATCAGGAACAATTATTTTATTATCTTTTTGAAGTTCACTAATTATCGATTTGATTTTGTCTAAATAAGTTTCAAAAATATTCATTTATTTGCATTATAAAGGTTGATTGCATAACGGTCAGTCATACCAGAAATAAAGTCTGAGATAGCTCTATATTTATCTTTAGTTAATTGTTCTTTTGTAAGAAACTTTCTAGGTGAAGATTGAATTATCTTGAATAATTTTTTTATAATTTTTTTACCTCTTTGATTTTTTCTTAAAACAGATTTATTATCATACATGTTAGATCTTAAAAATGATTTAATTTCTTTTTCTGAACTTTGAATATTTTTAGAGAAACAAACTATTAATTCTTTTGATTTTGCAATATCTTTAAAAGATTTTATTTTTAATCTATTTATATTTTTTTGTGTGTTAGTGATTAAGTCTTTTATCATTAGATCAATTGAGTCTCTTACTATTTGATTAATTGCTATTTTATAATTTTTATTATTTATCTTTTTCTTATAATTTACATAAATATTTTTAAGAAAATTAATCTCACATAGCTCTTCTAATTTAAAAAGATTTGCTTTAATTCCATCTTGAATATCATGATTATTATAAGCTATATCATCTGAAATAGCTGAAATTTGTGCTTCTAAAGAGGGGAAAGTATTAAATTTAATTTTATTTTTAAAAACTTTTGATCCAATAAGTTTATTAATTGTGGTTAATTCGTTAATTGGTCCATTATGTTTTAAAAGTCCCTCTAAAGTTTCAATGGTAAGATTTAATCCTTTAAATTTTAAATATTTATTTTCTAAAAACATAACAATTCTCAAAGTTTGTAGATTATGATCAAAACCACCATGATTAACCATACATTCATGCAATGCATCCTCTCCAGCATGCCCAAACGGTGTATGACCTAAATCATGAGCTAGACTTAAAGTTTCTGCTAGATCCTCATTTAGGTCTAAATATTTCGAAATTGACCTTGCTATTTGTGCGACTTCAATTGAATGAGTTATTCTTGTTCTAAAATGATCGCCTTCAGTGTTTACAAAAACTTGGGTTTTATGCTTTAGTCTTCTAAACGAAGCGCTATGTATAATTCTGTCTCTATCTCTTTGAAAAGGTGATCGATACTTAGAGTTAGCTTCTTTATTAAGTCTGCCTTTACTTTTAAATACGCCCAACAAAGTGTCTTTTTTCATCCTTTAATTTAAATAATTAAGTATTATATTAGTAATATCAGTGTTCAGTCATGATTAAAGAAATTAAATTTACGGATAAAGCGTTAAAACAAATAGAAAATTTATTATCTAAAAAAGACGAAGGTTCTTTTTTTAGAATCGCTATTAAAGGTGGTGGTTGTTCTGGTTTCCAATATGAATTTACTTTTGATAAGTCAAAGCAAGCTGACGATCTTAATTATCAAAATATTTTAATTGATAAAGCTTCAGCTGACCTATTAAAAGGTTCTGAAGTAGATTATGTATCAGAATTAATTGGTGAATCGTTTAAAATTTCCAACCCTCAAACAAAATCTTCTTGTGGGTGTGGGGTTTCATTCTCTCTTTAATGCTCATTTCATCGTGGAATGTTAATTCTGTTAGAGCGAGAATAGAAAATATCAAAAGCTATCTGCTAAAATATAAACCAGATATTTTAATGATGCAGGAGATAAAAACTGAGGACATTAATTTCCCTTATGATGATTTTTCATCAATGGATTATGAAAGTCATGTGTTTGGTCAAAAAAGCTATAACGGTGTAGCTATTATTTCAAAAAAAAAACTAACCAATATCAAAACAGATTTAATTAAAGACAAATTAAAACAATCAAGAATTATTTCTGCTGAAGTTGAATATAAGAAAAAAACTATTCAATTAATAAATATTTATACTCCAAATGGAAATCCAGTTGATACAGAAAAATATGTTTATAAAAAAAATTGGATGGATCAATTAATCAAACAATTAAAATCCTTATCAAAAAAAAATTCTAACATAATTCTTGCTGGAGATTTTAATGTTATTCCTGCTGCAGAGGATGTTTATAATGTGAAAAGTTTTGAAGATGATGCTTTGTATCGACTTGAAATAAGAAAAAAATTTAGAGAAATGTTAAATCTTGGATTTAGTGATGTTTACCGACATTTTAATGAAAACAAAGAAGGCTATACCTTTTGGGATTATATGAGAGGTGCATGGCAAAAAAATAATGGCATGAGAATTGATCACTTTTTAGTATCAAGCTCAATAATTGATAATATTAAAGGTATTAATATAAATAAAGATCCTCGTGGAAGAGAAAAACCTTCGGATCACACTCCAATTGAGATTAACTTAGCTTAAAGATTTAATTTTATTAACCAATTCCTCGTTAATATTTCTTGGTCCTTTGTCTAATCTGTTTTTATGTCGTCTTTCACCTGGAAGTCTTACTTCACCCATTGACTTCATTTTATCAAAAAATTCATCTGCATGTTTTTGCCAATCTGTTCCTGATGTTTTATCTGGACTAATTGCTAAAATAAATTCACCACCACTTGGAGGACCACCATCATTGTTATCTTTAGCAGCTGTTTCAAAACTAAAATTATCACCAACGAGAGCTCCAGCTAATAATTCAACCATCATAGCAATTGCTGAGCCTTTATAACCACCGAAAGGAAGCAATACTCCACCATCGGCTATTTGTCCTGGATCAGTAGTTTCTTTACCGTCTTTCGTAAGTCCAGTTCCTAATGGAACTTTGTGCCCTTCTCTTTTAGCAACTTGTACTTCTCCCATAGCCATTGAAGCAGTTGCCATATCATAAACTACAGGCGTCTTTCCAGGTCTAGGCCATGCAAATGAAATTGGATTTGTTCCAAAAAGAGGTTTGATCGCACCAGCAGGTGCAACAGCAGGCTTATAAGAAGTACACGCAAATGCTACTAAGCCATTTTCAGCTAATTTTTCAGTTTCAGGCCACATAGCAGCCATATGATGAGAATTATTTATTGCTAAGACAGCAACTCCATTTTGTTTAGCAGCTTTACTTAATTCTGGTAAACTTTTATTTAATACCACTGGAGCTAAACAATTATTTCCTGCAACTTTAATTACAGATGGTGATATTTTTTTAATTTCAGGTTTTCCTTTACCATTTATTTTTCCACTTTTTAATCCTGAAACATAAGCAGGTAATCTAAATAAACCATGAGAAAGCGAACCATCTCTCTCTGCATTTGTAATTAATTCTGAAAGGATTGATGCTGTATCATTATCACACCCATTTGCTAAGAGAGTTTTTTTCGCTAAATTATTAATTTCGTCTAGGGTTAATGAAACAGTGTTCATTATTTTGATTTACATTTCTTACATAAACCAAAAAATTCTAAATTGTATTTAGTGTATTTCATCCCTGATTCATCAGCAAAGTTTGATAAATATTTTGATAGTTTAGTGTTACTTATTTCAGAAACTTTTTCACAACTTTCACATATTGAAAATGCTGTAGCCTTAGAAATTTGGCAACTAGAATTCTGACATGCAATGAATGCATTTCTACTTTCAATTTTATGGATCTTACCTATTTCAACTAATTTATCTAATGCTCTATAAACTTGTAATGGTGCATTGATACCTTTTTTCTGTACATTGAATAGAATTGAATATGCTTTTAACGGCTCAGGAGATTTATCAATCAAATCAAAAATAATTTTTTGGTTTTTTGAAAGATTGTGTTGTTTTTCCATTTTTAAATTTCCTATTAGTTTTTTAATTTAATCGATTGTTTAATTTTAAACAAAGATAATATGAACAATATCAACGCCGCTGCAATAATTGAGGGTCCAGAAGATGTATTAAATTCTAATGAAGAATATAATCCTAAGATAACTGATAATAAGCCCCCAATTATAGAAAATAGAACCATTTTCTGAGGACTATCAGAGATATTTCTAGCCATTGCAGCAGGGATAATTAACATTCCTGTAATTAGTAATAATCCAACCATTTTAATCGAAATTGCAATTACAGCTGCCATTAATATTGTGAAAATAGCTTTTGCTCTATCGGGGTTTAATCCTTCTGCCTCAGCTAATTCATAATTAACAGTTGATGCAAGTAAAGGTTTCCAAATTAATTTAAGTACTATTAAAATTAATGCTCCACCTGTCCAAATTACAAATAAATCATCGGTGGTTACTGCTAATATATCGCCAAATAATAAACCCATAATATCAAATCTTATAAATGTTAAGAAACCAATAACTACTAATCCAACTGCTAATGATGAATGTGCTAAAAGACCTAGCAATGCATCGCCAGGAAGATTAGTTTTTTTCTGAAGTTGAATTAATATTAGTGCAATAACTGATGAAATTAAAAATACAGAAATGGCGATGTTTAAATCAAATGTATAAGCCATTGTAACTCCAAGAAGAGCTGAGTGGGCAAGTGTATCTCCAAAATAAGACAATCTTCTCCACACAACAAAACATCCAAGTGGGCCAGTTACAAATGCAATTCCAATACCTGCAACTAGAGCTCTTATAAAAAAATCATCAAACATTTAATTTTTCTTTATTTCCCCTTCATCAGAATGAACATGATCATGCTTATGCTCGTATGTTGTTAAAATTTGAGAAGCTTTCTCACCAAACAAGGCTTTGTATTCGTTATTTTTTGCTACATCCAAAGGTGAACCAGAACAACAAACATGTCCATTTAAACAAACTACATGGTCCGTTGCTGTCATAACCATATGCAGATCATGAGAAATTAATAATATTCCACAATTTAAAGTATCAGATATTTTTTTAATTAATTCATACAAAGCAATCTCACCTGTATAATCAACTCCCTGTACTGGTTCATCTAACACTAATAATTCTGGTTTTTTAGAAATTGCTCTTGCAATTAAAACTCTTTGAAATTCTCCACCAGATAAACTGCCTAAATTTTTATTTTTAAGATGAATTACACCTGTTAGTGATAATGCTTCATCAATAGCACTATCTTCTATAGTTTCTGTTAAAAGCATAAAATCATAAACTCTAATAGGTAAAGTCCAATCAATTGAAATTTTTTGGGGAACATAACCAACTTTGGTTGTATATTTTTCAACAGTCCCCTCGATATTTTTGTAAATTCCTAAAGCAATTTTAGCAGTAGTACTTTTACCAGAACCATTAGGACCAATGAGAGTTACAATTTTACCCTTTTCAACTGTAAGAGAAACACCTTCTACCAACCATTTTTCGCTTTGGCGAAAACCAGCATTATTTAATTTAACTAAAATATTATTATTAGAATTCATTTAACCCTTGACTTGTAAATGTTATATTATTACATAGTGTTATATTATAACAACCAATTAATAGTGTATTTATGAAAAACCTAAAAAAACTTCCAATAATCATATCAATTTTATCTTTATTTACTTTTTTTCTACCAGCCAATGCTGATATTAAAGTAGTTGCCTCAATTAAACCAATACATTCGTTGGCTAGTTACCTTATGAACGGAGTGGCTAAACCTGATTTAATTGTAGATGGATATGCATCTCCACATGGCTTTGCAATGAAGCCATCTCATGCAAAGATGTTACAAAATGCTGATTTAATTTTTTGGGTTGGTGAAGATTTAGAAAATTTCCTAGAAAAACCATTGGGATCAATTGCTAAGAAAGCTGAAAAAATTGAATTAATGCAGGTAAAGGGACTTCAAATTTTAGATTTTAGAGAAAGAAATATTTTTGATGATCACGACGATCATGGACATGATGATCATGATAAAAAAGACGATCATGATGATCATGGTAAAAAAGAAGATCATGATGATCATGACCATGACTCACATGCTAAAAAGGAAGATCATGACGATCACGATGATCATGGTAAAAAAGAAGATCACGACGATCATGGACATGATGATCATGGTAAAAAAGATGGCCATGATGATGATCATGAAGGACATGACGATCATGAAGGACATGCACATGGTGAATTTGATCCACACATTTGGTTAGATCCAATTAATGCAAAGGTAATATTAAATGAAATGGTTGAGCATTTAATTGAAAATGATCCAAAAAATGAGGCTAAATATAAAAGTAATTTAGATAAAGCTTTAAAAGATATAGATAAGCTTACAATTGATGTAATGACTGAATTAAGTAACAGTGTTTCCTCGATCGTATTTCATGATGCTTATCAATATTTTGAAAAGAGATTTAACGTAAATATTTTAGGTGCTTTTACAGTTAATACTGATGTAATGCCTGGTGCAGAACAGTTAGCTGAAATTAGAGAAATAATCGAACACGATAAAGTTGCATGTGTATTTTCAGAACCACAATTTAATCCTGATATAATTAAAGCTGTAGCAAAAGATATGAATATAAAAACTGGTGTAGTAGACCCTCTAGGAGCTACATTAAATCCAGGTAAAGACTTATATTTTGATCTTATAAGAAATATGTCAGCATCATTTAAAGGTTGCTAATACTATTTCGTATTTCTATATTAAATAGAGTTCGGAATATTAATGCTATTTTTTTTGTTAAAAGTTGTCGGTGCAGGTATTATAATTGCTTTTGCAAGCTGGTTAGCTGGTCAAAATCCAAAACTAGCTGGATTTATTATAGCCTTACCTTTGGTTTCCTTGATTGCAATCCTATTCTCGTACTATGAGCACAATGATACAGAGAAAACAATCATGTTCACAAAAAGTATTTTTATAGCAGTGCCTGCTAGCTATTTATTTTTCTTACCATTCTTTTTTGCAAAATCTCTAAACATGAATTTTGCAATAATTTACGTCTCTGGCCTATTATTGTTGGTAGTTGGCTATTTTATACATAAGTACATAGTAAATTTCATTTAAAAGAGTAATTTTAACAAATCTTTAACATAAAAGTCATAAGTACTAAGAAAGGATAATTATGTTTATAAAAAAATATCTAAAATGGATTAGTACAGCTCTTGTTTTAACAGGAATATTGTTAACTAATTTAAATATCTACCCTATTAATATCTACTTTCACGGTTTAGGAGTTGTGGGTTGGACTATCTCAGGATTTATATCAAAAGATAAAGCTATTTTAACCAACTTTGGATTACAAATACCATTGTTTGTAATTGGAATTTATAAAATTATTTTTTAATGAAAAACATCTTGTTCGTTTGTACAGGCAACTCAGCTAGAAGCATAATAGCGGAATGTATAATAAATAACGAATATAATGATAAATATAAAGCTTATAGTGCAGGTAGCAAACCTTCAGGTAAAATAAATGATGATGTCAAAAAATTCTTAGAAAAAAACAAAAATTATGATCTTAATAATTATAAATCAGAGAATTTTGAAATTTATATAAATAATAAAATTAAAATGGATCATGTGATTACAGTTTGTAATAACGCAAATAATGAAATTTGTCCTATTTGGCCCAAACAAAACCAGATAATTCATTGGGATATTGATGATCCAGTTTCAAAATTAAAAAATCTTAATGATGAAGAAAAACAAATCATCATTCGAAAAACTTTTAATGAAATAAATAAAAAAATTAATTCATGGATAAAGAGTGAAAAATAAAAATCGTTATTTTTTAGCAGAGCTCATTGGTAGTTGTTTTCTGGTTATGATTATTGTCGGCTCTGGTTTGATGGCTGAAAATTTGACTAATGATACAGCTGTAATGTTAATTGCCAACACACTTGCTACTGGAGCGGGTTTATTTGTGTTAATAACTGTTTTTGCAGATGTATCTGGGGCTCATTTCAATCCATTTGTGAGCATTGCAATGACAATTACAGGTAAACTTAAAAAAAAACTTCTTCCCTTCTATATTTTTGCTCAGGTCTTAGGTTGTTTAATTGGTGTTGGTCTAGCTAATTTCTTTTTTGAACATCAAATTTTTGAACTATCTACAAAATCAAGAGATGGTGTTTATATTTTTGTATCTGAAATTATCGCAACATTAGGGCTAATAATCATAATTTTTGGATCTATGAAGTCAGGTAAAATTACTGTAGCTGCATCAGTTGGCTTATATATTACAGCTGGTTATTGGTTTACTTCATCAACATCTTTTGCAAATCCTGCTGTAGCAATAGCAAGAACATTCACAGAATCATTTACTGGTATAAGCTATTTAAACACTCCTTTTTATATATTTGCAGAATTAATTGGTATGTTAATTGCTGTTTTTATTGCAAAAAAATTATTCTTAGAAAAATATTGAAAAATTTAAGACTAACAAACAATATTAAATTAATTAATAAAAAATTTAAAAAAAATGAATTTTATCATTTTTTAAAAACTTCAAACCTTTCAATTGTAATACCCAAAATTAAAAACAAGTATATTTTAGTTTCACAAAAAAAAGTTCCTATAAATCAAATTAATTTTGAGTTTCCATCTGGTATCATTGAAAAACATGAAACAGCGTTAATATCTGCTAAAAAAGAATTAATTGAAGAAACGGGATATAAATCAAGAAATAAATTGAGAAAAATTACTTCGTTTTATTCTGAACCAGGTCGACTCACCACTAAAATTACTGGTTTTTTTTGTAATAATCTTATTAAAATTTCAAAGCCAGAAAAAGGAATAAAAATACATATAGTTTCAGATCATCAAATAATTAAATTAATTAAGAATGGTAAATTTAACAACGCCTCTCATATTGGTATGTTTTTCTTTTATAAAAAAAAATACGCTCGATAACAGTATCGAGCGTATTTCAGGGGTTTGACTTTGGAGAGACTTCGCAGAAAAACATGACATTTGTATTAAAGATATATTTAAATAAAATTAAAAATTTATTTCAAAAAAACTACTAACTTATAAGTTG
>CACBYG010000003.1 GCA_902543535.1 uncultured Pelagibacteraceae bacterium
TGCAGTTGACATGGTTAAAGAAAAATTGATTTCAAAAAAAGAGGCTGTGTTAAGAATCGATCCTCACTCACTTGATACACTCCTCCATCCAACTCTAGATGAAAAAAGTTCAATAAATGTAATTGCAAATGGCTTACCTGCTTCACCAGGTGCTGCGAGTGGTAAAGTTGTATTTACATCTGAAGAAGCAGAAAGGCTAACATCCATGATGCAGGACACTATATTAGTTAGAGTAGAAACCTCTCCAGAAGATATACAAGGAATGCATGCAGCTAAAGGAATATTAACTGCAAGAGGTGGGATGACAAGCCATGCAGCAGTTGTAGCAAGAGGAATGGGAAGGCCTTGTGTTTCTGGATCGAGTGAAATTGATATCAATTATGAAAATAAGTCATTTAAAACATCATCAATAGAAATTAAAGAGGGAGACATAATAACAATAGACGGCTCAACAGGAAGAATAATCGATGGTAGTGTTGCTACTGTAAAGCCAGAAATATCTGGCGATTTTTCAAAATTAATGTCTTGGGCAGATAGCTATAGAAAATTAAATATAAGAACAAATTCAGAAACCCCAAAGGATACGCAAACTGCAAAAGATTTTGGTGCTGAAGGTATTGGACTTTGTAGAACTGAGCATATGTTTTTTGATGAAGAGAGAATTTTATCTGTAAGACAAATGATTCTTTCTAAAACTAAAGAAGATAGAGCTAAAGCTTTAGATAAGCTTTTACCACATCAAAAAAAAGATTTTATTGAAATTTTTAAGATTATGAACAGTTTACCAGTCACAGTAAGATTGTTAGATCCGCCACTACACGAATTTTTACCAAGAACAAATAAAGAAATTGGTGAATTAGCAGAAATTGTTAATCTTTCTGTAAAAGAGGTTGAAACAAGGATAGAAGAACTTCATGAGCAAAACCCAATGTTAGGTCACAGAGGTTGTAGATTAGCTATATCATTTCCTGAAATATATGAGATGCAATGTAGAGCAATTTTTGAAGCATTATGTGAGCTTAAGAAAAATAAAATTAAGTCAGCTTTTCCTGAAATAATGATTCCTCTGGTTTCTACAGAGGCTGAAATTAAAATAATGAAAGATTTAGTTAAAAGAATTGCAAATATGGTTCAAAAAGAAAATAAATTAAAAATAGACTTTGTGGTTGGTACAATGATTGAGCTCCCAAGAGCAGCTATAAAGGCAAAAGAGATAGCAAAACACGCAGAATTTTTTAGTTTTGGAACAAATGATTTAACTCAAACTACTTTTGGAATAAGTAGAGATGATAGTGGAAAATTTTTAAATGATTACTTAGAAAATAAAATATTTTCTATTGACCCTTTCGTATCAATCGATGAAGGGGTTTCAGATTTAGTTGAGATTGCTGTTGCAAAAGGAAAGAGCCAAAATAAAAAAATAAAACTGGGGATATGTGGAGAGCATGGAGGCGATCCTAAAAGTATCTCTTTTTGTGCAAAAGTAGGACTTAATTATGTTTCTTGTTCCCCTTATAGAGTTCCAGTTGCAAGATTAGCAGCAGCACAAGCAGAGCTAAAAAAAAAATTATCTTAATTAGGGGGCGTTCTGTAGAACGACCTTTATTTTATTATATACAGAAAATATAGGTTTTTGGAAACTTCTTCGTAGAAACTTCGTAGTAAGTTTTCGTTATTTGTCAGATTTCTTGTTTTGGTTCTTCGTAGTAGATTTTTCTAGTTTTTGGATAAAATCAGAACTTTCAGGAAATATCTTCTCGTGGTCTAAAGCAGTCTGATATTCACTTTGAGATTTGTAATACTTTCTAATCATCTCTACATCTGTATTTGAGTGAAGTGATACTACATTCGCAGGAACATTTTTTCTTTCTCTTTGGTTAATAAATGTATGTCTGAATGTGTATAATGGTCTTGGTGTATCTGTTGCTAGATATAGTCCTAAACCTCGACTAATTCTCACAAAGTCTTTTCTAATCTTATCGTAAATACTTTGTCTGTTTTTTAATTTAGGAAAAAATAGATAATCAAAGTCATTACATTTTGGATATCTAGTCTTAACTCTTGGTTCATAAATGTTGTAAGTGAAATAATCGTTAATTGATTGAGTATGAACTTTACTCAAATCGCCTTTACTATTCTTTTTATGTTCAATTAACTTAATCTGTAAAATAGGAAATTTAGGATTACTTGGTCTAGGAATATACTTTAATTGATTTCTTTTAACTTTTAATAATTCTGTTCCTGGTCTAAATCCAGCAGACCTTAACATTTCTAGATAATCAGCAACTTCATCGTAATATGAATTTTCTTTTTCTTTTCCTAATTTTAAGAAAGCATCGATAATTCTTCTTTGTTCTTTTGGTTCATAACTATCTCGTCTAGTTTTAAAGTTTCTATCTAATTTTGGAAAGTCTGGTATTTGATTAAAAGGAACATCATTATTGTTTAATGCCTTTTTAAACATCTGATTTAAGATATCTTTATACTTTAATTGAGTTGCGTGAGATAAACTTTGATTGTCTAAATCAAAAAACAAATCTTCAACTGCTGTATTCATACTATCTTTGTTTCTGTAATCGACATCTTCAAAATATGGTTTGATACTATTGGTGTATCGATTTAAAGTTTTTCTATAGTATTGTGGTTTGCCGTCTTGTTCGTATCTCTTTTTAATTCTATCAAGATAGGGTTTAGCAATATCTTTATGAAAATCTATGTCATAGATAAATTCATCTGTAGAATAATTTTTATAAAATTCTTTCCATATCTGTTTTGATTTTGTTTCTGCTTCTCTTAATGTAGAAATTCTTTTTCCTAAACTTTTTTCATAACAACCATTACGACCATACTTCTTATCTACATAAAATCGTAAATAATAATTTTTACTATTGTCATATTTAAAAATGACAATCGGTGGTTTGTTGTATTCTTTTTTAAAATTTATCTTCGGCATAATTGACAATCAATGGTAGATGGATTTTTTAAGCATTCAAGACTAATGCCTAAAAAACCTCTAGTTCATTTAGACATCTTCTCATATCTGGAAACTTTGAATTTACTATCAAATCCAACTCTTTCTTTGAGATGTCTTTCTTTTCCTTTCTAATAATTGATTTAAGTCTTTTGGTTAATGATTGTTTAACTTCATCTTTTTCGTTTTTGTTTAAATTGAAATCGAATTCTAAACATCTAGACTTGATTGGTTCGATTACTTTATCATCGTAGTTAAATGTAAAGATAATCGAACATAGATGACTAAACTCTTCCAATGGTCGTCTTAATGAAGTCTGTGCGTTTTCAGTTAATCTATCACTCTCATCAAGAATAATAATTCGTTTCTGTCCAAATAGAGAGATACTTCTCATAACTTTTGAAACATAATTGTTTATGAAATTGTCATCGTTATCTTTAGACGCATTAACGATTATGTAATCATCTGGTGCTAATTCTTTAGCAAGTGCTATCGCAGTAGATGTTTTTCCAACTCCTGCGTTTCCATAAAATATTAAGTGATTAGGTTGTTTTTGTTTCCATTTTTCTAATCTCTTACTAATTCTCAATGGTAATACACATTCAGATAATTTATTTGGTCGATACTTTTCTGTTAATGGAATTTCATTAAAGTAAGTCATTATTGAATACTCACTTTCTTTCCTTTTTCATATGAAATAGTCATTGATAAAAGTTCAAACCATTCTCTAAAGAACTTCGAACCATCATTACAAAATTTGACTATCTCTGGACTATTTGGATTTAGTTCTTTGAACTCTTTACAAGCATTTTCTAATTCTTCGATATTAGTTATAATCTTGGTAAGAACTTTTAATTCATTTCCCTTAATCTCAAATTCTCTCCATTCGCCTTTATCAGTTGGTTTGTGGTCTTTTAGTTTAATCATACTGCTTTCCTTTCTATTGGTTTTAATGGTAGTGATGATTGTGGTATTGGAAGATGAAAATCTTTTATTCTCTCTAAATCAAATTTATCCAAATAACTTTCTACATCGTTATGATATTCATCATTTTTGATTAAATTGAGCATACATTTTTCACCTTGTTCTTGAACAATAGGTTCTTTCGAAACATTCCAAATTGCTGATTGAATATCTTGTTCATCAGTTATGAAATCATATCTAATCAACTCAACATTGTTTGGGTCAGCAAAGATTTCACTTTCAGGACTTAAAACATCAAAAGTGATAATATGTTTTTTCTTAACTCTAAAAGTACCGACACATCTTCGTGTATTCTCATTTAAATAGTTTTGATTATAAAAACTTCCTAAAACTTTTTTGTATTCTCTTTGTAAGTTCTTGGTTAGTTTTCTTTTAGACATCGCACCAAAAAGACTTGGTAAGTTTTTTCTAAAGTTCAAATCAGTTCTAAAATGATATCTAGAACCAAACCGAACTGCTTGTTCTTTATCTAATGTATAACTGAAACCTCTTCCTTCATCTTGAATATGTGCGTTTGGGTTATTTAATTTCTTAATACCTTTTCTTACATATCGATTTGGTTTAACTAAAAATCCTCTATACATTGTAATGTAGTCATCAAGTTTAGTTCCACTAAAGAAATCTCTTGAATGTCTAGCAACTATATCGCCGTGAATTTTTTTACATCTCTCAACAAAATATTCATCTGACGAAAGTCTATCGTATCTTGAAAGAACTCTTTCCCAATCAGAATAGTTAAATTCACTAAAGTTTGAAAATGTATAAACTACATCAAAGACTATCCAGAATAACTTACTAGATGTTATTAAACTTTCAGCACTAAAGAAATATTTTAAAAAGTTTCTATCTTTAACTGCTCTGTTTAAATCGTGTTGATTTAATTCAATCTTAAAAATCTTTTTAATAAAACCTTGAAGAAATTGTTTGTTAGTAAATGTATCTTGTTTAAATCTTGGAATAGTTAAAACTGCTTCATTTAATGCTCGTATATACCTTGTGACCTGATTACTTCTTGCGATTGAATATTCATCTTCGTTTTGATTTTGAATTAAATGATTTTGTCTTGTCATTAAGAATTCTTTAATATTTGAACCCCAACCAAGAGTTTCGAAATCTTTTATTTTTTTTTGTTCTTTAGTGATTATGTTCCAAACCCATTCGTTAATTTCTTGTGTATCTTTATCTACTAAAATTCCTAAATCACTTTCTCTATCGTTATTACTTGATAAACCAATTGCTTGTCCGTGATAGACAAATTGTTTAGTCGCAAATTCTAACTCTTGTTTAGGGAGTGTAATACCTAACTCCCTAAACTTATTATCAACGAAATCTAAATTACTTTGTTTCATTGATATCCTTTTCTGCTATTGGTTCTTTGTCTGTAAGATAATAAACAACTTGTCTGAACTTATCTTTTTTCTGAATTTCAGAATGAACTTTACAAAATCTTGGAAGACCCAACTGAATTAACCTTGAATTAACTTTATCTAAATCAATATCGCCAAATTCATTTTCAGTATAATATTTGTTTCGTGGGTCTTTGATTATCTCATCTACACTCTTTTTGATAACTTCGTTTTTCTTCTCAATGTTATGTGTATGAGGTTCGATATCTATATTATCAACTATTTCCTCGTGAATGTGAGACCACCAATCATAGTTTTCATCGTATTCTTTAAGACAATTTTTACTATGTTTGATTGCTTCTTGTTCATTAGCAAATACTTCATTTTTATCTATTTCAATATCGTCATTATGACCAACATTCCAAACATCATAATTCATAGTTAATGAATTCTCACTTTTGTAAATGTCGTAGATTTTATTATTTTCAGTATTCATTATTAAGTACCTCTCTTTCTTTATTGAATTGTTTGACCTAGATTTTCTGAACCTCTTTCAGAAACACTTTTGACATTGTTTTTTTCTGCCCAGTCTTTGTAAGATAAAGTTTTGTCTGCGATGTTTAATTCTTCACAAAGCATTTGAACAAACTCACCTCTTTGGTCTGGTTGAAAATAGTATTTACTATTAGTTCTAGTGATAAACCCAAAACCATTTTCAATTAAATCTTTATCAGATTTCATTCCGTCTAAAGTGTAAGCAAGAGATAATTTTACTAACTCACTCTTGTCATTCTCTAAACAAGCAATTACTTGTTTTAGAACTTTCTTTTCAACAGATAATTGTTGTTCAATCGTCTTGTTAATAGGTTTAATAACAATCGATGTATCAAACCACTCTTGTTCTTGATTTTCGTAAGTAGCAATTACATTAACACTTACTTGTCTTTCTTTTATATTATTTTCCATTTTCTCTTTCTCTTTCTTTTTGTGAAGATGATGAACTACCAAGTATTACAATGATATTGTAAGAATGTTTGAAATAAGAGATGTTCATCATCTTCGAATTACTAGAATTTCTCTTTGTTTCAAACATATCCCTACTATACAGCATAATGTCCTACGAGTAAAAATGATGACTTTTTAGGGTTTCAGTCATCGTATATTGATTTACTACGAAAATTACGATGAGTTCTTAAGGTTTTAGTCATCGTAGAGGGTGGTTTCTGCTTGTTTCCTCTGTAGGTGTTGATACCAATTTGTTATTACTTGTATGTGCGTCTAATAACAAAAGGAGGAAAACTAATGAATATTGCGTATTTAAGAGTATCACATCAAGAAAGTTTGAACGGAACATCTCTAGAAGTTCAAGAAAAGAAGTGTAGAGCATTTGCTGAACTTCACGGATTTTCAATTGATAGAGTGTATTCGGAAGTAGTTTCTGGTGGGGTAGAGTTTAGAAAAAGACCTGTGTTTCAAAAGGTTTTATCTAATCTAAAATCTAATTCAAAACTTGTTGTTTCAAGATTGGATAGATTATCAAGAAAAGTCATTGATACTTTAAAACTTGTTGATGATTTTAAAAAGGAACACAAAGACATTTGTATTACTGATATCGGTAATATTCACAAAGATGGTGTTTCTAAAATTTTCGTCACCATTCTTGCTTCACTTGCTGAAATTGAGAGAGAAAATATTTCTCAAAGAGTATTAGCAAGTAAGAAGATTGCTAAACAAGAGAGAAGATATCTCGGTGGATATACTGAATTTGGATACAAGGTAGAAGACAAGAAACTTGTACCAGATGATAAGGAATTTACCGTTCTTCAATCAATGATAAATTTAAGAAAATCTGGACTTGGATATAGAAAGATATCTGATGAGATTAAAAATAAGTTCGGCAAACGAATTTATTATCCTCAAGTTCATAAAATCTTAAATCGACCACATAATCTTAAACTTTTAGAGGTAGCATAATGACGATTACAATTGTTCCAATTTGCTATGATTGTAATGAAGAATTATCCAATTTCGATAAATTTCTAGATAAGAAATATAAGTCGCCACTTGGTTATACTCTTTGTTCCGATTGTACCAAAAAAAGAGAAGACAAAATCAGAAAAGAACTTGCTCAAAGTATTGCTGACGATTTGGATATTTACGACTTTGAACAAGATTTGACGAGAGGAGGTAAGTTAAAATGAAGTTAATTAAGACACTAATATTTTTGTTTCTATTAACTTTTACAACTCACGCATTTGGTAAATCTAATGAATATTATCAAATGGTAATAACCAATGTTTTAACTAATTGTAAAACTGACGAATGTAGAAAATCCATTTTTGAACAAGAAGTTCATATCGCATTTTTCAATTTAATGGACGCAATACTTAATCAATTACAATTTGAGTTAAGTCAAAAGAAGAAAGAGAAGTTATGGTCAAACGAATTATAATTTTTCTTTTTATATTCATTCAATCAGTAAATGCTGATGAATGTACCTACAAAACAGAAACGATTACAGAAAACGGAGTAATCGTTTCATCAAAAGAAATCAAAGTCTGTAATGAAACCGTTTATATGAGTAATGGTTTCTGGCACGACTTAATGTATTCGGAACAAGGTAATGAATTGTTTTGGAATGCTGTGATTTTTGTTTTCTCAATAACAGGAGGTTAAATGAGAATAATACTAATAATGATTATTGGGTTAATGTTAAGTAATTGTACCAATAGTTCATATGTTAAGAATAAGAAAACAATTACAAGTCCTGATGACTTACAAAAGTTTATCAATGTCTATTGTAATAAAAACAAACAGACAGATAGAGTTATCAAGGTATGTGGAAATGGTTGGAGTAAGGATTTGAATATAAGTGAATCCAAAGCAGTTTTAAGTGCGAAAATCAAAATTGCTGATATTACTCAACACTCATTAGTAAGTAATGAGGTAATCACTCATAAAGAAAATGGAAAGGGTATTACAAAAACTTACGACTTAACTGCTGATAGTAAATTAGAAGATGTTTCTATCGCTGGTTATAAAATAGTTCATAAAAAAGTTTTAAAAGAGAAGTCGGGTTGGAGGACTTTAGTCTTAATAGAATATAAACTTTCTTAATCATATCGGCAGTAGTGAATGAAAGAAAACTACTGCCGACATATCATCTAATAAGTCTTTTTGTTGAAGGTACTTATATTTATAATTTAGACTGAACATATCTCTTAATACTACCTTCGATAATATTAGAGTATTTTCTCATATCCTTTTGAGCAACTTGTTTAAATTGTTCATAAAGATTTTTGTTTATTGTAAAATTCACATTTATTTTCTTTTCACTTGGTCTTGATTGTTGCCGTTCTATATTTGTATGCCACATTGAGATTTCCTTATTTGCCGTTTTATGTTTTTATCTGACTTCAACAATTCGATTATTAGATTATTCTTTAACTTCGTATTTAACTTTAATTTCGTTAATCAAATCAGAAATGAATTTACCAGTTTCTCTAATAGTATAACTATCTGCTTCTCTACCAGAAATCCTTTTAATAAACTCCTCTGTTTCAAACGAAAATTTGTATAGACGATTTGCTTGTAATAAATCCTCTAACTCACTTCTTGCTTGTTCAATATTGTAATGATTTTTTTGTTGTTCAAATTGTTTTGATTTCTTAATTGCTCGTATGTCATATAAACCACCAACATTGTGTTTAGACATTTGTTCAACTTTCATATTATATTCTTGTTCTCTTTTTCGTCTTTGTTCAGCATTTAACATACCTTTTCTTCGCATTTGTTCTGCTGACATTCTTATTAAATCTGACATTATTTGTTTTCCCTTTGAAACTTGTTGATTAGTTCTTTTCTAAATTTAGACACCTCATCATCTAGTTCTTTTAGAAGTGCTATTTTCTCAAATGTTTCTTTTTTACTTTCTATTTTTCTTATTATTTCTTTAATCTTATTCATAACTATATTTATTCCTCTTTAGTGTCTTTTTCCGTCATTCGTTCTTTAAATTCTTCATCACTCTCATTCTCTAATGGTTGATTCCACGCATTAACGATTTCTTTTGCTAGTTCTTTTGTGTCTTTATCTTTTTCTATACTCATAAAAATTTATCCAAAGTTGCTCTGTTTCTATCTTCTTTAATATGACCATTTATTTCGTTTAAATGACCTGCTGTATTTACAAATCTTTTAACTCTTTTAATTAAACTCTTTGCTCTAATGTTTTGTCTATTTGAAGTTTCAGTATTCTTAATCACCCATTCACATAACAACAAAACCTCACTCAAATAGTAATCACTTATTCTCATCGCACCCATTGTTTCTCTCCTCTTGTTCTCTAGTGTGTTTGCTTCGCAAACAAGTGCTTCGCACTTGTACCCAATATTGAAACTCATTTAATAAAGTACCAATGACCTAAACTTGATTGATGTTTAGATACACCTTGCCTATCCGAAAGATAAACAAAATGTATCAGGACATTCTTGATTGCCGTCCCAGACACCCTTAATCTGAAAACTTACATTGTAAGATAAGTGGGGTTGCTGTTCTCACTATTTACTTCAACCTTATACCGCACACATTCTCTAGACTGATTAAGTAATCTAGTGTGTATTAGACCTCAAGGTATAGTCTAAATCTTTCAGTTCATTATTTTAGAACGACCTTAACTGCCTATCGTTCATCATATTATAATAATTCGTCTTCAATAATCTTCAACGATTCCCCTCGTATCCCTACGAGTTTCGGATAGTCAAATTGATTGTCCTATCAAACTTGATATAATAAAAATTTTAATCCCATAAATGTCTGTCTTTAAACCACTAGAGATACTCTATTTTTGTCTATTTAAAACAAACTCTACAAAACTATATAAAAGTATTTATACATCTGCGTATCTACGCAAATAAGAAAACTACGATGAGCAGTTATACTCGTGTGTTATTGACTATTCGTAGTTGATTTGATTATCCCTGTCTGTATATTGCGTATATGCCTATCAAAAGTAGAACTATCAAAGTAAATAAAGACAAATCATTGTCTAAAATTCAGTATGGAAAGAAAGATATTTGGTGGTTCTTTCAATGGTTAAAGGTTTGCGTAGATTTAGAAGGTAGTTCTATTGAGTTTAATCAAGCAAATAAGAATAGACAGAAAAGTTCTACTAAACATAAGATTAAAATTACTGGTTGGAAAGAGATTGATTTAAAAGAGATTAAATCGATGAAACACCACTTGAAAATGAGTGATAAAGAGATGTTTAATTATTTGAACAAGATGTTTAACAAATACATTCATCTATTTGGTGACTTTACTATTAGATATGTGAAGACACCAAAAGACTTCATTCAAGATGATAATTACTTTACCGTTCAAATACCATTGTCTAAAAATAGAGTTGAGATAGACACCGAATTAGACAAGTTAAAACAGATACACAAAATTCCTAATATTGAAAAAAAGAGAGCAATATCATTCTATCGACCCGTTAAACATAAAGAACTTAATACATTGTATCAAGTATGGTTAAGGAAGAATAAAGACTTCAAATGGCAAGGCAGTTTAAAGACATTAAACAATTCTGAAATAGCAAGACAAGTTGGTTATGGTGGATTTAGACAAGTTCAACTTGCCTATGTTTCTGCTAAAAATTTAATCGTAAATCTTTCAAAAGGTATATTTCCTAAAAATACTCTTTAGATGAAAATCAAAACACAATGGATAAAAATTAGAAGAAAGACACCAATAAGAATAGAAAAACCTAAAGGTAGTGGCAGATTTAAAACCTCTAATTATGTTAAAGTAAGAAAAGGTAATTCTGTAATTCTACAATATAGATTAGAGAATTTTTGGAAATATTTTTATAGTTCAAAAACAAAAACTAATAAAATTACTAATTACAATATCGCTAAAGATAAAATCGATTATGATAAGATGAAATATGCCTATGTTTATCTTACAGGCAAATCTAGACTTATTGTAAAAAAACTATGGATAAAATCATATAGATTAGAGAAAACAGAAACATATGAATTAAAAAATAGAACGGTCACACATTATTGGTATTCATTTACTTTCTATAAACAAAAGGATTTAAAATTACAAACAACACACTCAATCTATACTGATATTAGTTATTGTGATGATGAAGAGGTAGAAAATTCTTCAAGACACTTATCTGATAAAAAATTCACACAAATATTTTTAAAAACTTATACACAAGGAATAGGTATTGGAAGAAGTGGTGAGAAAATATCTAAAAGAAGAAAACTAGGAACGACAACATACAATCGAAGAGGATTGAACTCTATAAAATACAATTACTTGAATAAACTTAAATTAACAAAACACATTACTAAAATTCAACTATCTAGAATGTTTAAAATCTCAAATTCTGGTAAAATTGTAGGTAGAAATTATCTTTCACAATAAATTATCGAAATCTCACTTTAAGAACTAAAATGTTATAGTTGGCAAACCTATCAAATTTGAACGAGGATTAAGTCTTCATCAAAATAAGTAGTGTGTATCATCTTTGAATTTAAGACTTCTCTATGTGTCTTATTTTCGTTTCAAAACTTCGTAGAAACTTCGTAGAAAACTTCGTAGAGGAATTTAGTTAAGGTTTGTTGATATACAACAATTCTAAATTAAAGTAGGGGCGTTCTGTTGCCAGGTGCCCCAGACCCCGTTTGCTTAATTAACTGAGTTAATTAGGCAGCAAGTGCATAACTTTCGTTAGCAATTATAAATTAGCCCGTTACGGTGGAACAATCCCGAACGAAAGAATAGCCTTTAGACATTCGTCGAATCTAGTTCACCCCCATAAGTTGTTATGGTGGAGGTGGTGGGTACTGCCCCCACGTCCGCAATGGTTATTACGAAATTCGTTTATCGTCGTAGTTAGTAAACTAACAACTTTAATATATATTTTTAATGAAATTAATCAATTTAATTTAAATCAAAGTTGTATATAAGAATCTTTAATGAATTTATCAGATTATATTTTAAAATTTTTAGAAAAAAAAAAAGTTTTTAACGTTTTCACAATTACAGGAGGTGCTATTTGCTTTTTGATGGATGGATTTTCAAGAAACAAAAAAATTAATTATACTTCTGTAGCTCATGAGCAGGCTGCAGCTATGATGGCGGATTCATATTCACGATTGGGACCAAATTTTTCTGCAACTATGGTTACATCAGGTCCAGGTGCAACAAATCTTCTTACTGGAATTGCCTGTTCATGGTTTGATTCAATTCCAGCAATCCATATTTGTGGTCAAGTAAATCGATATGAGTTAAGTAATTATCATAATTCTACAAAAAAAGTTAGACAAGTAGGCTTTCAAGAAACAGATATTGTTTCTATAGCAAAGCCAATTACTAAATTTGCTTATCAAATTAAGAATGAAAATGAAATAAGATATATCTTGGAAAAAGCCTACTATATTTCTCAAAGTGGAAGACCAGGACCAGTTTTAATTGATATTCCTATGGATCTTCAGAGAAAAAATATAAATCATAAAAAACTTAAAGCTTTCAAACCTAAAAAAGAAAAAATCAAAAAAGAAATTCTTTTTAAAAAAATTTCTGAAGTTGTTAAAAATTTGAAAAAATCAATAAGACCTGTAATTATAGTAGGTGGTGGTATTAGAATTTCTAAAACAACAAAAGATTTAGTATCCTTTTTAAAAAAAATTGATGTACCTGTAGTGACAACATGGAGTGGTGTGGATGCTATCACGCACGATAGAAATAACTATGTAGGAAATATTGGAGTTTATGGTTCAAGATCTGCTAATTTTGCTATTCAAAATAGTGATTTTGTTTTATCTTTGGGAAGTAGATTAGATACTAGAGTTACAGGAGGAGTGCCAAAAAATTTTGCAAGAGAGGCAACAATAGCCTCGGTAGATATAGACAGAGATGAGCTTTACAAAAACAGAGGTTTAAAAATAAAAATAAAAATCAATGTATCTTTGTCAGAATTTTTTAAAGCTTTTAAGAAAAAATTTAAAAGATTAAAAATAAGTAAAACCGCTTGGACTCAAAGGACAATGCTATGGAAGAAGAAGTATCCAATTATAGAGGAACAATATAAAACCCAAAAAAAATTTGTAAATCCATACGTTTTTATGGATTTGCTAGGCAAGTATTTAAGTAAAGATGACGTAGTTGTTGCAGATGATGGAGCTCACTTAACATGGGCATTACAATCTATTAAAGTTACGAAAAATCAGAGAATATTTTCAGCATTTGGAAATTCTCCAATGGGCTATGCTTTTCCAGCTGCAATTGGAGCATCAATAGCTCTGAATAAAAAAAAAATTATCTGCATTGATGGCGATGGGAGTATTCAGATAAATATTCAAGAACTTCAAACTTTAATTACAAACAAATTACCTATTAAGATAATTGTTATAAATAATGAAGGTTATGGAATTATTAAGCAATTTCAGGAATTATATTTAGATAAAAGGTATGAGGCTGTAGATTCAAAAAAAGGAGTTACAAATCCAAATTTTTCAAAAATTGCAAAAGCTTATGGTATTAGTTATTCTGAAATTAAAAACAATAATGAAATTGGTAAAATTTTAAAAAAAACGTTAAAAAGTAAAAATGCAGAGTTTATTAATGTTCTCGTGAAACCAAATCAAAAAATTATTCCAAAGTTAACCTTTGGCTCTCCTTTAGAAGACTTATCTCCACAATTATCTAGAGAAGAATTATTAAAAAATATGATAGTAAAACCTATAAGCAAAAATAAAAACATTATAGAGTCAAATTAATTTATGAAATTAACAAAAGAGCAATTAGAGGATATTAGAGATCAGCAAAAACAAAATAATCAAACTAAAAGAGTTACAGTGCCGGCATTAGAGAGTATTCTTTACGAGGCTCTTCCTGCCCTAGACCACGGATTTGTTCGAGTTATAGATTATATGGGGGATGATACATCTATAGTTCAATCAGCAAGAGTTTCATATGGTAAAGGAACCAAAAAGGTTTCTACCGACGAAGGACTAATTAAATATTTGATGAGACATTGGCATAGTACTCCATTTGAAATGTGTGAAATAAAATACCACATAAAATTGCCTATATTTATTGCTCGACAATGGATTAGGCACAGAACTGCAAACGTGAATGAATACTCAGCTAGATACTCAATTTTAGATAAAGAATTTTACTTACCTACAGAAGAAAATCTAGCTGCTCAGTCAAAGAGCAATAGACAAGGTAGAGGAGATGTATTGGAAGGAAATCAAGCTAAAGAAGTTTTAGAACTTTTAAAAAATGATGCTGAAAGAACTTATAATAACTATGAAACAATGCTTAATGAAAGGTTTGATGGCTCAACTATAAATGAAAATAAAAAAGGATTGGCAAGAGAATTAGCTAGAATGAATTTGACTTTAAACACCTATACACAATGGTATTGGAAAACGGATTTACTTAACTTGATGAATTTTTTAAGATTGAGAGCAGATAGTCACGCTCAATATGAAATAAGAGTGTATGCAGATATAATGTTAGACTCAGTAAAAAAATGGGTTCCAATAACCTATGATGCTTTTATGGATTATAGAGTGGGTGGAACTGAAGTATCTGCTAAAGGAAAGTTAATACTTCAAAAAATAATTAAGGGCCAGGATGTATCTCCTGAAGACTCTGATTTGTCAAAAAGAGAATGGAATGAATTAATGGAAGCATTTGATTTGAAGGATAAGATTTTATAACGCTTTATCTATCTTTAGATGGCCACTAAAAAACAATCTAAATTCATCTTTTTATTATTATTTTTACTATTTGTATTAGTTCATTTTTATCAGTTAAATAATCAACATTGGTCTAGTATTCTAGACCAAGACTTAATTATAATTTATAATTCATTATTAATTAGTTCTGGTATTGAGCAAGATTATAGAGATCACCCAGGCTTCACCACTTTTTTTTTAAATAGTTTGATATATAAATTTTTTGGTATTTTTTCAAAATACCCTGTTAATATAGATACTATTTTATCTTCAGGTAACGTTGATAAAACTTTACAAATTTATTTCTTCTTATCTAGAAGTATAAATTTTTTTTTAAATATTATTATTATATTTTTATTTAGCAAAATAATAAAAAGTTTTGAGATTAATAGACAACTGCGTTTTTTATTATGTATAATATTTATTTTTTCGATAGGATTTATAAGCTCATTTTTTTATTTGCGGTCAGAAAATATAAGTTTGTTATTTTTGTGTTTATCAATCTATATGATCTTGTGTGGAACAAAAAATTCCAAACTAAATTTTTTTCTTGGTGGTATTTTTTTATGCTTAGCTATGTTGGCTAAAATACAAGTAATATTTTTAGGTGCTTATATAATTTTTTTAATAACAAAATTATCTATCAAAAATAGTGATAAATTTTATCAAACAAAAGTAATTAATTACTATTTAATTTTTTCATTAATTTTAGGTATTTTTATCTATTTTACCAGCCAAATTTATCTACAAGACTTCGCTAGATTTCAAACAAACAAATATTTAGATCCATTATTTTTTTTCGTGGCTTTGGTTATGATATTTACTTATTTTTATTTAGATAAAAATTTTAAGAAAAACATTTTATTTTTTTCATCATTAATGAATGGCTTTATTTTCCTAATAATTTTTCTTCTTATCTTAGATCAATTAGAATTATTGCCTTTAAATAAAATGATATTATTAAGACTTTCAAACCCAATTCACTATATGACTGAGTTCACTGGAGATATGGCAAATGGAGTTATAAACACTAATTATTTAAAACAATCCCTAATGAAATTTTTATTAAACTACAAGTTAAATATATTTGAACTTTTATTACTAATATTTTTGTTTGTATTAAATTTAAAAAATAAAAATTATCTTTATGTGATATTTTTTATCTTAATTTTTAATATTTTAGTAATGAATTTTAGATATATGCCTCCATACCATATATATTATATTTTTATTTTCCTTTTGTTTTTTGTAGAGGCTATTAAAAATTTAAAGTTTAATTTTGCGTATAAAATAACAAATTTTGCGGTTGCCATATTTATGATAAATAGTTTTACTTTTTTTACTTTTAAGGAACATAATTATAACTTCAAAAATACACTTTCTCGAGAAAATATATTTTTAAAAGTTTGCAAAGAAGCTCAGCAAAGTACACCAAGTATTGATTCTAATTATAGAGAATTTATAAAATATTGGAGTTTAAAAATTGATGATGAAAAAATAAAAAAAATTTGTGATGAAATGACTTAAATGAGTTTAAGGAAACTTTTTATCATATAGAATAGTATTTTAAATCCGTCTCTAAATTCATTAACTTTTTTTTTTCCAGCAATTCTTCTTCTTTCATAACTTGGAAAGTCTGAAAACTTCATTTCTAATCTTTTTGCTTTTATTGGCATTTCGACGCAAAGGCAAAAATCTTTAGAGGTTAATTTAAGTTTTTTAAAAGACTCTGTTTTACCCAGTACGTAGGTATAGAGAATATCGGAAATATTTATTGAAAAAAAAATATTTCCAATTTTAGTAAAAATAAAATTTCCTAACTTTGTAAGAATTGTATCGTCGTCACTTCCTGCACCACTTATATATCTTGAGGCAAACATAAAATCGAAATCATTGCTACATTTGAAGAGCATTTGTTTTAGACATTTAGGATCAAAAGATCCATCTGCATTAAATATACATAAATATTTTGTTTTTACATTTTTAATACCTTCAATTATTGCGTCACCATAGCCTTTGCTTGGTTGATAAGTTATTGACGACTTATAATCAATTACCGAATTTATAGTTTCTTCATCAGAATTTTCTAAAACAATTATCACCTCGCAACCATAATCTCTTATTTCATTTAAAACTTTTGGAAGAGCCTCACTTTCATGTTTAGCAGGTATGACTAATGTTAAATCTGTAATCATAATTTATAAAATTAAATTTTTTTTTTAAAAGTAATTACCATTAACGTAAATATATTCAAATGCCTTTCTAAAAGGCATTTTGAATTTTGAATGTTGTTTAAAATTATTAGATTTGAGATAACTATGAATCTCAGAAAAAGTATAATTTTTAATTATCATTTGATTATAATGATGTTCAAAAAAAATAACTTTTATCTTACGAATATTTTCTTTAAAACCTTTTATAACAAAGTACTCGTAACCCTCAGTATCGATTTTAAGCAAATCTATAGTATTAATATTTTCTTTCTCTACAAATGAAAAACCGTCTTTAATTTTAACTTTCATATTATCAAATATTTTAGAATTAAGACCAAAATTTAAAAAAATATTTTTACGTTTAAAGTATTTTGAATCAAAATTTATATTATTAAAAGTTGAAGAAGAACTTTCCTTCATTTGTTTAAAATTTTTTTCTTCCTCAAACACACCTAAAGCAAAATTGTTTATAAATATTTTTTTTTTGGAATTTAATTTTTTTATATTTTGACTAAGTAACTCAAAATTAATTATACTTGGCTCAAAAGAATAAATTTTTTTAAAATTAAAGTTGTCTAGAATTAATTTAATGAACTCTCCTTTATGAGCCCCAACATCAAATACTATATTTATATTTTTATTAAAAATTAAATTTAATGTATTAATAATTTTTCTTTGATAAATTTTGTCAAAAATATTTAGTATGTATGTTATTATATTAATCAATTATACTTTCACTATTATTTAAAAGTTATTATAAACTGAGAGTATTTAAAATATCATAAATAAATATCTTTTATTTTTTTAGCGAAATCGTAGTAAATTTTTGAAATTTCATGATTTGGATCTTTTTCTACAATTGGTTTACCTTCATCGCTATATTTTCCAACTTCAGCATAAATTGGAATTTCTCCTAAAAAATCTTTATTAAATTCTTCAGCAGTCTTTTTTACTCCACCTTCACCAAAAATTTTATATTTCTTTCCATCATCTGAAGTAAAATAGCTCATATTATCTACCAATCCCAAGATTTTTACTCCAAGCTTATCAAACATCTTAATACCTCTTTTGACATCTAAAAGTGCAACTTCTTGTGGAGTAGAAACTATTATTGCACCGTCCATTTTTATTTCTTGAGAAAAAGTTAATTGTGTGTCACCTGTGCCTGGAGGCATATCAACAATTATAAAATCTAAATCTTTCCAACTGACTTTTTGAGTAAAAGTTTTAATTGCACTTGTAACCATTGGGCCACGCCATATCATTGGTGTCTGTTGGTCAGCCAAAAAACCAATTGACATACATTGAATATCATATTTTACAATTGGTTCTAATTTTTGGCCATCACTTTTAGGTTTTTCATTAATATCGAACATTTTTGGAATCGAAGGACCATAAATGTCAGCATCTAACAATCCAACTTTACATCCAACATGTTTTAAGGCTAAAGCCAGATTTGTCGCAAAAGTAGATTTTCCAACACCCCCTTTTGCACTCGAAATTGCTATTGTAAATTTGGTTCCCAATATTGGATTTTTTGTGAATTTCTTAGGCTCAAGCTTTTGTTTCATTGCGGCACTAAGTTCAGGCTTTTTATCTGACATACAACTATCATTACTTGTTTTTTGTAATAAAGACACTATATACTTTGGCATATGTCAGATGATTTCAGAGGTAGGGGTGGAAGCCCATGGGGATCACCTCCAGGTGGAGGAAATAATAATGGATCAGGTAGAGGTCCGAAACCTCCAAATATTGATGAGATCATAAATGAAATTCAAGATAAAATAAAAAAATTTTTACCTGGTGGGAAATCTTCAGGTGGTAAATCTATCGGGTTAATATTATTAGTTTTAGCTTTTGTTTGGTTAGCAAGTGGACTTTATAGAGTTTTACCTGACGAACAAGGTGTCGTGTTAAGATTTGGTAAGTTTGTTAAAACTACTCAACCAGGATTAAATTATCACATACCTTTTCCCGTAGAAAACGTGCTGACACCTAAAGTTACAAAAGTTAATAGAATAGATATAGGTTTTAGATCTGAGAGAGACAGTGGTTTTTCAACAGGTGGTGGTGTTGCTGACGTTCCACAAGAGAGTTTAATGTTAACGGGAGATGAAAATATTGTGAACATAGATTTTTCTGTATTCTGGGTAATTAAAGATGCAGGAAACTTTTTATTTAAAATTCAAGACCCTGAGGGAACAGTTAAAGCAGCTGCAGAAACAGCTATGAGAGAGGTTATAGCAAAAAGTGATATTCAACCAATTTTAACAGAGGGTAGATCTAAAATTGAGGTTGAAACACAAGAAATTATACAAAATATTCTAGATGATTATGAGAGTGGAATTCAAATTACACAGGTCCAAACCCAAAAAGCAGATCCACCAGATCAAGTAATAGATGCATTTAGAGATGTACAGGCTGCAAGAGCAGATATGGAAAGATCTAAAAATGAAGCCGAAGCTTATGCTAATGATGTTATACCAAGAGCTAGAGGGGAAGGTCAAAAAATCTTACAAGCTGCTGAGGCTTACAAAAAAGAAGTTGTAGCAAAAGCAGAAGGTGAAGCGAGCAGATTTGTGTCCATTTATAATGAATATAAAAATGCAAAAGTAGTAACCCAGGAGAGAATGTATTTAGAGACAATGGAAAAAGTATTAGCTGATATTGATAAAGTAATTATAGAAAAAAATGCAGGTTCAGGTGTAGTTCCTTACTTACCACTCCCTGAATTAAAAAAGAAAGCGACTAATTAAATGAAAGCTGGAAAAATTTTAGGTGGATTAATTATTGCAATAGGTGTTCTAGCTTTTTTATCAGTAATTATCGTAAAAGAAGTTAATCAGGCAATCATTCTTCAATTTGGTGATCCAAAAAGAATAATTACTAAACCTGGTTTAAACTTTAAAATTCCATTTATTCAGAACGTCGTTTACCTTGATAAAAGAATATTAAACTTAGACACTCCTCCCGAAGAAGTAATTGCATCAGACCAAAAGCGTTTAATTGTTGATGCATTTGCAAGATTTAAAATTGTTGATCCACTACAGTTCTATATCTCAGTTGGAGATGAGAGAGTAGCACGATCAAGATTATCAACTATTATAAATTCAAGAATTAGAAATGTGTTAGGTCAAGAGGAACTTCAAACATTACTATCCCAAGATAGATCGAAACAAATGTCTTTAATAAAAGAAGGCGTAAATAATGAGGCTAAAAATTTTGGAATTACCATTGTTGATGTAAGAATAAAAAGAGCTGATCTTCCCCAAGCAAATAGTGACGCAATTTATCGAAGAATGCAAACGGAGCGGGAAAGAGAAGCGAAAGAATTTAGAGCAAAAGGTGCAGAAATGGCAGTTACCATTACTTCAACCGCAGATAAAGAAGTCACAGTTATTTTAGCAGAGTCCCAAAAACAGTCTGAGATTATGAAAGGAGAAGGCGATGGTTTGAGAAATAAAATCTTTGCTGATGCCTTTGGTCAAGATCCTGAGTTTTTTGCATTTTACAGAGCAATGCAGGCTTATGAAAAAGCATTAATTGGAGGGGAAACTTCTCTAATTTTATCCCCTGATAGTGAATTCTTTAAATTTTTTGGAAATATAAAACCTGAAATCCAACAATAACATTTAAATGAATGAGCTAGTCATAGCTTTTGGTTTATTCTTATTCATTGAGGGAATTTTATATGCCATATTTCCATCAAAAATGAAAAATATGTTAAAAAAATTAGAATTTGTAAAAGATAGTCAATTGAGATCTGGAGGACTTATTTTTGCAATAATAGGATTTATAATTATTTATTATATAAAAAGTTAAAATGAAAAATTTCAAAATTATCTTCCTAACTTTAATTTTATCTTTTGGTTGTTTAACTCAATCTTATTCTAAGCCTGTTCCAGAGTCTTTTGCTGATCTTGCTGAAAAATTGATGCCGTCTGTTGTAAATATTTCAACATCAACAACAGTAGTTACAAAATCTAATCCACTTCCATTTCAATTACCTCCAGGATCACCCTTTGGAGATATGTTTAAAGAGTTTGGAGATCCTCAAGAGAGACAGTCAGCTGCATTAGGATCTGGATTTATAATTGATGAAAAAGGAGTTGTTATAACTAACAATCATGTAATCCAAGATGCAGACGACATAATCGTTAGAGTAAATGGTGATCAAGAGTTTAAGGCAAAGGTTTTAGGGGCAGATCCACTTATGGATATTGCTGTTTTGCAATTAGAAACTAATGAAAAGTTTATACCTGTTACATTTGGTGATTCTGACAAAGCTAGAATTGGTGATTGGGTAGTTGCTATTGGAAATCCATTTGGTTTAGGGGGAACAGTTACAGCTGGAATTATTTCAGCAAGAAACAGATCAATCGGACTATCTAGATATGAAGATTTTATTCAGACAGATGCCTCAATTAATTCAGGAAATTCTGGTGGCCCTTTATTTGATATGGAGGGAAATGTTATAGGAATTAATACTGCTATTTTAGGTCGAAATGGTTCAATTGGTATTGGATTTTCAATTCCATCGAATAGTGCTCAAATTGTAATTAATCAACTGATAGAATTTGGAGAAACTAAAAGAGGATGGTTAGGTGTAAGAATACAAGATGTTACAAAAGAAATTGCAGAGGTTGAAAAATTAGACAAACCAAGAGGTGCTCTAGTTGCAAGTGTTGCAGAAAACAGTCCATCAGAAAAAGCAGGCATAAAAGCCGGGGATATTATTTTAGAATTTAATGGTGAGAGAATTAATCAAATGAAAGAACTTCCAGCAATAGTAGCTAGAACCCAAGTTGGTAAAAATGTTGAAGTCAAAATATGGAGAGATAAAAAAGAAATTATAAAAAATGTTCTTCTAGGGAGACTTGAAACATCAGAAGATTTTAAAGTTAGTGAAAAACAAAAAACAATAGATACTACCGATAAAATTGAAGATTTAAAAATAACCGTTAGATCTCTTAACAAAGAAGATATAAAAAATCGTAAACTACCAAATCAAACTACTGGACTCGTTATCACAAGTATTCAAAATAATAGTCCTTTAGCTGGCTCAATTGAGGTGAATAGTATTATTGTCGAGGCCCAAAAAGAAAGAATAAAAACTATTGAAAATTTAAAACAAATTACCAAGCAAGTTTTAAACTCAAATCAAAAAACAATTTTGCTTGCAATTTATAACAATCAAAATCAGAGAAGATATATTGGAATTAAGTTAGACTAATCATGGATTTTAAATCCAAGATTATATTAATTTCTGGACCAACTGCTTCAGGAAAATCAATTTTTGCAATTAAGCTTGCCCAAAAAGTAAATGGAGAAATTATAAATGCAGACAGCATGCAAGTTTATAAACAATTAAAGATTCTTTCTGCAAGGCCGGATCAAAAAACATACCAAAAAATAAGACATCATCTATTTGGCTTTTATGATGTTAAAAAAAATTTTTCAACTGGAAATTGGTTGAAATTAGTTTTGAAAAAGATTCAAGAAATTAAAAAAAGAAAAAAAATACCAATCCTTGTTGGAGGAACAGGTTTATATTTTAAGGCATTAACTGATGGACTAGTAAAAATTCCAAATACACCAAACAAGATTAGAAATCAAATAAGAGTAATGCATTCAAAAATAGGTCAAGATAAGTTTTATAAAAAACTTTTGAAATTTGACCCGGTTTCTAAAAAAAAAATTAATCCAACAGATCCCCATAGATCAATAAGAGCCTATGAAGTTAAATTATATACCAAGAAATCAATTCATGAATGGTATAAAAATACTAAATCTAATTTTCAAAAAATTGATTTTTATAAAATTTATATTGACTTTCCTCGAACGGAATTAATTGAGAGAATTAATCTCAGATCTAAAGAAATGATTAAAAATGGAGCAATTAAAGAAGTAAAAAATTTTATCAAGTTAAAGGTCAAAAAAGACAAAAGTGTTAATAAGGCCATTGGCATCAACGAAATCAGACAATACTTAAATAATGAAAAAGAATTGGAAGAAATTATTGAAAATATATCAATAAAAACTAGGCAATACGCTAAAAGACAAAGCACATGGGCAAGAGGTAACATGAATACTTGGCTCAAATTAAAACCAAACGAGTTAAATAATTTTTTAAAAAAAATCTAAATATCTCAATCAAAACTTGACCAATCAGCACAACTTCAGCTAGATTGCGAAATGCCAAAATTATACACAGGTGCAGAAATTGTTTTTAAATGCCTTGAAGATCAGAAGGTAGAACATATTTTTGGATATCCTGGAGGAGCGGTTTTACCAATTTATGATGAGCTTAAAAATCACACATCTATTAAACATATATTAGTTAGACATGAACAAGGTGCCGGTCATGCAGCTGAGGGATATGCAAGATCTTCAGGTAAGCCTGGAGTTGTTTTAGTTACGTCTGGACCTGGAGCTACTAATGTTGTTACTGCGTTAACAGATGCATATATGGACTCGGTTCCTTTGGTTTGTATTTCTGGCCAAGTTCCAACACATTTAATAGGAACTGATGCATTTCAAGAATGTGATACCACCGGTATTACTAGGCCCTGCACAAAACATAATTGGTTAGTAAAAGATATAAATGATTTGTCAGAAATAATGCACGAAGCATTTAAAGTTGCAACCACAGGAAGGCCAGGTCCTGTTTTAGTTGATATTCCAAAAGATATTCAATTTGCAAAAACCAAATACAAAAAACCAAAAAAGGAAAAAAAATTAAATGGAAAATCAAATAACAAATTTTCTCAAAAACAAATAGATCAACTAATTGATTTATTAAAAAATGCAAAAAAACCAGTTATTTATAGTGGTGGCGGAGTAATTAATTCAGGCCCTAAGGCAAGTGATGTATTAAGAGAGTTTGTAGAATTAACAGGATTTCCAATCACTTCCACACTTCAGGGTTTAGGTGCATATCCTGGTGATGACAATCAATTTCTTGGAATGTTAGGCATGCATGGAACTTATGAAGCAAACAATGCTATGCATGATTGCGATCTTTTAATAAACATTGGTGCAAGATTTGATGATCGTATCACTGGAAAAATAGATGAATTTTCGCCAAATTCAAAAAAAGTCCATATTGATATAGATCCTTCCTCTATAAATAAAATTATAAAAGTTGATCTTGCTATAGTGGGTGATGTTACGAAAGTAATTGGCAAAGTAAATAAAACAATATTGAAGAAAAAAAATGGCCATAGCAAATCTAATAAATCAAATATTGCTAAATGGTGGGAACAAATACAAAAATGGAGAGGTAAAGACTCCCTTAATTTTGTTAACAGTAATGATAGTATCAAGCCTCAACATGCAGTTCAAAGATTGTATGAGTTAACAAAAGACAAAGATACTTATGTAACAACTGAAGTCGGTCAGCATCAAATGTGGGCAGCTCAACATTACAAATTTAATAAACCAAATAGATGGATGACATCTGGGGGTTTAGGCACAATGGGTTATGGATTACCAGCAGCAGTAGGTGTGCAAATTGCGCACCCTGAAAAGTTAGTAGTTGATATTGCTGGTGAAGCTTCTGTATTAATGACAATGCAAGAAATGTCCACTGCGGTTCAATACAACTTACCAATTAAAATTTTTATTTTGAATAATCAGTACATGGGAATGGTAAGACAATGGCAAGAGCTTTTACATGAAAAAAACTACTCAGAGAGTTACTCTGCAGCACTTCCTGATTTTTTAAAAATGGCTGAAGCATATGGCTGTAAGGGAATTAAAGCAGAAAACCCTTTTGAGTTAGATGAGAAAATTAAAGAAATGATAGATTATAAAGGTCCAGTTATTTTTGATTGTCATGTCGATCCTAATGAAAATTGTTTCCCAATGATACCTTCAGGAAAACCTCACAACCAGATGATCTTAGGACCCAATGATCAGGATGATAATAAAATCAAGGGTAAAGGCAAAGCTTTAGTTTAATTATAATGCCAAAATCAAAATCAGCTTATAGTGTTCCGACTAAAAAAGAGAAATCCGATACATATATATTTGTAGTTTGGGTTGATAATGAGGCTGGTGTACTTGCAAGAGTAGTGGGATTATTTTCTGGTCGGGGATACAATATTGAGTCTTTAGCAGTAGCAGAAGTAGATGCGGTAAAAAACATTTCTAGAATTACAATCGTTACGACAGGTACGCCTCAAGTGATTGATCAAATCAAACTTCAATTAGCTAAATTAGTGCCTGTGCATAAAGTTGCAGAATTTAAAAGAGAAGATAAAAATGTAATATTTAAAGAAATGGCATTATTTAAAATTATTGGAAAAAAAAAGAAAATGGAAAAATGTTTAAATGCTTGTAAAAAATTTGATTTAGTTATTTTAGATGAAACTAAAACATCTAAAGTTATTCAAATAACAGCACTTAGAAGAGAAATTGATAAAATTAGTAAAAAATTAAAACCTTGGGGACTTATTAGCGCTTCTAGAACCGGGGCTGTTGCGATGACAAGAGGTGCCAAAATATTTAATTAATTACAAAGGAGAGAGAATATGAAAATGTTTTACGAAAAAGATGCAGATGTAGATTTAATTAAAAATAAAAAAATTGCAATTTTTGGTTATGGAAGTCAAGGACATGCTCATGCATTAAATCTTAAAGATAGTGGTGTTAAAGATATTGTTGTAGCATTAAGAGACGGCTCATCAAGTGCAGCAAAAGCAGAGTCAAAAGGATTAAAGGTCATGAATTTATCTGATGCAGCAGCTTGGGCAGATGTAGTAATGATTTTAACTCCAGATGAATTACAGGCAGAAATTTATAAAAATCATATAGAGCAAAGGGTAAAAGAGGGAACCAGTATTGCATTTGCTCATGGATTAAATGTTCACTATGATTTAATCAAAGCAAGAAAAGATTTAGATGTATTTATGGTTGCTCCTAAAGGACCTGGGCATTTAGTTAGAAGTGAATATGAAAAAGGTGGAGGAGTACCATGTTTATTTGCAGTACACCAAAACGGATCAGGTAAAGCAAGAGATTTAGCGCTATCATATGCATCAGCTGTTGGTGGTGGAAGATCTGGAATTATTGAAACAACTTTCAAAGACGAAGTTGAAACAGATTTATTTGGTGAACAAACAGTTCTTTGTGGAGGATTAGTAGAATTAATTAAAAATGGTTATGAAACTTTAGTTGAGGCGGGTTACGAGCCAGAGATGGCATACTTTGAAACTGTACATGAAGTAAAATTGATTGTTGATTTGATTTATGAAGGTGGAATTGCAAATATGAATTACTCAATATCAAATACAGCTGAATATGGTGAATACCAATCTGGACCAAGAATTATTAATAAAGAAGAAACTAAAAAAAGAATGAAGGAAGTATTATCTGATATTCAATCTGGTAAATTCACAAAAGAGTGGATGGATGAATGTAAAAATGGTCAGAAAAACTTCTTAGCAACTAGAGCAAAATTAGCAGAGCATTCTGTGGAAAAAGTTGGTGCTGAATTAAGAGCTATGATGCCGTGGATTGGTAAGAAAAAACTAGTTGATAGTGACAAAAGTTAAATTTTGATAACGACCCAAAAGGGTCTCAAAATATACACGAAATTTAACATTTATTTTGCAATCTCACTTATAGATTGTAATATGAATTTTCTATAAAATTTAGTTATGAGCATTAAAGATAGAGTTATAATTTTTGATACCACTATGCGAGATGGTGAACAATCACCAGGTGCATCAATGAGTTTGGAAGAAAAAATCCAAATTGCAAGAGTATTTGATGAATTAGGAATAGACATTATTGAAGCGGGCTTTCCTATTGCGTCACCAGGAGATTTCGAAGCAGTAACAGAAGTTAGTAAAATTTTAAAAAAATCTATTCCTGCAGGATTATCTAGACATTCTAAGAAGGACATAGACAGAGCTTATGAAGCTTTAAAACATGCTCCAAGATTTAGAATCCATACATTTATCTCAACTAGTCCTCTTCATATGAAACATAAATTAAATATGTCTCCAGAAGACGTTTATGAGTCAATTGGGCAGCACGTAGCCTATGCCAGAAAATTTACTGATGATGTTGAATGGTCTTGTGAGGATGGCACAAGAACAGATATAGATTTTATGTGCAAGACAGTAGAACTTGCAATTAAAAATGGAGCAACAACAATAAATATCCCTGATACAGTTGGTTATACTATTCCATCAGAGTTTACAAAAATTATTGAAACTTTATTAAATAAAGTTCCAAATATAGATAAGGCTATTTTATCTACTCACTGCCATAATGATTTGGGTTTAGCAGTTGCAAACTCTCTAGCAGGAGTTCAGGCTGGTGCAAGACAAATTGAATGTACAATAAATGGTCTGGGAGAAAGAGCTGGTAATGCAGCACTAGAAGAAGTTGTGATGGCTATCAAAACAAGACCAGATTTAATGCCGTATGAAACAGGAATTAATACAACACTTCTAAGTAAAGCTTCTAAGATTGTGTCTAATGCAACAGGTTTTCCGGTACAATATAATAAAGCAATTGTTGGAAAAAACGCTTTTGCTCATGAAGCAGGTATCCATCAAGATGGTATGCTTAAAAATAGACAAACTTATGAAATTATGACACCTGAAAGTGTTGGTGTTAAACAAACCTCATTAGTAATGGGCAAACATTCTGGTAGACATGCATTTAAGGATAAATTAAATAGTTTAGGTTATCCAGATTTAACTGATGACATAGTTGGTAATGCTTTTGCTAAGTTTAAAGTTCTAGCAGATAAGAAAAAACATGTTTATGATGAAGATATTATTGCACTTATAGATGATAGCCTAATTATTGATAACAAAGTTAATGCAATTAGTCTTAAATCTTTAAAAGTTTTTGCTGGAACTGGCGAACCCCAAAAAGCTGAAATGACTTTAGATGTTTATGGTGAAGTTAAAAAAGCATCAGAAACTGGAGATGGTCCAGTTGATGCAATTTTTAAATGTATTAAAACACTATTCCCACATGATGTTAATTTACAGTTGTATCAAGTGCATGCCGTAACTGAGGGAACTGATGCTCAAGCTACAGTAAGTGTCAAAATTGAGGAAAAAGGAAAAACTACAGTTGGGCAGGCTGCAGATACAGATACACTAGTAGCATCAGCAAATGCTTATATTAATTCATTAAATAAAATGATTATTAAACGTGATAAAACAGCTCCAATGGAGCAAGAAAGTCAAAAGGTAAGAGGTATATAGATGGGATTATTTGATAGCGTTAAAAAAATATGGAGCCAAGATATGGCAATTGATCTTGGAACTGCAAACACACTTGTAGTTCTAAAAGGTAAAGGTGTTGTTTTAAATGAGCCATCTGTAGTTGCAATTGTTGACCAAGGTGGCAAGAAAAATGTTTTAGCTGTAGGTGATGAAGCAAAAACAATGCTAGGAAGAACACCTGGTAACATCAGTGCTATCAGACCTTTAAGAGATGGAGTAATCGCAGACTTTGTTGTTACAGAAGAGATGATTAAACACTTTATTAAAAAAGTTCACCAAGGAAGCACATTTGCAAATCCTAGAATTTTAATTTGTGTCCCAACAGGATCAACTCCAGTTGAAAGAAAAGCAATTCAAGATAGTGCTCTTGCAGCAGGAGCAAGAAGAGTTCAATTAATCGAAGAACCAATTGCAGCAGCAATCGGTGCTGGACTTCCAATCTCAGAAGCAACTGGTTCAATGATAGTTGATATTGGGGGAGGTACGAGCGAAATAGCAGTCATGTCTTTAGGTGGACTGGTTTATTCTAAATCTTTGAGAGTTGCAGGTGATGCAATGGATGTAGCCATAGTTAACTACATGAGAAAAGAATACAATTTGTTAATAGGTGACACTACAGCTGAAAAAATAAAGAAGGAAATGGGTACAGCAGTTCCAACTGGTACAAATACCTATCCTGTCAAAGGAAGAGATTTAAGATCAGGTACACCAAAAGAGGTAAATATTACTGAGGAAGATACCGCAGAAGCATTAAATGATATTATGAAAGAGATGGTTGGTGCAATTAAAGATGCATTAGAAAATACACCTCCCGAGTTATCAGCTGATTTAGTTGATATGGGATTAACTTTAACAGGTGGTGGAGCGTTATTAAAAAATATTGATAAAAGATTTTCTAAAGAGACAGGTCTACCCGTACATATAGCAGATGACCCATTATCTTGTGTAGCAGTTGGTACAGGTAAAGCTTTGGATCAAGAAGAAACTTTTTCCACTATGTTATCTGAATATTAAAAAAGATGGCTACAGGCAGAGACGATTTTGTAATTGCCTTAAGATCAGCTTTTTTAAAAAAAAAAGATAAACAAAAATTTTCATTATTTAGTCTAATTTTATTATCAATAATTGTAATTATTTTAAGTAACATAAATTTCAAACCTATTCAGCTTGTAAAGATTGGCATTAATGAAATTATTTATAGATCTTCATATCTAGTTTCGAGGCCTGAGAATTATATTGAGAAATTAAATCTTAAGATCAAAAATCATTTAAATATTATTGAAAATCTTGAAGATGTAAAATCAGAATTAGAAAATCTAAAACAAGAAAAAATAACAAACAACTTTTTAAAATCAGAAAATGAAAAATTGAGAAATCTGATTAATGAAAATATAAATTCTGATGAAATATTGGCAAAAGTTTTAATTGATCGAGAAAGTCCTTTCCTAAAATCTATTATTTTGAATAAAGGAACAAAAGATAATGTAAAAATGGGGATGGCCGTAATTGATAATGTTTATCTTGTAGGTCAAATAATAGAGGTTAATTACTCAAATTCTAGAGCATTATTGCTGTCTGATCTTAATAGCAAAATACCTTCAGTTTTAGTTCCACAGAATATTCAAGCAGTAGTTTCAGGTACTGGTAAGGATTACGGAATAATTGAACATACTAAAGATGATATTGGTGAAGATTTAAATAAAATAGAGTCAATAATTTATACTTCAGGCCTTGGAGGTCTTTTTAAACCTGGGATACCTATTGGAAGAATTTACAAAGATTTAGAAAATAAGGTAGATTTTTATTCTGATTTTACACAATTAGACTTTATTAAAATAACTTCATTTAATATTGGAGATAAAAATTAATGTCATCTCTTAACAAAAGTACTTTTTTTAGAGTATTCTTATCTTACTTACCGTTAGTAATTTTATTTATTTCTGTATTTAATGAGTTTGATTTTAATTATCTAAAAATTGAAAATTTTTCTTTTAATTTTGTTTACATTCTAATTTTTTATTGGACTTTAAGAAATCCTGATAGTCTAGGATATTTTTCTATATTTTTGGCAGGAATTATAAATGATGTTGTCATAGGTATTCCTATAGGAATTAGTAGCTTATGTTATTTAATTTTATGCGCAGTCACAGCATATATAAGAAATATTACCTTAAGCCCAAACTTTGTAAAAGACTGGTTTTCTTTTTTATTTACAATGATCTTAATAAATTCGATTCAAGTAATAATATTGGATTTAATATTTTTATTAGAAATTAAGTATATGAGTTATGTAGTTAACACAGGATTTACATTTTTGTTTTATCCAATATTTTTTGTAATTTTTAACATTCTAAGTCAAACAATTTCACAAAAGAAAAATGATTAAAGAAAATTTGGGAATTAGAAAAGCAGATGTAATTAACAGAAGAATGTTTGTTATTGGAGCTGCAAAAATAGTTGTATTTGTAGGAATTGTTGCTCGACTTTTTTCGCTACAAATAAATGAAAATAAAAAATATCTTACTCTTTCAGATAAAAATAGAATTAGAGAATGGAAACTGCCACCCACAAGAGGTAACATTGTTGATTATTTTGGGAATATAATTGCAGGAAATTTAAAAGTTTACCAATTACACATTATACCAGAGCAAGTAGAAAATTTTAACTATCTTTTAGTAAGATTAAAAACACTTTTAAATTTAAGTGAGAAAAAGATTCAGAAAATTGTAAGTTTAAAAAACAAATTAAAACCTTGGGACAGTATAATTGTATCTGAGAATTTAAGTTGGAGCGAATTTTTAAAAGTTAATAATTATTTATATGATTTAGTTGGGGCAAAGCCTGTAATGACAATTTCTAGAAATTATCCATTTAGTGAAATTTATACTCATGTTTTAGGTTATGTGAGTCAACCAAATGAAGAAGAAATACTAGAAAATGAAATAGTAAAAGAAAGATTTGTACCTGGTATGAAAATTGGAAAATTAGGACTAGAAAAAACACTTGAAAAACAACTAATTGGAACCAATGCAATTCAAAGATATGAAGTCAATGCTTATGGCAAAAGAATAAATCAACTCGAATATCAAAAAGGACAACAAGGGAGCAAAATAAGATTAACTGTAGATACAGAAGTTCAAAAACTTTCTGCTAAATTACTCTCAAATAAAGCAGGATCAATAAGTGTTATGGATATTTATACAGGTGATATTATAGCAATGTATTCATCACCCTCTTATAATCCAAACTTATTTTTGTTTGGTATTAGCCAAGATGAATGGCAACTAATTAGAAATAATCCATTAAAACCTTTAATTAACAAAACTCTTTCAGGGCTTTATTCTCCAGGATCAACTATAAAGCCCATAGTCGCCCTTTCTGCTTTGGAAAATAATATTATCAATACAAATTTCAAAGTTAAATGCACGGGTAAAACAGAATTATATGGTCAGACTTTTCATTGTTGGAAGGAAAAAGGACATGGTTTTGTAAGTTTAAAAAATGCAATGAAACAGTCTTGTGATACTTATTTTTATGAAATTGCAAGATTATTAGGAGTTGATCGATTAAATGTTACAGCCAAAAAATTTGGTTTAGGTAAAAAAGTACTAGGAGAATATTTTGATAATGAAAAAAAAGGCTTATTCCCAAACACTAGTTGGAAAAAAAATAATCTGGGAAAAGGATGGGTGTTAGGTGAGACATTAATTACAGGAATTGGACAAGGATACACTCAAACTACACCTCTACAATTATGTTTAATGACTGCCCAAATTGCAAATGGTGGATATAAAATTAAACCAAAAATTATAGTAAATGATGATCCGTTAAGTTTAGAAGAGGCAAAAAACTCAATGGAACTTCAGTCGTTGCAAAAACCCAACATGAGATTATTTAAGAATCCAAAAAATATTAAAATAGTTCAAGAAGCAATGTTTAGTTCTACAAATGAGCAATATGGAACGTCTTACAGATCCAGAATTGATGATCCAAAATATCAATTTGCAGGTAAAACTGGAACTGCTCAAGTAAAAAGAATAAGTAAAAGAGAAAGAGAACTTGATCTAAAATTAGAACAAATACCTTATAAGGATAGAGATCATGCACTTTATGTTGCTTATGGTCCATATAAAAATCCAAGATATGCATTAAGTATTATTGTTGAACACGGTGGTTCAGGTAGTAAAGCTGCTGCTCCGATGGCAAAAGAATTGTTTAAATTAATAATTGATAGGGACGAACTTAGAGACAAGCAATCTAACTTCGAAAATATAAATATCTAATGTATCAAAGAAATAAATTAAATTCAGAACTTTCATTTTTTCAAAAAATTAAAGAAATAGATTATACATTGTTGATTTGTATTATTTTATTATCAATAATAAGCTTACTAGTGATGTACTCTACAGATGGCGGAGAAATACTTTATCATACCAAAAGTCATTTTAGTAAATTAGTAGTTTTCTTTCCTATGATGTTATTCATTGCATTTTTCAACATTAGACATTGGCATACTTTTGCATATGTATTTTACTTCCTAATTATTCTTTTATTATTGTATGTTTCGTTTTTTGGTTTAAAAGCATCCGGCTCAAAAAGATGGATGGATATGTATTTATTTGTACTTCAGCCATCTGAGTTAATGAAAATTGGTATTATTCTATGTCTTGCAAAATACTATCATCGAATAAAAATTGAAAATGTAAATACTCTAACAAGTATCATTTTGGTTTTATCAATTATAACAATACCAATTATATTTGTTATCTCTCAACCTGATCTTGGAACATCAGTATTAATTGCTTTGAGTGGTTTAATAATTTTGTGGTTAGGTGGAGTGAGGGTCAAATATTTTGTCTATTCACTTATAACTTTCCTAATATCCCTTCCTTTTATAATATCTTTTTTAAAACCTTATCAAAAACTAAGAATATTAACGTTTTTAGATCCAGACAGAGATCCTCTTGGGGCAGGCTATCAAATTATTCAATCTAAAATTGCTATAGGATCTGGTGGGCTAGATGGAAAGGGATTTTTAAAAGGTACGCAAAGTTATCTAGATTTTTTACCAGAAAAACATACTGACTTTATTTTTACTTTATTTTCTGAGGAATTTGGTTTTATCGGATCTATTGGTCTTTTAATTCTTTACACAATAATAATATTAAGAATTATTCGTATTGGAGCTATATCAAGAAGTAATTTTTCTAAATTATTCTGCTTTGGTTTTGCTTTTTCAATTTTTATTTATATCTTTGTAAACTTATCAATGGTTTTAGGCTTACTTCCTATAGTTGGTTCCCCACTGCCCATTATGTCGTATGGGGGCTCTTCAATGTTAGCTACTATGATAGGCTTTGGTATTGTTTTAAGTGCCAAAATTAATCATAAACAAATAATTGCCTAGTAAGATATATTTCAAACAAGCATAATTTGTCACTCTCAAAAAATATTTTTTGATTGTATAAAGAAATATGAGTAAGAATATTAAAATTGGAATAGTAGGTGCCGGCATCCAAGGTGTTTCCAATGCTTTATTTTTGCAAAAAAAAGGGTTTAATGTAAGTATTTTTGACAGAGATAATCCTGGAGCGCAAGCTGCATCTTATGGAAACGCAGGACATTTTTCTCCATACGCTTCAGTTCCAATTAATAGACCCGATGTATTAACAGATGTGCCTGCAATGCTTATGAGTTCATCTGGTCCATTAGCATTAAAATGGAACTATGTTCCAAAAATGATCCCATGGTTTTTAAAATTTATTATGAACTCAACAACTGATAAAATGATGCATACAGCAAAAAATATGCATCAAATTTTAGACTTGGCTTTACCAGCATATGATGAATTGTTTGATGAAATAGATTTAGAAGGTTTAGTTGAGAACAAAGGAATTTTATATATTTGGAATGATCAGAATTTAAAAAGTCGAGAGCTTGAAATTAATGTTAGAGAAGAGCTAGGAGTAAAGCAGCAATTAGTTAACAAAGCTGAAATTCATGACTTAGAACCACACATTAAACCTATTTATCATGCAGGAGTTTATTATCCATATGCAAGACATGCTCGTAATCCAAAAAAAATACTTCTAAAATTATTTGATTTATTTTTAAAAAAAGGAGGAAAATTTAACAAAGTTAATATCAAAGATATTAATTTTGATGAGGAAAAACCTATTTTTAAAACCGAAAGTCAAAGTTATATTTTTGATAAGGCAGTAATTGCATGTGGTGCATTTTCAAAAAAATTGACTGACAACTTTGGAGAAAAAATACCATTGGATACTGAAAGAGGATATCACGTTCATTTTAAAAATTGTGATCATTTACTGAGCAGACCGGTAATATTTTCAAATCGAGGTTTTGGAATAACACCAATGGAACAAGGTTTAAGAGTAGTAGGAACCGTTGAATTTGGAGGTTTAGATAATCCTTTATCAAAATCAAGAGTAAAAAATTTAATTAACAATGCAAAATATATGCTTGGAGATCTACCTGAACATGAAGATGAATGGTTAGGTTTTAGACCAACACTCCCAGACTTTTTGCCAGTTATGGGTCCATCTAAAAATTACAAAAATATATATTATTGTTTTGGACACCATCATTTGGGATGGACTTTAGGTCCAATATCTGGGAAGATTGTTTCAGGTATGATTGCTAACGAAAATACTAATTTAGATTTAAAACCATATAGTTCTCTTAGATTTAATTAAGTGAGCCAAAATTTTAAAGCTTACTTTATGCTGGTTTGTGCCACATTATTTTGGGCAGGTAATTTTAATATTGGAAAATTTGCATTTATAGAAAGCATATCCCCATTTACCCTTGCATTTTTAAGATGGCTTTTAGTTTGGATAATACTAATGCCTTTTACATATAAAGAAATCTTAAGCCTAAAAACAATAATATTTAAAAATTTTAAATTATTATTTTTATTAGGACTTAGTAGTGTATTTTTATTTACTGCGCTTACTTACAAGGCATTAAATTATACACAAGTAATAAATGCATCACTTTTTAACACTGCGATACCTGCTACAATTATTTTGGTTTGCTTTTTACTTAAAATAGAAAAAACAAATATTTTTCAGTTATCTGGTCTGTTAATTTCAACATTAGGAATTTTAGTAATCATTACTAAACTTGATTTAGAAATATTGATTTCGCTAGACTTTAACACAGGAGATTTATTTATGGTTGCTGCAATTATTTCCTGGGGGGTTTACTCTGCTTTTTTAAAAAAAAGAAATTTTGAAATATCTCTCTTAGCACTTGTTCAAATTATTTGTACTTTTGGATTATTAATGCTTGCACCTGCTTTTTTGATTGAATTAAACCAAGGCAATTCAATAAATGTAAATTTAAATCTAATTTATATTTTGCTTTATGTTGCAATTTTTCCAAGCATTGGCTCTTATTATTGTTGGGCTGGAGCAGTATCAATTATAGGACCAAATAGATCAGGAATATTTTTATCATTAATCCCTTTATTTAGTACGATTTTTGCAATGATATTTTTTGACGAAAAATTTTTATTTTATCATTTAATTGGAACCATTTTAATTATATTAGGTTTGTTTTTATCAAACAAAAAATTAATAAATGCTTAAAGTTGCTATTTTAGATGATTACCAAAATGTTGCACAACAGTTTGTAGATTTAGAAAAACTGTCTGGAAAATATGAGTTTAAAGTTTTTAGTGAGCCTTTTGTGGATGAGGCCGATGCTATAGAGCAACTGTTAGATTTTGAGGCATTGCTTATAATGAGGGAAAGAACACCCATTACTAAAAATTTAATTGAAAATTTAGATCGTTTAAAATTTGTTATCACTAGTGGATTAAGAAATAAATCAATTGATTTAGATACTGCAAAAAAAAGAAATGTAATTGTCTGTGGTACAGATATTAATAAAAACCCAACTCCTGAGTTAACCTGGGCGCTAATATTAGGATTAGCTAGAAATTTTAAAGAGGAATTTGACAACATGTATCAAGGATACTGGCAAACAACAGTAGGTGTTGAATTAAAAGGTAAAATTTTAGGTTTAATTGGTTTAGGTAGAGTCGGATCTCAGGTTGCAAAAATTGGAAAAGCTTTTGGCATGCAAGTTATGGCATGGAGTGAAAATTTAAATCTAGATACTTGTAAAGAAATAGATGTGCTTCCATGTAGTAAAGAAGACTTAATAAAAAATTCGGATTTTTTGTCCATTCATGTTCAGGGCGGTGAAAGATATAAAGATTGTATTACAATTAAAGAATTTGATAATATGAAAAAAACATCATTTATTATTAATACTTCAAGAGGAGAAATTATTAATGAAGATGATTTAATTATTGCATTGTCAACTAATGTGATTGCTGGTGCAGGTATTGATGTATACGAAAAAGAACCATTACCAGAAAATAATAAATTAAGATTTTTGCCAAATGCATTGTTAACTCCACATATAGGTTATGTTACTGCAGAAAATTATAGTACATTTTACAATCAAATGATTGAAGGGCTAGAGGCTTGTGTTAATGGCAAGCCTATAAGAGTGCTAGAATAAAAATGGAACTTCCAGTTGTTAATCATGAGGATTATTTTGCAAAAATTGGAGATGATCACAAATTCCCAATTAATAAGTTTGGCGAATTAGCTAATTATTTAATTAAAAATAAAATAGTAGAAAAGTTTCATAAGCCTTATGCTTGCTCTGTCGAGACTTTGAATTATGCACATTCTAAAGAATATATTTTTAATATAAAAAATAAAACATTAAGTAAGGATGGAATAAAAAAAATAGGATTTCCTTTAGTTGATAGTGTTGTGCAAAGATCACTTATCGCAACTGGTGGAACTGTCCTTGCATCAAAACTTGCAATTAACTATGGAATAGCATGCAATACTGCTGGGGGTAGCCATCATGCAAATTATAATGGCGGTGCTGGTTATTGTGTTTTCAATGACGTTGCAGTTGCAGCTCATTATTTGATTAATAGAGGTCTGGCCAATAAAATTCTTATAGTAGATTTAGATGTACACCAAGGAAATGGTAACTCAGATATATTTAAAGAAAATAGAAATGTATTTACATTTAGCATGCATTCAAAGACAAATTATCCAGCAAAAAAATCGATCAGTGATTTAGATGTTGAGTTAGACGATAATTTGGATGATCAAAGTTATATAAAAAAATTAAAACATTATTTAACAGTGCTGAATGAGGAGAATTTTGACTATGTTTTTTACATTGCAGGTGTAGATATTCATTTTAACGATAGATTAGGAAAATTAAAAATTACAGATGATGGAATAAGAACGAGAGATGAATTAGTTATTGAGAATTTTTTCTCTAAAAGAATACCAATTTGTGGTGTTTTAGGAGGAGGATATAATAAAGATTTTAGTAAATTAGTGGAATTACATTCAATGTTACATCAATCATGTGCTAAATATATTTAATTATGGTAAAAAAAATTAATCAAAACTTAACTGCAGAACAAAAATTAATTTTATTTGAAGAGGGAACGGAACTTGCAGGAACGAGTGAGCTAAACCATGAAAAAAGAGAGGGTAGTTTTCATTGTGCAAATTGTGGCATCAAACTTTTCGACTCTAAAACAAAATATGAAAGTGGATCAGGTTGGCCTTCATTTTATGAATCATTACCTGATGTATTTGAAACAAAAACAGATCATCATATAGGTTATGCAAGAACTGAATATCATTGTAAAAAATGTGGAGGCCATCATGGCCATATATTTGATGATGGACCCGAACCTACAGGAAAACGATTTTGTAACAATGGAGTATGTTTAGTTTTTAAACCTAAGAGCAAAATTTAATGTTTGAAAATATCGATATTGAGAAAGTTAAAGAAGAGCTAAGAAATCACTCGAAAGATTATAAAGAAAATTTTTCTAAAATTGAAAAGTTCATAGAAATTGAAATAGAAGAAATATTAAATCTTAAAAAAAATGATAAATCTATAATTCCTGAAATTAGTATTAATGAGATAGATAAAAACAAAACAAAGGTAATTGAAGATATACAAAAAAGGGGATGTGTAATTATTCGAGATGTTTTTGAAGAAAAATTTATTGAAAATTTAAATCTTCAATTAGAGAAGTATATTGATGAAAATAATTATTACGAAGATCAAAAGAATAAAGCTAATCTAGACAAATATTTTAGCGACCTTAAATCTGGCAAACCTCAAATATACGGTCTTTATTGGTCTAAAGCACAAATAGAAATAAGACACTCAGAGCAAATGGCTAAAGTAAAAAAATGGCTTAATAATCTTTGGATATATGAAAACTCTGAATATAAAGTTTTTGATCCAAATAAAGAATTATCTTACGCAGATAGGGTAAGAAGAAGAGAGCCTGGGGATGATACTTTGGGACTCTCTCCTCATTGTGATGCTGGATCTATTGAAAGATGGACTGATAGTCATTATCAAAAGATTTATAGAGATATTTTTTCTGACAACTTTGAAAAATACAATCCATTTGAGGCAAAGTATAGAGATAAAACAACAGAGTTTGAGTCTCCTGCAGTTGCACATGTATTTAGAACATTTCAAGGTTGGACTGCTTTAACAGAGCAAGGGCCAAGCGATGGTACTTTACAATTAATACCTATTGCTAAAGGAATTGCTTATGTTTTAACTAGAGCATTACTAGATGATGTTAAAGAAAATGAATTGTGTGGATCAAAACTTGGAAGAGCTTTATCAGTAAATAAAGATTATCATTCATTACTTTTAAAAGGTTTAGTTACAATTCCAAAAATGAAACCAGGAGATACAGTTTGGTGGCATCCTGATGTTATACATGCTGTTGAAGATAAACATTCAGGTAAAAATTATTCGAATGTAGTTTATGTTGGTGCAACACCTTACTGTAAAAAAAATCTAGATTATACTATTAAACAATCAAAAAAATTTTTAGAAGGAAAGAGTCCACCTGACTTTGCACCTGAAGATTATGAGATCAATTATAAAGGTAGAATCAAATTAGAAGATTTAAGTTTATTAGCTAAGAAACAACTAGCATTAGAAAAATGGGAGTTTTAACTGGGTTTTAGTTAATGAAAAAATTACTTAAATAATTATAATTTATTTAAATGAAAAAAATATTTGTTTTATTTTTGTCAATTTTTATTTTTTCAACATCTAATGCAAAAGATGTGTCTGAGTTTTTTAGCAATATAATTCCAGGTAAAGGTTTAACAGAAGCTTCAATTCAAATAAATGAGGAAGATAATCCAGATTTAGAAATTTTGGCATTAAGAGAAATTAAGTCGACAAATAATTCTAATTTGTTTTCCCAATTTAGTATTCATACTCAGGAAACCAACGGTCATAATAGACTCATAGGGAATCTAGGATTTGGTTATAGAAAATTATCAGAAGATAAATCAAGCATGATGGGTATAAATGTATTTTTGGATAATGATTTTAATGCTGGTCATCAAAGAGGTAGTGTTGGTATTGAATTAAAAGGTGCTAACCTTGATCTTACAGTTAATAGTTATCACAAACTATCTAATATGGAGACATACAAAGATACAGAGGAACAGGTTTTATCTGGTTATACAATTAATCTTGCTTCACAATTGCCTTACACCCCATGGGCTAAAATTAATTGGCAAAATTATGCATGGGAAAATGAAAAGGCTTCTAGTGACACAGAGGGTAACAGTATAGCGCTACAGGCATATTTAACTCCTTCTGTTCAACTAGAATTTAAAAATGATATGAGTGATAGTTCTGGCGTAGATGATGAATTTTCGTCAAAATTGACTTTTATTTACCCTCCTAGAGAAGATGGGAAATCAATGCAGGACGGATTTTCAAATGTAGCATTTGAAAAAGAAAATATTGAAAAAAAATTAAAAGAAAAAGTTGAAAGAAATAATAATATGACTGTGGAAGTACAGGGCTCAATTATTGTAACGAGCAAATAAAAATGAAAAAAATTAAAATTATTCTATCAATATTGTTTATAACTCTCTTTACCAATAAAGCATTTGCAGTAAGTGCGACTGGAGAAGCAACAGCTTACAAGATTACTATGACTTATTTAGAATTATGTGAAACTGGAAGTACTACTGCAAATTGTTTACGTCCTTTAGTTGTTGGAACTGGAGACTCGGGATTGATAAATATTGCTGATACAACAGCAGGTGTAGCAGCAGCAAGTTATGGTGATTTTACAAAAGTACCATTTGGCACTACTTACTCTCATTACCAAGTTACTATGAAAAGAGCTGTAAAAATTAAAGGTTCGGTAAGTGATGGTTCAAATACATGTTACACCGTATCAAATAGCGGAGATATATCTAAAAATGTAGTAGGAAGCACTAGTTCAAGTGACGAAGCTGAAATTACTGCTTATATGGCAATGACCATAAGTGGACTGGGTGATGAAATAAATAGTATTAGTGCAGGAGACGGAACTGGTACTGCACAAGACGCGGGCACAGTTGATGATGATGATGAATTTTTTCAAGTTAGAGGTGCTTTCACTAAAAATATTAAACTCGAACCAGGAAAAATTCCAACACTTAAACTTGCATTTGGAACATCAGCTGCACTAGGTTACGAAGGTAGTTCAGGAGGATGTGAGGCTACTATAGGTCAAACACAAGGGCTTTATGGTGCTAAACCAGATGTTACCGCAACAGTTATAGATTAATTTTATTTTAAAAGATCTTGAAGCTTATTTTCTTTTTCTAAGGCTCTTGTTTCATCATAACCACCTATATGTTTATCATCAAAAAAAATTTGAGGAATAGTTCTTTTACCGTTAGCTTTTTTAATCATTTCATCCATAGCACCCTCAACTTTAGAAATATCAATTTCGTTGTAAGACACATTATTTCTTGCAAGTAATCTTTTTGCTGCATCACAATAATTACAAAACGGACCTGTATAAATTGTAATTTTTTTCATAACCTATAAGTAATTACCTTTTTTAATTTTACTAGTAATTTCTTTTCTAGAATATTCAAACTTTTTTCTGTGTTTTATACTTTTTTGGTTAACTCTTTTTCTCCATAATCTAAAAGAAGCTGGTTTAATTGATCTTCTCATAATCTTAATTACTTCAGACTCTGTTTTTCCAGTTTTTTTTTCTATTTCCTCAAATGTAATTCTATCTGCCCAGGCTGCCCAAATAATCCAATCTGGGTCATTTATGTCTGGCTCTGGATTTTTGACTCTGGTGACTGGAATGCGACCTTTTTTTTTCATAAATCCTTTATAATTGAAATAAAAATTTAATGCATTTTTTTTAGCCTCTGATATTATGAGCTAGATAGTCCTTCTTAGCCATCTTTAGCTCCCGGTTTTTAAGGACTATCTTTAAATGCTCCCCCTAAATTATTTTTTATTCTTACAGATAATTCTTTTTTTATTTATTACTCCAGGTCCACCAAGAATTGTAATTGTTTCATATTCTATGAATTATGGAGTTCAAAAATGTATTTGGACTGCTTTGGGGGATATTAGTGCAAATATCTTACAAGCATCTTTAGTTATTTTTGTTATTGGATCTTTTTTTTCTGAAAACCCAACTTTTTTAAATATATTTAAATGGATTGGTGTTGCATACATTTTATATTTAGCATTCGATATTTACAATTCAAGACCTAAAGAAGTTAATTCAAGTAAGGAATTTTCAAAAAGTTTCTTTTCATTTTTTAAAGATGGATTTCTAGTTGCTGGAACTAGTCCAAAAGCATGGATGTTTTTTCCACTAATTTTTCCACAGTTTATTGACTTTAATGAAAATTATTTAATTCAATTTTTAATTTTGATAACAACTTATGTTGTTTTAGATTTTTTATCACTGATTGGTTATGCTTTACTTGCACAAAAGCTAATTACTTGGATCAATACCAAACCAAGAACAATTAATACAATTTCAGCGAGTGTATTGGTTATTATTGCAATAATTATCGTTGTAACACAACAATACTAAAGAATTCAGAGGTCTTTATTGCCACTTGCAATTAGAGAGATTTGTTTATTAAATTAATTATTAATTAATTAATAACTAGAGGAAATAAAAATGAAAATAAATAAAATAATCATAAGTTTTATTTCTGCAGCTGTAATTTTATTATCAACTTCAGTCGTATCATTTGCGAAAGTTGTAGGAGATAAAATTGTTTTAGGTGCAGCAATTTCATTAACTGGTAAATACTCTTCTAATGGTGTTCATACTCAAAACGGTTACAACATGGCCGTTGATAGAATTAACAGCATGGGCGGTATTAAAGTTGGTGGTAAAACTTATAAGTTTGACATTATTTATTATGATGATGAGTCAAACCCAAAAAGAGCAGCTCAACTTGCTGAAAGATTAATTTCACAAGATGGTGTTGAGTTTATGCTTGGTCCATATAGTTCTGGATTAACTAAAGCAATAGCTCCTGTTACAGAGAAGTATGGTGTTCCAATGGTAGAAGCAAATGGTGCATCTAGATCTTTGTTTACAAAAGGTTACAAATATCTATTTGCAGTTTTAGCTCCTGCTAATTTATATCTTGATGTTGCTATAGATTTAGCGGTTGAAAAAAATAATGGAAAACCAGTAACTGTTGCAATGGCATTTGAGCAAGATGCTTTTTCTCAAGATGTAAGACTTGGAGTTTTAGATGCAATTAAAAGAACAGGCTCTAAAAAAGTAATTGATGATAAATTGCCAAAAGAGCTAAATGATATGGCAGCTACTTTAGTAAAAGTGAAGCAAATGAAACCAGATGTTTTAGTTGTTTCAGGTCATACAAAAGGTGCTCTAACTGCAATCAGACAAATATCAGAGATGAAAGTAGATGTTCCAATGTTAGCAATGACTCACTGTGATGCAGCGAAATTATCAAAGCAACATGGTAAAAACTCACAATATGCTTTATGTGCTTCTCAGTGGCACAAAACATTAACTTATAAAGACAACTTCTTTAAAGATGGTATGACATATGATGCAGACTTTACTAAAGAGTTCGGTTATGCGCCACCATATCAAGCAGCAGAGTCATCAGCTGCTCTATTGGTATTTAAAGATGCATTTGAAAGAGCAAATTCTTTTGATCAAAAGAAAGTAAGAGATGCTCTTGCAGCTACTAACATGCAAACTTTTTATGGAAACATAAAATTTGCTGAAGGTGGTCAGAATGTTGATAAGCCAATGGTACTTTTCCAAGTTATGTGTGATGATGGAGGGAAATGTGAAAACAAAGTTGTTGCTCCAACTAAATGGGCTTCAGCTAAATTGATTCACCCAATTCCTTCGTGGTCTCAAAGATAAAACAAATCTATAAATACCCCCTAATATAATATATATAGGGGGTATTTTTTATAGGACTCATTATGGATTTCATGGTCTTCCAATATCCAATGATCTCTGTTCAAGCTTGTTTGGACGGAATATTACTTGGAATATTATTTGCATTGATTGCATATGGTATGGCACTTCAATGGGGAGTAATGAATATAATTAATATTGCTCAAGGTGACCTAGTAATTTTAGGAGGTTACATTGCTTATTTTATGTATCTTTACGGTATTCACCCAGCATGGGGAGTCATTGTCTCACCAATAATAATGTTCTTTGTTGGTATAGCAATTTACAAACTTGTGATTAATAAAGTTGTCGATAGAGATTTGTTCATATCTATCTTAGCCACATTTGGAATAAGTATTTTGTTCATGCAATTAATGAACTTTGCATTTGGAGCCGACGTTGTTCTTGCAAACTCAGATTATGGAACAACAATGTTATTTAACAGTAATGTTGTGTTGCCAAATTCAAAAATATTTTCAGCTTTTATAAGCATTTTATTTGCAATTTGTTTAGTAATTTACATGAAAAAATCTAAGCTTGGTCGTGCAATTAGAGCTACAGCCCAAAATGCAAGAGCAGCAAAGATTTTAGGTGTTGATACAGAAAAAGTTTATGCAGCAACTTTTGGAATTAATGCAGCTCTTTGTGGTGTTGCGGGAGCACTAATTTCAATTACTTTTACAATTCACCCTTATATGGGATTACCCTATACAATTCGATCATTTATGATCGTTATTGTTGCAGGATTAGGAAACTTACCTGGTGTTGCAATGTCAGGAATGGGTTTAGGTGTATTTGAAGAATTTGCAGATTATATACTTGGAACTGAATTTAGAATTGGATCAGTATTTTTATTATTAGTTTTAATACTTGTCTACAGAAGATTTAAACTTTCAAGAAAAAGAGAGTACTTGAAATGAGAAAGGTTAAAATTAAAGACAACCAAGGTAAAGTAATAGAAGTCGATATAGTTAAATTTAAGAAACATTTAGATGAATATCACTCAAATGGTTCAAGTGTTCATGAGGAAGATGGACATTATTTTACTATTAACCAAAATTTTAGAAACAAAATATTAAATCTTTATGAACAAAAATAATTTACTTTTATATAGTGGAATTTTAATTTTTGGTATAGCCGCTCCATTCCTGTTTCCAGCTTTCAAAGTACAGTTATCTATCCTTTGTGTATTAATAGTTTTAGCGACCACATGGAATATTCAAGGTGGTGAAATGGGGTATAACTCATTTGGAAATATACTCTTTTATGGCCTCGGCATGTACTTATGTGCCTCTGTGCAGGTTGGTATGTTTTTCCCACTAGCTGAATGGACTGAAAGTGGAGGTGAAAAAACATTTGTTCACACTCCTGCACAATTTTTTCAAGGGATGGCTGTTGGATTGATAGTTGCGGCGATTGTACCAACTATTGTTGCTGGTTTAATTGGATATTCTATTTTAGGACTTAGAGGACATTATTTTGCTATTTGTACATTAGGTTTGGGTGTTGCAGCAGGTGAAATTTCTGGAGGAATTGAAATCATTGGAGCTGGACAAGGTTTCACTACACCACCATTTCCTGATGTTGGATCTTTAGATTCAAGAGGTGAATTTTTCTATTTCTTAAGTTTTTTTGTTTTAGTGCTGACTTTCATAGCTGTCAGGGGAATTTACTCAACTAGATTTAAATTAATTCTAAATGCAATTAGAGACAATGAAGATAAAGCGGAAGCTATGGGAATTGAAACGATGAAGTATAAAATAGTTGGTTGGATGATATCAGCTTTCTTTTGTGGTCTTGCTGGTGGAATCATGGGTGGGTTAGTTGGATATATTGACTCAACCGATGTTGCTTTTGATGGAAGAGAAATGGGGGTATTCATGGTATTGATGGCAATACTTGGTGGCAAAGGAACTCTTTGGGGACCAATAATAGGCGCAACAGTGTTTCATATTTTCAAAGAAGGTTTTTGGACTTTCTTCTTAGGTTGGCAGTATGTTGCATTAGGAGTTTTAATTGTAGTGATCGTTATTTATTTCCCAGAAGGAATAATGGGATGGTTAAGGGAAAAATATCCTGAGAGATTTGGTGAAGTTGTGGATGAGAGAGATCGTAAAGCACAGGTGGAGCTTAAATGAGTATTCTAGAAGTTAGTAACGTTAGTAAATCATTTGGTGGAGTTAAAGCAAATGTTGATATTTCAATGAATGTTGAAAAAGGGAGAATAGTTGGATTAATTGGTCCTAATGGGTCTGGTAAAACAACCTTATTTAATTCGATTGTTGGGACTTACCCAATTGATAGTGGTTCAATTAAGTTTAATGATAAAGAAGTTTCTGAATTACCAGTGCCTGTTATTGCAAAACTTGGATTGCTAAGAACTTTTCAACAAACACGAATTTATGGAAAGCTTAATTGTGTAGAAAATATGCTTATTAGTCACAAAGGGAGTGATGAGAGTTTGATGAAGATCTTTTCAACTATTCCTAAAGAACTCACAGAAAAATCGGAAAACTTATTAAATTTTGTGGGTTTATATCAAAAAAGAAATTTGAGAGCAGGGGATTTATCCTTTGGACAACAAAAATTATTAGAATTAGCTATGGCATTAATGAATGAGCCAGAAATGCTATTATTAGACGAACCAACAGCTGGGATTAATCCTACATTAATTAATGGAATTATAGATAGGCTAATTAAAGTAAACCAAGATTTTGGAATTACTCTTTTAGTTATCGAACATAATATGAGAGTAATTATGCAGCTGGCTGAAAATATTTTCTGTTTAGCGCATGGCAAAATGTTAGCCAATGGGTCACCTGATGAAATTAAAAATGATAAGCGTGTAATAGACGCGTATTTAGGAGCTCAATAATGTCTAATCAATATGAAGTATTAGGAAAAGCTCCTGGTCCAGAGGATTTAAAAAAATTATCACCAAATGAAATACATTTAACTATTAAAGGTTTAAATGCTGGTTATGGAAAAATGGAAATTTTGCATAATTTTGATTTATTTGTGAACAAGGCACAGTCTTTATGTTTAATAGGTCCAAACGGTGCAGGAAAATCTACAATACTTCATTCTATTTATGGATTTACTAATATTTTTTCAGGTCAAATAGAAATTGATGGCAAAGAAATTACAAATTTAACACCAGCAGAAAAATTAAAGTCTGTAGGAATAGCTTATATACTTCAAGATAATTCAGTATTTCCTGACATGACCGTAGAGGAAAATTTATTAATGGGCGGATATATAAAAGAAAATACAGATGAGTCTTATCAAGAAGCCGAAAGAATTTTTGAGAAATATGAAAGATTAAGAAATAGAAGAAATCAGCCAGCAAAAGTTTTATCAGGAGGAGAGAGAAGATTGTTAGAAATTTCTAGAGCTCTTGTGATGAAACCATCAGTTTTATTAGTTGACGAACCATCGATTGGATTAGAACCAAGATACATCGATATGGTTTTTGAAATTTTAAGAGATCTTCAGGAAAATGAAAAAAAAACAATCATTCTTGTTGAACAAAATGCTAAAAAAGGATTAGAATTTGCAGATATAGGATACGTCTTAGTATCTGGTGAAACTGCTATCGCTGGCAAAGGAGATGATTTACTTAAAAATCCTGATGTTGGTCGACTATTCCTTGGTGGCTAATGATTAATAGGCAGTTTTTCTTTAAAGGATATAAATCAATTCTCGCACCCGATAGTCCAGCAATAGCGTTAGGATGCTGTTTCATTGCTATAGGAGCTTTACTTAAAAATTTGGGTTTTAACATTCAAGAAAGTATTTTTTCTACAATGTTAACTTATGCTTTGCCAGGTTCATTAGTAATGGCGGAGTCATTATTAGTCGGAGCATCATTACTAAATATTTTTTTAGCAGTTTGGTTTGTTAATGTGAGGCTTTATCCAATGGCAGTTTCTTTGTTTCCACTAATGATGCATAAAAATCAACCTAAATGGAAATATTACTTTTCATGTCATTTTATTGCTGTATCTGCTTGGTTGATAATGAAAAGTAACTATAAGACAGTTCCAAAAAAACAAAGAATTGATTTTTGGATTGGGATAGGTAGTGCAACTTGGAGCGTAGCAGTTTTAGGTACTTTTATAGGTTTTTATTTTTCAGAGTATTTAAATAAAGACATGATGATGGGATTAGCTATTTTAAATCCAGTTTATTTCTTGTGCATGATGGTGGGAGCTTCAAAAACAAGACAAATTGCATTATCTGTTATTCTTGGAACAATTTTAGGACCTATCTTTTATTTTTTATCACCAGAATGGTCGATTTTACTGGGAGGTATAATTGGTGGAACAATTGCTTATATAATAGGAGAGCTAAATGTCAGTTAGTATTTTTTATGCAATCTTAGTTACTTCATTAGCTACTTTTATTTCAAGATTTCTTGGGGCTGTAAGCTCTCAGGGAATTAAAGAAACCTCAAAATTATTTAAATGGTTTAATTGTTTAGCCTATGCAACTTTAGCAGCACTAATAGCTAGAACAATTATTTTTCCTGCTGGTGTTCTTATTGACGCAAGTTATTTAAGTAGAATAATTGTTGTCGTATTGTCATTAGTTGTATTCTTTGTGTCTAAACAAAATTATGTTTATCCCACAGTTTTTTCTGCATTATGTATGGCAGCAATTAACAATTATTTTTAATTCAAATTGATTTATTATTTAAGTTAATTTAAAATTTAATATGGAAAAAATTGAGGGCATAGAAGTTCATAATCACAAAGACTCTAGCAGAATATTAAGTATTCAGTTAGATGATGATATTGTAAAAAAATTAATTTTTCCTTTTAATAAATTTGATCTTACAGCACTAGAACTTAAACCATTTACTAGATTTACAATTGCAAAAAGTCTTGATGATTTAACTAACAATAAACTAAGTAAGTTAATCAATTCGATACTCCGAGATAGATCAACTGGTTGTTTTATTATTGGTCCTAAAAATATTTCAACAAAAACTAATGATAAATTTTTAGTAAAATTGTCAACTGCTATAGCTCACCTTATTGGAATTCCAAATCATGATTCAATGGCAGGAAAATACTATGCTAGATTTCATGTAAAGCATGAAGATGCTAGTGACTCTTATTTGAGAAAAGCTTACAGAAATATGGATTTGCACACAGATGGAACATATGTAAAGGAAGTTACAGATTGGTTAGTTATGACTAAACTAGAGGAGCAAAATGTACAAGGGGGTGAAACTGCTATGTTACATTTAGATGATTGGGAGCATTGTGATGATTTATCCAATGATCCTGTTGGTCAACAAGATTTTATTTGGGGGTCTCCTAAGAGTAAAAATATTGATTATAAGGTAGAGCATCCAGTTTTTTCTTTTGATAAAGAAGGAAGACCTAAAATTTCATACATAGATCAGTTTCCAGAACCTAAAAATATGGAACAGGGAAATTTTTTACAAAAATTATCTGACGCCTTAGAGGAAAGTAAAAATAAAATAATTACTAAATTACCAGTAGGTCATTCTGTTATAGCTAATAATTATTTCTGGCTTCATGGAAGAAAACCATTCAAAGAAAATAAAGAATTAAGTAGGGAATTGTTGAGAATTAGAGGCTCTTTTTTTGTTAATTAATTCAATATAATCAATATAAAGTAATCAAAACTTTATGAATTTAGGATTTATTGGCACTGGCAAAATAGCATCTTCGGTAATTACTGGAATTTGTACTTCTAAAATTTCCTTTAAGAAAATAATAATTTCTCCAAGAAATACAAAAATAGCTAAGGCTTTAAAGGCAAAATTTAAGAAAATTACAATTGCTAAAACCAATCAGCAAATTGTAGATCAATCGGATTGGGTTTTCTTATCAGTAACTCCAAGCGTGGGTGAAAAAATTATTAAAAACTTAAAATTCAAGTCTAAACAAACAATAATTAGTTTTATTTCCACGATTACATTATCACAATTAAAAAAAGCTATAAAAGTCAAAGCGAAAATAGTTAGAGCAATACCTTTGCCACCAATCTCCTTAAAAAAAGGACCAATACCTATTTGCCCTCCAAATATTAAAGTTAAGAAGTTTTTTAATAATTTAGGAACAACTGTTGAAATTAAAAAAGAGAAATCTTCAATTAACTTTTGGACAACCTCTGGCATGATGGCTCCTTTTTATGAATTATTGAGAGTAATGACTGATTGGTTAGTTAAAAGAGGTGTAAAGAGAGATAATGCTCAAAAATATATTACGTCGTTATTTTTAGCCTTATCTGAAGATGCAGTTAAAAATTCAAAAGAAAATTTAAAGTTTTTGGTTAAGGAGTCTCAAACTCCAAAAGGTTTAAACGAGCAAGGTGTTAAAGAGTTATCAAAAGCTGGATTTTATAAATCACTTGAAAAAACTTTAAATAGCATTCATCGAAGATTAAATAAATAGACTGAATGTCAGAAAATATTTTAGAAATTAAAAATTTATCAAAATACTTTGGTGGATTAGCTGCTGTTTCGGATTGCTCTTTAGAAGTTTCAAGAGGTACTATTACAGGAATTATTGGACCTAATGGATCTGGTAAGACAACATTATTTAATTTGATTGCAGGAAATTTAAAATCTTCAGGTGGTGAAGTAATTTTTGACAATGAAAATATAACAGATGTTCCTTCATTTGAATTATTTTCAAAAGGATTATTAAGAACTTTTCAAATAGCACATGAATTTTCTAATCTATCAGTATTAGAAAATTTAATGATGGTCCCTGGTAACCAGTCTGGAGAAAAGCTTATGACAGCATTATTAAAACCAAGTTTAGTTTCTGATGAGGAAGAATTGTTAAAAGAAAAAGCTAAAGAGGTTGTTGATTTTCTTAATCTTGGTCATTTGTCGAATGAATTAGCTGGCAATTTATCTGGAGGACAGAAAAAACTTTTAGAGCTTGGAAGAACAATGATGGTGGATGCTAAATTAGTACTTCTTGATGAGGTAGGTGCAGGAGTTAACCGAACACTTTTAAAAGATCTAGGAAGTGCAATAGAAAAATTGAATAAAGAAAAAGGATATACTTTTTGTATGATTGAACATGATATGGATTTTATTGGAAGATTATGTGATCCAGTAATTGTAATGGCTGAAGGTTCAGTTTTATTTGAAGGCTCTGTGGAAGATGCAAAAAAAGATGAAAAGGTCATAGAGAGTTATCTTGGAAGAGGATCTAAAATTAAGGATCATAACTAATGGCATATTTTGAGGGAATAGAAATGACAGGAGGTTATGGAAATGGTCCTAATATAATAAACTCATGTACAGTAAATGTTAACAGAGGTGAAATAGTTTCAATTTTAGGGCCAAATGGAGCAGGTAAGTCAACTGCAATGAAAGCTATGTTAGGCTTATTAAATTTAAAATCTGGATCAATTAAAATTAACGGTAAGGATATTTCAAATCTATCTCCACAAGATAGAGTTAAAGAAGGTATTTCTTTTGTTCCTCAAAACAAAAATGTTTTTGCTGGTATGACAGTTGAAGAGAACTTAGAAATGGGAGCATTTCTATTAAATGAAGAAATAGAAAATATAATAGAAGAAATTTATGAATTATTCCCAATCTTAAAAGAAAAAAGAAACCAATTAGTTGGTGAACTATCAGGCGGTCAAAGACAACAAGTTGCACTTGGTAGGGCACTGATGATTAAACCAACAGTCTTGATGCTTGATGAGCCTACTGCTGGTGTTTCACCAATTGTAATGGATGAATTGTTTGATCATATAGTGAAAGTCAAAAGGAACAACGTAGCAATTCTAATGGTTGAACAAAATGCCAAACAAGCACTAAGTATTTCTGATAGAGGTTATGTTTTGGTAACTGGAGAAAATCGTTATTCAGGTACAGGTAATGAGTTATTAAACGATCCAAGAGTAAGAAGCTCTTTTTTGGGAGGTTGATGTGGATGTATTAAATGCATTAATTCTTTTATTAAATTATATTTTTATACCTGCACTTACATATGGTTCTCAATTAGCTCTTGGAGCAATTTTTGTTACTTTAATTTATGGAATTTTAAGATTTGCTAATTTTGCAACCGGAGACATGATGTCTTTTGGTACCATGGTAACAATATTGTTCACTTGGTATTTTCAGTCACTAGGAATTTCTTTAGGAGTACTGCCAACAGCATTAATAGCTATTCCTTTTGGAATTTTATTTATGATAATTTATATGCTTTCGATAGATAAATTTGTATTTAAATATTATAGAGTTAATAAAAGCCCACCTGTGCAATTAGCTATGGTTAGTATTGGAGTAATGTTTGTTACTCAAGCAGTGGTTAGAATTATTATTGGACCTTCAGACCAAAGATTTTTTGATGGAGAAAAATTTATAATTAAAGCTAGAGAATTTAAAGAAATGACAGGACTTAATGAAGGTCTTGCATTGAAATCAACACAAGTAATTACTGTATTAGTTACAATTGTATTAGTGTCTTTGTTGTTCTGGTTTTTAAATAAAACTAAAACTGGTAAAAGTATGAAAGCTTACTCAGATAATGAAGACTTAGCTTTACTTTCAGGAATAGATCCTAAAAAAATTGTAATGATAACTTGGATAATAGCTGGAATTTTAGCAACGATAGGTGGAGCTTTATATGGATTAGATAAAAGTTTCAAACCATTTACTTATTTTAACAATATGCTTCCAATATTCGCAGCTGCTATAGTTGGAGGAATTGGAAATCCATTTGGTGCTTTTTTAGGAGGATATGTCATTGCTTTTTCTGAAATATTTCTAACTTATGCTTATAAGAAATTTTTTATGTATATATTGCCTGAAAGTATGGAACCTGAGAGCTTAGTTCAGCTATTATCTACAGATTATAAATTTGCAGTCTCATTTTCGATATTAGTAATTGTGTTACTTTACAGACCATCTGGAATATTTAGAGGGAAGGTACTGTGAGAAAAAATCTAAATGTAATTGCTGCTTATAGTATCATGATGGTTTTAATTATACTTGTTGGTATTTTTCAATCTTGGAATATCGCACTATCAATTTTCAATATGTGTTTAATCTCAGCTGTAATGACAATGGGTGCAAACATTCAGTGGGGTTATGCAGGATTAATTAATTTTGGAATTATGGGGTATACTGCCCTCGGTGGACTAGCTGCAGTTTTAATTTCTGTTGACCCTGTTCAAGAGGCCTGGAGTGCAGGTGGTTTTGATATTCTGATGTGCCTTTGGCTTATTATAGCACTAGTATTAATTATTAGCTTTATCTTAAAAAATTTTCAAAAGTCAAAAGTTAGAACTTATGCTATTGCAGTTCTTATAATATCAGGAATTTTATTAATAAGGTTTACGGCAGAACCTGGTATTGAAGCAATTGAAGATATTAATCCAGCTAAAACAGGTTTTCTTGGTGGATTTGGATTACCAATTATTTTTTCTTGGATTGTTGGTGCTTTTTTTGCAGGAGGTTTAGCATTTATAGTTGGAAAAGTAGCACTTGGCTTAAGAGCTGATTATTTAGCCATCGCAACTCTTCTAATATCTGAAATTGTTATTGCAATTATAAAACATGAGGACTGGTTAACTAGAGGTGTTAAAAATGTAATTGGCCTTAAAAGACCAGCCCCTTACGAAGTAGATCTTCAATCAACAGATTGGTTTATAAATTTAGTAGAAAAATTTAATTCTGGAAAATTAGAACTAATTTCTAATTTGTCTGATCGACAAGCTGCATTAAACCAGCTTGTAATTGAAGGCTCGTCTGTATTTGTAAAACTTTGTTATTCAGGATTATTTTTGACAGTAGTAATTATTTTACTAATCCTAACTCAAAAAGCTCTGTACTCTCCATGGGGTAGAATGATGAGAGCCATCAGAGATAATGAGGAAGCAGCAAATGCCATGGGGAAAAATGTTGTTAAACAACATTTATTAATTTTTATTTTAGGTTCAGCAATTGTTGGAATTGCAGGTGCGATGTTAGTGACACAAGATGGATTGTTTACACCAGGAAGCTATAGACCTATGAGATATACTTTTTTAATTTGGGTTATGGTTATTGTAGGAGGAAGTGGAAATAATTTTGGAGCCATATTAGGTGGTTTTGCGGTTTGGTTCTTATGGATAGAGGCTGCTCCAATTGCGTTATTTTTAATAAACTTTTTTACTGCAGGAATGTCAGAAACTCATGCTCTTAAACTTCATTTAATAGAGAGTGTACCTTACTTTAGATTTTTAATGATGGGCTTAGGCTTGTTACTGATAATGAGATATCGACCAAAAGGTATACTTCCTGAAAAAATAGAAATAAAATAAATAATTATGAAATATATTATATTAGGTGCTGCAATTGCTTGGGCCATGTACATGGCAGACAAGTATATGTTTTAAATAAAAAAAACCCCAATAACTCTCGCTACTGGGGTTTTATATAGGTAAAAATTATCTTTGTTTTTTAGTTTTAAATTTTCCACCTTTAATTTCTTGCTCTAAAAAAGAACCTTCAGCTTCACCAACTGCAGTAAAACTTACTCCGGTCGCACCTTCGTAATTAATCTTTTTACCTTTAGCTAGTAAATCTAAACCTTTTTTAAGCTCACCTGGATAAATTTTAGTTCCAGGTGCATTAGCTACGTCCATCACATTCTTTGCAATAGAACCTCTGTCAGCTGAATTTCCAGCTTGCATAGCTAAAACGATTAAAGCTGCTGCATCGTATGACTCACCTGTGTAAGGCCCAGAAGAGTCTATACCACTTGCTTTTGCAACATCAGCAAAAACACCAGCACCTTTTCCAGTAGAACCAGGCATAGATCCAAAAGATTTACTTAAATCTTTTCCAAATGCATCAACCAAAGATTGACCGATCATACCATCAGATAAAATAAATTTATCAAATGCACCAGAGTCTAGAGATGCTTGGATAATTCCTTTTCCACCTTGATCAAGGTATCCGATTACAGCTACAGCGTCTCCACCAGCTGAAGCAAGTGTTGCAACTTCTGATGAATAGTCAGCTTTACCGTCTTCGTGAGCAGTTACTGTTGTTACTTTAATGCCATGAGCTTTAACAGCTGCTTCGTATACGTCAGCTAAGCCTTTTCCATAGTCATTGTTAGTGTAAGTAATTGCTACACTTTTAACTTTTCTATCTTTTGTAATATCTGCAAGTATTTGACCACCTCTAGCATCAGATGGAGCAGTTCTAAAGAAGTATCCATTATCATCTAGAGTTGTTAATCCTGGAGATGTTGCTGAAGGTGAAATCATTACTACACCGTTTGGTACAGCAACGTTTGACGCAATAGCACCTGTTACACCTGAACAATCAGCTCCCATAATAGCCGCTACACCTTGTGAAATAATTCCTTCAGCTGCTGCAGTTGCTGCTGCTGAGTCTACACAAGTTGAATCTGCTCTTACTGGTTCAATTTTTTTTCCACCTAATAGCGAACCTGAGTCAGAAGCTTCTTTGAATGCAAGTTCTGCTGATGCTGCCATTGCTGGTGTAAGAGATTCAATAGGACCTGTGAATCCTAAAATAATCCCCATCTTGATAGCATGTCCGTCTGCCATTACATTTGATCCAAAACTAGAAACAAACATAAATACAGCGATAAATAGTTTTCTCATTATCTTCCTCTATATTGTTAACAATTTATAAAAACTAATTTAATTATGAATAATTTGAATATTCAATGACTAAATTATCTTATTTTAAAGCAGTTTATCGCAGGAAAATGATTTATCTAATTGAGAATGGGTCTAATGAAGGTTCATCAGATGTATAGAACCAGGTCGTTTTTACTCTTGTATAATCTTTTATAGAATCTACCCCAGCTTCTTTGCCGTAGCCACTATCTTTGATACCTCCAAATGGAGCCGAAGGTGAAATTAGTCTATAAGTATTTACAAAAGTAATTCCAGCTCTTATTGCTTTAGAAACACGCATGCCTCTGGATAAATTACTTGTGTAAACGCCAGATGATAAACCATATTGATTATCGTTCATTTTACTAATTACTTCATCCTCCGTATCAAATTTCATTACTGACAATACGGGCCCAAATAATTCATTTTCTGCAGTAGGCAGATTATGATTATCGCATTCAATAATTGTTGGTGGAAAGTAATATCCTTTGTTTGAAAAAGAGTCTCTTTTACCACCACATTTAATCTTCCCACCCTGATCAATTGTGTCTTTTATATTTTTTTCGATTGTTTCTAATTGTTTAAAACTACTTAAAGGACCCATCTCTGTATCTAGATCCATCGGAGCTCCTATTTTTATTTTGGATGCTCTGCTAGAAAGTTTATCTAGAAATTCATTATAAATTCCTTTTTGGATATAAAGTCTTGAACCTGCAATACAACTTTGTCCACTCGCACCAAATATTCCAGCTGTAATTCCATTGATCGCATTTTCTTGTTCTGCATCATCAAATACGGCAACGGGACTTTTTCCGCCAAGCTCTAAACTTACTTCTGAAAGATTTTCTGCTGAATTTTTAATGATACGTCTTGCAGTTTCAGGTCCTCCAGTAAATGCAATTTTTTCTACAAGATTATGTGTTGTTAAAGTTTTACCACATGGATCACCAAAACCTGTAATGACATTAACTACTCCTTTAGGTATTCCAGTTTTCTCAACAAGCTTTGCAAATTCAAATAAGACTGCAGGCGCTAGTTCTGAAGATTTTATAACTACAGTATTTCCCATTGCTAGAGCTGGTGCTAATTTAGTTGCTGTTAAAAACATTTGAGAGTTCCACGGAATGATTGCAGCAACAACTCCAATAGGTATTCTTGTTGTTATCGCTTGAACATTAGGTTTGTCTATTGGAAGAACTGTACCTTCAACTTTATCAGCTAAACCTGCATAATAATCATAGTATTCTGCAATATAAACTGCTTGCTGTTTTGTCTCTCTAAAAAGTTTTCCTGTATCAATTGTCTCTATCTTACCCAGCATCTCAGCATTTTTTCTTAACTGATCAGCAATTGCTCTTAAAAATTTAGCCCTAACTCTTGGAAGTAATTTTGGCCATTCACCTTCAAAAGCTTTTTGTGCAGCTTTAACAGCTCTATCAACATCCTTAGCACTTGCTTCAGGCGCAACTGCCCATGGTTCATTGTTCTCGGGGTTTAAAGTTTCAAAAGTTTTTTTACTTTCAGAGTCTACCCACTCTCCATCAATAAACATCTTATATTTTTTAAGTTCAGGCATTATTTAAATGTTTCATTATTGCATTATTTACTTCATCTGCATATTCAATAGTAGTGAAGTGTTTCCCATTTTTAATTTCTAAATATTGTGAATTTTGAATATCTTTATTTAAATTTTTAGACATATTTGGAGTAGACCCTGTATCTTCTGAACCTGCAATTATTAAGGTATTAGTTTTTATTTTTTTTACTTTTTCTGGGCTATCTTGATAATTTGCAAATAATTCGTAAGCTTTAATAAAATTCTCTTGGTCAACTCCATCTTTGTTGAGAGTTATCAGGAATTCCTCATATAGATCAGGATTTTTTTTAAGATAGTCGTCAGAGAACCATCTTTTCATTGCCATTTTGGAAATAGGCATATTTTTTTTTGCCAAATTTACCCTATCAATTACTTTTTGCCTTTCATCGTTTGACCTTTTGTAAGTTGTAGAAATTAAAGTCAAAGAATTTAAATATTTTTCATACTTTGTAGCAAACTCAATTGAAACTAACGCTCCAATAGAAAAACCAATTAAATGAAATTTATCTATTTTCAAATTCTCAATCAAAACTAATAATTGGTCAGCAAGTTTTTTCATTGTTAGTATATTTTCACTAAAAGGGGTCTTGCCGTGGCCTAAAAGATCATATGTTAAAAAAGAGTTATTTTTAAAAAAATCAATTTGGGGTTTCCACATTGATTGATTCAATCCAAGTCCGTGTATAAAAATTATTGGAACTGAATTTTTATTATTAAAATAATAATGATTTTGACTTCTATCAAAATTATAAGGCATTTTTTTAATTTTTAATGCCCATCTCTTTCATATCTTGGTATCTATCACCTGTTCTTGCGTGAGCTCTTCCACTCGAAGCACCTCCTATAGCTATTACAACTTCGTCATCAAATGGTGCGTCGTGAATTGTGAACTCATGAGTTAAATAGTATGGTCTTAAACCAGAATCTGTTTTGTGCATCATTGGAATTGATATTTTTGAACCAGCTGGTCCTCTTGTATTTGTAAAACTTAAATAAGATGTACCACCTACAGCATCTCTAAATTTATTCCCAAATCTTAATGTGTGTATAAATGCTGATGCATGCTCTATCTCTCCATTTAAACCAACAACTCCAGCTTTTCCATATGCAAGTATTTTATCAGGTGAGCCCATCTCTTTAATTAATTCAGGTACAAGCACATCCCCAAGTTTAGGAGCTAAATCTAAAATAGTTGGTCTAAGGTCTTCAACAAATCCTTGCCCGTGCCATGGATTTTTAAATACTGCAGCTACAGAAACTAATAAAACTGGCTCCTTAGCTTTTTTTCCACCTTCAATAAAAGTTTTGTCTACAAATTTTGTAAACTTTCTTATTTCTAAATTCATTAACTTGCTTTTTCTATATTAGAGCTATCTAAATTTATTTTTGGAATCACTTCGTCATTAAACAATTTAATACTCCTCATACAAGCTTCATGGTCTATTCCAGGAAAGTTAGACCAAACTTGGAGATTTTGTAAATTCAACTCTGATTTAAGTTCATTAATTTTATTAACAACATACTCTGGAGTGCCAAACAATAAATTTCTTTTATGTAAAAATTCATAATTTAATAAATCTAACTTATGTTTTGTTTCTGGCAATTCCTCACCTGGGTCCATATGATTTCCTAATCCTCGCCAATGACAAACCCATCTCATATAATTTATAATATGTTCACCTGCTAATTTTTCAGCTTCTTCCATTGTTTCTGCAACAAACATATCTCTAACTAAAGATATGCCTTCGCCTAAAGGAACTTCTCTGTTCTCTGCTTTTGACTTTGCATCTTGGAATATCTCAAATCTTTTTTTAAGAGCTTTAACAGTAGGTATCCACATAATAGTATTCAAACCATTTTGTGCAGCCCATTCAATTGATCTCGCGCCATCTACTACTTGCCAAATTGGTGGGTGTGGGCGTTGTTTAGGTTTTGGAACTACACTTATTTTTTTCATCTCATTTGTTTCAATATCTACAAATTCTTTGTTTGGAGGACTCATATCGTGTTGCCAGACAAAATTTGGTGATGGATAAGTATAGAATTCACCTTTATGACTAAAAAATTCTTCAGTCCATGCTTTTTTCATTATTGTAAGAGACTCTTCAAATAGTCTAAAATTTTTTGCTTGGTCCTTAAGATCGGCTTCTTTATTTAAATTCATTGCCTCTCTTCCATAAATCCCTCTTCCAATACCAACTAGAGCTCTTCCATTTGATAATTGATCTAATAAAGCAATGTCTTCTGCCAGTCTTAAGGGATTATGAAATGTAATAACATTACATGCCTGTCCAATTTTTATCTGCTTAGTTCTTGCAGCAGCATCAACACCCATCATTAACGGATTAGTACACGATTCCATCCCTTCATGATTAAAATGATGCTCTGTATACCAAATAGAGTCCCAATTATTTTTGTCACAATAAGTTGTTATCTCTTTTGTTTCATTAAGTAATTGATTATAAGGTTTATGATCCCAGTTAGTGGTATTGCAAAAATATCCAAACTTCATTCGAACCTCCTTAAATAATTAAATCTAAGACGATCGATCCCACTTTCGTAAATATGAATTTAACGACGAGTTATGTATCGCTTTAAGTCGAAGCTTATTATTACTGAAGTAGAGTTTCAATAAAATTTTACGATCTTCTTAAAGGTGTTTTTGTTGCAATATACTGATCTCTAGCCTTTTCTCTTACATAAATATAAATCCCAGCAGCTATAATACAACCAACACCTAAAAATGTTCTTAAAGATGGAATCTCATTAAATAATAAATATCCAGGTATCATTGACATTATGATTAAAGAATATTCAAATAGCGACACTACAGATGGAGAGGCAACAATATAAGCGGAAAATATACAAACAAATGCAATTGAAGCAACAAAACCAAAAAATAAAATAAACTTCCAAGTATATTCAAAGTTTGAAAACCATTCTCTGAAGATAAATTGAGTTGTAGAATCAAAATCTGAATTATTGAATTGTCCATTACCCATAAAAATAAAAATTATTACACATAAGGCTATGGCAATAAGATAAAAATAAAATAATTGTGTATTAACATCATCTTTATCTGAAGTGTATTTTGTAATAGTCATTGAGGCTGCATAACAAAAAGCAGATATTACTGGCAATAAATTCCTATATTCAAAGTTAGAAAAGTTTGGATCCAAAACTATATAAACCCCAATAAAACCAAATACAATTGCAGACCATCTTCTAATTCCAATAAACTCTTTTAAAAATATTTTTGCAAAAATTGACACAAAAAATGGAGAGGAAAAAAAAAGTGCATTAGCAGTTGCTAATGGCATGTATGTTAATGATATAAAAAATGCAGAAAATGCAATAAAGTGTAATACAACTCTTAATACGGTTAAAGATGGATAGAAAGTCTTTAGTGAAACCTTCTGATTTCTAAATTTTATATATCCAAACAGTAAAATAGCTGCAACAAAATATCTTCCAAAAAAAATTTCATAAAGTGCTGCTTGTTCATAAATAAATTTAATCAATGCATCCTGCATTGAAAAAAATGTCATTGCAGTAATAATTAAAAGAATACCTTTAGGATTATTATTGGCGCTCATTGAGCACCTATATCAAATTATTAGAATTTGTAATATTTAATTATTTCTTTAATTTTGAAGAAAAAAGAAGATCATTAGATGAAAATTTTATTTTATTATCCTCAATAAACTTATCCATTAATTTTAACTTATCTTCCTCAAATTCAGTAACTTTCCTCTGACTTAAATCTATATATAGAGATATCCACTCTATAGTCGCTGATATTTTTTTTTTACTTTTTTCAATCATCTCCATTTTTATGTGAAGCCTTTTCTTGTCATGATCAAAATAAGTCATATTAATATCTATTTCCTCTCCTTGTTTTACTTCGCTCAAATATTTAGTATTTGTTTCAACTACCATAGTACTTCTATTTAAATCCTTTGCTGCACTTTCTCCCATGTTAAACTTTTCAAGTGCAACTTCCAAGGCTTGATCAAATATTAGAACATAGTAAGCCATATTCATATGATTGTTATAATCAACCCACTCTTGTTTAATTGAAAAACTTTTTAATAACATTTAAAAATAGCCTAAATTAATTCTCTTCTTTATTATTTTTTGTAAAAACAATTAAAATTACTCCAATTATAATTATTGCTCCACCGATAAATAATTCCTGAGTTGGTTTTTCTCCAAGTAGAAAAATAGCTGCCAACAATCCTGTTGGTGGAATACCCATAGTTACAATTGGAAGTACTTTGTATAAAGGATTATTTTTTAAAACATAATAAAAGCAACCATAAGTAATTGGTTGCATTATAAAACCAATATAAATTGCAATAATCCAATGTTCAAATTTAGCATTGCTTAAATAATTGATTGTATTTCCATCTAACACTGCTGAAAAAACTATTAAAATTGGAGCTGAAAATAATGCTAACCATGCAACTAAAGCCAAAGGATTAATTTCTTTACTTAATGGTTTAACCAAGACTTGTCCAAGAGCCCAAGTTGCTGAACCTATGATTGTAAGTCCAATCCCAATAAACTTACCATCTAAATTAGGAGATCCTGTTAATATATAAACACCGATAAAAGCAATACTTATCCCAATCAAAGCTCGTATTGTTGGTTTTTCCTTGAGCATAAAATAGGCAAATATAACTCCAAAAGGAACTTCTGTTTGAACAAGAAGAACAGCAGCAGAGGCATCAATTAAATTTAACCCAGAGTAGGTAATACTATATTGCAAAGTATTTGCTATGAATGATGCTATAAATATTTTTTTTAAGTAACCTCTAGGTATTGGAAACCACCAAATCAAAATAGATGCAGCAAACATAAATCTTAATCCCATCAATAAAACTGGTGGAAAAGATTCAAATGCAGGCTTTGCAATAACGAAACCGAAACCTAAAAATATAGGAACCAAAGATGCAACAAAAGTGTCTTTTATATTCATGTCGTTATTTTTAATATTAATGATTATTAAAGAACTTCTGATATATTCACTTTTTAAAATATGAATTCAACAAAAATAGATCCTAAATATGTCAGTAAATCAAATCCGAGAGTTGGGCTAATAGCACTTGCAAGCGACTTTATGATTGAAAAGGATTTTATAAATGTATTTAAAGATAGAGATATAGATTTTTTCGTAAATCGAATTGAAAGTTACAATCCTTTAACAAAGGAAAACTTAATTAAAATGTCAGAAAAAGTAACCGAGGTTACAAAAGATATTTTACCTGATCAAGATCTAGACTGTGTAGTTTATGGTTGTACTTCAGGGACTATTGCTGCAGGACATGCATCAATTGAAAAAAAAGTAAAGGCAGCAAAACCAAAAGCAGATGTGACCACACCAAGCACAGCTGCAATTACAGCACTTAAAAAAATGAACATTAATAAAATATGTTTATTTACACCTTATAGTAAGAAATTAAATGATGAGGTTTTGGAGTATTTTAAAAGCGAGGGTTTTGATATTACATCTAATGCATATTTTAATATCGAGTCTGATCTTGATATTGGAAAAGTTGATCAAAATTATCTGTATGAAGTATTATCTAACATTGAATTAAATAATGCAGATGCTCTGTTTGTTTCATGTACAGCTCTTCCAGTTTTACCCATCATAGATAAATTAGAAAAAAAATTAAATACTACAGTATTGTCTAGCAATCAGGCATTAATTTGGGATACCCTTGTTAAAATAAATAAAAATAATTCAGTAGAGGGATTTGGTAAATTATTCCAAATAAATTAATGTATTTTACAAAAGAAGAATACAAACAGAGACTAAAGAAAGTTCAACACATGATGCAAGAAAAAGGCATTGAACTTTTAATCTCTCATGACACTAATAACCTTAATTATTTAACAGGTTATGATGCTTGGTCGTTTTATTACGCACAGTGTGCTATTGTGCATGTTAATGCAGAAGAACCACTGTGCTTTGTAAGAGCTCAAGATGCGGGAGGTGCTTACTTAAAAACTTATTTAAAAAATGAGAACATACTATCTTACGATGAGTCTTATATTCATACCTGGCCAAAACATCCTTATGATTACTTAGTTAATATTATTAAGGACAGAAAATGGGATAAACTATCAATTGGAGTAGAGATGGATGCACATTATTTCACAGCGTTTTGTTATGAAAAAATTAAATCAGGACTTCCTAATGCCAAAATAAAAGACAGTGATCGTCTGGTTAATTGGGCAAGGCTGGTGAAATCAGATACTGAAATAACTTATATGAAATCTGCTGCAAAAATTTCTGAAAAAGGAATGAAAACTGCAATGGAGGTAATTAATCCTGGTGTAAGGCAGTGTGATGCGGTTGGAGAAATTCAAAAATCATTATTTTATGGTACAGAGGAATTTGGAGGAGAATATGCAAGTATTGCAACATTAGTACCAACAGGAAAAGGAACTTCAGCATCTCATTTGACTGCTAGTCAGGATAAATTTGTTGAAGGAGAGGCTACAATTATTGAATTGTCAGGAACTTATAAAAGATATCATGCTCCAATGGCTCGAACAGTTTTATTAGGAAAACCTGATCAAAAAAAAATAGATACTATGAACAAAACCATTGAGGCTTTGAATTCTGGTATTAGTGTGATCAAACCTGGAAATACTGCCGATGATGTTGCTCAGGCATTTTGGAAAATTTTAGATAAATATGGAATAGAAAAAAAATCTAGAACAGGATATTCGATTGGAATTGGCTATCCTCCAGATTGGGGCGAACATACTCTTAATATTTATAAAGGCGATATGACTGTTCTTGAGCCCAATGTGTGTTTTCACATGATTGCAGTAATGCAATTTGGTGATTGGGGGGTAGAAGCTTCTGAAGCAATTAGAGTAACTAAGAATGGTTCTGAATTATTCTGCAATTTTCCAAAAGAACTTCATATTAAGAGTTAATTAGCTATTGAATTCTATTACCACAAATGTTTTATATTCACCTTTATGTCTAAAAATCCAGAATTCGTTAAATTTGATAAAGTTGATAAAAGCTATGATGGTAAAGTTTTAGTTGTTAAAGACCTTCAATTAGATATTGCTGAAGGTGAATTCATTACCATGCTTGGTCCCTCTGGATCTGGAAAAACAACTTGTCTAATGATGCTTGCAGGTTTTGAAACTCCTACAAATGGAGAGATACTCTTAGATGGAAATATAATTTCTAACATTCCACCTCACAAAAGAGGGATTGGAATGGTCTTCCAAAATTATGCACTATTTCCACATATGACTGTTTATGAAAATCTAGCTTTCCCTTTAAGAGTGAGAAAAATGGAAAAAGATGAAATAGATAAAAAAGTTGATAAAGCTTTATCAATGGTCTCACTTAATGGATTTGAAACAAGAATGCCAGGACAACTATCAGGAGGACAACAACAAAGGGTAGCTGTAGCTAGAGCTTTAGTTTTTGATCCAGCAGTAGTTTTGATGGACGAACCTTTAGGTGCTTTGGATAAAAATTTAAGAGAGAGCATGCAATATGAAATTAAACATATTCATGAAAGCATTGGAGTGACTGTAGTTTATGTTACACACGATCAAAGTGAGGCATTAACAATGTCAAATAGAATTGCTGTGTTTAATGATGGTAAAGTTCAACAGCTATCAAATCCTTCAGAGCTTTATGAAAAACCAGTTAATTCATTCGTTGCAGAGTTTATTGGAGAAAATAATACATTTAATGGTGAAGTATCAGATATTTCAGGGGATGAATGTAAAGTTAAGCTATCCAATGGAGAAATAATAGCTAGTGCTATTACAGTAAAATCTAAGGGAGAAAAAACAACTGTTTCGTTAAGACCGGAGAGAGCCTTAATCGAACCAAGTGAAAAAATGGACAATATGTTTAGCGGCAAGATAGAAGAGGTAATCTATCATGGAGATCACACAAGAGTTCGAATTAATTTATTAGGAAACCCAGAATTTATTCTAAAAGTACCAAACAGTACTTCCAATCTAGAACTTAAGGTCAAACAAGATATTAAAATTGGCTGGAACAGTTCTGACGCAAGAGCTTTAGACCCAAAATAAACAATCAATACATTAAAGTATAACACTAATAAGAACATTATAAGCTGTTGACTCTTAATAGTCATTTTGGTGTAATTTACTTATATAAATTAATTTATATTAAACGTTTAAACGGAGGAATAATGAGAAAATTAAGTAAATTGATACTTGCTCTTTCTTTTGTTGTATCTGTAACTTCTTCAGCCTTTGCTGTTACTGTAGCATCATGGGGTGGAGCTTATACAGACTCTCAAAAACAAGGGTATGGTGATCCAACAGCAGCAGCTCTAGGAATAGATATTAACTGGGTTGACTATTCTGGTGGACTATCAGAAATTAAGGCACAAAAAGAAGCGGGTGCTATAACTTGGGATATTATCGATGTATTTGCATTTGATACTATTAATGGTTGTGACGAAGGATTGTTTGTCAAATTTGATTTTGACAAAGACTTTCCAGCAGCTCCAGATGGAACGCCTGCAAGTGAGGACTTTTTTGCTCCAATGCCAAGTGAATGTGCAGTAGGAAATATTCTGTACTCTTGGAATTATGCTTTTGATACGAGAGCATTTGGTGGAAAAGAGCCTACAACAATTAAAGACTTTTTTAACACTAAAAAATTTCCAGGTAAAAGAGCAATATACAAAAGTGCTCTAACAAATCTAGAAATCGCTTTAGCTGCTGACGGTGTAAACATGGGTAAAGGTGGAGAACTACTTTACAGAAAACTTGAAGAAGAAGGCGGTGTTGATAGAGCTATGAATAAAATTAAAGAACTTTGTACAGATCCAAATGGTGGATGTGTATTCTGGTCTGCAGGTGCTCAACCACCAGAACTATTAGTTGCTGGTGAAGTTGTTATGGCAACTGGTTGGAACGGAAGATTCTTTAACGCTGAAGTAGGTGAAGGCGCTCCAATTAAGCAAGTATGGCACGGTCAAGGTCTTGACTATGAGTATTTTGTACAAGTTAAAGGTGGACCTAACGATGCAAATGGAAATGCTTTAAAAGCTCTATCTATGATGACTAATACTGAAATGTTAGCTGGTAGTGCGAAGTATATTGCATATGCGCCATACAGAATATCATCTTTAGATATTATCAAAGCTAACGAGCCTTGGTACAAAGATGGTAAAACTGAAATGATGCCTCAAATGCCTACATCTCCTGGTAATACTAAGAAATATTTCTTAGTTGATCCTTTCTACTGGGCTGACAATGGAACAGAGATTGGTGAAAAATGGGAAGCAATGAAAGCAGGCCTATAATTTCAGTTTTAAACACTGAATTAATATAATATATTTAGGGCGGTTATTAACTAACCGCCCTTTTTTTTTATGAGCTCAGAAACAAAACAAATTTTAACGACTGATGGAATTCCACTAGAGGTTAGTCTAAAAAAAGCTGAAAAGAAGAATAAAATTAAGGCATTTCTTCTTGTAGCCCCATTACTATTATTTCTATTTATCACTTACGTTTTTCCAATCGGAGAAATGTTTACAAGAAGCGTAGATGATAAAATGATTACAAATATGCTCCCTAAAACTTTCAAAGCTATGGAAAAATGGGATGGAAAAGAATTACCATCAGAAGAAGTTTTTGCCAGTTTTTATTCAGACTACAAAATTTTAATTGAAAATCAAACACAAGGTAAACTTGGCCAAAGATTGAACAAGGAAAAAAATGGTTTTAACTCCATTACTAAAAAATTAATGAGACAAATTAAAAGAAATAAAATTGATGAAAGTCAAAGTATCAAAGAACAAATTATGAAGACTCATAAGAGATGGGCAAATGTTGAATATTGGCAAGCAATAAAAAGAACTGCACCTCCTTACACTATGGCGAAATATCTAAAAGGGATGGATATGTATTTTGCAGCAGATGGAAGTATTGCACAAGTCGATGAGGATAGAAGAATACACAGAATACTTTGGCTAAGAACACTAGAAATAGCGTTGTTTGTAACTATTTTCTGTTTTTTAATGGGCTATCCAATAGCTCACTTACTTGCAACATTGCCAATGAAATACAGTAATCTTTTAATGATATGTGTTCTCTTGCCGTTTTGGACTTCTTTATTAGTAAGAACTGCTAGCTGGATGATTTTGCTACAAACACAAGGAGTAGTAAATGATTTCTTTGTAATGATTGGTCTTGTTGCAGACAATAACAGGCCAGAGATGATGTATAACAAAGTTGGAACTTATGTGGCAATGACCCAAATATTATTGCCATTTATGGTCCTTCCACTTTACAGTGTCATGAAAACAATTTCACCAAGCTTGATGAGAGCAGGTAAATCTTTAGGTGGAACACCGTTCATTGCATTTTGGAAAGTTTATTTCCCATTAACCATACCAGGTATTGGTGCGGGATGCTTGTTAGTATTTATTTTAGCGATTGGATATTATATTACCCCAGCATTAGTTGGAGGGGCCTCAGGGACTCTAATAAGTAATCAAATTGCTTACCATATGAAAACCACATTAGATTGGAGTTTTGCTTCAGCTATGGGATTAATGTTGCTATCTGGAGTTCTAGTAATCTATTGGATTTATAATAAATTAGTAGGAGTTGATAATATTAAGTTAGGTTAATTATGGCATTACCAAGTTATACAGAAACACGATATAGAATTTGGCATTATTTTTATATTGCTGTTTGTACATTTGTATTTTTCTTTTTAATTGCACCTTTATTTGTAATTTTTCCTTTATCATTTAATGCTGAAGAGTTTTTAGTTTTTTCTGAAGGAATGAAAAAGCTTGACCCAGATGCTTTTTCTTTTAGATGGTATCACGAAATGGTTTATGGAACTAAAAACCCATGGGGTTTAGCTGCAAAAAATAGTTTTATAATTGCGATATTTGCAACTATTGGATCAATAATTTTAGGAACACTTGCAGCCCTAGGTCTTAGCAGTAGGCATATGCCATACAAGGGTTTAATTATGGCAGTTTTAATTTCACCAATGATTGTTCCATTAATTATATCTGGTGTAGCTATTTTCTTTTTTATGGCAAAAGTAGGTTTAGCAGCAACTCATACAGGAATAGTAATGGCCCATATTATATTGGGTACTCCTTTTGTGGTGATAACTGTTACTGCAACACTTTCAGGATTTGATCATAGTGTAACTCGAGCAGCCTCAAGTTTGGGAAGTAATCCAGTTAATACATTTATGAAAATTACATTACCTTTGATACTTCCTGGTGTAATTTCAGGAGGATTGTTTGCATTTGTTACATCATTTGATGAAGTAGTTGTTGTATTATTTTTAGCAGGATTAGAGAATACGACTATTCCAGTTCAAATGTGGACAGGTTTAAGAGAACAATTAAGTCCTACCATTCTTGCAGTTGCAACATGTTTAATTGTTTTGTCTACTTTAATTTTAGTCACAGCAGAACTTTTAAGAAGAAGATCTGAGAGATTAAGAGGAATAAATAGATAATTTACCTAAATTAATTTTTCATATATAGAGCTTAGAGTGGAAATCAGAAAAGTAGTTATTATTGGATCAGGTACTATGGGTAGTGGTATTGCTGCTCATTTATGTAATGCAAATGTGCCAGTAACATTGTTAGATTTAACCACTGAAATAAGCACCAATGCTAGAGATAGAATCTTTAAATCAAGACCACCATTATTAATTGATAAATCTAAAATTAATAACATTAAAGTAGGAAATATTTCAGATGACTTTGATACAGTTAAAGAAGCTGATTGGATAGTCGAAGCGGTTGTTGAGAGAATAGATATTAAACATCAAATATACGATAAAATATTTAAATCTAGAAAAAATGGAACGATAGTCTCCTCAAACACATCCTCAATTCCAATCAAAGTACTTTCACAAAATTTAACCAACGAACAAAAAAAAGATTTTTGCATTACACACTTCTTTAATCCTGTTCGATACATGGGCTTGTTAGAAATTGTTAAAAATGAAAATAATGATTTAGAAAAAATTAATGCACTTCAAAAATTTTGTGAGATTGAACTTGGTAAAGGGGCAATAGTTTGTAACGATACTCCAGGTTTTTTAGGAAATAGGGTTGGTGTATATGCTATGCAAATAGCAATGACTGAGGCTTTCAAAATGAAATTAACTGTTGAAGAAGCTGACGCAATTTTTGGAAGACCAATGGGAATTCCTAAAACAGGAGTTTTTGGACTTTATGATTTAATTGGCATTGATCTAATGGCCGATGTACTAAAAAGTTTTATAAAAGAGTTACCTGAAACTGACAAATTTCATGAAGTTGCACAAGAAATTCCTCTAATTAAAAAACTAATTGAAACTGGTTATACTGGTCGAAAAGGTAAAGGTGGCTTTTATAGAATAAATAAAGATGGGGGTGCAAAAATTTTAGAGGCCCTAAATCTTGAAACAGGAGTTTATTCAGCTAGTAAAAAAATTGATATTAAATCTGAAAAAGTTAATCTAAAAAAATTAATTAATCGAGATGACAAACATGGTGAATATGCGTGGTCAGTAATTTCAAAAATAATCAAATATGCATCATCATTAGTAAGTGAAATTACAGATGAATTTAATGATATTGATGAAGCAATGCGACTTGGTTTTAATTGGTCTAAAGGACCTTTTGAGATGTTAGAAGAAATTGGAGTAGAAAACTTTTTTAACAAAATAGATAATTATGATGGGAATAAATTTTTAGAAAATCTAGCAAAATCAAAAAATGAAAATTTTTATGGAGAGAGACAAAAATATACAAAAATTGAAACTTTAGGAAAAGTTAAGAGAAAGGCTCAAAGTATCGATGGAAATAGCTCTGCCCAAATTTATAAATTTAAAGACTATAATATTGTTGAGTTTACCACAAAAGCAAACGCTCTAGATTATGACTCTATGGATGCTTTAAAAAAAGCAACTGATAAACCTTTAATTATTATTAATGAAAGTATGCAATTCTCTGCAGGAGTAAATTTAAGTTATACGATGGATTTTGCAAATAAAGGAGATTTTAAATCTATTGAAAAATTTATTAAATATTTCCAAGAAACGTGTAAAGAACTTAAGTATTCAAAATATCCGGTGATATCTGCACCTTCAGGTTTAACTTTAGGAGGAGGCTTTGAGGTTCTTGTGCAAAGTAATTTTGTTGCATCGCACACGAATATTGTAATTGGTTTAGTTGAGACAATAGTAGGATTGATCCCAGCTGGTGGTGGTTGCAAAGAAATGTTAGCAAGATGGCAAAATACAGAAGAAAGTAAAAAAGATCCAAATTTTGCTCCATTAAAGGTTTTTGACATTATTGGTTATGGTAAGACAGCAACTTCACCGGTGGAGGCAGAACCTTTAAAATACCTTAAGCCAGAAGACAAAAAAATAATGAATAGAAATAGTTTACTAGAAGCATCAAAAAAAATTTTAGATGAAAACCGAGATTTTAAATCGCCATCGAAATTAGTATTCAATTTGCCAGGTGAGAGTGTTAGGGGCGAAATGCAAAAAGTTTTAGATAAACTTTACAATGATAAAGTTATACTAGATCACGGCATGGTAGTTGCTAAAGAATTAGCTTATGTACTAAGTGGTGGAGATACATCAATAGACAAACAGCTTTCAGAAGATGATTTGTTTAAATTAGAGTTAGATGCTTTTATGAAGCTTATTGAAACTTCTAAAACTCAGGAAAGAATAAAGCATACGCTTGCAACTGGTAAACCTTTAGTTAATTAGTTTTCTAATAATTGAAATTCTTTAATATAATCAGGCCTTAATACATAATCTGTTTTATTACCAACTTTAATTTTTTTTAAAGCATCCAAGCCAAAGATTACTTTACCAACTGGTGTATATTCTCCTTGGTATAAAGGAATATCTTTTAAGATAATAAAGAATTCACTATCCTCAGTATCAAATTCCCCCCTGGCCATAGCAACAGTTCCTGCTTTAAATTCGTAATCATTACTTAATTCTGATTTTAATTTACCAAGCTTAGACGTACCGCTTCCAATTTTAAAATAATTTATATTATCATGATAACCAAACTCAAGATCACCTGCTTGAACCAAAGTATTTTCTATAACACGATAAAATACTGAATTATTATACAAACCTGAATTAACAAAATATTTAAATCTTTCAACTGATTTAGGTGAAACTTGAGGATAAAGTTCAATTGCAACTTTTCCACACTCAACATCCATAATAGCTAAATTTTTTGGATCACTAATTTTAAGTTCATCTAAATCAAGTTCTTTTACAAACAAACATTTATTTTTAATCAAATAAAAAGAACCAAAAGTAAAAACTGCTAATGAAATTAGAAAAAAAAATAATATTTTTTCTGATAATGATGATTTAATTTTTTTAATCATTAAAATATGAAGTTATTATCAATCAATTTTAAATTTTCTTCTAAATATTTGACTTTATTTTTTAAAATTAAATCATTCTCAATTTTTTTTTCTACTAATTCTTTATTGGTCATAAGAAAGGAAAAAATTTCAGCCATATCCTCTGAAGGAATAGATTTTGAATATTCTGTTAAAAATCCATCTGTATTTTCATAAAGACTAAGATCTGTTCGATCTGAGCAAGTTGAACACTCTGCATATTTAAAAGACGCTTTATTAAATTTTGACCATAAAGCTTCATCAAATATCTTATTGTGCTTTGCTTGTATCATATGAAAGAATTCATGATGGATCATTCTTTCAAAGTGTTCCAGGTTAAAGTTAATATCTAAGATCAATGATCTTTTAAGAATGTTAGGTATTCCTCCAGTGTTAATTGAAGAAACAGTCAGATTTTCACATAAAATAATGAATTTGAGATTATTTATAATTAAAAAGTCTGCTTCATATTTGTTTAAATTTTTTTCAACAATTGGATATTTTTTGTTTAATTCATTTTTTTTCGACCTATCACAAGAAATATTTTTTTTTAATCCTATTTTAAAATTTTTCTCAGCGTATAAATATTTTAGTCCATTTAAACTTTCTGTATTATAGATTTCTAAATTAGGGATTTTTAAGAGATTAAAAATTTCATTCGCATTTACTACTGAAATATTAAATATTAGTATTATAGAAATTATATATTTCATCAGATTATTATAGACGAATAAAGCTAGATAATATTAACTTAGTTTTAAAATAAAATGAAAAAAGAAAAAAATAAAAATCCAATTCAGCCTGTAAGTGGCACAAAAGTTCCAAGATATGCGGGCCCATCTACATTTGCTAGATTGCCTGAATTAAGAGATGTTGAAAGCTGTGATGTAGCAATAGTAGGTGTACCCTTTGATGCAGGAACTAGTTATAGACCTGGAGCAAGGTTTGGACCGCAAAGTATTCGTCAAGCCTCAAGACATCTAAGAACAAATTATCATCCAAGTTATGATGTTGAGCCTTTTAAAATTCAACAGGTAGCTGATGCTGGTGATATAGCATGCAATCCATTTAGTATTAATGAAGCTATCAAGCAAATTGAAGTAGGAGCTACAGATTTATTAAAAAAAGTAGGCGGTATAATTAGTCTAGGTGGAGATCACACAATTGCTGTACCTTTGTTAAGAGCAATAAATAAAAAAAATAATGGTCCAGTCTCTTTAGTACATTTTGATGCTCATCTAGACACATGGGATACTTACTTTGGTGCACCTTATACACATGGAACTCCATTTAGAAGAGCTAGAGAAGAAGGATTATTTTTAGATGATGCCTCAATGCATGTTGGTATTCGAGGGCCACTCTATAGCAGAGATGATATAAAAAATGATGAAAGTTTTGGTTTTAAAATAATTCATTGTGATGAATTTCAAACTGATGGAACAGATAAAATAGCTGAAAGAATTAGAAAAAGAGTTGGGGATAATCCATTATACCTTTCAATTGATATTGATGTGCTAGATCCTGCTTTTGCTCCTGGAACAGGTACACCTGAAATCGCAGGAATGACAACTAGAGAGATGGTAAATGTTTTAAGAGGCTTATCAGGTTTGAATCTTGTATCAGCTGATGTTGTAGAGGTTTCTCCAGCTTATGACCATGCAGAAGTTACTTCTCTAGCTGCAGCAACAATAGTGTATGAATTAACTAATTTGTTTGCAAAAACATAAAGAGAGGATAGTTTTCTCAAATGTTAGAAAAAAGAAATTTTTATATAAATGGTTCATGGGTTGCCCCAAAAAGTCCAAGCGATATTGAAGTAATTAATCCAGCGTCTGAAAAAGCTTGTGCAGTAATTTCACTTGGAAGTAAAGATGATGTTAATGATGCAGTGCTCTCTGCTAAAGAAGCATTTAAAACTTGGGGATATTCAACAAGAGAGGACAGAATTTCTCTGCTAGAAACATTTTATACTTTATATAAGAAAAGATGGAACGATATAACAGATGCCATTATTCAAGAAATGGGAGCACCAAAGGATTTTGCATCAAAACTTCAAACAGGAACTGGCGCAAGTCATACAAAATCTTTTATAAGATATCTAAAAGAGTTTGAATTTGAAAAGCCATTAGGGGAGCATGCGAAAAATCAAAGATTAATATATGAGCCAAAAGGAGTTTGTGCTTTAATTACTCCTTGGAACTGGCCAATGAACCAGGTCACACTAAAAGTAATTCCAGCTTTAGCATCTGGCTGTACTATGATTTTAAAACCATCAGAATTAGCGCCACTTTCAGCCATGATACTTGCAGAACTAATTGATGAAGCAAAATTTCCAAAAGGAGTATTTAACTTAGTAAATGGAGATGGTGCAACAACTGGTGATGCCTTAACTAGTCATCCAGATGTAAATATGATTTCATTTACAGGATCAACTAGAGCAGGTGCATTAATATCCCAAAATGCAGCAAAAGATTTTAAAAGAGTTAGTTTAGAATTAGGCGGCAAGGGAGCAAATATTATCTTTAAAGATGCAGATCCAGATGCCATTGAAAGAGGTGCTTTAAGATGCTTTAGAAACTCAGGTCAATCTTGCAATGCTCCAACAAGGATGTTGGTTGAAAAATCGATGTATGATGAAGCAATAGAGAGATTAAAAAAATATACAAATGAATTTAAAGTTGATGATCCAAAAAAAGAGGGTGAACACATAGGACCTGTAATTTCTGAAACACAGTTTAATAAAATTCAAAAATTAATACAAAAAGGAATAGATGAGGGTGCAAAATTAGTTGCTGGTGGACCAGGAAAACCAGAGGGTATGAATGATGGTTATTACGTAAAACCGACTGTATTTGCGGATGTTAATAATCAAATGGAAATTGCAAGAACAGAAATATTTGGTCCAGTTTTATCTGTAATACCATTTGAAACTGAGGAGGAAGCAATAGAAATTGCTAATGATACCGACTATGGTTTAACAAATTATATTCAAAGTAAAGACCCTGAAAAAATCAGAAGACTTGCAAGAAAACTAAGATCTGGAATGGTAGATGTAAATGGCGCAGGTATTGCAGTTGATGCACCCTTTGGTGGCTTTAAGCATTCTGGTATTGGAAGAGAAGCAGGTAAAGAAGGTTTGCTTGAGTTCTTAGAGGTAAAATCAGTTGGTGGTTGGAGTTAATTTAAAGAAGATTTTTCTTTAATTCCATCAAGTAATTTCAAACATTTTTTCAATTCATCCAATATTATAAATTCATCAATCTTGTGTGCTTGTTCAATAGAGCCAGGTCCACAAACGACTGTACTAATTCCTATTTCTTGAAATAAACCTGCCTCAGTTCCAAAAGATACGACTTGTCTAGAGTTATCACCAGTTAAACTTGAAATTAATTCGCAAGCATCAGATTTATCTTTACGATCAAATCCGATTATTTCTCCAATAACTTTTTTTTCAATAGATGAGCTAGTAAAAACTTTTTTCATTTCTGGTAATAAAACTTCATTTGCATATTTATCTAATTCTTGGTTTAGAAATATTGCATCTTCTTTAACTACTGGTCTTGTTTCCCAATTAACATGACATTTATCTGCAATCACGTTGTGAGCAATTCCTCCAAAAATTCCTCCTATAGAAAGAGTTGAATGAGGAGGATTAAATATAGAATCTTTTGGGGCTCTATCTTTTAATTTATTTCTTAATTCAATCAATTTATTTACATATCTTGAAGCATATTCAACAGCACTCACACCTTTATGTGGTGCTGAACTATGACCTGCCAAACCCTTAAAATAAGTTGTGTATTCATAGCATCCTTTGTGAGCATCAATAATTTTCATATTTGTTGGTTCACCAACAATGCAAATTCCATCTTTAATTTCTCTTTTTTTTAATTCTTTTATGAGAATAGGAGCTCCTTGGCATGCAGTTTCTTCATCAAAAGTGAAAGAAAAATGAATATCTCTATCAAGGTTAGATTTTGAATAAATTGGTGCAAAAGCTAATGTGCAGGCAATAAATCCTTTCATGTCGCACGATCCTCTTCCATAAAGTTTATCTCCTTTAATAGTTGCCTTAAATGGATCTGTAGACCATCCTTTAGAAACAGGCACAACATCTGTATGCCCAGATAAAATTATAGGTTTTTTATTACTAGGTCTTTTAGATTTTATTGTAGCAAATAAATTAACTCTTTTTTTATCTTCATCAAAAGTTCTGAAAGAAGTGGCACCAAGTTTTTTTAATATATTATCACAGTAATCAATTAGAGAATTATTGTCTTCCCCTGAAATTGTTTTGAAGGATATTAAATCTGTCAAAATCTTTACTGAGTTATCAAATAAAACATTTAAATTATTTTCTGTACTCATATTTAGATTTCATTATATATTAATTATATGAAAGAACAAATAACCTATGATACTTTTAACAAAGTTGACATTAGAGTTGGAACAGTAATTTCTGTTCAAAAAAATGAAAAAGCAAGAAAACCATCATTAGTTGTTAAAGTTGATTTTGGTGACAAGATTGGGATTAAACAATCTTCAGCTCAAATAACACATTATTATAATGAGGAAAATTTAAAAGGAAAACAAGTTATTGGAGTTTGTAATTTTCCAGAAAAAAATATTGCTGGAGTAATCTCTCAGGTACTTATCCTTGGATCAATTGATAAAGAAGGAAAAGTAATTTTAGTCCACCCATCTCAAAAATCTGAGAATGGACTGCCTATAGCATAGAAAATGCACCCAGAAATTTTATCCATCACTCTATTTGGAATTGTAGCCGCGTTTACTCCTGGACCAAATAATTTTATAGCTTTTTACTCTGGATTTAATTTTGGAATAAAAAAAACAATACCACTTATAATTGGTGTTACTTTAGGTTTCCCTTTTCTTTTATTATGTGTTGCGTTAGGGCTAATCAATATATTTAAGCTTTATCCATTAATTCAAGAAATATTGAAATATTTAGGAACGTTATTTTTAATTTATTTGTCTTATAAGATTTCATTTTCAAAATCTACCAATGTAGAAAGTGAAGATAAAAATCCTGTAAAATTTTTAAACACTTTTGTTTTTCAATTTTTAAATCCAAAGGGAGTAATTGCATCAGTGATAGTTGTCTCCACCTATCTAGATCCAGGTGAAAATTTTGTAAATTTTACGACTCAAATTATTATCTTGGCTTTAATTGTTTCAGTAACCAGTATCACTCTTTGGACATTTATGGGCAAATTCATAAGGAAATTTGCGACAAATCAGAAATATATTAATTATTTTAATTATGTTATGTCACTGCTTCTTTTAATAAGCATAATAACTTTTTATTTATAACATGACCCCAGGAAACAAAAATTCGTATAATTCATTAAAAAAAATTTCAATAAATAATAAAGATTATAAATATTATTCTTTAATGGAAGCTGAAAAAAATGGCCTTGAAGGAATATCAAAGCTTCCAAAATCTCTAAAAGTTCTCTTGGAGAACTTACTAAGATATGAGGACGATTTATCAGTAAACAAAAATCAAATAGATTCAATTAAAAATTGGTTAGAGACAAAAAAATCAAATACAGAAATTGCTTATCGACCTGCAAGAGTTTTACTTCAGGATTACACTGGAATTCCAGCAGTTGCAGACTTAGCTGCAATGAGAGAAGCAGTTAAAGATAAAAATAAAGACCCAAACACAATTAATCCATTATCTTCAGTTGATCTTGTAATTGATCACTCAGTTCAAGTTGATCAATCTGCCAAAGCAGATTCTTTTGAAAAAAATGTTGATATCGAATTTGAAAGAAATGCAGAAAGGTATTCTTTTTTAAAGTGGGGACAACAAGCTTTTAATAACTTTAGAATAGTACCTCCTGGAACTGGAATTTGTCACCAAGTAAACTTAGAATATTTATCTAAAGTAGTTTGGTCAGAGGAATTTAAAGGTGAAAATTATCTTTTTCCTGACACTTTAGTTGGTACAGATAGTCATACAACAATGGTTAATGGATTATCAGTTTTAGGTTGGGGTGTTGGTGGTATTGAAGCAGAGGCTGGAATGCTAGGCCAACCTATATCTATGTTAATTCCAGAAGTTATCGGTTTCGAAATTAAAAATAAAATGCCTGAAGGAACTACTGCAACAGACTTAGTTTTAACAGTTGTTAAGATGTTAAGAGACAAAGGGGTTGTTGGAAAATTTGTTGAGTTTTATGGTGAGGGTTTAAAAAATTTAACTCTTGCGGATAGAGCAACTATAGCAAATATGGCTCCTGAATATGGAGCAACATGTGGTTTTTTTCCTATAGATGATGAGACTTTAAAATATTTAAAATTTTCAGGAAGAGATCAGCATACAATTGATATTGTTGAGAAGTATGCAAAAGAACAGGGACTATGGGCAAGTAATGATATTATTTTTACTGACAAACTGACATTAGATATGTCTTCAATTGTACCCACTATCTCAGGCCCTAAAAGACCACAAGATAAAGTTTTATTAACAGATGCGCCAATGTCATTTAAAAAAATATTAGAGGAAGCAACCAATAAAAAAGAAAAGTCAGTTGCAAAAGTTTCAAATTCTGACTTTGAAATAAAAGATGGTTCTATACTTATTGCAGCAATAACTTCTTGTACAAATACCTCAAACCCAAATGTTTTAATTGGAGCAGGTTTGTTAGCTAAAAAAGCAGTTGAGTTTGGATTGAAAGTTAAGCCATGGGTTAAAACTTCCTTGGCACCAGGATCTCAGGTTGTTACAGATTACTTGGCTAAAGCTGGACTAAATACTTATTTAGATAAATTAGGCTTTAATTTAGTAGGTTATGGATGCACCACCTGTATTGGTAATTCAGGTCCATTACCAGATAAAATTGTTGAAGCAATTCAAAAAGAAAATATTTATGCAGTCTCAGTTTTATCAGGTAACAGAAACTTTGAAGGAAGAATTTCTCCTCATATCAAGGGTAATTATTTAGCATCACCACCTTTAGTTGTTGCCTATGCATTAGCCGGTCACATGGAATTTGATTTATACAAAGACTCTTTAGGTAAAGATAAAGATGGTAATGACATTTATTTAAAAGACATATGGCCTTCAAATGATGAAATTGAAAGTACTTTAAAACAATCTTTAAATCCAGATATGTTTATTAATAGATATTCTAATGTTTCTGAAGGACCTAGCCAATGGCAAAAAATTAAAACTGATCACAGCAGTATTTACAATTGGGACAAAGGCTCAACGTATGTAAAAAAACCACCATTTTTTGACTCTTTGCCAGATGAGCCAGAGGGATTTAAAGAAATAAAAGATGCAAGACCTTTGTTGATATTAGGTGATATGGTTACAACGGATCACATTTCCCCAGCGGGAAGTATTCAAAAAGACAGTCCAACAGGCGAGTACTTTATGGAGCATCAGATTTTGCCAAAAGATTATAATTCGTACGGATCAAGAAGGGGAAACCATGAAGTAATGATGAGAGGCACATTTGCTAATATTAGAATAAGAAATGAAATGGCTCCAGGAACTGAAGGTGGATTTACAAAATTATATCCTGAAGGAAAAGTTTTATCAGTTTATGATGCAGTAGTAGAATATAAAAATAGAGGTACTGATTTAGTTGTAATCGGTGGTAAAGAATATGGAACTGGTTCTTCAAGAGATTGGGCCGCAAAGGGAACAAAATTATTAGGAATTAAAGCAGTAATAGCTGAAAGCTTTGAAAGAATTCATAGATCTAATTTAATTGGAATGGGTATTTTGCCCTTACAATTTATAAATGAAGTTAATAGAAAAAATTTAAATTTAATTGGTTCAGAATTAATAAGTATTATTGATATTGAAAAAGGAATTAATCCATCGGATGAAGTGATGGTGGAAATAAAATATGCATCTGGTGAAATAAAAAAAGTTAAAACTTTGTGTAGAATAGATACCAAAAATGAGCTGGAGTATTATAAAAATGGTGGAATTTTACAATATGTGTTAAGGAATATGATTTAATTATGGATGAGGACTTATCAATTATAAATTCAAACACTAGAAATGAAAAAATTAAAAATTTTTTTATAAATAATAAAAACAAGTTAATTTTTGGAATTATAATTTTATTGTTAGGAATTGTTGGTGTTTATAGTTTTGACAAATATCAAATAAATAAAAAACAACAAATTTCAGATACTTTTAATTTGGTAACAATTGAATATTCAGAAAATAATAAAGAAAAAACTACTACTAAGTTAATAGAAATAATAAATGAAAAGGATCCAACTTACTCTCCTTTGTCACTTTATTTCATTATTGATAATAAACTTATTTTAGATCAAAAACAGATAAATGAATTATTTAATATTTTGATTGACCAAACATCTTTAGATGATGAAATCAAAAACCTAGTCATTTACAAAAAAGCTTTATTCAATGCTGATCAATCGTCAGAGGGTGATTTGTTAAATTTACTAAATCCATTGATTAACTCAAAAAGTGTTTGGAAATCTCATGCTTTATACCTAATGGCCGAGTATTTTTATGCTAAGGATCAAAATCAGAAGGCAAAAGAGTTTTTCAATCAAATAATCAGTTTAGAAAACCCCAATCCAGATATAAGGTTACAAGCAGAGAAAAGATTGAATAGAGATTTGAGTGAATAGATTAGTTATTTTATTAATAGCGCTTATTTTCATAAATAATTGTTCATTAAACGAAAATTCAAGAATATGGAAAGATAAAGATAAAGAGTTATCAACTCAATCAAAGTTAAAAAAAGTATTTAAAGAAAAAAAAATAGAAGTACAAGAATTTAATAAACTTTTAAAAATAGATCTATCAGGTATAACAACAAATAATAAATTTATCGATGATCAAAATAATTTTGGCTCTCAAAGTTACAAAGGAGAACTAGAAAAAATTGGAAGTTATAAATTTTCTAAGCTAGAGGAATTAAATCAAATCAATTTCAAACCACTATTTCTTGGAAATGACATTGTATTTTTTGATAAAAAAGGATCAATCTTAAAGTATGATGAAAATCAAAAAGTTATATGGAAAAAAAATTATTATTCCAAAGCTGAAAAAAAACTACGTCCTAAATTAAATTTCATTTCACATGGTAAAAATATTTTGATTAGTGACAGTATAGCAAAATACTATTCGATAAACAGTAATACTGGTGAGCTGAATTGGTCTAAAAGTAACACTTATCCTTTTAATTCAGACATTAAAAAACATAAAAATAAATTTTTTGTTATTGATTACAAAAATACCCTCAGATGTTATAAAATAAAGGATGGGTCAGAATGCTGGAAACTACAAACAGAGAACTCTTTTACAATATCAAATTCTAAATATTCGGTAATTATAATTGGTGACATGGTGGTATTTAGTAATTCTATTGGCGATATAACTGCTGTTGATGTTGAGAGTGGTCTGATCATTTGGCAATTACCTACTCAAAGTAGTAGCATCATCAATGAAACTTATAATTTCAAAACTTCAAAATTAGTTTCAGATGGTAATTCTATATTTATTTCAAATAACAAAAATGAATTTTATTCAATTGATGTAAAAACTGGCACTACTAATTGGATAAATGATATTAACTCCAATATAACACCAGTGATAGCTGGTAATTTAATATTTACAGTTTCTAATGGAGGCTATCTAAACGTGATAGATAAGAATAAAGGAAATATAATCAGAGTGACTGATCTTTTTAAAATTTACAAACTAAAAAAAAGAAAAAATATTTATCCAATAGGATTTGCGATAGGTAATAAAAATTTGTATCTTACTAATTCTGATGGCAAAATGATTGTAGTTGATTTACAAAATGGCAGCATTATTAAAACTGAAAAGGTTTCTTCTAATCTTGTTTCAAAGCCATTTATATTTAATAATAATTTATTTTTAATAAGAAATGGATCTATTATCCGGTATAATTAAATATGATCTTAAAATTTTTAGATAAGATCGGTAGGAAAAAAGTTGTATTAGACAGAGGCCCTTCTCATCCTAAATTTGATGAAGCAAAGCCTTGGATGAACCGGTATTATGTTTTAATGAGACACCGACCAAAGTGGTTTCCATTCAATATATTAATACATGAGATGCTAGCTGACGATCACGGTGACGGTGTGCACAATCACACTTTTCCTTATATAACAATAGTTTTAAGAGGTGGTTATTGGGAGACTTTGAGTACAGGAAAATTCTGGAGACCACCGGGTTATATTGGCTTTAGATCAGCAAATAATTTGCATAGAGTGGATCTTAAGCCAGGAACAAGACCATTAACCATATTTATTTCAGGCCCATTTGGATTACGTAAAGGACCAAGATCAGAATATGGTATTGACTTTAAAACAAAAAAATGAATTTAGATAATCTATTTCAAAATTTTTGTAAAAAAAATAATTTAGAAATTAATTCCTATCAATTAACTGTTATTGATGAATTAAAAAGTTATTATAAATTAAATTTTAATAAATCAATTTTAAATAATTTTTTTTCAAAAAATAATTCAAAACTAGCTTTTTATTTACATGGAGGTGTTGGTGTTGGAAAAACAATGATCTTAAATTTTTTTTTTGATTTAGTAGAAGAAAAAAAATTAAGACAACACTTTACTGAGTTTATGCTGAGCTTTCATGATTTTGCACATGAAAGAAAGAAAAATAATGAGGAAAATATAATTAATCAATTTGTAAAAGATTTAAAATCTAAAACCAAATTAATTTATTTTGATGAGTTTCAAGTAACCAACATTGTTGATGCAATGATTTTAGGAAAATTATTCGAGCAAATATTTAAAGAAAATATTAAAATTATTTTAACGTCTAATACAAAAATTTCCAAACTTTATAAAGATGGCCTTCAAAGAGATCAGTTTAAACCTTTTATAAAAATTATGGAGAAACATTCTGTTGAACTTGAGCTTAAAATTGAAGACGATTATAGAAAATCAAATGAAAACCAAAAACAAAGATATTATTATCCTCTCAGTCAAGAGACTTATTTTAAAATAAATAAATTTTTTAGAACTATTACAAAAAATAAAAATCATTTATCAAAAATAATTAACATAAAGGGAAGAGTTTTTAAAATAGAACATTTTTATGAAGGAGTAGCTAGATTTAATTTTGATGATCTGTGTAATCGAAACCTTGGTGCTGAAGATTATTTAGAGATAATTAAAAATTGCAAATTTATTACTCTTGATAATATTCCGCAATTTAATGATATTAATTCTAATCAACAACAACGATTTATAACTTTAATAGATGTGATATATGACAAAAATATTCCTTTAGCCGTTACTGCTGATCAAAATATAGATCAATTTACTTCATCAAGATTATTAAAAAACCCATTTAAAAGAACTATCAGTCGATTATATGAATTAACATCGGTGGAAAAAAATTAATGAAGCAAGAGTTCTTTAATCTTAAAATAAGTACTATTGGTCAAAGGTTGTATGAATTCACTGATCAGACAATTCAGTGGATTAACAAAAATAATTTTAAAAACGGAATGCTTAATCTAAGCATTCAACACACTAGTGCATCTTTAATTGTTCAAGAAAATGCTGATCCGGATGTTCAAACAGATTTAGTAAATTATTTTGATAAACTGGTACCTATGAATAATAAATTGTACATACATACCACTGAGGGTAAAGACGATATGCCCGCTCATATAAAATCTGCCTTAACTAACAATCAAATCTCACTTAGTATTAAAAATAATGAATTACTACTTGGAACTTGGCAGGGTTTATATTTATTTGAACATCGTTTAGAGACACAAAATCGATCAATAATTCACCATTTTATTGGCGAGTAAAGCATTTATTTCTTAAGTGATTGAAAAGCTTCTAGAGCAGCAGCTCTTGCTTTTTCGTGGATAACAATAGGTTTAGGATAATCTTTCCCTATTATAGTCTTTATTGCTTCTTGATATTTATGCTCCATTTCCCAAGGCTTATGGATAAATTTATTAGGTACTTTATTTATTTCTGGAACCCATTTCCTCACATACAGACCTTCTTTATCAAATTTTTCACCCTGCAAAATTGGATTAAATATTCTAAAGTAAGGTGCAGCATCAGCTCCACAACCAGCAACCCATTGCCATTGAGCTACGTTATTTGCTTTATTAAAATCTAATAGACAATTTCTGAAATGTTTTTCACCCTCAGTCCAATTAATTCTCAAATGCTTAACTAAAAAAGAACCAACTATCATTCTAATTCTGTTATGCATCCATCCAGTTTCGTATAACTCTCTCATTCCAGCATCTACAATAGGATAGCCTGTCATTCCTGATTTCCATGCTTTTAGAAAATTTTCGTTTTTTACCCAAGGAAATCGATCAAACTCTTTTCTATAATTACCTTTTAAAAATTCTGGGAAATAATTTATCAAGCTATGTGAAAACTCGCGCCAGCCTAATTCATTGATATATTTTCTGTAGCCAATTCCTTTAGATTTGATTTCATTACACTTTTTCCAAATAGTGCTTACATGAATTTGACCATGTTTAATATAAGGAGACAATTTTGATGTACCTTCAATCGATGGATAATCTCTAGCGGTTCCGTAATCTTTAATTCTTTTTTCAATTAAAGTATTAAGAACTTTTTTAGAATCACTTTCTGAAACTTTCCAATATTTTTCAAATTTTTTATACCAATTCTTTTTTGGCAAAATATTTTTTGGCTCAATACAATTCTTGAAAACTGTAATTGACTTTGCCTTTTTTTTTACAATATAGTTTTTACTTGGGGGTAGGCTTAAATATTTTTGCTCTGCATTTCTCCAAAATGGACTAAATACTTTAAAGGGTGTTCCGTCGTTTTTAGTTACTTCTTGAAATTCGTTTAAAATATTTCCTTTAAAATATTTAAACTGAACTTCATTTTTTAAAAAAGTATCTCTAATTTTTTTACCTTTAGCAATCACATCTGGTTCGTATATTTTATTCCAATAAACTGAAATGTTGTCTTTTTTTTTTATCTTTGATAACACATCTAGTTCATCTCCTTCTAATATTTGAAGATTTATTTTATATGTAGATAATTCTGATTTAAATTGTTCTAAAGATTTATAAAGCCACCATTTTTGTGCTTCTCGTTTTTTATCAAAATCAGCTTTGTTATAAATATATAATCCAATAACATTATCATGATTTTGACTAGCAAAAGAAAGTGCTGGATTGTGTTCAATTCTAAAATCTTCTCTAATCCAAAATATTGCATTTTTTGTCATGTGAATTTTTATTTTCTTCCTTTAGATAGCAGTTGTTTATAGAGTTTAACATCTGCATTACCTTCGCATCCTATTACTAGAACATTAGATTTTTCGTTAAGTTCAATGAATTTTTTAGTCTTATAATTATTACAAACACCAATTAGGCTTATAATTCCAGGTGTTGAGCATTCCCCACCAATTATTGAATTTTTGCTGAGCTTTTTGTCTTTTAGCATAGCTACGGTTTTGGCAACATTTCGATCACTTACAGATACACAAGAATTGCTTGATTTTTTTAATATTTGCCAAGGAATATATGACATTTCATTACATGACATGCCGCCCATGATACTTTCTTTTTTAATCTTAATCTTTTTAAGTCTATTATTTTTAATACTCTGAAGTACACAATCAGCTCTATCAGGTTCAACAATTATAATTTTTGGAATTCTTTTAAAATATTTTGCAACACCAGCGACAACACCAGCAGCCATGCCACCCACACCGGCTTGTAAAAAAATATGGGTTATATATTGATTAGTTTGTTTAGATATTTCTCTTATCATTATGGAATATCCTGCCATTGTAAGTTGGGGGACTAATTTGTAGTCTCTTGTTGCAACATCTTGGACGATTTTCCAATTATTTTTTTTAGATAACTTTTTACATTCATTAAGTGAGTTTTCGTAATCTCCTTTAACTCTTATAACTTCAGCTCCAAATTTTTTAATTTCATTAACCCTTGAATCACTTACGTATTTACTAACAAAGATTTTACATTTTAAACCTAATCTTTTAGCACCCCATGCAACAGATCTTCCATGGTTTCCAGCAGTTGCTGAGGAAATAATTATATTTTTTTTTCCTTTAGATATTCTTTCAACAGCATATGCTCCTCCTAATGCCTTAAATGATTTTAAATGAAATCTTTTGGACTCATCTTTATAAAAAACATTATTGAGTTTTAAATTTTTTTGTAATTTATCAAGTTTAATTAGAGGTGTAGCCCTATAATTTTTCCAACTAGAAATTGACTTAAAAGCTTTTGTTAATAACAAAGAAGGGACAAATCTTAAAACATAATTTCTTTTAAAACTGAAATTATAATTTTTTATAGATTTTGTAAGCGTCCAGTTTTTAATACTTTTTAAACTCTTCACTTTAACAGTCTAAAGTATTTTGTCTTTCCCATTGTGTTACAGGTTTGGACTTATCGAAGTTTTCTTTATTATCAAATTCATTAATTTCAGATTTTCTTAGTTTTATATAGCTATTAATTGTTTCTTTTCCAAAAGCTTCATTCATTTCCTTATTATTTTTTAAAAGTTCTAGCGAGTCTTGAAGTTCATTAGGTAATTTAGGTAAATTAGGATATTTTTTGTAATCTGTGTACATATTACATGTAAGAGGCTCTCCTGGATCAATTTTGTTTTTTAATCCACATAGCCCTGCAGCTAATACACTTGCTTGTAATAAGTATGGATTTGAAGATCCATCCATCAATCTTAATTCAAATCTACCAGGATCCGGAATTCTTATCATATGTGTTCTGTTATTGCCCGTATAAGATATGCTGCTTGGTGACCATGATGCCCCAGATTTTGTTGGAGGTGCATTAATTCTTCTATAGCTATTAATTGTTGGATTAAAGAAAGCAGATAGGGAAGAGGCATTTTTAATAACTCCACCTAAAAAATTATAAGCCATTTTACTAAGTCCAAGCTTGTCTGACTTATCTAAAAATTTATTTTTCTTTCCATCCCAAACTGATACGTGGGCGTGACAGCCATTACCTGTGAGGTTTTCAAACGGTTTAGGCATAAAAGTTGCTCTTAAACTATGTTTTTCGGATATAGTTTTTACCATATATTTAAAAAAGGTATGTCTATCTGCCGTTTTTAGACAATCATCATAATCCCAATTCATCTCAAATTGACCATTAGCATCTTCATGATCGTTTTGATAAGGACCCCATCCCATCTCAATCATGCAATCACAAATCTCTTTAATTAAATCATATCTCCTCATTAAAGCTGATTGGTCATAACAAGGTTTAGACTGAGTATCTCTTGGATCAGCAATTGAACTTCCATCTGGTGAGATTAAAAAGTATTCACATTCTACACCTGATTTCATTGTTAGATTTTGTTTTTTTAATCTCTTAATTTGATTTTTTAGTATTACTCTTGGAGAAGCTTCTACAGGTTTACCGTTCATCCATAAATCAGATGCAAGCCATCCTACTTCTTTATTCCAAGGCAATTGAATTAAACTATCTGGATCAGGAATACCAAACATATCGCTATCCGCAGGTGACATATCCAGCCAAGCTGCAAAACCAGCAAATCCTGCTCCAGCAGTTTGCATTTCTTTAATAGCATGCGCTGGAACTAGTTTTGATCTAAGTACACCAAAAAGATCAACAAAGCTTATTAAAAAATATTTTATTTTTTTTTGCTTTGCTATTTTGAATAAGTTTTTAGCCATTACCTAGGCTATCACAATTATTTAAAAAATGAAAAGATAGTTTCTTTATATAAAATAAAATTTACTACTACTATTAAGATAATTGCAAGAATTACTCCATACTTTGCTTTTGGAAAAGCTACACCTCTCATTTTAGTAGGTCTTAGCTCTTCGTTTTTATTTTCTCTCATTATAATAAGATTATAAAAAAAGGGCGCTACATTCAAGTAGCGCCCAAATTTTCTTTTAATTACCAATCGGTAATATTGCTTTTATGATCGTTTGCACCGTGTCTTTTTCTAGATAATCTATCAAGTTCTTCCCTCTCAGATTTATCTGTGATGACACTCCATCCAATCCATACAGCAATTAACAATAGGACTAGTATAAATTCACTAGATCCTGCTCCAGGATAAACCGATCCAGCAACCTCTTCTGCAGGTTTATTTAGATGATCTATCCAGTTTGATACTGTAGCCATATTTTTCTCCTTTACCTGGTTGCTGATGAAACTGCTTTTTCGTCATCTTTTGCAGTCTCCATCATTTCGTAGTCTAGTCCTGCTATCTCAACTTCACGTGGGATTCTTAATTTACCCATTCCGTTAAGAACTCTAGCAATTATATATCCTGGTATAAGTCCTAGAACTAAGAACATTATTATTGCTCCTATAAATTGACCCAATGGATTAATTGTTGCATATGTTGTTCCATCAAACATAGCTCCAACGCTATATCCAGATGAAGGATAACCATTCAAAACAAATCCACAGATTACAAGTCCAATAAAGCCAGCATAACCATGCACAGCTACTGCTCCAACTGCATCATCAATTTTGAACTTTCGCTCAACCCAATAATGAAGTTTGTAGGAAATCACAACACCAATCATACCAATAATTAAAGCTTGAATTGGATGATACAAGTCATTTCCAGCTGATGCACATATTATACCTGCTAGTCCACTTGAGTAAGTCCAGAAAGGATCACCTTTTGCAATAACATACCCAGCTAACAATCCACCTGATAACGACATCAAGAAATTCATAGTAATTCCACTCAATGTTGTAGGTGTTAAATAAATGTTAGTTGCTGTCCAGAATGTTACTCCTTCCATTCCATATTCAGGTCCAAGGTCATATATCGGAACATTACATGCCGCATAAAATCCCCAGAAACCAGTATAAATTAGAAACAATCCAATAGTAACTAGCCAAGGATTTCTTGGTCCTATGTTTCTTGGTTCACCACTTGATGAGAACTTTCCAATTCTTGGTCCTAGAACCATAAGAACACCAAGTGCAAATCCACCAGCTATTGCGTGAATAACACCTGAAGCATAAGCATCATGATATCCTAAAATTTTAAGCATCCATCCATCAAAGTGCCATCCCCATGAAGCATCTATCGACCAGAAAACAGATCCAATCGCAATTGCTAAAACTCCAAATGCGAAAGTTGTTATTCTTTCAATAATAGCCCCTGAAACTATAGAAGCAGCCGTCCATGAAAATAATAAGAACGCCGCCCAGAAAACACCCATTATATGGTCGTTAAGATTAACTGCCATAAGAGCGTTAGTTGGATTAGCGAGATCATTCCCTCCAAATCCTCCACCTAAAACTAGTCCGGTACTTTCTGTCATAATTGATGGAGCTAGTCCAGGTCCTGTAGGAAAAGCCCAATATATCCACCAACCAAATAAAAACCAAGTCACTGTTACCAAAGGTATAAGCATTGTATTTTTCATTAAGGTATGTTGGTGGTGTTTGTATCTTGACGCTCCAACTTCATACATACAGAAACCGACGTGAATTAAAAACATCAGTACCACTGTTACCCAGTAGTAAAACTCTGTAAATATAGTAGTAAGAGCACCTAACTGATCAGTCATTTTTTTACCCCCATATTTGTTTAAGAAATCTTATGAAATTTTTAAGGGTGTGACAAACAAAACAAATTTAAAAAACCTACTGTGGACAATAGATTTAAAAATAAAATCAACTCTTGATTGTGATATTAAAACTTTAAATAGGCTTTTTTCAAATCAACAAGTGGATGTTTAGGAGACATTTGAAATTTAACTAACAGTTCTCTAGCTATCATATCTCTGTCTTGTTGATTGTTAGGTAGCTTAATTGATTTTGGAATAGTAACCCACCCGTTAGCATTTCTACAAAATACTGCTGGTCTATCTTCTTCATAACCCATATGAACATCTTCTAGCCAATTAAGATCATCCCATCCCATAGCTTCAATATACTTCTTTAAAAATGGAGTTATCTTTTTGTAATCAGGAAGTAAGTTAACATCATATCTATAACCAATATGTTGACCAATTAATTTTTCTCTTGCAGTTTCCTTAAAAGTACTAAGCTTGTCTTTTTTTGGTTTACCTTTAGATTTTATTTTTGTTTTTTTCTTTGGCATATTTAATTTATATTTTGTGATAATTATCAACTCCAACAGTATAATTAGTTCCAGCTAAAGGAACTTTTGCTAAAGCAGATGCCTCAGATGTTAATGCAGCTAAATCTTCGGGCTCTAGTGAGTGGATATTAGTTTTACCACAAGCTCTAGCTAATAATTGAGCTTCTAAAGTCATTGAATGCAAATAATTATAAACTCTTAAAGCAGCATCATCAGGATTTAATCTTGCTCTTAATTTTGGATCTTGCGTAGCAACTCCTACTGGGCAACGACCTGTGTGACAGTGGTAGCATTCTCCAGCTTTTACACCCATTTCTTTTTCAAAATCAGCTTCAGGAATATCCTTGTTACAGTTTAGTGCAATCATTGATCCTGTACCAATTGCAATTGCATCAGCTCCTAATGCTAGAGCTTTTGCCATATCAGCACCATCTCTTATACCACCTGCATAAATTAGAGTTACTTTCCCAGTCTTACCAACATCATCAATCGCTCTTCTGGCCTCTCTAATAGCAGCAATTCCAGGTATTCCAGTATTTGCAGCAGCAATGTGTGGTCCCGCTCCAGTTGATCCTTCCATTCCGTCTAGATAAATTGAGTCAGGATCACATTTTGCAGCCATACGCACATCATCATAAACTTTTGATGCTCCTAATTTTAATTGAATTGGAACTTTATTTTTAGTTAATTGTCTTAACTCTTCAACCTTCAAAGCTAAATCATCAGGACCTAACCAGTCGGGGTGTCTAGCAGGTGATCTTTGGTCAATACCTGAAGGAAGTGATCTCATTTCAGCAACTTGGTCAGTTACTTTTTGTCCCATAAGGTGGCCGCCCATTCCAACTTTTTGACCTTGTCCAATAAAAACTTCTATTCCATCAGCTAACTGAGCATGATGAGGATTAAAACCATATCTTGATTGAATACATTGATAGTACCATTTTTCAGAATATCTTCTTTCATCCGGTATCATTCCACCTTCACCTGAACAAGTAGCGCTGCCAGCCATAGTTGCTCCTCTTGCTAAAGCAGTTTTAGCTTCATAAGATAATGCACCAAAACTCATCCCAGTAATATAAACTGGAATATCTAATTCAATTGGGTTTTCACATCTTGGACCAATTACTGTTTTGGTCTCACATTTTTCTCTATAACCTTCAATTACAAATCTTGTTAATGTTCCTGGTAAGAAAACTAAATCATCAAATGTTGGAATTTTTTTCATTAATGCCATTCCACGCATTCTGTATCTTCCTAACTGTGCTTTAATATGTATGTCGTCGATTACTTCAGGAGTGAAGATAGCGTTATGCCCTAATAAACTTTTATTTCTTTTTCCATCTTCGTGTGCATGAACGTCAGCTTTTCCACCAACTCCTTTTCCATTTGATTTAACTTTTCCATTTTTTTTACTTTTTTTCTTAGGCATTAAATTGCTCCCTTCTTCTCTGTAGGTTCTAAATTATCATAATTCCAAAGTTTTTTACCAGCTACAATTTTTTTCATTTTGCTAACGTCAAAATCTTCACCTATTTCTGCAACCTTTAGTTTTCGTCTTAACCAATCTTGGTCACTAGATGTTAATTCTGCATCTACAGCATCACTACCATATGACCCAATTTCTCCACCTACGAAAATTGTCCCATCATACATAGAATCACCTAGATTTATTCCAACATCTCCAAGGATAATTATTCTTCCTCTTTGCATCATAAAACCAGTAAATGCTCCAGCATCTCCACCAATAATAATCGTTCCACCTTTCATATCGATACCAGTTCTTGCACCAACACTACCTTTGCAGATTAAATCTCCACCTCTTATAGCAGCTCCAAAACAAGAACCTGCATTTTTTTCAATAACAACTTTTCCAGCCATTAAATTTTCTGCACATGACCAACCAACTCTTCCGTTAATTCTAACAATTGGACCATCACAAGATCCCATTCCAAAATAACCTAAACTTCCTTCAAAAATTAAATTTAGTTTATTTAAAATACCAACACCCAAACTGTGTTTTCCTTGTGGATTTTTAATTACTATTGTCCCATATCCTTGGCTCATTAAATTATCTATTTCCTTATTAGCTTCAGGTGCTGACATATTCATTACATCCAAGTCTGTTCTTTTATTGAAGTCAACATCGTAAGTTCCAAAATAATAAAAGTTTTCAGCTTCATCTGGATTAAAAAACTTTTGCTGAGTTCTTCCCGTTAATACTTCTGTGTGCATTCCCATTGATTGGGCTTTGGACTTTTTCTCGCTAGTTTTTATATTTGCCATACTTTTACCTCTCCATCAAAAGGATCATAAGTATCAATTTCATGTGGTAACACAGATCTGATTGCAATCTCTTCTGATCCCATTGCAACTAAATCATCCGATTCATAAAGTACTAAAGGTTTTGCTGCCATAGTATCTTTTGCCATACCTAAAGAGTCTTTAGTTGCTACAAAATAAGTAAATACACCGTCTAGGCCAGTTAAAGAGTCTTTCATTCCTTCTTCAAGACTTGCTCCTTCTCTCATTTTTTGTGCTATATAAACCGCTATCAATTCCGAGTCACATTCTGACATAAATCTCATACCTTTATTTTCTAAAACTCTTCTGTTGTTCCAATAATTTGTAAGCTGTCCATTATGAACAACTGATACATCACTAAAAGGATAACCCCAGAAAGGGTGAGCTGATTTAATATCCACACCAGACTCAGTCGCCATTCTTGCATGACCTATGGCGTGTGTTCCAACAAGTTTATCTAAACTATATCTGTCGCATACCATTTTTGCGTTCCCTAGATCTTTGATTACCTCTAAAGATTTTCCCATAGATAATATTTCTACTCCAGGAATACTTTCAATTCTTTGTGAAAAATCTAATAAATCTTTAGTTTCATAATCAACTTCATATCTCAATGAGTATGGAAGAGTTCTTTCCTCTTTGATAATTTTTGCACCCATCTCAGATAGAGTTTGATCAACAATTTTTTTTCTTTCATCGTAGACTGAAACATCTTCCATAACTGAAGAACTACCTTCTCCAACATTTTCTCCAACTTTAAAACGCATGATAAAATTTTTACCATCCGTATCTCCGTATAAAGCATAACCTGTTGAGTCTTCACCTCTATGTTTTAATGCTTGAAGCATGCCTTGAAGTTCACTTCCAACATTTGAAGACTTACCTCTATGAATTAAACCTGCGATACCACACATATTTTATACCCTTCTTTTGTTTTATGATCTATGGAAGGCAATCAAGATAAGTATCCAGATCCCACTGAGTTGTTGCACCTAAAAATCTCTCCCATTCATCATTTTTGTACCAATGGAAAATTTTATACATTTCATCAGGCATAGCAGATTGTATTACTTTATCTTCTGCTAATCTGTCCAAAGCTTCCCCCAAACTTAAAGGTAATTTTTTGACATTCTTTCCTGCTTTCTGAGCCTCATAAATATTTCTAGATTCAGGTTTACCTGGGTCAATGTTGTTTGTTAATCCATCATCAAACGCTTTTAATAATGATGCTCCCATTAAATAAGGATTGTGCATTGAGTCCACCGAACGGTATTCGAATCTACCAGGAGCAGACACTCTTAAACCACAAGTTCTGTTTTGATAACCCCAGTCAGCATAAACAGGAGCCCAGAAACCTTGATCCCATAATCTTCTATAAGAATTAACTGTAGATGATCCTATAGCAGTTAAAGCAGGAAGGTGTTTCATAACACCACCAATAGATTTTAATCCAATCTTACCTGGTAACTGAACATCTTTAGTGTCTGGCATGAATGTATTTGTTCCACCTTCAACATAACTAAACACTTCATCCATTCCAGGAAGAGATTTATGACCCAATTTATTTACTTTATCTTTTCCACCTGTCCATAAAGACATGTTTGTATGACATCCACTCGCAGAAACACCCATAAATGGTTTTGTCATAAAGCAAGCAATTAAATTAAACTCTCTAGCAACTTGTGCACAAATTTGTCTGTAAGTTGATAATCTGTCTGCATTTCTTAAAACATCATCAAACATCCAGTTTAATTCTAACTGACCTGGAGCATCTTCATGGTCTCCTTGAATCATATCAAAACCCATAGCTCTTGCGTATTCCATTACCCTCATAAACACTGGTCTTAATGACTCGAATTGGTCAATATGATAACAATATGGTTTAGAGAAACCCTTACCTGTTGGAGTTCCATCCTCATTTCTTGTTAACCACATCATCTCAGGCTCTGTTCCAACTCTTAACTGATAACCATGCTTTTTCTTAAATTCCTTAGCTATAATTCTTAAGTTGCCCCGACAATCAGATGTAAGATGACCTCCTGGATTTTCTCTTTCTTCTCTGTTTCTAAAACATGTTACAAAAACTCTCGCAACTTTTTTATCCCAAGGCAACTGACAAAAAGTTTCAGGATCTGGTATTCCAACAAGTTCTTTAGCTTCAGGTCCATAACCTATGTAGTTATTGTGACGATCTAAGAAAAGGTTTGCTGTTGCACCATAAACTAATTGAAAACCTTTTTCACATGTTCTTTCCCAATGGTCTGCAGGTATTCCTTTACCTACAACTCTTCCAGTAACAGATATGAACTGAAAAAAAATATAATCAATTTTAAGTTCATTAATTTTAGCTCTAACCTGTTTTACTAGTTTATCTCTTCCAGGTTGGTTAACATGTTTTTCTAAATCAGTCATTTTTCCCCTTAATGAATTATAAATTTTATAAAGCGTAGCTGAAAAATTTATTTGTGTCTAGGCTTGAAGTTTAACTCCAAGGGAACGGACTGTTCGAAGTAGGGTGAAGTTCACCTTTCTCGTAACGGTTGAATCTAAACGGTTTTAATAAATTACTCTCAGTACCCAGAATTTCTTTTGCAACAAGTTCACCAACACCAATCATTTTGTATCCATGATTTGCATCAGCAATCATATAAACATTTTCTAAAAATCTATCAAAGATCGGAAACGAGTCTGGTGTCATGCATCCAAGACCACCTGATGGTCCTTTTCTATATAAACCAGATTTTCCCTCAAATCTTTTTTGACAATGTGCCAAAGCTGAACACCACATATCATTAAATGCTTCGGTTGTTTGGTATTCAGGTGACTCCACACCGTACGGGTCAACATTGACTTGATCAAAATGTTTATCAACTATGTAAGGAGATGTTCCACCTTGAACACCTAGTCCTTCAATATCTGGCTTGTAATATATTCCCCAAATTTTATCAGTAATTAATTTTTTTGTTGAATCAGAATATAATGGAGCGGTGGAATCAACATGAATAACAGGTGGTTGTTTACCATTATTCATTTTTAAAAAATCCGGCTCAACACCTAGAACACCTTCTTGCAGCATCCAGTATTTCCACATATCAGTTGTATGTAATTTACCATCTTTACCTTTAATATTTGCAGTTTTTGGAAGTTCTAACATGTTCCAGAAATCTCTTACCCAAGGACCTGCACCAACTACTACTTGTTCGCATTCAATAGTACCTTTATCAGTTTCTACACCGGTTACAGCTTTACTGTTACTTCCTCTTTTAAATCCAGTTACTTTAACTTCTTTAAATACGTTCACACCATTTGATGTTGATTTTTTTTCAAGCGCTTTTATCGAGTCCACATTGAATGCGTAACCACCTTTTTTTTCATGCAAAATAGACGTTATACCTTTAGCTTGCCAATCATCGAACATACCTTTCATATAATTCGTACAGTCTTTTTCACCTTCTATAAATTTTGATTCATAACCAATTGCTTTTTGTTGCTCATAAATTGAAGCTACATCTTCATGCATAACTTCAGGCGAAATTTGTAAATATCCAACTGCATTATATTTGAAAGCATCGGGATCGCTTTCCCATACAGAAACTGAATGTGCCATTAATTCTCTCATTGCTGGTTGAAAATAATTATTTCTTACAACACCACATGCAATTCCACTTGCACCTGCAGCAGTATCTTTTTTTTCTAGAACAACTATGTCTCCAGGATTTTTATACGTTTCTGATAGTTTCCATGCGGTACTTAAACCGTGTATTCCACCACCTATAATGACTACTTTTGCTTTTGTGGGTAATGACATTCTAAAACCTTATTTTTTACAAAGTACAATTAATATAATTATTTTTAGAACTAAAAAGTATATATATAAAATATACACTTTAAACTTAACTGAAATAAGTGCTTAATAGCTTATATTTTTAAGAGTGGTTAAATATTCATTGAACTCTTTAATAAAAGATTCACTTGGCTTAATATTTTTAATTCTTTGATCTGTTGAAGTTTTTTCTAATAGGAAGAATCCTTTTTCGCAAGCTTCATTAATGATTAAAGCCGATTTTGGCCTCGATGTTTTGAATAGTTTAGTTTTTAGTTGTTCAACAGATAATTTTTTATTTTCTTTATATGCTGACATTACTAATAACATCATATGATAATGAGAAGGTGATTTTCTAAAAAAATAGTTACTTGAGGTATGAGACTGTCTCATTTGATCTTCCCAGAAATTTAATAGAGTTTTTTTGTCTTTTGGCATTTAATTTATGATCTTACTCTAGACTTAGTTGGGTCATAAAAAGGAAACGCAACTACTTTGGCAGCTATTCTTTTTTGATGACCATCAATTTTACCAACTTCAACCTCAGTCCCAATCTCTGAATACTGCATATCAATTCTACACAATGCTATATTTTTATTTAAAGTTGAGGATAAACATCCACTTGTAACCACACCTATCTGAGATCTTCCAATATGAACACAGTCACCATGACCAGCAATTTCTTTACCTGTTAATTCTAGTCCAACAAGTTTTTTTTGAGGGTTATTTTTTCTTTTTATTAATTCTTCTTTACCAATAAAATCCTCTTCTTTTGTTTTTAATGGAACAGCAAAACCAATACCTGCCTCAAAAGGATCTTGTTGACCATCAAACTCATTACCAAATAAAATTAATCCTGCTTCAATTCTAAGTTTGTCTAAAGCTCCAAATCCTGCAGGAATCAAACCATCTTCTTTTCCTGCTTCCATTAATTTATCCCAGACTTCAGGAGCATGTTTAGGGTGACACCAAATTTCATAACCTAACTCACCAGTATAACCAGTTCTAGAAACAATCAATGGTATTCCTTGCAACTCCTCTATTCTGCAAATGCTAAATCTAAACCAACCAAGCTCATCTATAGAAGGTTGAGTAGGAGGTGTAAAAATTATCTTCTTTAAAATTTCTCTACTTTTTGGACCTTGTAATGAAACATTATTTATTTGGTCTGTTGAATTTTTTATATTTGCATTGAAATTTTTCTTTTTTGCAATTTCTTTTAACCATTCACCTCCATATTCATCTCCACAAATCCATCTAAAACCAGTTTCACTTAATCTTAAAAGAGTACCGTCGTCAAACATCATTCCATTTTCGTAGCACATTGCAGAATATACAACTTGACCTACCGATAATTTTTTAATGTTTCTTGTAAGTGTATAATTTAATAATTCTTCAGCATCAGGACCAATAATTTCGAATTTTCTTAATGAAGATAAATCAATTAAAACTGCATCATTTCTACAAGCGTTGTACTCATTAACAAGCCCATGTTTTGTATAATCATTTGGAAGCCAAAAACCTCTGGCATCAATAAAGTTTCTAGTTAGCTTTGATGTTCTTTCATAAAAGCCAGAGTTTCTTGTGAGTTTTTTTTCAGAGTCTGTTTTCATTCTAAATGCAAATGATTTAGTAAATTCTTTTTTTTTGTCATATGTTCTAACAAAAATATTAGTTGGATTCCACGAATTACAAGGATCTATATCACTAGGACATGCTGTTGTTCCAATGGTTAAATCTTTTAAGGCTTTAAACATGACATAATCACCAGGACGCGAATATGATTCATCTGAAACAACTGAGTTTAATCCACCTTCAGAGGTATTAAAAAATAAATTGATTGCGTGCCACCCTTTTTGTTTTTGCAGACCATACTTTGACATACTTTCTGTAAGATTATCAGAGCAATTTGCATGGCCAAAATAACCAGCATCTTCATAGTACTTTGAAGTACAGGCAAGATTAAAAGTATCATGTTTACCAACGGTATCTCTAATTACTTCTACCAAAGGTTCATGGTCAGTATCATAAAATTTAGAAAATAATCCTGGACCTGGAAATGTATTTCCCATGAAAGTTCTAGTTGTTTGCCAATCTAAACCTTTCTCAATTCCTTTTTCTAATTTCCTTGTGTCAAATGCCACAAAGTCTGAACATTGTCTTCCAGTTGGACTTATCACTTGTATGTAGTCACCTTCTTTAACTTCATAAGATATACTACTTGCTTTATTTATATTCTCCTCGTGCGATGGTTCAAAGACAGGGTTTGGAATAACATTCAATTCTTTGTCATCAATAATATTTGCTCTTTTAATATAAACAATTAAATCTGTAGGAGGATTTTGCTTTGTAACATCCATGTCTTGTCCGGGCGCTGCAAATATTGCAAAACATTTATCTTTAGACTTTAAATTAATTTTTTCATTAATTTGGGTATCAATATCAAATACTATTGAGGATTTTGATTCTGAAATATTTAAGTTTAGTTTTTTAAGTTGATAATTGGTTGCTAGAATACTTTCATCTTTTTTACTTAAGATATCTCTAATAAAATTTTTATTGTTGTTACTTTTAAGATTTAAAATACCTACATCTGATTTTCCGTCTTTATTAAAACATATAATTTCACAAATTTGATTTCCTTCGTTATTGATAATCTCTATTTCATCATCAGGGAAAATATGAAAAGCAGTAAGGCCACCACCATTTACAACATGTCTTTCAACTCCTGGTGGTAAAATATTTAGTCCTGGATATTTTATGTCTTTACTAATTCCCAACATGTTCAATGTTTTATTATAATTTTATAGTGAACATATTATACTGAAAACGAGTTGACTATACTTATAAATGAGAACATAATTAATCATGAATATTAATAACTGCGGAGTACATAATGAAAAATAAAAGTTTGCCGTTAATTATCGGCGCAATAGTAGTAATAGCTGCAGCTGTTTTCTTCATGCAAGGAGGAGACAAAACTGCAAAAAAATCTGGTGATAGTAGCCAGCCAATAGTAATTCCGACACACAACTGGTCAAGCCAAATTGTAATGGCTTATGTTATTGGAGGAATTTTTGAAAGTATGGGTAATAACGTTTCATATGCTGAAGGTGTTGACTCACAAAAAGTCTACGAGTCAATAAGACAGGGTGATGTAACTATATCGCACGAAGTATGGGAATCAGCTTTCGGAAAATCTTTTGATAACGCAAGAGATGCTGGTGGTTTACTAGATTGGGGAGATCATGAAGCAAGAACACTTGAAGATATGGGATATCCTAACTGGGTTGTTGAAAAAGGATTATGCCCAGGCTTACCAGACTGGACAGCTTTAAAAAATCCTGATTGTGCTAAAAACTTTACAACTCCTGATTCACCAGATGGAAAAGGAAGAATGTTGGAAGGTCCACAAACTTGGCATGGTGATTTAATTCCTCAGAGAGTTGATGCTTTAGGTTTAGGAGACCTTTGGTGGGTTAAATTTGCTGGAAGTGCAGATGCACTTTGGGCAGAGTTAAAAGCAGCTGAAAAAGAAGGAAGAGGAACAATTATATTCAATTGGACTCCAAACTTTACAGATGGTGCTGGTTTTACATTTATTGACTTCCCTCCATATACAGCAGGTTGCAGACCAGCTGATGGTGGAGATGGTAAATGCGGTTCTCCTGATGGATATTTGAAAAAAGCAGTTCATGAGGATTTTCCAAAAACTCATCCAAATGCAGCAGCAGTTTTCAAAAAAATGTCATTTTCAACAAGTCAAATCGGAGCAATGGCAGCTTTAGTTGACATTGATGGCATGACTCACCAAGATGCAGCTAAAAAATGGTTAGCTGATAATGAGTCAACTTGGAAAGCTTTTACTAAATAAGTTTAAAGTTTAAATTTAAAATCTCTCCCGACTTTGTCGGGAGGGATTTTTTTTTATTTTATTTTGTGTAAAATATAATCATGAAAAAATTTATTTACTTTTTAATTTTAACATTTTTTATTTGTACATCAGTCTTTGCCAGAAGCACTGGATGTAAAGAGGGAAATTGCGAAAATGGATATGGCAAATGGGTTTATACAGATAAAACTACATATGAAGGTGAGTGGGTAGATACAAAAAAACAAGGCCGGGGAGTAGAAACTTGGCCTAATGGATATATTTATAAAGGTGAGTTTGAAAATAGTGTTTGGAGTGGACAAGGAATTTTAATATTTCCGGATGGTTCATCGTACGACGGGGAATGGGCCAATGGTTTTATGAATGGTCAAGGAACATTTACTTGGGCAAATGGAAAACAAAAATCAGGAATTTGGAAAAATGGAAAACTAGAATAATAATGATTCAAGAATATTATTTAAATAAATTAAAAGCATTACCGGAGTGGCTCAGACAATTTGGGGGGCTAGTAATTGTTACATTAATTATAATTTTATCTTTTGTAGTCCTCAATAATATTTTTGGTGAAGGAGATGATTTAGTTAAAAGAATGAAAATTGAAGAAGATAGAATTGCAGAAGAAAGAAAATTAAATGAATTAATTTCAAGTCTTCCATCTGGAATTTTAGTTACTTTCGATGGGACCGATCATCATAGGTTATCAGACGATGTTTATGAGAAAGTCTGCAAAGCTACAAAACTTATTCCACAAAGAGCCATAATGGGTGCTAATTTTCTTAATTTTAGAGCGCATGAAATTTATACAATAAATGGTAATAAAATTGATGATACATTTGTTAAGTGGGATAAAGAAAAAAATAAATGTTTAGCAGGTTTTACAGTAAGTGGAAAAAATGTTGGAGTAGATGAAAAAATAGCTGTAACTGGAGAGGCATTAAGTTTTTTAAGTACAGGAATTGATACTAGAGTTTATTACATCAAAAATTTTTAACTAAGGAGAAACAAATATTATATACATTTTAATTTAATTAAATTTCGTATAACTTAATAATAATTTATGTCTGACGCAGTTATTAAATGTGAGTCTGTTTACAAAATTTTTGGAGAAAATGCAGAAAAAATGCTTCAAGAAGCAAACGGAAACGTTAATGCAAAAACTTTTCAAGAAAATGGATGTATAGTTGGAGTTAATGATGCTTCTTTTGAAGTAGCAAAAGGAGAAATGTTGGTTGTGATGGGTTTATCTGGATCTGGTAAATCAACTTTGCTTAGATGTATCTCTAGATTGACCGAAGCAACAGGTGGAAAAATTTTTATAGAGGGCCAAGATTTGTTGAAGTTGAACAACAAAGACCTAATTGACCTTAGAAGAAATAAAATGGGAATGGTTTTTCAAAGTTTTGCTCTATTACCACACAAAACTGTCTTAGAAAATATAGCATTCCCCCTTCAGATTAAAGGTATTAACACTGATGATAGCATTACTAAGGCAATGGATATGGTTAAGTTAGTTGGATTAGATGGAAGAGAAAACTATTTTCCAAGAGAACTTTCAGGTGGACAGCAACAGAGAGTAGGTATTGCAAGATCCTTGGCAGTAGAACCAGATATTTGGTTTTTAGATGAGCCTTTTTCTGCATTAGATCCCTTGATCAGAAAAGAAATGCAGGATGAATTTTTAAGACTTCAAGATAAATTACAAAAAACTATTATGTTCATTACTCATGATTTTGATGAGGCTTTAAAGCTAGCAGATAGAATAGCAATTATGAAAGATGGTATAATTGAACAATTAGATACACCAGCCAAGATAGTTTTAAATCCTGCAACAGAATATGTCAGAAAATTTACAGAAGAAGTCCCTAGGGAAAAAGTTTTGTTAATTGAAGATGTAATGGATAAATCTACAAATAATAATTTAGGAGATTTAAGAGTTTTAAAAGATGAAATCATAGAAAATGTTGCTGAAAAAATTCTAACGCAAGAAAAAACTGTAGGAGTTATAGATAGTGATAATAACATTGTAGGCTCTATAAATCCAACAAAGATTATAAATACAGTATTTGGTGGAAGAAAAAATGGAAATTAAGCAATGGAATTTTTAAAAAAAAACCCAAAAATATTTCAATGGTTATTTTTATTAATTGTTTTTTTTGCATTATGTTTTGCAATTGAAGTCCCTGAAACATATAAATTTATAAGAGGTCAGGCAGAGTTTGTTAAAGATCCTAACCAAAGTACCTTTGTGTTTGCAGGTAAGGAGGTAAGGTATTACGCTTTTGATGTCTTTTGGAGATTACCCCCATTACTTGGATGGTTACCTATTTGGATAAACGACTCACTAGTTTTCTTAATGAACGACTGGATGCCAATAGAGTTTTGGAATGAAGATACTCAAGAATTTAAAACTCGACCATTACTAGTAGAAATCACTAGAAAAATATCGTTTTTTATGACGTTTTTAATAGAGTTGATTAGAGAAATTTTAATAGGTGGATTAAATACAGTTGTAACATTTACGAGTTGGGACTGGATTAGTGAAAATCCTTGGGCAGAGCTACCTGGCTTACCTTGGACTATAGTTACTGCCGGTGCAGTATTGCTCAGTTATCATCTAAGCGGTAAGGGCTTAGCTTTATTTGCAGGCTTAGTTTTAATTTACATATCTACATTTGGTCAATGGAAACCTTCAATGCAAACTCTCTCCTTTATATTAGTTGCAGCACCGTTGTCATTTATTTTTGGTTTAGGCTTGGGTATAGCGGCGTTTAAAAGTAAACGTTTAGAGAAAGCTTTATACCCAATACTCTTGGTTATGCAAACTATGCCACAATATGCAGTTTTAGTTCCAGCAATGGTTCTGTTTGGAGTTGGTGACCACGCTGCAGTAATTATAACTATGGTTGTGGCAATTCCACCTATGATATTATTAACTTTATTAGGTTTAAGAGCAATACCTCCTGAAATAATTGAATCAGGTAAAATGAGTGGATGTGATAATTGGCAACTGATGTTTCAAGTATTAATTCCCACAGCTAGAAGAGATATATTAATTGGAGTTAACCAGGTTATAATGGTTTGTTTTTCAATGGCAGTGATATCAGCTTTTATAGCTGCAAAAGGTTTAGGATATAATTTACTCTTAGCATTAAATAGATTGGATATTGGTATGGCTTTGGAAGCTGGTTTGTGCATTAGTTTGATTGCAATATTGTTAGATAAAATGTCTTTAGCTTGGGCAAATAAACAAACAGACTATTTCGGCAATCTTACATACTTCGAGAGAAATAAAAACACTATATTTTTTATTGGTTCATTTGTTATTGGAATTATACTTGCTTATGTAGGAACTTTTTTGTTCAAAGGTACATTCAATTATTTATTTGAAATTCCACATAATAAAGGAATATCAACTGCAGATTTTTGGAACAAGGGAGTTGATTGGATCTTTGATACATTCTTTGTTTATATAAAAGCATTTAACACTTGGTTAATTCAAGAAGTATTACAGCCAATGCGAGCGCTTTATTTAAGAATGCCCGCTGTTGCTACAATAGTTTTAGTAGTTGGGGCTGGTTACTTAATTGGTGGAATTAGATCAGCATTAGTAGTATGTGGGTTAACTTTATTTATAGCTCTTAGTCCATGGTGGGATAGAGCATTAGTTACAACATACATGGCAACTTTTGGAGTTATAGTTTCATGTTTAATTGGCTTTACAGTTGGAACCTTGTGTTTTCAAAGTAAAAGTGCAGCGAAATTTATGCTTGGGGTTTGTGATATATTTCAAACCTTTCCATCCTTTGTCTATTTAATTCCAGTAATGATGTTATTTGGGATAACAGATACCTCAGTTTTAATTGCTGTAATCGTTTACGCAACAATACCTGCAACCAGATATACAATTGAAGGCCTTAGAAGTGTTCCAATAGGTTTACACGAAGCTGCTACGATGTCTGGTGTAAACAAGTTTCAAAGATTAACAAAAATTGAATTCCCATTAGCCTTTCCTCACATGATGCTTGGTTTAAATCAAACAATAGTTTTTGCACTATTTATGGTAATTATTGGAGCTTTCATTGGGACAGAAGATTTAGGTCAATATATTTTAAAAGCTTTATCTGATAAAAATGGTGCAGGTATAGGTCTGACATTAGGTATTTGTGTAGCATTTATAGGGTTAATTTTTGATAATTTGATAAGAACTTGGGTCGGTAAGAGAAAGAAACATTTAGGAATAGCCTAATTTTTAATATGAAAAAAATTTTGATTATAGGTGCAGGGGCTATGGGAGCTGCTTTTTCTATTCCTTTAATTGAAAATGGACACCATGTAACACTTTCTGAACCACATAATATTAAATTAATTAGTAAATTAAATCTCAAAAAAAAGTTTCATCCGTCTTTAAAAATTAATTTACCAAAAAAAATAAAAACAAAAAAATTTGTTCCTGAAATGTTAAATTTACAATGGGATCTTATAGTTGTAGCTGTAAGTTCCGTAGGAATAGAAATAATTAGTAAATATTTAGCACACCTTAAAAGTAAAACACCTATTTTGGTTCTTACTAAAGGACTAAAGTTAGATAAAACAAAAAGAATTATTACTATGTCTGAACAGCTTAATAAAAATAACAACAAACTAAATATTTCTGTCTTAAAAGGCCCCTGCTTAGCAAAAGAGCTTGCTCGAAAAATAAAGAGTTACACTGTTATTGGGAATAAAAATATTAAGGTAGCAAAAGATATTGGGAAGATAATATCCACTAAGTATTATAAGACAGAACATACAACTGATGTTAGAGGTGTAGAGTTTTCTTCAGCTATTAAAAATATATATTCTATGATAATTGGATCAGGACAAGGTGAGAACACATCTTCAGCTTTATTTAGGAAATCCATTGATGAAATGGATTATTTAGTTAAACATTTTAAGGGAAAAAAAGAAACTGTTTATGGGCTTGCTGGTGTAGGTGATCTGTACGTAAGTGCAGTTGGTGGCAGAAATAGTAAAATGGGTGATTATCTTGGTAAAGGTTTTACCTTTAAATCTGCCAAGAAAAAATTTATGAAAGATGATACCGTTGAAGGTGCTGATCTTGCTTTCGAAATTGCTCCATACATTTTAAAGAAAATTAATCGTAAAAAAATCCCTCTAATGATTGCATTATTAAATGCAATTACAAAAAATAAAAAATTGAAAATAAAATATTAAATTTTATTTATTTAGAAAAGTTTTCATAGAGTCGTCCATTGCTTTTTCCCAAGGCGTATGGTGGATTGGAGCAATAGAACCAGTCACAGGTGAAGAAAAGGATTTATTTCTATAAGTTAAAATATCTTCAACTTTATGATGCTCCCACTCTTTGAAATGTTTTCTAATTAATTCAAAATCTATATTAGGATAATCTGACATTCCATGAAGTTCTTTGGTATACTCTGTTTGGAAATCTATCATCTGATCTGGATTTTCTAATTTTTCTTCCATTCCAACCCACTTGTTTATGTCCTTTTCAATTTCATCATTACCAGGCATTTTGATTTTACCCATAATAATGTCTCTTGCATACCAAGCTTGGCAATCAAACATATTAAAAGTATGAAATTGATCCTGCATTCCTAAATATAAAATTTTATGATTATCTTGCCATACTACCCCCTTGTATAATTTTGGTGGGTATAATCTATTATGAGTTTTTAATTTTAAACTTTCATCTAAAAATGGAAAATGATGTAGATAACCAGTGCATAAAATTATGACATCTGCCTCTTGTTTTGTTCCATCTTTAAATATTGCATTTTTGCCATCAAGTTTATCTAAGTAATGAACTTCTTTCATACCTTTGGGCCATTTAAATCCCATTGGATTGTGCCTATAGCCAATAGTAACACTTTTAGCTCCATATTTATTACACTGTAGGGCAACATCTTCTGCAGAATAGCTACTGCCAAGAACAATTACATTTTTATCTCTGAATTCTTCTGCATCTCTAAAGTCGTGAGAATGCATAATTCTTCCAGGAAAGGAATTCATTCCCTTATATTCTGGGATAAAAGGAACAGAAAAATGACCAGTCGAAATAACCAAATAATCAAAATTTTCAGTTAAAATTTTATTATTAGCTTTATCTAGATAGCTAATTTCAAACTTGTCATTTTTAAATGATGTATTTGTAACTCGAGTATTAAATTTAATTTTATGTTTTAAATTACCTTTGCTTACTCTTCCAATTATATAGTCATATAGAACTTCTCTAGGAGGAAAAGATGGTATTGGTTTACCAAAGTGTTCATCAAAAGAATAATCAGCAAACTCCAAACATTCTTTAGGACCGTTTGACCATAAATATCTGTACATGCTGTTTGGTACAGGATCTCCATATTGGTCAGAACCTGTTCTCCAGCTATAATTCCAAAGGCCACCCCAGTTATCTTGTTTTTCGAAACAAACTATTTCTGGTATTTTTTTACCTTTATGTTCCAAATGTTCAAATGCTCTTAACATCGAAAGACCACATGGACCCGCACCTATAATTGCTACTCTAGACATCTAAATTTTCCTATCATTAATAATTCTATAAATATATCTTACTAACAAAAAAAAGAAAAATAAAATTATTATTTAATATGAATCATAATTGGAATTACCCAACTTTGATGTGGGTAGGCGAAAATAGGATTAATGATCTAGTTGATGCCTGCCAAGAACTAAAAATATCAAATCCATTATTTGTTACTGATAAAGATTTAATTAATCTTGATATGATTAAACATATATTACAGAATTTAAAAAAAAAATTTAATAATTTAGAAATTTTTTCAAACTTTTCAGGAAATCCAATAGGTCAAAATGTAGATGAAGGTGTAAAAGTTTATAACAAATCTAATTGCGACGGTGTAATAGCAATTGGTGGTGGAAGCGCACTTGATGTTGGTAAGGCAATAGCATTTATGTGCGGTCAAGAAAGGCCAATTTGGGATTTTGAGGATATTGGAGACTATTGGAAAAGAGCCGAAAGCTCTAAAATTCCAAGCATTATTGCAATACCTACAACAGCTGGAACAGGCTCTGAAACTGGACGGGCTTCAGCAATTATAAATGAAGATACAGCTGTTAAAAAAATTATTTTTCATCCAAAGATGTTGCCATCAATTGTTATTTTAGATCCCATTTTAACTTTAGATCTTTCGCCTAGATTAACAGCAGCGACTGGCATGGATGCATTAGCACATAATCTAGAGGCATTTTGTGCAAAAGGTTTTCATCCAATGGCAAATGGTATTGCAATAGAAGGTATTAAATTAATTAAAAAATATTTAATTACTGCCTATAAAGATGGAAAAAATATTGAAGCAAGAATGAATTTACTTTCCGCTTCTTCGATGGGCTCAACTGCATTCCAAAAAGGTCTTGGTGCTATTCATTCTTTAAGTCATCCAGTTAACTCAAAGTTTAACATTCATCATGGTTTATCAAATGCAATATTTATGCCATATGTATTATCATTTAATAAAAGTGAAATAGAACACAAGATATTAGAAATTTGTGATTATTTAAATTTAAATAAAGGTTTTGATAGTTTTTTAGAATGGATTTTAGATTTAAGAAAAGATTTAAATATACCTCATAAATTATCAGATGTGATGGACTGTAATAATATTAATCTTGATGAACTTTCTTTAATGGCTTTTGAAGATCCATCTACTGGAGGAAACCCAAAAAAAATTAATCAAAAGGATTTAAAAGAAATGTATAAAAAAAGCATTTCTGGAAATTTGTTTTAATGAAAAAAATATTGATTGTTGAAGGAAATTTGAGAGAAGAAAATCAAAATTTTTCATCTGCAGGTATTCAAACGCATACTGAAAGTTTGAAGGATAGTCTTAGTTTTTTCACAAAAGATTTAACTACAGATGTTGTTAATCCTTCATCAGATGAAAATATATTTAAAAATATAGACGATCTGAACAGTTATGATGGACTTATTTGGGGCGGTAGTAGCTTAAATATTTATAACGACACTCCTGAAATTAGAAGACAGATTCAGTTTATGAAAGAATGTCAAAAAAAAATTAAAAAAATCTTAGCAATATGTTGGGGTATGCAAGTAGCTGTCACAGCTGCAGGAGGTGAGGTCAAAAAAGGTACTAAAGGTTCACACAAAGGAATTGCAGTTGATATTGAAATAAATGAAAGGGGATTAAACCATCCACTTTACAAAAATAAAAAAAAAAAATTTAATACACCTGCTTTTAATTTTGATGAAGTAGTTACCATGCCACAAAATTCTGTATTATTAGCTTCAAATCCAATTAATAAAGTTCAAGGTCTAAACTTTAAAGTAAATGATTGTGATATCTGGGGGCTTCAATATCATCCAGAAATTACATTTAACAAAATGATTAACATTATTGTTTTTAGAAAAGAGAAGCTATTAAAAAAAGAAGCTTTTAGTGACGAGAAGGAAATTAACAATCACATACAACATATTGAAATTGAAAATAAGAAGCTTGATAAAATTTCTAGGATGAGGGAATTAGAAAATTGGTTAAATTACCTTAATTTAGAATAATCCTTCGATATCACCTTTATCATTTAGTTTAATAGAGTCAGCCGCTGGAACACGTGGAAGTCCTGGCATAGTCATAATTGCTCCACAAACAACAACAATAAATTCAGCACCTGAAGAAAGTCTTATTTCTCTTACAGGCAAAACATGGCCTGTTGGTGCACCTTTAAGATTTGGATCAGTTGAAAAACTGTATTGTGTTTTCGCTACACAAATTGGCAATTCTCCATAACCTGCCTCCTCAAAACCTTTTAATTGATCTCTTATTTTTGTATCAGCAATCACTTCATCAGCTCTATAAATTTCTTTTGCAATTGTCTCTATCTTTTTAAACAGAGGTGTTTTACTTTCATAAAGAAAATTAAACTTAGCATCTTTTTTTTCGCACAAATCAGCAACGTGTGCCGCTAATTCTTTTGTTCCTTCACCACCATTTGCCCAGTGTGTGCATAAACTTGCTTTAACCCCTAAGTTTTCACAAAAATCAATTAAAGCTTTAACTTCACTATCTGTATCTTTAATAAAATGATTAACCGCAATCGCAACAGGTAATCCAAATTTTTTTACATTTTCTATATGTCTTTCAAGATTCACTAGACCTTTTTTTAAAGCCTCAACATTTTCATTTTTTAAATCATCCTTTGCAATACCACCATGCATTTTTAAAGCTCTGATTGTTGCTACGATGACAACACAACTCGGTTTCAAATTAGATTTTCTGCACTTAATATCTAAAAACTTTTCTGCTCCAAGGTCTGCACCAAAACCTGCTTCTGTTACAACATAGTCTGCAAGTTTTAATCCAGTTTTAGTTGCTATAACAGAGTTACATCCGTGTGCAATATTTGCAAAAGGACCACCATGAATAATCGCAGGATTATTTTCTAATGTTTGAGTTACATTTGGTCTGATCGCATCTTTTAATAATACAGTCATTGGACCATGTGCTTTTAAGTCTTTCGCGTAAACTGGTTTCTTGTCTCTTGTATAAGCAATTGTAATATTGCCAATTCTTTTTTCTAAATCTTCCAAATCATTTGATAAGCAGAAAATTGCCATAATTTCTGAAGCAACAGTAATATCAAATCCGTCTTCCCTAGGAAAACCATTTGCTACTCCTCCTAAATTTATGTTTATTGATCTTAATGAACGGTCGTTCATATCCATAACTCTTTTCCAAACAATCCGTCTTACATCTATATCTAATTTGTTGCCCCAATAGATATGATTATCGATTAATGCAGATAATAGATTATGAGCTGAAGTAATTGCATGAAAATCTCCAGTAAAATGTAAATTAATTTGTTCCATTGGAACAACTTGAGCATAACCTCCTCCAGCAGCACCACCTTTCATCCCAAATGAAGGCCCAAGACTTGGTTCTCTTAAACAAACTATAGATTTTTTCCCGATTTTATTTAATCCATCATTTAAACCAACTGAAGTAGTGGTTTTTCCTTCACCAGCAGGTGTAGGTGTAATTGCAGTGACTAAAATTAGTTTCCCTTCTGGTTTATCTTTTAATGTGTTTAAATACTCCAGATTAATTTTTGCAATGTGTCGTCCCATTGGACTGAAAGCAGTACTTTCATCTGGAACATTTATCTTTGCTAATACCTCATTTATAGGCTGCATTTTTGCCTCTCGAGCTATTTGGATATCTGATTTAACATCACTCATTATTAATTCTATAAATTATATGTTATCGTTGCAGACTTCTTATCCTTTTTTGTCATATTTGGAAACTTCTAAAAAATATATATAAAAAAAATAAGAACTATTTATATTCTTTGTTATAAAATTAATGAATGCAAAAATACTCCATATTCAATTTAGTTAAAAACGCATTCTCTAATCATGAAAACTGGGATTTAGCTTGGAAGGATCCAACTCCAAAAGAGGAATATGATGTAGTTATTATTGGTGGTGGAGGCCATGGACTTGCCACTGCATATTATCTTGCAAAAGAACATAATATTACAAAAGTTGCAATTATCGAAAAAGGTTGGATAGGTGGTGGAAACGTTGGAAGAAATACAACGATAATTAGATCAAACTATATGCATGATGAGAACGCTCTCTTCAGTGAGTTTGGAATGGATCTTTGGAGAAAAATGAGCCAAGATTTAAATTATAATGTGATGTTCTCACCAAGAGGAATTATTAATCTTGCACACTCTGATGCACAAATGAATGCCTACGCAAGACGAGGAAATTCGATGAGATTAAATGGAATTGATGCTGTTTTATTAAACCGTGAACAAGTAAAAGAAATAATTCCAATGGCTGACTTTTCAGAAAATGTAAGGTTTCCAATTTTTGGAGGATTAATGCAGCCAAGTGCAGGAACAGCAAGACATGATGCAGTTGCTTGGGGATATGCACGTCAAGCAGACTCTATGGGTGTTGATATAATTCAAAATTGTGAAGTAACTGGCTTTGACGTTACAGCAGGTAAGATTAACGGCATAAGAACATCTCGAGGAAACATAAAAACTAAAAAAGTTGGATTATGTGTTGCAGGAAGCACAAATATTTTAGCTGAAAAATTAAATATGACTTTACCAATAGAAACTCATCTTCTTCAAGCATGCGTATCAGAGCCTGTTAAACCAATTTTAGATAGAGTTGTAACTTTTGGTGCAGGTCACTTTTACATAAGCCAATCTGATAAAGGAGAAATGGTAATGGGAGGAGACCTTGATGGATATAATAGTTATGCTCAAAGAGGAAATTTACCAACTCTTCAGCATGTTTTAACGGAGGGAATTGCAATGATGCCTTTTTTAAGCAAATTAAAAATGCTCAGAACCTGGGGTGGTATAATGGATATGTCAATGGATGGTTCACCTATTATAGATAAAACACATATTGATGGTTTGTATTTAAACTGTGGTTGGTGTTATGGTGGTTTTAAAGCAACGCCAGCTTCAGGTTGGACATTCGCACATACAATCGCTCAAAACAGAGTTCACGAACTAAATGCTGGATTTAGTCTAAATCGATTTAGTACAGGCCATTTAATTGATGAAAAAGGACTTGGTACGAAGACTTGGATATCTTAAATGCTTCATATTAAATGTCCGTATTGTGGGATGAGATCACAAAATGAATTTTCTTATGGTGGGGATGCTAGCGTAAAAAGACCTGAGCTTAATAAAGAAATCTCTGATGAAGAATGGGATAACTTTGTTTATAATCGAAAAAGTCCAAGAGGTAAGCACTTAGAGTTGTGGCAGCATCTATCTGGATGTAGACAATGGATTAAAGTGGAAAGAGACACTGCTACTCACGAAATATTTAATACTTATAAAGCTGATGAGGAAATTTCATAATGACCCAAATATTTAGATTAGAAAATGGCGGTCTAATTAATAGAGATAAAAAATTATCATTTAAATTTAATGGAAAAACATACTATGGTTACGAAGGAGATACTTTAGCATCTGCTTTAATTGCTAATGGAGTACATTTAGTCGGTAGAAGCTTTAAATATCATAGACCAAGAGGGTTTTTTGGAGCTGGGGTAGATGAGCCTTATGCAATCGTCCAGCTTTATAGAAATAATGAGACAGAGCCAAATATTAAAGCTACTGAGCAAGAGCTTTTTGAAGGACTAGAGGCAAAAAGTGTAAATTGTTGGCCAAGTGTAAATTTTGATATTGGTGCAATTAATAACTTTTTAAAAATTTTTCTACCTGCAGGATTTTATTATAAGACTTTCATGTGGCCTAAAAGTTTTTGGTATCGAATTTATGAACCTTTTATTAGAAAAGCTGCAGGCTTAGGTGTTGCTTCTACAAAACATGATAAAGAGAGATATGAACATAAATATGAGTATTGTGACCTATTAATTGCTGGTTCTGGTCCATCAGGTTTAGCAAGTGCTTATGCAGCCGCAAAAAATGGTGCAAGAGTAATTCTAGCTGAAGATAAACCAAGATTCGGAGGATCCCTTCTAACTAGCGATGTAAATATTGGAAATCAATCAGGTAAGGATTGGGCAAATGGTATTATTGCTGAATTAAAAGAAATGCCAAATGTTGTTGTTAAAAATAGATCTCAAGTTTTTGGTTACTATGACCACAATATGTTAGTGATGTCAGAAAAAGTTAGCGATCATCTTCCAAAAACAAAAAAACATCATCCAAAACAAAGACTTTGGTATATTAGGGCAAAAGAGGTTTTAATTTCTTCAGGATCAATTGAAAGACCAATAGTTTTTGGGAATAATGATACTCCTGGCGTAATGTTGTCTTCAGCAGCAAAAGAATATTTAAAAGTATACGGTGTTTTAGTTGGTAAAAATCCATTAGTTTTTACAAATAATGACAGCGGATATGAGACAGCTATTGAATTTAAGAAAAATGGAATCAATCCAATTATTTTAGACTCTAGAGTTAATCCACAATCAGAAATAATTGATGAAGCGATAAATCTTGGTATTAAAATAAAATTTTCATATGTTGTTGTTGCTGCACAAGGATACAAAAAAGTACGCTCAGCAGATATCGCAAAAATTTCAGATAATAAAAAGCAACTTGGTACAATTGAAAATATTAAGTGTGATTGTATTTGTGTTTCAGGTTTCTGGACACCAACTATTCATTTAGCTTCACAATCAGGCAATAAAACTAAATTTAAGGAAGAAATTGATGCTTTTGTGCCTGGGACATCTAAACAAAATGAAACAACTTTAGGTGCTGCTAATGGGATTTTTACACTTGAAGAAACTTTAAAAAGTTCATTCACAGCTGGACAAGATTTGTCGAAAAAGATTACAAACAAAGATAATAAAATCTCGTTTCCTAATGTTGTTGAGAAAATATCTTCTCAACATGACAAGTTTTGGTGTGTGCCTTTGCCTAAAGGAAAAAATTATAAGAGATTTTTAGATTTTCAAAATGATGTTGCTGTTTCAGACATCGAAATAGCTTTAAAAGAGGGATATCGATCTATAGAGCATGTTAAAAGATACACAACTCTTGGAATGGCGACTGACCAAGGCAAAACAAGTAATTTGAATGGACTACAATTAGTTTCTGATATTGAAAATAAAGTAGTACCTGCAGTAGGTCATACTACTTTCAGACCTCCATATACCCCAATATCTATCGGGGCAATTGTAGGTAGAGAAGTTGGAAAGCATTCCAAACCTACTCGTAAGTCTCCTATGCATTCATGGCATGAAAAAAATAATGCTGTATTTGTTGATGCTGGAGTTTGGTTAAGACCAAGATATTACAAACAAGGAAACGAAAATCTTTTTGAAGCATCAAAACGAGAAGCTAAAAATGTTAGAACGAATGTTGGTGTTTGTGATGTTACCACTTTAGGAAAAATTGATATCAAAGGTCCTGATGCAGCAGAACTGCTTAATAGAGTTTATACAAATGCTTGGTTAAAGTTACCAGTTGGTAAAGCAAGATATGGAGTGATGCTTAGAGAAGATGGTATAGTTATGGATGATGGAACAACAACTAGGATATCTGAAAATCACTATCATATGACAACTACTACAGCACAAGCAGCAAATGTGCTTTCTCATCTAGAATATTATCTGCAAGTTGTTTGGCCTGAATTGAATGTGAATGTAGTTTCCACAACAGAACAATGGGCTGGCGCAGCAATAGCTGGACCAAAATCTAGAAAATTATTAAAAAAATTATTTCCTAATAATGATGTTTCAAACGAAGGACTGCCTTTTATGGGGTACAAGGAGTCTGAATTGTTTGGAGTTAAAGCTAGAATTTTTAGAATCTCATTTTCAGGTGAATTAGCTTACGAGGTAAATGTAGAGTCTGACAATGGACAATTTATGTGGGAAAAAATCATTGAACTAGGTCAAGAGTTTCAAGTTCAGCCTTATGGAACAGAAGCATTATCAACTTTAAGAATTGAAATGGGACATGTAGCAGGATCAGAACTTGATGGAAGAACAATTTCTTATGACACTTCATTAGAGGGATTAATTAGTAAAAAGAAAGACTTTATTGGCAAAAGGTCGTTAAATAGAGAGGCTTTTACCTCAGGTGACAGACAAAAGATTGTTGGAGTTGTGCCTTTAGATAAAAAAACAAGTATACCAGAGGGTTCTCATTTAGTGAGAGACGCCAAGGCTCCTTTACCAAACAAAAAATTGGGACATATATCTGCTTCGTGCTGGAGTGTAGAATATGACAATCCTTTTTCTCTCGCGATTTTAAAGGATGGAAAAAATATGATTGGAGAAAAATTGTTTGTTATGTCTCCATTGAAAAACAAAGTAATTCCAGTTGAAATTGTTTCATCACATTATGTAGATCCAAAAGGAGAAAGAGTTAGATCATGAGTTCAATATCAGCCTTAGAAAATATCCACCAAAAAGGACAATTTGGCGATTTTGAGGGAAAAAATGAAAAAAATTTAATTAAAATTTCAGAAATCAAAAACTTATTTATTGCTCAGATTGTTCAACATAAAAATTCTAATTTTGCATGTGAAGAAATTAAAATAGATAATTTAAACCTAATTTCAAAACCATTATCAGTAGAAAAAAATGAAAACACTAGAATTCTTTGGAATGGGCCGAGAAATTGGTTGGTTACTACAAATCAAAAAGAGGTTTTTTCTGAAATTGATAAAAAATTTGAAGAGAAAGATTTTGCGGTTACAGATATTTCTCATTCAAAATCAATTATAGAGCTGGAAGGTGATGATGCAAAAGAAGTTTTAAAAAAAGGATGTCCTTTTAATTTTAATGAATTTAATAAAAATAATTGCTTGAATTCTACATTTAATGGAATGTCCATAATTGTTGATATGACAAATGATAATCCTGATACATTTAGAATTTTTGCTCTAAGAAGTTTTGGAGAGTCTCTTTATCATTCAATTACAGATTCGACTTTAGAATTTGGTTATATAGGTAAATAATTCAATCTCTCGTAGCTATATAAACACCAATTGTTGCAATTAAAAAACCTAAAAGATCTAAATTACTTAGGTTCTCGTTTAAAAAAAGCCAAGCCATCAACGCAGAGGTAGGGGGAATTAAAAAAAAAATAGAAACTGTTTTGCTTGCAGAATTTCTTTTAATTAAAAACATTAAAATTGTAAATGCTCCAAACGAAACCAAAAAAATTTGATGGCTCATTGCAATTAAAAAAGTAGTTGAAAAATCTATGTAAGGTTCTGCAAAAAGAATAATTATTACAATATGAAAAACAAATCCCCCCAAAGCCTGATTCATATTACTGACTGATAAAGGTAAATTATTACTTAATTTTTTTTGCCAAATAGTTGATGTTGTTATAGCTATTAACGCAACTATTGTTGCAACTAATCCAATAGTTGGAATTTTATCACCTATATCAAAACCTAAGACCATTACTGCACCAGAAAAACCTAACAGAACCCCTATCCATTGTTTTAGAGAAACTTTTTCATTTAAAATTGGTCCACTCAATGCATTGGTGAGTATGGGTTGTAGCGTTACTATAAGTGCTGCAATTCCAGTAGGCATTCCTTTTGAAATTGAAAAAAAAACACCTCCCAAGTAAACTCCATGAAAAAGAACACCACTAAAAAAAGATTCAAAAAAGTTTTTTCTATCAACTATAATTTTCTTTTTTGAATAAATAGAAAATAAAAAAAAACCTAATGCAACTAAAGCAAATCTAAAAGCAAGAGCAGAAAAAGGGTCACTATTATCTATAATTGGTTTAGTTGTTATGAATGCAGACGACCAAAGTAGAATAAAGATAAATGGAAAAACTTTAATCATTTTTGTTTTATAGTTAATTATTCAACATAGTCTCAGTAATAATACTCAGTTTGAACTAATTCTATCTTGAGTTGAATTTTTAAATAAGTATTAATTAAATTATTGTTTATGAAAATATTAAATATATTTTTTGTTATCTTTGTTTTAATATTTTTGTCTGGATGTATTCAAACAACATCTCTTTTAGGTCCAGGCGTTACTATAGCTACTACAGGAAATGTAATTCAAGCTGGATTTCAATATGGAGCCAATACTGCAATAAAGAATGAGACTGGCAAAGATGTCTTGACCCATATTAAAGATAAAGTTGATGAACAAAATAAAGAAAAAAAATTTTACGTCCAATTCAAACAGTTAATTGAAAATAGAATAGAGACTACAAGGCAAAAATTATTATCTAATTAATTCAAGATATCCAATTTTATTAATTTGTCTTGCTTCGTCTCTTTACACCACATCTCGTAACTTTCACAAACCCGCCAAAGATGGTCAAATGCTCTTTGAGATATTTCTAATGGGAAATGGCTTTTAGTGTAATAAAGTTTAGGTATCTTCATTAAAAGTTTAATCATAGAATCTTTTTGTATTTCTAATAATTTTACAGTTTCGCTAGTTATTTTTTTTCCTGTTATTTCATCAACAAAGTTATTTTTTTTTAATTTCTCAAACCACTTATTATGAAATTCACCTGAGCTTATTAATTCATACTCTTTAGACGTCATGAATATTTCAAATGCTTGAATATTATTAGTTTCTGGATTTTTATGCTTAATTTCGATTATTTTAAAATATATAAACTCAGCGACTCTAAGCACATAAGGCTTTTCAATCTTTGACTTCATAACTTAATTCTTATGTTTTGCCATGGCAGACTCTGCCAAAATAAGATTAGGATCTAAAAATATTTTTGAAGATTTTATATTTTTGAATGATTTAAATGCAAATATTGCTATAGGAAGTTCTGTGCATCCCAAAATTATTTTTTTACATTTCATACCCATCAAATACTTTATTGCAGGTTTTATGGCCTTTTCTGCAGCTCGCACATTTCCCATCTTTACAAATTTAATTGCTCTATTTACAGAGTTTTTCTGAATACTTTCCGAAGGTATTACAAGGTTGTAATTTTTATCAAAAAAATTATTATAAACACCAGTTTTTAAAGTACCTTCAGTTGCTAAGAGACCCACTTTTGAATTTTTCTTACAATTTTTTTTTGTGAATTCAAATACCTCTTTAGGCATATTTATTATTGGAATATTTATTTGCTTTCGCAAATCATCATACCAATAGTGAGCTGTATTACAGGGTATAACAATAAAGTTGCATCTATTTTTCTCAAGTAGTTTACAACCTTTAAGTAAACTTTTTAAAACTTTTTCGTATTTTAATCTGCTTTTCTTGTTTGTAGATTTATTAGAAAGATTTTTGGTTTGAGACCCAATTGACTCAGGTCTACCAGGAATATTAGATTTGTTGTAAAGTAAAAATAAAGGATACTCTTGATCAATCTTACCTCTATTCAGGACTGCAAGTTTATTGCAAAAATCAAGTCCAGCTTGAGTTCCCATTCCACCTAAAATTCCAATCATAATCTTTAATTAATTTATAAATTTTGATTTCGATTTTTTATAATTAATAATTGTGTTTAAACATTGGTTTTCATTGTTCGGTATTGGCTGAGAAATAAAAATTAGGTAAATTAAATTAGTTTTTCCAGCCAATAGGAAGTGTGAAATTATGCAGTTTTTAAGTTAACTGCTGAAGGACCTTTAGGACCATCTTCAACATCGAAAGTCAAAGCTTGACCCTCATCTAAACCGTTCATACCAGCATCTCTTACAGCTGAAACATGTACAAACACATCTTTTTCTTTATCTTCTCTTTCAATAAAACCAAAACCTTTGGTTGGATTGAACCATTTTACTTTACCTTGTAGACTCATATTTATCTTCTTATTTTTTGTTGTATTAATTTATTACTTATAATTAAGTAATTCTGGCTTTGTTTAGATTTTGAAGGGTTTTGTCAACAAAATATACTGTAAATTAAAAATATTTTTTAATTTGTGTCTATAATTTTGGTGAAATATACAGAATTTACATCCTCTTTATAATGCGCAAAAGGTTGGCATTCTTTAAATTCGCATTTTTTAAAAAGTTTCCTTGCTGGTAAAAAAAAATCTCCAGCACCGGTTTCAATGCTTAATCTTTTAATCTTTAGTTTTTTAGCTTCATTAATTAAATGTCTAACTACATTAATCCCATAACCTTTATTTCTAAAATTATCCTTAATTCTTATAGATTTGAATTCTCCATGACCTTCATCTAGAAATTTTAAAGCACCACAACCTATTAAATTTTCATCTTGCCACAAGCTCCAAAATTTAATCGATGGTACTTTGAGACCAGGAATATCTAAAACATGAGCACTACCCTCTGGGGACGCTGCTCTAAGTTCAACAAAGTGTTCAATAAGTAATTCATGAACCTTAGGATTATCAAAATTACCTTCTAATGATTTAAACATCTAAATTAATATTGTGATATGACCCATTTTTCTTTTTTCTTTAATCTCTTTTTTTAAATAATCAAAGAAAAATTCATTTTCTTTTAATTTAGGAGAATTTCTATACGGAGATATCTGATCACCTAGTAAATTAATCATTTTTGCATTAGAAATTTTTTTTAATGGTATTTGCTCTAATCCACAAACTGCTCTAACATGATTTTCAAATTGACTTACATTGTATGAATTAATTGTAAGATGGCCAGAGTTATGCACCCTAGGTGCAACTTCGTTTACATATAAATTATCATTTTTATCAATAAAAAATTCTACACACAAAGTTCCCACATATTTTAGTTCTTCTGTGATCAGCATAGCCCAGTCTTTAGATTGATTAAAAATTTTTTCATTTATTTCTGCAGGTATTTTAGAATATTTTAATATTTGATCCTCATGAGTATTCTCAATGGGCTCATAAATTTCGTACTTATTATTACTAAATCTAGTTATAATTATTGAGATTTCTTTTTTTAGTTTAACAAGTTTCTCAAGAATATACCCACTGGAAAAATCTATATTAATAGAATTTAACTCTTTAATCGAATTTATTGGATGTTGTCCTTTTCCATCATAACCAAGTGTTGTGGTCTTCAATATACCAGGTAAAAAATCTTCCAAAGCTTCTATATCTGACTTTTTTTCAATTGATACATATCTCGTAGTTCTGATATTTAGCTTATTAATAAAATCTTTTTCTGCCAATCGATGTTGAATAAGTCGATTTACAGAAGGTTTAGGTAAAACAGGTTTTAACTTGTTTATTTCGTTAAGGGTTTCAAAAGGTATATTTTCAAATTCGTAGGTTACAAAATCAACTTGATTAACAAAATCAACAACTTTTTGTTTATCATCATAATTTCCTGAAATAAATTGATTACAAAAGTTCTGAGCTGGTGCATCTTCATCGTCAGAAAAAATTACAGTTTTAACATTTAATTTTTTTGCAGCAATTGCCAACATGCTACCTAGCTGTCCACCTCCTATAATACCAAGACTAATATCAGACATTTTATTTAGGATTTTTTTTGACTGATTTAGTTTGACTAGATCTCCAGTTAGTCAGTTTCCGTTTAATAGATGGATTTTGGTTGGCAATTATTGAGGCTGCTAGTAATGCAGCATTAATTGCACCGTCTTCACCAATAGCAAGTGTTCCAACAGGTATTCCTTTTGGCATTTGAGCTATTGATAAAAGACTATCTAAACCTCTTAATTTTTTGCTTTCAATAGGTACACCAAGAACTGGCAATGATGTAAGTGCTGAGATCATACCAGGTAAATGTGCTGATCCCCCAGCGCCTGCTATAATTACACCTATGTTGTTTTGTTCTGCTTTTATAGCATAATCGTACATTCTTTTTGGAGTTCTGTGAGCTGATACAATTTTTGTTTCAAAAGAAACACCAATTTTTTTAAGGGTTTTTTCTGCCAACTGCATAGTCTTATAATCAGACTGACTACCCATAACGATTGAAACTTTTAGATTTTTATTTTTTTTCATGAGAGTTAGTAATCAGTTTATTTCAAAATTAACTTAAAATTTCAATAAAATTAATAGTATTTAAAAAACATATTGATTACAGTTAAACTAATATGAATTTTAAAATTGATAACCTTCAATATTGTAATTGGTCAAGAGAAACCTTTGAGTTTAATAGATCCGCAGGTCTTGACGCCGTTCACGTTACGATAGTCTATCATGAGGATTACAATGAGTTATTAACCGAGACTAAAAAATGGGAAAAACTTTTTAAGGATAACACAGATATAATATTTCAAGGCTGGGACTACAAAGATATAGAAAAAGCAAATAAAGAGAAAAAAACAGCAATTTTTTTTGGTTTTCAAAATTGTTCTCCCATAGAGGATGATATAAAATTAGTTGAAAAAATTCATAAATTAGGGTGTCGATTTATGCAGCTTACCTATAACAACCAATCGTTATTAGCTACTGGTTGTTATGAAAATACAGACAGTGGAGTTACTAATTTTGGACGCGAAGTCATAAAGGAAATGAATAGGGTAGGTGTAGTAATTGACATGTCACATTCAGCTGAAAAAAGTACAATCGATGCAATTGAGTTAAGTCAAAAACCAATAGCAATAACACATGCAAATCCATATTTTTGGCATCCTGCAAAAAGAAACAAATCGTCTGATCTATTGAAAATTTTAAGTGATAGTGGAGGTATTCTTGGATTATCTTTATATCCTCATCATTTGAAAGATAACACAAATTGTACCCTTGAAAGCTTCTGTGAGATGGTTGCTAAGACTGCTGAAATAATGAACATTAAACAAATAGGTATCGGATCTGATCTTTGCCTTCAGCAACCTGATAGTGTCGTTGAATGGATGAGAAATGGAACATGGTCTAAAAGTACAAATTTTGGTGAAGGTAATAAAAATAAACCTGGCTTTCCCAAACAACCTAAATGGTTTGAGGACGCGAGGGGTTTTTCAAATATCGAAAAAGGACTTAAAAAAGTTGGATTTTCTGATGAAGAGACAAATGGAATACTTGGAAACAACTGGTACAATTTCTATAAATTAATTTAGTCATGAAAGTTCAACTTAGAGACCCTAATAAGATAATGAGACTATCAAGATTGGGGTCATTTCATCAGTCTAAACTGTCTTTTTTAAGAAGCTTTCTTAATGAATTTAAAGACTGGGAATATAAGAGAGATTTATTTAATTTAGATAGATTTGGTTATGGAGAAGCAGTCTACTCTTTTAAGAAAGATAAAAGAACTTATTCACTAGTCTGTTTTGCAAATAAAATTGATGACGACGAAAGATCAGATAGAGTAATTGCAACAAAATGGGATGCAGCATTTACATTACATGATGGTATTCCTACTCAAAAAGATATTGATAGACTTAAAAATGAAGTACCAAGGCAGGAAGTTGGTAGACTTTCGTTTAAAGAGTTAACATTATCTAGAGCAAATAAATCTGTCCGAGTATTCAATCATGTAGTTGAAAGTTTAAGTGAAGGTAAACAACCAGATTTAGAATTACTATCAAATGTTGGATATTTGTACAGAACCACTGCAGTTTATGGATCTGGAAAATTTGGCTTAGCAGATCGTTTTAGAATTAAGAACAGAGAAGAAATTAATGGACCTTTTAGATTGGAAATGATGCTAGTTTATTTAGTTAGACAATTTACATTTGATCAAGTAAATCATGTCGCTTATCATAAAAATCCCAGTAAAGCTGTTGTATTGGACAAAAAGATTTGTAAAAATTTAGGTATTGGGAATTCTACAGGATTGGGTATGGCTCCATTTATTGTAAATCATCCAACCTTACTAAATAATTGGGTAATGAGCAGAGAGATTGCCTTAAAAAAAATAAGAGAAATAAAAATAGTTAATAAAAAAGACAGTGATTTGTTTATTGAGTGCCTTAAAAAATCTTTAACAAATATTATCAGTTGGAATACTGATAGTAAGTATCAGCAAATTAAAATTAACAAGCTATTAAAAGACATAAAAAAATTTATCCACTTAATTGACAATGATTTTGATTTTGAAGACAAATATCCTTTTGATAAAATATATCTTTGGTTAGAAGAGAAAGCATGTGAGGAGTGTATTGAGTATGTAGTCTCTATTATGATGGAACCCTATAATGAAATAACTAATCCATTAGTAAGTCAGATGAGTTCTGATGAGGATAAATATTTCACTATTCCAACTAGCAGAACAGTTAAAGATGTAATAAATATTATTGAAAAAAAATATTCAAATATCTTAAAAATAAACTTTACCAAAAAACAAAATACACAAAATTTTTGGTTTATTTCCAAGAATAAAGAGGAGCCCAGATTAGCTGATAGATTTGAAGAAGGTGGATCTGAATTAGAGCAACCACTTGCAATAGCTAGAGATGTTAAAAAACTTTATAAAAAATTGTTAGATACAAAAAAAAATTCTACTGTTGCAGAATTTTTGTCTAAATATTCTGAGCTTAGACACATTGTTAGAAGAGTATTTATTGTTGAAAAATTTCCATACTCTGAGATACAAGATAACACCATTGGTAAAAATATAATGCCAATAGATATGCTGAGGTTAAAGTTATCTTTTTTTGGAGCTTTAAAATTTGATCCAAGATCAGATAAATGGTTAAGAATTTGCATGTTTCAAGGAGCACCGCTACCTGATGAATTAAAAAACTATGACGAACAGTGGGTCTATAGGACTGGTAATTAAAGAATGAAATCTTTAAGCGAGATTGAAACTACATCTAAAAGAGCATCAAAAGCTGCTGGATTTTCTTGGGGTGAAGCTGAGGAAATTGGAAAATGTATAAGACAATTGGAGATGTTTGGTTTACCTGGTATCAAACATTTAAACTCTTATTTTCGTGATAAAGAAAAAAATACTTATGAGAACTTAAGTTTAATAAATCAGTCAAATTCTTCTTCTTCAAATCCTTATTGCCCAATTATTTTAGGAATTGGTTTTTTAGATCAAATAAAAATATTAGAAAATTATGAAAAAATTTATTTTTCAAACATTGCCTATCCAATTATTTTTTTATCATTTTTGAGTAGATCTTCAGAAATTATTGGAAAGAAAATTAATGTTAAATTTGATGAGAACGAAATTTTCTTAAATTTAAATGTAAATATTTATTCTAACTTTTTAAATTTTGAATTTCCTAAAAATTCAAAAAACTTAGAGATAAACTTTATTGAAAATAAAGATAACTTTAATGAAGATGAATGGAAAAGTTTATACAAATTATCTGAGAATACTTTTGTGGAAGAAACTGATAGTCTAAAAAAAGGTGCTGCCGGAGCAGGTTTAACAGATAATGACTAAAGATTTAGATAAAAATTCTAAAGATATTAATAGCAATGATTTAAATAATATCTGTGACGAATGTAGAAAAGAGGATGAAAGTGTATTTCAAAATCTGATAATGACAGGATTTAAACTTTGTAAATCTTGCAGGGTTTCTAAAACTATTTTCCCGCTTTAACTTATCTGATTAACTGGCATCATATTCATTCTGCTCATTACAAATGAAATAGACAAAAATGCTATTATTAGGAAAGATAAAAGAATAATTCCAAAAGATTTGAAATTAGATTTTAAATTTAGAATTTGTTTTGTTGAAATAATTAAACCAGCAAATATCCAAAATTGTGTAAGAAAAATTATTGGTATCATTAAGTCTGGTGTTACTGCAAAAAATCTTAGTAGTCCTGGAGCATGTGCATAACCAACTGCGGTTAAAACTTTTTTAAATGAAACTTTAGTTTGTTTATCTGGAAAAAGTTTTACTCCAATAACATAAATAAAAATTGCCCAAATCAACCAAGTAATAATTGCAGTAAGGCCAGACATTGCAATTGCAGTTTTTATAATTGTATTTGCAGCAACTGCTCCAGCTATACCATCTAAAATCATTATAATACCTGCAAAATAAATTGAGGCTTCGGCAAAATTTTTATTATCTGAATAAAGTGTCTTATCTAATTTTATCGATTTAAAAATTATATTTAAAAATTCACCAAACATTAATTTTTTTTCTTTTTATTTTGTTGTGCTTTATAAGAGACTATCAAAGGAAATACTATTAAAGCAATCGCGATCGTAATGCAAATTACAATTAAAAACCCTTTTGTCATTAATTTCGTGGGGAAGTTAAACTTAACTTCCCCATAATATTTTTAGCCTTTTACAACTTCTCTTGTGTTGGCGTTAAAAGACTCTTTAAATGGAATATCAACCACAACGGCGTTAACTGGAACTCCAGCTTTTTCAGAGTATTGTTCAGGTAAGTGAACTTTAAATTTTGTACCAATCTTGCCTTTTGGAAAACCATTAGAATTAAGTGTTCCATCGAAAGGTACATATCCCATTGCAATGTTTTGTTTTTTTTCAGGATGATACCAGGGAGAAGTAATAAACCCTACAGGATCACCACCACTCTCAGGAGAAACTAACCAAAAATCAGGTGCATAATCTTCAATTGGTTTCCCACCAAATTCCAAACCAACTAATTGAAGTTTATATGGTTTTTTTCCATCAACAAGATCAGCTTTCATTTTTTCTAGAGCAGCTTTACCAACATAATCTCCTTTTTTATTCCATTCTCCTTTTCCAGATAAAGAAACTTGATATCCTAAGTTACACTGAAAAGGATTATGTTGTTGGTCCATGTCTTGTCCCCAAGAAAGAATACCTGCCTGAATTCTTCGATGATGCGCAGGAGCAATAACCATAAGGTTATGTTTTTTTCCCGCCTCAAGAACAGAGTTCCACATGTCTTCAGCATACAAGGTTGCATTTCTTAAATATATTTCATACCCAGCTTCTCCAGAAAAACCGGACTGAGAAATAACACAACTTCTTCCACCTATTTTTGCCTCTGCTAATCCGTAAAAAGGCATATTATCAAAGTCTACTTGATCCCCACAAAGATCTTTCATTAATGCTTTTGATTTAGGTCCTTGGATTTGAACTGGACATGCATCTATCTCTTCTACTGTGCAATTGAATCTTCCATCTGCATTTACACCTTGCAAATACATTCCAATATCAGAGTCTGACAAAGAAAACCAAAATTCATCCTCAGAAATTCTTAATAGAATTGGATCATTTAAAACACCACCATAAGCATTACATAAAATCACATATCTTGCTCTCATTGGAGAAATTTTAGTTGCATCTCTTGTGATTACATAGTCAGTAAATTTTTCCGCGTCTGGACCCTTTACTCTTATTTGTCTCTCAACAGCAACATTCCACATAGTTACATGATTAACAATTGCATCATATTCAACCATTGCACCACCATCTTCAGGCTTTACATAACCTCTTGGATGATAAATACGATTATAGACAGTTGCTCTCCAACATCCTGCCTGCATTGATAAATGCCAATATGGTGATTTTCTCACTCTTGTTGAAATTAACATTTCAACTTTTGTTGGCCCACTTTGTCTTAAATTGTATGGTACTTCCCTGTCTGATTGATCAACAGAAGTAACATGTTTTAATTTAGTATAGTCAAATTCTTTAGACATAACTATTCTCCTTCAACCACTTGTTAGTTTCCTTCAAGCCGCCGAATGTATAAATGTGGAAGTTATCAGTATGCGATTTAACTTTCCCAATTAAATCATTAGGGTCTTTAGGTTTCAATAAATCTAACGCCTTAGTAAAATTAGATTTAAGAAAGTTAATAGAATTTTTTGCCCCAACAATATTAGCAAACTTGATTAAGCTAGATATTTTTAATGGCCCAGTAATTCCAACATGCACTGGTACGCTTTGTTTAGAAATAAAATCTATAATAGGCTGAGGATCAAGTAACCATTGAGTTACGATATAATCAGCATAAGGCTTTTTATCTATCATAGCTTTTTCTAATTCTGAGTCGGATATATCAGGACTTCCCTCAGGATGTCCAGCTATTCCTATTTTCATTTTTTCGAAATATCCTGTTTCTAAAAGTTGAAATGAACTGTCAAATTTTCCTGCAGGCTCTCTACCACCACCAATAATTAAAACTTGTTTAACTCCACCGTCCTTACATCTGGAAACATAATCTTTAAGTTCCTTTTCATCTTGCATCGATCGAGCTGGAAAGTGGGGCACTGGATTAAATCCTTTTCTAACAAGTTCTGAGGCCTTTTCTGCAGTTTCTCTATAATCTCCACCTGGCAACATAGTGATGTAAACATCACTTAATGCAGGGACCACATCAACTTCTGTCTTTGGTCCAATTTCTAGAGAAAAATTCATTTTTTCAGATCATTATCTGTTTTCAAAAAGCTGTCAAAGAAATTCATCTATCTATCTTAATGAAATTTGTTGCCAAAATTTATGCGAGTGATAATTTTTTTTGTGCATCAGAATCTTAAAAATTTACCCTTATCAAAGATACTAGATATTGAAAAAATCAACAATGTAGACAAGCCGATAGAAGTGGCAAATGGCTTACCTAATGAGTGTTATACAAATCAAGACTATTTGGCTCACGAAAAGGAAAAAAT
>CACBYG010000004.1 GCA_902543535.1 uncultured Pelagibacteraceae bacterium
CAAATTTACCATTGTATTTAATAAAAGGTGAATCTAGCCTCTGATTTAATAAACCGTCACAGGCGTATCTTGTTTTGTCTGAAATCCACTCTTCATTTATATCCTCATTAATTATTGGCAAAACTCTTTTCACTTCCCAATCATATGTATCTACTCTTACATTTGATCCAACAGCATCCATCACATCGACAGTCTCTGTTTTTTTAAGTTCCCAAGGTCTTGCTTCAAAGACATAAGGTTTTGATGTTAGAGCACCCACTGGACAAAGATCTATTACATTTGCTGACAATTCTGATTGCATTGACTGCTCTAAATACGTTGTAATTTGCATATCCTCTCCTCTACCAATTGCTCCTAACTCAGATACTCCAGCAACTTCAGTAGCAAATCTTACACATCGAGTACAATGTATACATCTTGTCATTTGTGTCTTAATTAATGGTCCCATATATTTTTCTGGTACAGCTCTTTTGTTCTCTTTAAATCTTGATTTATCTACTCCATAAAACATAGACTGGTCTTGAAGGTCACACTCACCACCTTGGTCACATACTGGGCAATCTAAAGGATGGTTAGCTAATAAAAATTCCATAACTCCTTTTCTAGCTTTTTCAACAAAAGGAGTGTTAGTTTTAATATTCATTCCCTCAGTAGCAGGCATTGCACAAGAAGCTATTGGTTTAGGAGATTTTTCCATTTCAACTAAACACATTCGACAGTTACCTGCTATTGATAATTTTTCGTGATAACAAAACCTGGGAATTTCTGCTCCAGCTTTTTCACATGCTTGTAGAACTGTTAAACCTTCTTCTACCTCAATTTCAATGTCATTTACTTTTAATTTAGGCATTTTTTTTATCTAATAAATGTTGGTCAACCAAATAAGGAATATTATTTTTTTTCTGAACAATAGGATCTAAATTATTTCTTTCCTCAATTTCTTTTTTAAAATGTCTTAACAATCCCTGTACAGGCCATGATGATCCTTCACCAAATGCACAAATTGTATGGCCGGCAATTTGGTTTGTTACATCACCAAGCATATCTACTTCATCTTTAGTAGCTTCTCCTTTTGCCATTCGTTCTAGCATTCTCCACATCCATCCTGAGCCCTCTCTACATGGTGTACATTGGCCACAACTTTCATGTTTGTAAAATCTAGCTATCCTTGCCATACATTTAATGATGTCCTGGTCCTTGTTAATAACAACAATTCCAGCAGTTCCTAATCCACTTTTTTCAGCCATTAATGAATCAAAGTCCATAGTTAATGTCTCACATTTTTCTTTTGGTATTAGTGGCATTGATGAACCACCTGGAATTACAGCTTGTAAATTTTCCCATCCACCAATAACTCCTCCAGCATGGACCTCAATTAATTCTTTTAGAGGAATATTCATTTCTTCCTCAACATTACATGGATTATTCACATTGCCTGAAATACAAAAAATTTTTGTACCTGTATTTTTTTCTCTACCTAGCGAGGAAAACCATTTTCCACCTCTTCTAAGAATTGTTGGAACAACAGCTATCGTTTCAACGTTGTTAATAATTGTTGGGCATCCATAAAGTCCAATCAATGCTGGAAAAGGAGGTTTTAATCTTGGTTGACCTTTTTTACCCTCTATACTTTCAAGTAAAGCTGTCTCTTCTCCGCAAATATAAGCACCTGCTCCATAGTGAATGTAGATATCCAAATCCCATCCAGTTCCAGCAGCATTTTCACCAATCAAATTTTTTTCATAAGCTTCATCGATAGCTGATTGTAATTTTTGACCCTCTATAAAATATTCACCTCTAATATAAATATAACAAGCATGAGCTTGAACTGCATAAGAAGCTATTAGGCATCCTTCAATTAATTTGTGTGGCTCAAATCTAAGAATATCTCTATCTTTGCAAGTACCTGGTTCCGACTCGTCTGCATTAATAACTAAATAATGAGGTCTAGATCCGACCTCTTTTGGAGCAAAAGACCATTTTAAACCTGTAGGAAATCCTGCACCACCTCTGCCTCTAAGCTGTGAATCTTTTACTTCATTAATAATCCAATCTCTCCCTTTTGCTATTAATTCTGAAGTATTTACCCAATCACCTCTTGACTGAGCAGATTTAACATCTGTACCCATATCATTATATAAATTTTTAAAAATTCTGTCTTGATCTTTAAGCATTTTTTACATCCATAAGTGTTTTTCTATTATTTTCAGGTTCAGTATTTAATCGTCCTCGATATGATCCTGGTTTTGGTTCTTCACCTTTTAAAATTTTATCAAATATTTCTATTGTTTTTTCTTTATCTAAATCTTCATAATAATTATCATTGATTTGCATCATAGGAGCATTAACACATGCTCCTAAACATTCTACTTCCATCCAAGAACAACTTTTATCATTTGATAATTCATTTTCTTTATGTGAAATTTTTTCCTTACAAGCTTCAACTAATTTATTCGCTCCTCTGATCATGCAAGGAGTAGTAGTACAAACCTGAACAAAGTACTTTCCTACTGGTGATAAATTGTACATGGTGTAAAAAGTTGCTACCTCATAAACTTTTATGTAAGGCATATCTAAAAACTTTGCGATATATTTCATGGCAGCCAACGGTATCCAATTATCATTCTGTTTTTGAGCAATATATAGTAAAGCCATCACAGCGCTTTGCTGTTTGCCTTCAGGATATTTTAAAACTATTTTGTTTGCCTCTTCCATCGAGGAAGAACTGAACTCAAAAGTTTCAGGTTGATTTTTTGAGGGTCTTCTTAAACTCATCTGTCCACCTCACCAAAAACTATATCTAATGAACCTAATACTGCAGGCACATCAGCTAGCATATGTCCTTTAATTAAATAGTCCATTGATTGTAGATGTGAAAATCCAGGAGCTCTAATTTTACATTTATATGGTTTATTTGATCCATCTGAAATCAGATAAACACCAAATTCTCCTTTTGGAGCTTCTACTGCTGTATAGATTTCATCTTTAGGAACTCTATAACCCTCTGTAAAAAGTTTGAAATGATGAATAAGTGCTTCCATTGATTGTTTAATCTCTTTTTTTGAAGGTGGGCTTATCTTGCCATCTAAAGATTTTATTGGACCTTTTTCCATTTTAGAAAGACACTGCTTAATAATAGATACGCTTTCTTTCATTTCTTCTATTCTGCACAAATATCGGTCATAGCAATCTCCATTTTTTCCTACTGGAATTTTAAAATCTAATTGTTCATAACAATCATAAGGTTGAGATTTTCTTAAATCCCATGGAACGCCTGATCCTCTAATCATCACGCCTGAAAAAGAATAATCTAAAGCATCCTGTTTGGTAACAATTCCTATATCTACATTTCGTTGTTTAAAAATTCTATTTTCAGTTAATAAACTTTCTAAATCATTAATTATTTTTGGAAATGTTTCACAAAATTCAGCTATATCCTCTTCCAAGCCTTGGGGTAAATCTTGATGAACTCCACCTGCTCTAAAATAATTTGCATGAAGTCGTGAACCAGAGACTCTCTCATAAAAACCCATTAGCTTTTCTCTTTCCTCAAATCCCCACAATGTAGGAGTTAAGGCACCAACATCCATAGCTTGAGTTGTGACGTTTAATATGTGACTTAAAATTCTTCCAATCTCACAAAATATAACTCTTATATATTGAGCTCTAATTGGAACATCTATTTCTAATATTTTTTCAGTTGCTAAAGCAAAGGCGTGTTCCTGATTCATTGGAGCAACATAATCTAGTCTATCAAAGTAAGGGACTGCTTGCATATAAGTTTTGTTTTCAATTAGTTTCTCGGTACCTCTGTGTAATAATCCAATATGAGGATCAGCTTTCTCAACTACTTCACCATCTAATTCTAAAATTAATCTTAACACACCATGGGCAGCTGGGTGTTGAGGACCAAAGTTTAAATTTAGGTTTTTAATTTTTTTTGTCAGTATTATCCAATTCTTCTTTAATGTATCTAGTCCCTTCCCATGGACTTTCGTAATCAAAATTTCTGTAGTTTTGTTCAAGTTTAACTGGCTCGCTTATTACTTTTTTTTGATCTTCACTGTATCTAACCTCTGTGTGTCCTGTTAAAGGAAAATCTTTTCTGAGCGGATGTCCTTCAAAGCCATAATCAGTCAGTATTCTTCTTAAATCTGGATGATCTTTAAAAGAAACACCGTACATATCAAATACTTCTCTTTCCATCCAGTTAGCTCCTGGAAAGATACTAGTTATAGATGGTATGACTTCATTTTCTGCAATTGTATATTTAAGAATTATTCTTTGATTAAATTCATGACTTAAAAATAAATATACTACTTCAAATCTTTGATTTTTTTCTGGATAATCAGTAACTGTTATATCGATAAGTTGTCTGAATTTAGTGTCATTGTTTGTTTTTAAAAACAAAACTACATCAATAAGGTCATCTTTGTCTGTTTCAAGATAAATCTGATTATGTCTTATCTCAGTTCTATTAATTTTAGTTGTTAATTCAGAATTAATTTTTTTTTCTAGATCAATTAAATTTTGCATAACTATCTTGTTATAGAGCCCTTGTTTCTAATTTTTTTTTGAAGTTGCAATATTCCATAAAGCAATGCCTCTGCGGATGGAGGACATCCTGGTACGTACACATCAACAGGAACTATTCTATCGCAACCCCTCACTACAGAATATGAATAATGATAATACCCACCACCATTTGCACAACTCCCCATTGAGATAACGTATCTTGGTTCTGGCATTTGGTCGTAAACTTTTCTTAAAGCAGGTGCCATTTTATTAGTCAAAGTGCCTGCTACAATCATTACATCTGATTGTCTTGGGGAAGCTCTTGGTGCAGCACCAAATCTTTCAAGATCATATCTTGGCATTGATGTTTGCATCATTTCGACAGCACAACAGGCTAATCCAAATGTCATCCAATGAAGTGATCCTGCCCTTGACCAATTTATTAAATTGTCTAGTGAAGTTGTAATAAATCCATTCTTGCTAAAATCTTCTGCAAGTTGTTTAAATTCTTCAGGAACCTGATCTATTTTGTTTTGCATTGTAATTAAATTTTATTCCCAGTCTAAAGCACCTTTTTTCCACTCATAAATAAAACCAATTGTAAGAATGAAGAGAAAAATCATCATTGATGAAAAACCTAATAAACCGATATTTCCAAGAGAAATTGCCCAAGGAAAAAGAAAAGCAATTTCTAAATCAAAAATAATAAATAATATTGCTACCAAATAAAATCTAACATCAAACTCCATCCTGGAGTCTTCAAAAGGTTCAAATCCACACTCATAAGCGGAAAGCTTTTCAGGATCTGGTCTTTTTGGTGAAAGAATAAAATTTATCATCACAAAAGCACAACTCAATCCTAATGCTAGAACTAGAAAAATTATTATGGGTAAGTAATTTTGTAAAAAATCAGATAACATTGAAGTCTATATAGCACTTTTTTTTTGTTGTAGAAGAGCTCTTACGTCACATTTTATTGAAAAAAAAAATTAACAATTTCAATAACTTATATACGGTATACCATAAAAACTAACAATATCAGTATGTTAGGTAATTATGTCTATTTTTATGAAAAAAAGTGGCGGGAGTGAAGGGACTCGAACCCTCGACCTATCGCGTGACAGGCGATCGCTCTAACCAACTGAGCTACACCCCCACTTTTGATTCTTGGTGGGCAGTATAGGACTCGAACCTATGACCCCCTCGGTGTAAACGAGATGCTCTACCAACTGAGCTAACCGCCCATAACCAAAAAGTAACGTGATTTATATCTTCTAGATCAATAACGTCAAGATCTATTAATTAGTATAAAATAGGGGGAAATAATTAAAATCCACCTCTCCAATTAGTCTTATTTTCAAAACTATCTTTCTCTTGTTTGGAAGTGGGTCTAAATAAATAAATTAATAAAAATACAATTACGAATAAAGTTATTAATAGTTCCATTTTAGTGATTTATTTATTACTGAATACTAGCTTGAGATTTGTCATCTTTTTTAGATATGTCAACTTCAACCCATTCTGTAGGTTTTAATTCTTTTGTTAACGCTATTTTAATTACTTGATCAGCGTGTTCTACAGGAGTAATTTTTATATCTTCTTTTATTTTTTTTGGCATATCTACGAGATCTTTTTCATTTTCTTTTGGTATTAACACCTCTTTAATACCTGCTCTATGCGCTGCTAATAATTTTTCCTTTAATCCACCAATCTGTAAAACCTGACCTGTTAAAGTAACTTCTCCCGTCATTGCTAAGTCTTTTCTCACTGGGATATTTGCAATTGAAGATACAATAGATGTAACCATTCCAACTCCAGCAGATGGGCCATCTTTAGGTGTAGCACCTTCAGGAACATGAATATGAAAATCTTTTTTTTCAAAAATAGGTGGAATAATCCCGTATTCTAAACATTTAGATCTAACAAAAGATTTTGCAGCTTTCACCGACTCTTGCATTACATCACCAAGTTTACCTGTAATTTGCATTCTTCCTTTACCAGGCATAGTGACTGTTTCGATTTTAAGGATCTCTCCTCCATATTCTGTCCAAGCAAGTCCAACAACAATACCAACTTTATTATCATTCTCTAGTTCACCGAAATTAAATTTTGCAACTCCAAGAAAGTCAGATAAATTATTGTTATTAACATTTACCTCCTTTTCTTCGCCAGCAACAATTTTTTTTACAACTTTTCGTGCTATTTTTGAAATCTCTCTTTCTAAATTTCGTACACCAGATTCTTTTGTGTAGCCCCTTATTACTTCTTTAATAATATCGTCACTTAAATTCATTTCTTTCTCTTTAACACCATTGTCTTTTATCTGTTTAGGTAACAAGTATTTATTAGCAATATTAATTTTTTCATCTTCTGTATAACCGGCAAGTCTAATTACTTCCATTCTATCTAGTAGTGGTGGAAGTATATTTAGTGTATTTGCAGTCGTTACAAACATTACATCTGATAGATCATAATCCACCTCTAGATAATGGTCATTAAATGAAGTGTTTTGTTCTGGATCTAAAGCCTCCAATAAAGCAGAGGAAGGATCTCCCCTATAATCATTGCCTATTTTATCAATCTCATCTAATAAAATTAAAGGATTTTTGGTTCCAGCTTTTTTCATCATCTGAATGATTTTGCCAGGAAGTGAGCCTATGTAAGTTCTTCTGTGACCTCTAATTTCAGCCTCATCTCTCATACCTCCAACTGACATTCTTACAAATTCTCTATTTGTAGCTTTAGCAATTGACTTTCCTAATGAAGTTTTACCAACACCTGGCGGTCCAACTAAACATAAAATTGGACCTTTAATTTTTTCCATTCTTTTTTGAACTGCAAGAAATTCTACTATTCTCTCTTTAATTTTTTCTAAACCAAAGTGATCCTTATCTAGTGTATTTTGCGCTTTAGCTAAATCAATGTCAACTTCACTTTTTTTATTCCATGGAAGTTCTGTCATCCAATCCAAATAATTTCTAACTACTGTGGCCTCAGCTGACATAGGACTCATATTTTTTAATTTTTTTAACTCCTGAAAACATTTTTTTTCTATATCTTTTGGCATCTTAGCTTTAGTAATAGCTTTATTAATACTAGATGTTTCATCTTTACCATCTTCAATTTCACCAAGTTCTTTTTGAATAGCTTTTAGTTGTTCGTTTAAGTAATATTCTCGTTGAGTTTTTTCCATTTGAGTTTTAACTCTTCCTCTAATTCTCTTCTCGACACCAATTATACTAGTTTCATTTTCCATAATTTTAATTATAGCATTCAATCTTTTCTTGACATCGTTAGTTTCAAAAATTTGTTGTTTTTCAGATATGGATGCTGATATGTGAGATGCTATATTGTCAGCAATTTGAGATGGGTCTTTTAATTGCTTAATGGTATTTATCGTTTCATTAGATATTTTTTTATTAATAGAAGTCAGCTTTTCTAACCTTCTTAAGGCTGTAGCTGCTAATGGAAATAAATCTTCATCTTTAGATAGAACATCATTAAAGTATGTATAATCACATGTAATAAATTTTTCATTATCTTTAAATTCTAAAATTTTAACTCTTTTAATACCTTCCACCAAAACTTTAACAGTACCGTCAGGCAATTTTAGTAACTGTAAAATGTTACCTTCACATCCATGCATAAAGACATCTGTTTTACTTGGATCATCAATTTCAGAGTTTTTTTGAGTGACCAGGATAATTTTTTTATCCTTTTTCATAACTTCATTTAATGCAGAAATAGATTTATCTCTTCCAACAAATAATGGAATAACCATGCTCGGAAAGACCACAATGTCTCGTAAGGGAAGTAACGGTAGTGAGATTTTAACATCCATGTCTATAATATGGATATTATATTTTATTTTGCAATAGGTTTTTACAATTTATTAAGGATATTAAGCCGCTGTAGTCTTATTTGACTTAGATTTATTATCATCTTTTGAATGAACCAAAATAGGTTGGGACTGACCTTTCGCAGCACTTGCATCAACAATTACTTCATCAATATTTTCTTGACTTGGTAAATCATACATTGTTTTTAACAAAATGTTTTCTAAGATTGATCTTAATCCTCTAGCACCTGTTTTTTTTTTAATCGCCTTTTGTGCTATTTCCTTAAGAGCGTTTTCTTTAAAAATTAATTTAGCACCATCTAATTTAAATAATTCTTGATATTGTTTTGTTAAAGAATTTTTTGGCTCCTGTAATATTTTTATTAAAGACTTTTCGTCTAAATCTTCAAGAGTAGCAATCATTGGTAGTCTACCTATAAACTCTGGAATTAATCCAAATTTTAATAGATCCTCAGGCTCAAGTCCTTTCATCCATTCTCCAGTTTTCTTATCTTGAGTATTTTTCACATCAGCACCAAATCCGATAGAAGTGCCTTTATCCCTTTGAGAAATAATTTTATCTAGTCCAGCAAAAGCACCTCCACAAATAAATAATATGTTTGTTGTATCAACTTGTAAAAATTCTTGTTGTGGGTGTTTTCTTCCACCTTGAGGAGGTACACTAGCAACAGTTCCTTCCATAATTTTTAATAAAGCTTGTTGTACACCCTCACCTGATACATCTCTTGTAATTGATGGATTCTCAGATTTTCGACTTATTTTGTCAACTTCATCAATGTAAACAATACCTCTTTGAGCTTTTTCAACATTATAATCAGAAGCTTGTAACAATTTTAAAATAATATTTTCAACATCTTCACCAACATAGCCAGCTTCTGTTAATGTAGTTGCATCTGCCATTGTAAACGGAACGTCTAAAATTCTAGCAAGAGTTTGTGCTAATAAAGTCTTACCACATCCTGTGGGGCCAACAAGTAGTATGTTAGATTTAGAAAGCTCAACATTTTTACTTGTCTTACTTTCATAATTTAGTCTCTTATAATGATTATGAACTGCTACGGATAAAACCTTTTTAGCATGAGCTTGTCCAATTACATAATCATCTAATACTGTGCAAATTTCTTTAGGTGAAGGAAGACCATCTTGATGTTTAACAAAAGTATCTTTGCTCTCTTCTTTAATAATGTCCATGCATAGTTCAACACATTCATCACAAATAAACACAGTTGGTCCAGCTATTAATTTTCTTACCTCGTGCTGACTCTTTCCACAGAAAGAACAGTAAAGAATATTTTTATTATTTGTTGTCATAATTTTTTAAACGAATCAATCTAGATACTTTATTATAGAAGACTCCCACTAATCAAGTTTGGAATAATATAAATCAATATCTAGTGTATATTAAGATCTTTTTTCTACAACTTCGTCAATAAGACCAAACGACCTTGCAACATCAGCAGTCATAAAATTATCTCTTTCAAGAGCAGATTTCACCTCATCAACACTCTTACCTGTATGTTTTGAATAGATTTCATTTAATCTTTTTTTCAAGGATAAAACCTCATTCGCGTGAATCTCTATATCAGTTGCTTGACCTTGAAAACCTGCTGAGGGTTGGTGAACCATTATTCTTGAATTTGGTAATGAAAATCTTTTTCCTTTAGTTCCAGCTGCTAATAAAAAAGATCCCATCGATGCAGCCTGTCCTATACATAGTGTTGAGATATCAGGTTTTACATATTGCATTGTATCATAAATTCCAAGACCAGCTGTTACAAGACCTCCAGGACTATTGATATATAAATAAATTTCCTTTTTAGGATCTTCTGCTTCTAAAAATAATAGTTGAGCTGTTACTAGTGAGGCTACATTATCATTAATTTGACCCGTTAGAAAAATTATTCTTTCTTTTAAAAGTCTTGAATAAATATCGTATGCTCTCTCACCCTTGCTAGATTGTTCAACAACCATTGGAACCAGGTTACTCATTTGTTCAAATAATTTTGTTGTCATAATTGATTCGACCTCACTTATACAACTTGAGATTACTTTTTGCTAACTTTTTTTGTTTTTTTGACGGCAGGCTTTGATTTTACTGTTTTTGTTGAAGGTTTTTTTTCTTTAGCAGTTTTTACCCCAGATTTTTTCTTGCTATTTTTTTTTTCAAGATCGTGATCATGATTATGGTCGTGTGCTTCTTTTAAAATTTTTTCAGCGTCAGACTTTGATATTTCCTTTTTATTTGCTTGTCCTTTTTCCTTGATTAAATTTAAAATTTTTTCCTCGTATACTGTCCCTCTCAGGCTAGCAACAGCAGAAGGGTTTTTTTGATAAAAATCCATTACCATTTTTTCTTGTCCTGGCATCATTCTAAGTTGTTTTTGAACTTCATTCTGAATTTCAACTTCACTTACTTTAATTTGATTTTTTTCTCCAAATTCATTTAAGATTAGTCCAGTCTTAATTCGAGTCTTAGCTTTTTCTTCAAAAGTTTTCTTATTCTTTTTTGCTTCATCTTCAGGCATTCCTTGTGAAAGTAATTTAACTTCTTCCTCTATTAAATTTTCAGGAACTTCTTCAACTTTAATTTTTTCAATTTCTTTTAAAATTTGATTTTTTGCTAATTGATCGAGTGAGTTTTTATACTCATCATTAATTTGTTTTGAAATTAAATTTTTTAGATCTTTTAAGTCTTTTGCACCTAAATTTTTTGCAAAATTGTCATCAATTTTAACTTCCTCTGGTTGTTTTACATTTAAAATTTTACAATTAAATTTAGCTTTTTTATTTATCAAATCTTTTTCAGGAAAATTCTCAGGTAATATAGCTTCGACTATTTTTTCATCATCTTTCTTTACTCCAATTAACTGTTTATCAAACCCTTTTAGAAACAAATCTTTACCTAAAGTTAATTGAGTATTTTTTCCTTCATTTCCTTTAAATTCTTTACCATCTACTGTTGCTTTATAATCTAAAGCAACTAAATCACCTTCTTTAGCTTTCGTCTCGGGTTTTGCATCTTTAAAATTTGGTTGATTTTTTGCTATTTCTTTTATTCTTTTATCAGTTTCACTTTCATCAATTTTAACTGTGTATTGATCAAATTTAATTTTTTCTAATGATTTAATATCAACTTTAGGTAATTCTGTAACTGATAATACATATTCAAGCTCCTTATCTTCACCATAAGTTTTTAAGTCCAACTTAGGCTGACCAGCTGGTTTTATTTTATTTTCCTCTAAAGCTTTTGTTGAGGTATCTTTTAAAACTTTGTCTAAAACCTCTCCAAATACAGCTTTACCAAATTGTCTTTTTAGAACTTCTTTTGGAACTTTTCCTGGTCTAAAACCTTTCAAATTTACAGTCCCTTTTATCTCTTCATACTTTTCATCCATATGAGACTTCATAGTCTCTTTATCGATTAAAATTTTGAGATCTTTGTTTAAACCCTTTTTATTTTCTATAGTGACTTTCATAATATTTAAGTGGTAGGGCGAAAAGGACTCGAACCTTCACATGTTGCCATATTGGTTCCTAAGACCAACGCGTCTACCAATTCCGCCATCGCCCCACAAATTACGAGGTTTTATATATTATTGAAACTATTTGTCCAATGACAAATATTAAAAAATTAACTATTTATATAACTAATTTTATATTACTTTTAAAAAATGATTATTTCACCTTGTATAAGTATTTGTAAAACAGATCCATCTACAGGTTATTGCTATGGATGCGGAAGAAGCAATGAAGAAAAGCAAATATGGAAAAAAGAGGATACATCTGATGGTTGGAAAAAAAACAATCTTGAGTCATTAAAAAAAAGATTATCTGGCTGGCAGCTTGAAAGTTTCAATGAGTCTTATGAATACAAGGTAAATAATGGAATGTCCTTATTCAAAAAAAATCAATTTAAAGAATAAAGATTTAGATGAGTAAAGTAAAATTAATCAGTATTATTTACGCTATAGGAATAATAATTGGTGCTTTATTTTTTGACGTTTGGGGCGTGAATACAAGTTCTTTAAAAACTATGTCTGTTTTTGGCTGGACAGTAATTTTTATTGTTACTTTATTTTTTGTGGATAAAAACGAAAGAAAATAGAATAACTTGATCAAAAAGTTAATTTTTATTTTTTTTTTCTTCTTTATTTTTTGTCAAAAATTTTTTCTTAAGTTCAAATCTACTGTTTGTAATATTTGAACGATGCCTTGCATATGCTTGCTTTTGTGCTTGTCTCATAGCTCTTTTAGATGACATAATTATTTATTTTAATATTCAATTTCTAAAGTATCAATAACTTTTAATTTTTTATCTGAAATAACAATCTCTCCAGATGAAGGTGCGTAATTTAAAATTTCTGAAATTACCACATAATGTGTTACAAAAACTAAATTGGTTTCTTTATCCCAGGTGCCTATAAATTCATTAAAATAAATTACTTGCTTTTTTCTATTTTTAGTAAATTTTGCACTAAAAAAAGAGTTTAGAAAATTTTTAGTTTCATATTTTTTAAAAGCAATAGATGCTGTTTCTTTACATCGACACCATTCACTAGAATAAACTTTACCAATGGAAATTTTATTTTCCTCAAAAAAATTACCAATTTTTTGTGATTGAATTCTACCACTATCACTTAAATTTCTTTGAGTTGTACAATCATTAATATTAAAATTATCTGGGTCACCCCCACCAGGGGCATAAGCATGTCTTATAAAAATTAATTTTCCACCTTTTTGTAATTCATCAATTAAATTTTGTTTTGAATCTGCTTTAACTGAGGGATTAATGCATATAAATACTATAATTAAATAATTTAAAATTTTCATTTATGGCTATTAAAATAAATAAATTAAATAAAACAATTCTTAAATGTAAAAAATGTCCAAGACTTGTTAATTTTATAAAAAAAATTTCAACACAAAAAAGAAAACAAAATATAAATGAAACCTATTGGGGAAAACCAGTTACGGGTTTTGGTACAATTGATGCAAAAATTCTAATAATTGGATTGGCGCCCGCAGCCCATGGTGGAACACGAACAGGTAGAGCTTTCACAGGTGATAAATCAGGAGATTTTTTGTTTAAGTGTCTTTTTAAAGCTAAAATCTCAAACCAGCCTTATTCAGAAAACCTAAATGATGGTCTTAAATTAAAATCAGCATACGTTACAAACATTTTAAAATGTGTTCCTCCAGGAGATAAACCTAAAATAGAAGAACTAAAAAATTGCTCAAAATACTTTGATAGTGAGATTTATAATTTAAAAAAATTAAAAACTATTATTGCATTAGGAAAAGTGGCATTTGATAATTGTGTTAAATTTTATAAAAAAAAATTCAGTTTTAATGAAAAGATAAAATTTATTCATGGAAAATCCTATTTACTTCCAAATAATATAAATTTGATTGCCTGTTACCACCCTAGCCCAAGAAATGTAAATACAAAGCTTGTAACTGAAAGAATGATTGTAGATTTATTTAAAAAAGCTAGAAAAAAATCTATGAACTAGAAGTATAGGGTTTAAATTCTGATAAGATTTTTTCTGGAATTTTAACTGGCTTGAACATTTCATTTATAAATACTAGATGAATTTTAGCTACTACTATCAATTCCTCATCTTTAAATATTGATTGATTCATTAAAAAAGAAGTTTTTGATGTAGATGCAACAAAAGATTTGATTTGTAAATAATCTTCTAAATGTGCAGATTTTTTGTATTCAATATTGCAGGATTTTACAATTATAAGAGCACCAAAATCATTTTTTATTTTTGTATTACTTAATCCAATGTTTGATAGCGCTTCAGTTCTGGCTCTTTCTAAATATTTTAAATAATTTGCATAATACACAACTCCACCAGCATCTGTGTCTTCATAATATACCTTAAGATTATGAGTAAAGTTTTTATGCATAGGTAAATAATATCAAATAAATAAAAATTTAATAGAAACTACGATATAATATCTGAAATGAAAATTTATATAATTTGGTTAATTGGTGTAATTTTATGGAACTTTGGATTTCCAAATGCAATTCCAATCGCAGACGTTGTTGCAGCTATATTATTATCATTTTTAAGCATTGGATTAAAAAAGTATTTAAAGTGGTAATTAATTTGATGAAAAATAAATATTCTGAAAATAAGAAATTGATTTCATTTTTGAATTATCCGTATCAGCCATTATAGCTAAACCATCTAGTTCATTCACATCTAGATCATGAAATTTTTTAAAATCTTTCTTAACATTGGCTTTTACTGTTACCCATTCATTCAGATTTTCTTTTGTAGTTGATAATATATTATCTATTGATTTTTTTGTATAAGGACTTGCCCAGCTCTGGCCAACTGTACTATTGCTTGAAAAAACATAATTAATTGCTCTATTTGAAAGTGGTGTTGCTCCAGTTTTTTTTACTGCAAAAACTCTAGCTGCAAAATCATGACCCTTTTTTGAATTCTCATTAATGCCCTGTAAATCTTTTTCTATTTTCCATGTTATGTTGATAAATGGGGTTTTGTTTAGGTCAATTTTAACCTCTTTTCCAAGGCCGGAAGCAGCGTTATCAGCTACCGCTTTTAAAAAATTACCATTTTCATTTGATCCAACAGAATAAACTGTTTTGTTATCTGCTCCTCTCACCTTACGAACATCGAGTTCTGAAAGCTCTTGCTCTGTGAATTTAAAAATATTTACGTTTTCAGCAAATGCAGAATTAAGAAAAATTATTGATGTAATAAAAAGATAAAAAAATTTAAACATGATCTTCTTATAGATAAATTATTTATAAATTCAATATTCAGTCACAATTTAAACATTCTAAATTCAAGATTGATTGCTAAATGGATAATATGAAAATTATATTTATTTTTTTACTTTTGATTTATTGGTCGTTTATGATATCTGCTCCTGTTGTATCTAAAGAGCTTAAAACAGGGGGCTCAAGGATTATTAGCTCAAAAATAGTATTAATTTCTAAGGTAAAAGGATAATTTTAGGGGCAACACATGTGCCATCGTGTATTTGTTTAAAGGCATCTCCCCCATTTTTTAAATCTCTAAATTCAATCCAATCTAATGATCCAATATCTTTGTTTGCTAAAATCTTTAAAGTTTGTTCAAAATCTTTGTTTGTATAACAATAAGTGCCTATAACTGTCACTTCTTGTAAAGTCATTTTTCTAAAATTAAAGATACCTGCAGGCTGAGTTAAACCTATATGAATAATGGTTCCACCAGGTTTTACTACTTCAATTGCTTGTTGTCTTGAGATTTCTAGACCAACAGAATCAAAAACAATATCAAAACTATTACTGACTATTTCTTTATCGTTTGGGGCTACATATTTGGCATCCAAATATTTAGAGCATTCTTTTAGCCTTAGATTATTTGGATCAGAAAGAATAATATTTTTATTACCTTTAATTTTCGATAATATTAGACCACATAACAAACCAATAGCACCACCACCTTGAATTAAAGTTTTACACTCAGATAAAGGTTTGCTTAATGCCTGTTCTCCCATCAATACTGCATGCAAAGAAACAGCAGTTGGTTCTGCAACTGGTGCTGCATTTTTATCTAGACCATCTGGAATTTCATAAATGTTTTGATCAGGAGTTGAAACAAATTCTGCAAAAACTCCTTGTCTTTCAATTGGTTTATTCATACCTAAAATAATTCTTTTTGGACAAAGATGTTCTCTTCCACTTGTGCAATATTCACATTTACCACAAGTGATCAAAGGATTTAAGACAACATCTTTACCTTTAAATTTTCCATTTTGCACTTCTCCACTGACTTCATGTCCTAATATTAATGGAGGTACTCTTCTTTCATCATGTCCATGATAAGCATGCATATCAGAGCCACAAATACCTGATGCATGAATTTTTAGAATACTTTCACCTGTTTTTTCTACGGGGTTTGGTTCATCTCTAAAAACCATTTCCTGAGTACCAGTATACACTAAAGCCTTCATATTATTTTTTTGCTAGCAAATAATAAATTATACATGAAAAAATTGCACCAATTATCCAACCATATGGCTGTAAAAAACATTAAATTTACATTCCAAATAGTTGATGATGAAAAAATAAAACCCAAAAATAAAGAATAAATTCCTTTTAAATGCCATCCTCCTGAATAAAAATACATTCCCTCGCCATCTAAAGAATAAATATCTTTATTACTCAATTCTTTATTTTTAATTAAATAGTAATCTGCAATCATAACACCAAACAAAGGACCAAAAAAAGAAGCGAAGGTGTCAACAAATGCTAAAATACCAATCTGGCTTAGCACTGAAAACCAAAATATTGATACAATAAATCCTAAAAGACCAATAATTAAACTAGATAATTTTAAATTTAATTTACTAGGAACAAAGTTGATTAGAGAATATTGTGATGGAATAAAATTCGAAACTAAATTAGTAGAAATAGATGCTACAATTATAAAAATTAAAGCTGTTATTGTAATGGCCAAATTATCAAACTTACCAATAATATCATTTGGACTAGTTAAAATTGATTTTAAATCTAAAAATTTTAAATTAAGAAAAACATCGGATCCAATTACTATAAAAACTGAAAAAAAAGAGAAAATAATTAAATTAAATATTAAACTTAAATTTCCTTTTTTTAGCTCTTTTTCGCTCTTAACGTATCTTGAAAAATCCCCAAAGTTTACTAATAGAATTGAGAAATAAGCAAACATGGTTCCAGCAATTGAAATTAGAGGCCAAATATTATTTTTATCAATTAAGTTATTATAATTAAAAACTTCAAAAAATGCTTGGGATGTAGTTTTTACATCATTGAGTAGTATGATGAAAAAAAATAATAATATACCAGAATAAACTATTATTGCTGAATAATTAATAATTTTTTTATTAAAATTTATTCCTACACTAAACAAGAAACTTTGAAAAGAAACAGCAATAATTATTGATGTCCAGTCAATTACATTTAAACCTAATATAAAAGTTAAAAATATATTATTCTCAAGTATTGAACTGTCTATACTAAATAAAAAAATTCTTATTAAATAGGTAAAAGCTTTCGATAAAAAATATGTTTGAACTCCAAACATAAAGATACCAACTAAACATCTTAAAAAACCAAAATACTTCGCTCCTCTAAAACCTAAAGATGATCTAAGAAAAACAGTGAATGGCAAACCATATTTTTGAGAGGGTTTTCCAATTAAATTTGAAAGAAAATATACCAACAAAGAACCAATAAGAGTCCCAAAAAAAACAACAAAAGTATTTAAATCATAGACAATATACAAAGAAGCTATCAACGAAAATGCTATTACACTTTGAATGTTTACTGCCCAATAACTAAATAAATCTTTCCAATTCCAAACTTTGTAATTAGGATTTACACTAACAAGATCCCAGTTAGAATGTGTGTATTTAACTTTTTTACGACTCATAATTAAATAATAAACTAATTAATTGTGATACTATATCTTTTTTTAGATATTTAAATTTTTACTTATGAAAAATTTTATTAGAAATAACATTGGTTATTTTGCAATGTTAATGGCGGTAATTGGTTTTGGGTCAGGCCCACCATTTGTAACTTTAGCCTTAAAAGAATTTTTTATAATAGATCTATTGGCTGTACGATTTTTAATCGCATTTGTACTTATGCTTTTATTTTGTATTTTGATGAGGGTTGATATTTCTATAAAACAAGTTGGTTTAAAACCTTTTTTAATGGGATTACTTAACCCATTTCTTGTAACATTATCTTTTCACGTAGGGTTATTATTGACAAGTCCAATTAATGGGGTGGCTATAATAAGCACACTTCCACTTATACAGCCATTTGTAGCAAAAATATTTTTAAAAGAAAAAATAGAGATTAAAGTAATTATAGGAGTATTGATAACTCTTGTAGGAACTTATTTATTACTTACAAATCAATTCAATTCAGGTGCAGGAAATTATCTTGGTGATTTAATTATTTTTTTAGGAATGCTATGCGCTTCAATAAATGAAGTTATTGGAAGAAAGTTTATGCAAACAAAAGTTAATCAGCTATCTGTAAATACTTTTCAATATTTTACAGGATTTGTGCTTTCTTTTTTAATTCTTTTTATTATTTGGCCAAATTCTAGTTTTCAGTACACTTTTCATTTAGACTTTACGCCTTCAGTAATGGCTGCTTTAACTTTATCTTTTATTACTTTTGCCTCATATTTATTTTACAACTACGCTCTAAGAAGGCTTCCTTTAGGTCGTATTAGTTTAATGTATCCCTTAACAGGTCCAATCGGGGCAACTTCAGCATGGATAGTAGTTGATGCTGAAATTAATTTTAAAATATTTTTATCTCTTATAATAATTTTAATTGGTACAATAATACCATATATCAATAAAAAATCTTAACTAAGGAGAGGGATACATTACTTCAGGTAACCAAAGTGCAATTTGAGGAAATATTATTATTAATACTAATCCGATTACTTGTATCACCATAAATTGCATCATTCCTAGATATATATCTTTTAAGTCCCAATCAGGAACAACCCCTTTTAAAAAATATGCTGATAAAGCAACAGGCGGAGAGAGCCATGCAGTTTGTAAATTAACTGCAACTAGAATTGCAAACCAAGTTAAATTAAATCCTAGTTCTTGAACTAAAGGTAATAGTATAGGCAATACAATTAACACAATAGGGACCCACTCTAATGGCCATCCTAATAAAAAGATTGCTGCCATCATTATTGCCAAAATCCAATATTTATTAACCTCCAAGTTTAGTAAATAATCAGTCAAAAGTGATGGTGTTCCTAACTTTGAAAAAACAGCACCAAAGAAATTTGATGCCGCAACTAAGAACATAATTAAAGCGGTAATTTCTAGTGTTTTAATTAAAGCTTCTTTTAAACCTCTGTAAGTGAATTTTTTATATGCTAATGCCAAAACAATAGATCCAAAAGCACCCATTCCTGCTCCTTCTGTTGGAGTTGCTAGACCAAATAAAATACTTCCTAAAGCAAAAAATACTAATGCTGCTGGTGGAACTAAGCCCATAAAAAATTCAATCCATACTTTACCTATATTAGTAGGTCTTTCACTAGCTGGCAGCACTGGTCCTAATTTTGGATTTAGAAAACATCTTAGTGTAGTATACCCAGCGTATAAACATGCTAACATAATTCCAGGAATAATAGCTGCAGCAAATAAATCTGTTACTGGAATTTCTAAAACTGGACCCATGACTACTAACATGATGCTTGGAGGAATTAGAATACCGAGTGTTCCACCTGCACAAATCAGCCCAGCTGATAATCTTGTATCATAACCAGATCTAATCATGGTTTTACCTGCCATAATTCCTAAAATTGTAACTGAAGCTCCAACTATCCCAGTTGCTGCAGCAAAGATTGTAGATACAAACATCACAGCATAAAATAATGCTCCTCTAGTTTTAGATAGCATTAACTGGACAGCATTAAATAATCTTTCCATTAAACCAGCTTGTTCCATCAAGATTCCCATAAAAATAAAGAGTGGAACTGCTGCGAGGGTATTTTCGGTCATTATCATATTGAATTGTAAAGTCATTAGATAGAAGACCAATTTTCCAAAACCCCAATAACCAAATACAAGACCTAAAAATATTAGAGTGAACGATATTGGAAAACCGATGAAGATTGCAAATAGCATGCAACCAATCATTATTGCACCAATAATTTCAGGTGTAAAAAATTCCATTATGGCCATCTTCCCTTAACAAAGGCATAGTAGCTTTTAAGAACTTCAGAAATTCCTTGTATTAAAAGTAAAAAGGCACCTATGGGCATGCAGCTTTTAAGTGGCCACATTATAGGCATCCATGTTGTATCCATCGCCCTTTGAATTCTTACCTTGCCACCTAAACATTCCATCAAATCAGATCTCCCACAAATTGATGTATAGGCGTAATCAAAGCTTACCCAGAAAAATACTAAGAAACCTGGGAAGAAAAATAATAAATATAAAAATAAGTCAACTTTTGCTTGATTTCTCACTTTCCAATTTCGATATAAAAAATCTGCTCTTATGTGTATTCCTTTCGATAAAGTGTATGCAGCACCTAACATAAATAAAGCGCCAGCTAACATCCTGCTAATATCAAAAGACCATAGGGTTGGACGATTAAAGAAATGTCTTCCAATAACCTCATATACCATAGCAAATATTAAAGGAATTGTGATCCAGCAAACAATTTTGCCAGTAAGGAGCATATTTCTGTCAATAAATTCTATTGTTTTTGCCATCCAAGGATCCATGTCCTTTGGCATTTTTGTGCTTGTTCGACGTTCAGCTATAAGCTCATCAGTTATGTCCAAATTTTCGCTTACATTTTCTTGAGACTTTTTATCAACCATTGAGCAATTTAATAAATTTGATTATTAAAAAAACGGGAATAAATAATATTTATCCCCGTTTTTAAATTAAGTTTTACTGTTGTTTTGCAAAAGCAGTTCCAATTGATGCATCAGATGTTTCCATTTGTGCAATAAAAGGTACTACAATTTTCGCATGTGCAGTCATGTGCTCATAAACTTCTTTAAAGAAAGCATTTTCTGCAGCGTTCTTTTTAAGAGTTGCTTGAGCAGCATTCATGTACTCAGTGAAATAATCAGCTGGTGTATCCCATAGTTTAACACCGTGATTTTCAGTAAGATCAATTAATGCTTTTCCATTTTCTACAGCTCTATTAGTAATGTTTCTAGTAATCATCGCTTCAGATGCAACTTCCATTGCATATTTTTGATGATCAGTTAGAGAATTATAAACATCACCATTGATGTAAATATCACCATTAACTACGTTTTGGTGTAAACCTTGTAGGTAATAGTTTTTAAGAACTTTTTGAAAACCAAAAACTGAGTCTGGTTTTGGACAACACCATTCAGCGGCATCAATTGTTCCTTTTTCAAGTGCTGGTAAAATATCACCACCTGATAAAGATACTGATGCAATCCCGATATCTTTGTATGTTTGTCCTGGAATTCCTGGAGGAGTTCTAAATCTATATTTTCTGAAGTCATCCATATTTTTAATTGGTTCTTTAAACCAACCTAATGCCTCGGGTCCTGATGATGCCATCACGAAACCTTTAACATTCATTCCCATTTCATTCCAAAGTCTGTCGTATAACTCTTTTCCACCATTATCAAAATACCATGCTAACCATGATTTAGTTGATAATCCTATTCCACCACCTGCAACAGGTGATCCGAATAACATAGCAGCTGGGTGATAGTTAGACCAGTAGTGTGTCCATGCAGCACCACCATCAACTAAACCTTTGTCAACAGCTTCTAAAGTTTCTTTCATACCAACAACTTCGCCTTTTGATAAAAGTTCAAATTTTAACTCTCCTCTAGTTAATTGTGTAACTCTATCAGTCCACATCTTTACGATTTGACCATCATAAGAAGTTTTAGGAAAAGTAAGTTGGATTTTTAAAGTTTTAGCTGAAGCAGTACCTATTAAAGAAACCGCAAAAACTAAAGCTAAAATCATTGAAGTGATTTTTTTCATTTATTTCCCTCTCTTTTTTTTGTTTATTAAGACTTAATAAGCCTTAAGTAAACCTCATTGAAATTAAAAAGTAAAGAGTTTATAATATTGTAATATTTTCTGTATCTTACGTTCAAATACTAATTATAATTTAGTCTTTGCCTTTTGGGTCAAAAGGATAATCCCAAGTATCACCACCAATTTTTTTGGATATACCTGAATAATCAGTATCTGCATCACCTTCCTCACAAAAGTCTGAAAATATTTTTAAAGCAGCTTTTCCTAAAGGTGTGTTTGCGTTGACTGCATTAGCAGCATCATTTGCTAATTTTAGATCTTTTTTCATCATTGCTGCTGTAAATCCTGGCCTATATTTATTATTTGAAGGAACTCCATCTGTTAAATCAGGTATGGGAGTATAATTCGTTAATGCCCAGTTGTTGCCAGATGCTTCTTTTACAATTTCATGAACTTTTTTTATATCCATTTTTAGTCTCTTAGCTAACATTAAGGTTTCAGATGCTGCTATCATTGATATTCCAAGTGACATGTTATTGCATATTTTTACTCCCACTCCACTTCCTTGCTTACCTGCATGAAGTATTTTTTGTCCCATAATCTCTAAGAGCGGTGTGGCTAATTTTACAGCTTCCTGGCTACCACCAACTAAAAAATTTAACTTACCAACTCTAGCTCCCATCACTCCACCGGTAACAGGAGCATCAATCATCTTAATACCTAAAGATTTTGCTTGATCTCCTACCTTTAATGAAGTTTCAATATCAATAGTTGAACATTCAATAATTAAACTATCTTGAGAAATTTTTTTTAAAATTCCATTTTCACCAAGATAAAGTTCTTGAACATGTTTTCCTTCAGGCAGCATTGATATTACTGCTGATGAATTTGATAAAAGTTCATCCAAAGAATTTACTACATTCAATCCATTTTCTTTTGCAATTTTAATTGCTTGTTCTGAAACATCAAAAACTTTAACTTGCTTTCCTGCATTTACTAATTGTTGAGCCATAGGATTACCCATGTTTCCAACTCCAATGAATGCTATATGCTTACTCATCTATATTTGAATTACCTCTATTAATTAATACAGTTTTGCTTTGAGTGAAATGATTTATCATACTATCAAATGCATATTCTTTACCTAGACCACTCATTTTTAATCCACCATAAGATACATTTGCTCTTGGAGCTACACATTGATTTACTTGAACAAAACCTGCTTCAATTTCTTCAATAAATTGAAGAGCTCTTGATAAATTTTGTGTCCATAAAACTGCTGACAATCCAAAGGGAGTATTGTTTGCACTTTTTAATACCTCATCAAATGACTTAAATGGAATAGCGCAAGCAACCGGACCAAATATTTCTTCTTGGCATACAGGTGATTCTACTGGAACACCAGACAGCAAGGTTGGTTCGTAAAAGAAACCTTCTTTATGGTCACCACCCTTTTTTTGATTGCCTCCATGTAAAACTTTTGTTGATGAATTCTCCTTAGCAATTTTCATATAATGTAAAGTTCGATTTAATTGTTCCTCTGAAATAATTGCTCCTATATCTGATTTTTCGTCTAAAGCATTTCCCATTTTAAGGTTTTTTAACTTATTGACTACACCCTCTAAAACTTTGTCATAAATTTTTTCCTGTATGTAAACCCTAGATCCGGCAGTACATGCTTGTCCTTGTCTTGTGTATCTCATACCATCAATCACACCAGGTATAGCAATTTCAAGATCTGCATCACTCATAATTATATTAGGATTTTTTCCCCCAAGTTCTAAAGTTACAGGACAAAGTTTAGGAGCAGCTTTTTGAGCTATAATTTTTCCAACACTAAATGAACCAGTGAAAGTAATTTTTCTTACATCAGGATGAGTTAATAATGGCTCTCCACACTCTTCTCCATATCCAGAAATGACATTTAAAACTCCTGGAGGAAGCTCCTGCTGAAAAATTTCAGCTAATAACAAAGCACAGAAAGGTGCTTGTTCAGCAGTTTTCAAAACGACAGTGTTACCTGCTACAATTGCTGGAGCTATCTTTGCAACTGTTAAAAATAAAGGAGCATTCCACGGTACAATAGCACATACTACACCTATTGGGTCTCTTGTTGTAAAATGCAAAGTATTTGAGATATTTGGAGGATAATTCTCACCTTTTATCTCTCCTGATAAACCTGCAAACATTCTCGTTAGTTCTATTGATGCAGCTGTTTCAGGTTTGGCTTGTGTTGTTAAAGCATTCCCGGTGTCCAAGGCAAGTAAAGTTTCAATCTCATCTCTTCTTTCCTCAAGTTTTCTAGCACCTTGCTCTACCAATCTTCCTCTTTCTCGTGCAGGAATTTTTTTCCATTCTTTAAAAGCATTCAGAGAAGATTTTACTGCATGATCAACATCAACTTTATTACATTTAGGAGCATCACCAATACCTTCTCCTGTACTGGGGTTTATCACCTTAATTTTGCTACCCGTTGATGGAGAAATTAATTTACCATCAATTAAAATCTTATTTGATAATCTTTTTGCATTTTTATTTGCTTTTTCAAAATTACTCAAAAAATCACTCACAATTATACTTCGCCTTCTCTAGTTTTAGCTGCTAACCAACCGCCATCAATTTTAATCTCTGATCCATTAATAAAATCAGACTCACTTGAAGATAAAAAAACTGCTGCACCAACTATGTCAGATGGTCGTCCCCATCTTCCGACTATTGTTTCTTTTCCCCATTTTTCACCATGTGTTGGATCTTCAGCATATTTTTTATTGAACGGGGTAGATATAAGGCCTGGGCAAATTGTATTAACGTTTATATTGGTTCCCTTCAAATCAATTGCTAAAGCTCTGGTCAATCCTAATATTCCACTTTTCGCAGCAACATAACCTACACGATCAGGTCTTCCCATAAAGCTAGCAATAGAACCAAAGTTTATAATTTTACCTTTACCGATTTTTTTCATTTGAGGAATTACTGCTTGGCAACAAATATATGGTCCAGTTAGATTTACAGAAATCATATCATTCCAATCGTTTAAACTATGATCCTCAAGTTTCTTAACATGTCTTATGCCAGCATTATTAATTAATATATCTATTTGCTTAAATTGTTTAATAGTTTCTGATATTAAATTTTTTACACTCTGTTCATTTGAAACATTTGTTTCTACATAAATTGCATCTCCACCGTTTTGAATTATAGTTTTAATAACATTTGAGGAATTTTCTTTATCTAAATCTGCAATAACAATTTTAGCTCCTTCTTTTACAAGTCCTAAACAAATTTCTTGTCCTATTCCCTTTCCTCCACCAGTAACAATTGCAACTTTATTTTTTAATTTCATAAGTAATAATAAATATTATTTCTAGAACAAATACAAAAAAAAATTATAAATAAATGCTAATTATATTTTTCAAGAGGCTTATTGCTGTTTACCCAAGATTGTATTCCACCATCAAGTACATATACATTTGTAAAACCTAAATCTTCTGCAAAAGCATTCCCTAAAATTTCAGCTGTTTTTCCATCATGACTTATAAAAATTAGCTCAATTCCTTGAGACTCTTCCCCTGCTAAAGCTCTAATTTTATCCAATAAATAAACATTAAACTTTCCATCAATATCAAATGCTGTTTCTTGAAATGATCCTTTAATAACTCCAGTCTTTTTCCATTGATTATCCAATCTAATATCTAAAGCTACTGCGTTTTCTTTTATTAATTTTTCTAATTTTTTACTATCAATTTTTTCATAGTTTGGATTTAAAACATCTAAAATAACAAATTCAAAAATCAAATTTGAATTTGGTGGTATTAATTCCCCTGCTCCCTTTTCTCCATAAGCTAATGTTGGAGGTATTTTAATTTTTCTTTTAGATCCTTTATTTTCACCTAATATTCCTTGTTCAAATCCTGGAATAACTTCCTTCATTCCTATTTGAAATACTAAAGGTTTATCTTTACCAACATTTGTGTCGAAAATTTTTCCATCTTCAAAAAAACCAGTGTATTCAATTTTAACCCAAGAATGATTTATCACCTTTAAACCATCTCCTTTAGTATCACTGATGATTTCAATATTATCTGCAAACAAAACATTGCTGTTAAACAGAATTAAAAAAGTTAGAAAAAGTATTTTTTTCATTCTAGTGAGATATTAAATCCCTTATACATTTTTTTTTGAACTTTATTACAGATTTCTCTATACTGAGGCAATCCTGCTGGATATGGTATAAATTTTTTTGGCTTACCTGGAATATTATCACCCTTATACCAAGAATTTTTTGCTTTCATGAATAAAGATTTATTAGCAAGAATATTTATTTCATTTACCCAGTTTTGAGTTTCTTTTATACCAGGTTCTACTTTGCTACATCCTACTGTTTCTAAATGTTTAATAAACTTTGATATCCATTCTACATGTTGCTCAATCTGGGCAGGCACGTTAGTTAATACAGAAGGACTCCCTGGTCCAGAGATAACAAAAAAATTTGGGAAATTGGGTATCATAATTCCTAAAAAAGTTTTTGGACCATTTTTCCAATATTTTTTTAATTTAATGTTTTTTCTTCCAGTCAAATTTAAAGACAATATAGGGCCTGTTAACGCATCATACCCTGTTGCAAAAATTATTTTATCAAACTTCAATTCTTCATTTTTTGTCTTTATTCCTTTTTTTGTAATCTTAATTATTGGATTTGTTTTTAAATCAACTAATTGAACATTTTTTCTATTAAATATTTCAAAATAATCTGTATTTAAAGTTGGTCTCTTAGTAGTAAATGGATGCCCGAAATCTGTGAGTATTTTAGCTATATGTTTATCCTTAACTATTCTTTTAATTTTATCCCTTATATAATTTGATACTATTTTATTAGCACTTATTTTTTTAGTAATATCACTAAAACATGCCCTAAATGATAAACCACCATTTAACCATGCCTTCTCTAAAATTTTTAATCTTTTACTTTCAGTAAATTCAAAAATAGATTTTTTTGAAAAGTGAAACGCATGTCCTCCAGGTGTTTTTTTAAGTAAATTTTTAATATAATTATATTTGCCTATAGTATTTTTTATAAAAGTTTTTGTAAGCTTTTTGTTTCTTGCAGGAACACTGTAGTTAGGTGTTCTTTGAAAAACTGTCAGTGATTTTACCGATTTTGCTAATACTGGAGCAATTTGTATGCCACTTGAACCTGTTCCAATTTGTGCAACTTTTTGATTCTTGAAACTTATTTTTTTGTTTGGCCATCTCCCAGTATGATACCATCCTCCTTTAAAGTTTTTAAGACCTCTAATATTAGGTACATTTGTTGCAGATAGTGATCCAACAGCACTTATTAAATATTTACAATAAAATGTTTTATTCTTATTTGTTTTAACTCTCCATAAATTTTTTTTATCTAAGTAAACAGCTGAATTAACTCTGTTATTAAAAATTATATCCCTTTTTAGGCTAAGTTTTTTTTCTACATATTTTAGATAGCTTAAAATTTCCTTTTGCTTGGGATATCTTTCTTTCCATTTCCAATTTTTATAAATTTCCTTTGAAAAAGTATAACAATAGATGTGGCTTTCAGTATCACACCTTGAACCTGGGTATTTATTCCAATACCAGGTACCTCCAACTTCTTTACCCTCCTCAATAATAAGAGTTTTGAGGCCTATCTGATCTCTGCATTGATATAATTGGTATAAACCAGAAAATCCAGCTCCTATAATTATTGCGTCTAAATACAATTTTCTAATTAGGTAGTATGATTTTTAAAAATTTTATTTCCACCTTTGTTTTTACCACTAATTAAGTGTAGCTGTCTTTGAAGTGAATATCCAATTTTGTCTTCAATGCTTTTTGCTCCTACGTGGTCAAAAAAAGATGTAGCAGGCATGTACCTATAAGTAAGTCCGGCCCTTCTCTTTCCTGAATTATTTGCTCTTGACCCATGAAATAAATAAACATCATGCAATGAAAACATTCCTGGATTTAAATGAACTGATTTTGCTTTGTGTTTAATTTCATCAATATTTTTTAAAGTTTGATTTAAAGTTACATTTGTGGACTCTAGCGTATTATGTTCAGCCAAATTTCTGTCCAAATGAGATCCTGGTATGTATTGTAATGGACCATTTTCTTCTGTAACTTCATCAATTGACAACCATACAGTTACCGACTCTAATGGTTTGATAGGCCAGTATTCGCCATCTTGGTGCCAAGGAGTTTCTTTTCCGTTTTTTTCTTTTTTGCAGAATAATGAAGAGCCCCAAAGAATTATATCTTCTCCTAGTAATTGTTTAACTTCCTCTATAATTTCTGGAAAAAGCGCAAATTCTAAAAATTTACTATCTCTTTCATATAATCCACTAACAAATTCATTATTCTCATCTTTGTGATCTTCAAGATATTTATCTAAAGCTGAATTTAAATCGTTTATTTTATCTTTGGATAATTGAGATGAACTTTTTACTAATCCATCAATATTGTAAGTTTTTATTTGACTATCTGATAGCATAACTAAACGTATTAAATATTTATTTTAATGTCAAATTCTACACTAGTTATCTAGATTATTTAAATTTTTTAATTTATAAAACATTTAATGGAAACTTTTGATTATATAATACTTGGTGCTGGATCAGCTGGATGTGTATTAGCTAATAGACTTACTGCAAATCCTAAAAATAAAGTTTTGCTTCTTGAAGCTGGTGGTAAAGATACCTATCCATGGATTCATATACCAGTTGGTTATTTTAAAACTATGCATAATCCAAAAGTTGATTGGTGTTTTAAAACTGAACCTGATGAAACAATGAATAATAGATCAATAAGATACCCTAGAGGAAAAACTCTTGGAGGAAGTTCTTCTATTAATGGTCTTTTGTGGGTAAGAGGACAAAGTGAAGATTATAATATTTGGCGCCAATTAGGAAATACAGGTTGGGGCTGGAATGATGTGCTGCCTTATTTTTTAAAATCAGAAAACAACGAATTAGGCAAAAGTGAGTTTCATAATGATAGTGGACCAATCACGGTTGCAAATAAAAAAATTAATTTAAAGCTACTTGATGAATTTCAAAATGCTGCTGAAGAATATGGAATTCCCAAAACAAACGATTTTAATACTGGAGACAATACTGGTGTAGGTTTTTTTCAATTTACAACAAGTTTTAATAAACCTGGTTTGAAATTAAGATGTAGTGCTGCAAAAGGATATTTAAACCCAGCAAAAAAAAGGCCTAATCTAAAGATTGTAGTCAATGCCCACGTTCAAAAAATAAATTTTGATGGAAAAAAAGCTATTGGTGCTAGTTATTATAATAATGATAAGCTTATTGAGGTTAAGGCTAATAAAGAAGTAATATTATCTTCAGGAGCAATTGGTTCCCCCCACATACTTCAAGTATCAGGCATAGGAAATAATGAGAAACTTAAAAAATATGGTATTGATATAGTTCATGAATCTAACGGAGTAGGTTTAAATTTACAAGATCATTTAATGTTTAGACCTGTTTACAAAGTAAAAAATTTGAAATCTTTAAATAACAAAGTTGAGAGTATATTTGGAAGGTTTATGATGGGACTTGAATATATTTTAAACCAAAGTGGACCTGTTACAATGGGTGCTAGCCAGGTTTGTGGTTTTGTTAAAAGTGATCCTTCTAGAGCAACTCCAAATTTACAGTTTCATGTCTCCCCAGTTAGTACGGATATTTTAGGAGTAACTCCTATGCATGATTTTGAAGGTATTACTCCTACTGTTGCGAATGTTAGACCTACAAGTAGGGGTGAAATTAATATTGTAAGTGCTGACAGTAGAGTTTATCCGAAAATTAAAATGAACTACCTATCAACTAACGAAGACAGAAAAGTTGCTGCAGAAGGTTTAAAAATAATTCGTAAAATAATGCTAGAGACAGAAACTTTTAAAAAATATGAGCCCGAAGAATATAGACCAGGTATTCACATAACTGACGATGAAGAATTAGTAAAAGAAGGATCAAATTTTACTCAAACAATTTTTCATCCTGTTGGAACTTGTAGAATGGGTCAAGATGAAATGTCAGTGGTTGACGAAAAACTACGAGTTAGAGGTGTGAATAATCTTAGAGTAATCGATGCTTCTATAATGCCAAATATAACTTCAGGAAATACAAATGCACCAACAATAATGATTGCAGAAAAAGGTGCTGACATGATACTAAATCATTAATGTTTGCTGAATTTTTTGCACCAGAACAAATAGCAATTTTAACTCAAATTATTTTCATTGATTTAGTATTGGCAGGAGACAATGCGATTATTATTGGTATGGTTGCATCTAAATTTCCCCCTGAGCAAAGAAAAAAAGTTATTTTTTGGGGAATTGGGGGTGCTGTAATATTAAGAATAGTATTAACACTTCTTACTGCATACTTACTACAGATTACTGGATTAAGGCTTATTGGGGGAGTACTATTACTTTATATCGTTTATAAACTCTACGTAGATGTTATTAAAGGATCAGAGAAAGAAGAAGATATTAATGTAGATAACTCAAGTTTTTTAAAAGCAATTTGGACAGTTCTTTTAGCTGATTTTACAATGAGTTTAGATAATGTATTAGGTGTGGCTGGTGCAGCCGGAGACCATTATGGCCTTCTTGTATTTGGTTTAGTTTTGTCAATTATATTGATGGCAACTGCAGCAACTCTAATTTCTGGGTGGATAAAAAAATACAGATGGATAGCTTGGATAGGGTTATTAGCTATATTAGTAGTTGCAGTTGAGTTGATTTACACAGATATTAAAATATTATTCTTATAATGTATCTACAAAAAATAAATCTTAAAAAAAAGTATGCTTTAGTGACTGGAGCAGGAAAAGGACTTGGAAGAGCTTGTTCTATTGCATTGGCAGAGGCAGGAGCAACTGTAATTGGATTAAGTAGGACTAAATCTGATTTAGATAAATTGGAAAAAGATATTAAAAAAGTTAGAGGAAAAATCATAAAAATTCAATGTGATGTAATGAATTATCAAGATCTAAAAGAAAAATTAAATAAAATTAAAATTATTGACATTTTGGTAAATAACGCTGGGACAAATATTCCTGAACCTTTTGAAAAAATAAAGCAATCAAGTATGAACTATTTGGTAGATTTAAATCTCAAAGCCGCGTTCAATGTTGCTCAATTAACTGTAAAAAAAATGACAAAAAATAAAAAAAGACCTGGTTCGATTATTAACATGTCATCTCAGCTTGGTCATGTAGGCATGATTGGGAGAAATGTTTATAATATGACTAAATTTGGAATAGAGGGTTTAACTAAAGGAATGGGAGTTGAATTGGCCAAAAAAAATATTAGAGTTAACTCAGTAGCACCAACATTTGTTGAGACCCCAATGGTAAAAAGATTTTTTCAAAATAATAAGTTTAAAAAACTGGTTTTAGGAAAGATTCCAATAGGAAAAGTTGCAACCGAGAGTGATATTGCCACAACAGTTTGCTTTTTAGCTTCTTCAGCTTCCTCTATGATTACAGGAACATCAATTATAATAGATGGTGGATGGACAGCTCAATAATTTATAGAATATTTCTAATTTTATTATTGTTAGTATCTCCGACATATGCAATTGAGTTTCAGGGAAAATTTTTACAAGGTCATTTCATACTAGGTCTCACTGACCCAAATGCTAAGATTTTAGTTGGGAAAAAAGAGGTAAAAGTCTCAAAGAATGGAGAATTTGTTTTTGGAATTGATAGAGATCAAAAATATGATCTTTCTTTTACAAAAATTCTTAATGGAAAAAAAAAAATAATTACAAAAAAAGTTCTCAAGAGAAAATATAATATTCAAAGAATTGATGGTCTTGAAGAGAGTAAGGTCACTCCTCCTGAGTCAGTATATAAAAGAATTAAAAAGGAAAATAATGCTATAGGAGAAGCAAGAGCAATAAATTCAAATCTTCAATTTTTCAAAGAAAAATTCATTATGCCAGTTGAAGGAATTATAAGTGGTGTTTATGGAAGTCAAAGAATTTTAAATGGTAAACCGCGGTGGCCCCATTATGGAATTGATATTGCTGCTAAACAAGGAACGATGATTAAATCTTCTGCATCTGGGACGGTTACCATGGCAGAAAATGATTTATATTATACTGGTGGAACTGTTATTATGGATCATGGACATGGTATTTCTACAATATATTCTCATTTAGAAAATATTCTGGTCTCAGTTGGTGATCAAATAAATCAAGGGGATATTATTGGAACTGTGGGCTCAACTGGAAGATCAACAGGACCACATCTAGATTTTAGAATTAATTGGTTTCAAACAAGGCTTGATCCGATGTCAGTATTAAAATAAAAACAAATTTAATTAGTACTATAATTTTTAAATGAAAAAAAAAACTGCTTTAATTTATGGAATAACAGGTCAAGATGGTGCTTACTTAACAAAATTTTTACTAACTAAAAATTACATTGTCCATGGAATAATTAGAAGAAGTTCCTCATTTAATACTCATCGTTTAGATGGTATTTATATTGATCCACATTACAAAACAAATCTATATTTGCATTATGGGGACATTACTGACTCTACATCTGTTACCAAAAATATTTTGCAAATAAAACCTGATGAAATATATAATTTAGCTGCACAATCTCAAGTTAGAGTATCATTTGATATACCAGAATATACATCTAATGTTGTGGCATTAGGAGCTTTAAGAATTCTTGATACGATTAAAACACTTAAATTAAATAAGAAAATAAAATTTTATCAGGCTGGTAGTTCAGAAATGTTTGGATCAGCAAAACCGCCCCAAAATGAAAAAACTCTATTTTATCCAAGAAGTCCTTATGCTGTAGCAAAAGTATTTTCTAATTGGATAACTATTAACTACCGAGAAGCATATAATATATTTGCATGCAACGGCATACTATTTAATCATGAAAGTCCTTTGAGAGGAGAAACTTTTGTTACAAAAAAGATTGTAAGTGCAATTTGTAAAATTAAGGAAAATAAACAAAAAAAACTTTATCTTGGCAATCTTTATGCAAAAAGAGATTGGGGTCATGCTAAAGATTATGTCAGAGCAATGTGGATGATGATGCAACAAACAAAACCAAGAGATTTTGTTATATCTACCGGAAAACAACATACTGTTAAAGAGTTTATTAATTTAACTGCAAGAGAGTTAAAAATGAAAATTACATGGAAGGGCAAAGGTCAAAGAGAGAAAGGTATTTGGAATAAAAAAGAAATTATAGCGATAGATAAAAAATATTTTAGACCAACAGAGGTAGAATCATTAAGAGGTGATTCAAGACTTGCAAGAAAAGTTTTAAAATGGAAACCTAGTTACAACATAAAGTCAATGATTCAAGAAATGATAAATGAAGAGTATAAAAGTTAGTAATGACAATTTCGAAGAATTCCAGAATATTTTTAGCTGGTCATAACGGTTTAGTTGGGTCTTCAATTTTAAGAAAATTAAAAAAAAAAAAATATAAATTTATAATAACTAGATCAAAAAAAAAATTAGATTTAAAGAATTTAAATAAAGTAAATCATTTCTTTAAAAAAGAAAAAATTGACTGTGTAATTTTAGCAGCTGCAAAAGTTGGAGGTATACTTGCAAATATGAAGTTTGGAGCTGAATTTATAACAGAAAATATTCAAATTCAAACAAATGTTATTTCATGTGCAAGAAAATACAATGTTAAAAATTTAATTTTTCTTGGTTCGAGTTGCATTTATCCTAAATTAGCAAAACAACCTATTAAAGAAAAATATTTATTAACAGGTAAACTAGAAAAAACAAATGAAGCTTATGCTGTAGCAAAAATAGCTGGTATTAAAATGTGCGAAAATTTTAATACACAATATAAAACCAATTTCATATGCCTTATGCCATCAAATTTGTTTGGTCCTAATGATAATTATAATTCAGAAACTTCGCATTTTTTACCAGCTATAATTAGTAAGCTATATTCTGCAAAAATTAATAATAAAAAAGAAATTACATTCTGGGGAACAGGTAAACCTAAAAGAGAAATGACTTATGTAGATGAAATTGCTGATGCTTGTTTATTTTTTTTGAATAAAAAAACAAAACATACTTTAATTAACATTGGTAGTGGATATGAAAAATCAATTAAGCAATATGTTGATATTGTTGCAAGAGAATTAAAATTAAAAATAAAAATTAGATTTAACAATAAAAAGTTATTAGATGGTACTATGAGAAAAATTGTAAATTGTGAATTAGCTAGATCATACGGTTGGAGGCCTAAGTATGATTTTAAAAAATATTTAGGTATTTGTGTGAAAGATTACATATCAAAATACAAAAAGTATAATAACTAAAAATAAATTTCTTCGATTTTGTGCTATGTAGCCAAAGATTTTTGAGGCTTCATATCTTTTTTATTAATACCTGCAACCTTTACAGGTTTTTTCATTGCATCCCTTCTAAAAGGTTCTCCAAGTTCTTGGTTTAAAATTACCTCAATAAATGTTGTAATGCCTTTTTTCTGGTCGTCACAAGATTGCTTAATAGCATTTGTAGTTTCTTCCATGCTTTTAACTGTTACCCCTTTTAGACCACAAGCATCAGCAACTTTTGCATAACTAAGTTCTGGATCAAGTTCGGTACCAACAAAATTATCATCAAACCATAAAATAGAATTTCTTTTTTCTGCTCCCCACTGATAGTTTCTAAATATAACCATTGTTATCGAAGGCCATTCTTCTCTAGCACAAGAGCTCATTTCATTCATGCTAATACCAAATGCTCCATCACCTGCAAAACCAATCACTGGCGTATCTGGACAGCCAATTTTTGCACCTAATATTGATGGAAAACCATATCCACAAGGACCAAATAATCCTGGAGCTAAATACTTTCTACCTTTTTCAAATGTTGGATAAGCGTTTCCAATTGCACAATTATTTCCAATATCACTTGAGATAATTACATCTTCAGGCATACCAGATTGAATTGCTCTCCAAGCTTGTCTTGGAGACATTCTGTCAGAGTCTCTTTCTCTTGCCTCTTTATTCCAAACTGTTCCTTCATCATCATCTTCATGATCAAGACTAGATAATTTTTGTAACCATGCAGATTTAGTTTGATGAATTATATCCTTTCTTTTTTGTCTATCTTTGTCACCCGCTGTTGGAGAAAGTTGAGCAAGCAATTGTTGAGCAACTAGTTTAGCATCACCACAAATTCCAACTGAGACTTTTTTAGTTAAGCCTATACGATCGGAATTCATATCTACTTGAATGATACTTGCATCTTTTGGCCAATAATCCATTCCATAACCTGGTAAAGTTGAAAATGGATTTAGTCTAGTTCCTAATGCTAAAACTACATCTGCTTGTTTAATTAATTCCATCCCAGCTTTTGAACCATTGTAACCTAAAGGTCCTGCTGCTAAAGGATGACTTCCTGGAAAACTATCATTATGTTGGTAGCCCGAGCAAACTGGAGCATCTAATTTTTCTGCAAGTTTTTTACAATCTTCAATAGCCCCCCCTATAACAACTCCTGCTCCAGATAAAATTACCGGAAATTTTGCATTAGATAATAAGTCAGCTGCTTTTTTTATTGCATCTACACCACCAGCTTGTCTTTCTAATCTAACAATTGGAGGAAGGTCTATATCAATAACTTGTGTCCAATAATCTCTTGGTACATTGATTTGTGCTGGAGCTGATCCTCTAATTGCTTTTTCAATAACTCTATTTAATACTTCTGCCATTCTAGATGGGTCTCTAACTTCCTCTTGATAACAGACCATGTCTTTAAATAAATTCATTTGTTCAACTTCTTGAAACCCGCCTTGGCCCATAGTTTTGTTAGCAGCTTGAGGTGTAACTAATAAAAGAGGAGTATGGTTCCAATAAGCAGTTTTAATTGGTGTAACCAATCCTGTAATTCCAGGACCATTCTGAGCAATAACCATTGACATTTTTCCTGTAGCTCTTGTATAGCCGTCTGCAATTAATCCACCATTAGTTTCATGAGCAACATCCCAGAATGTAATACCAGCATCTGGAAAAATATCTGAAATTGGCATAAAAGCTGAACCGATAATTCCAAAAGCGTGTTCGATTCCGTGCATTTGTAAAACTTTTACAAAAGCTTCTTCCGTTGTCATTTTTGTCATAAAACTAGAACCTCTCTAATGTGTAAATTTAAAACTATTAAAATTCATTGTTAATTTTAGCGATTAATATATAAGTTTTTGAAAAATTCAAACAAACAAATCGACACTATATATGGCTACAGACATTATAATTCACGACAAAAAAGATAATGTAGGGGTGGTAGTAATAGAAAAAATCACTCCCAAGCAAGATTGTTCTTGCTGGATAATGGAAGATGATAGCACAGTAAATATACAATCATTAGATGAAATACCTTTGGGTCATAAAATTGCTATGACTGATCTTAATGAGGGTGATACAATTTTAAAATATGGTCATGATATTGGTAAAGTTGTCAAATCAACAAAAAAAGGTGAGCATGTACATGTTCACAATGTAAAAACTAAAAAGTGGTAATTTATGGAAATTCCAAAAAGTTTTTTAGGTTATAAAAGAGAAAATGGTAGAGCAGGAACAAGGAATCATGTAATTATTCTTCCTGTTGATGATATATCAAATGCATGTGCTGAAGCCGTAGCAAACAATATTAAAGGGACAATTGCACTCCCACATTCTTATGGAAGACTTCAATTTGGAGCTGATTTAGAACTTCATTTTAGAACAATGATTGGTACTGGTTGTAACCCGAATGTTGCAGCGGTGATTGTTATTGGAATTGAACCTAAATGGACTAAAAAAATTGTAGATGGAATTGCAAAAACTGGAAAACCAGTTGAAGGATTTCATATAGAGAGAACCGGTGACATTGGTACAACGATGAAAGCCTCAAAAAAAGCACAAGAATTTGTGATGTGGGCCTCTGAAAAACAACGAGAAGAATGTCCTTTAAGTGATTTATGGATATCAGTTAAATGTGGAGAGTCTGACACTACATCAGGTTTAGCAGCAAATCCAACTGTTGGTAATTTAATGGATAAATTAGAGCCATTAGGTGTTCATTTGTGTTTTGGTGAAACATCAGAGCTTACAGGAGCCGAAAAAGTTTGTGCTACAAGAGGTGCAACTAAAGAAGCTTCAGAGAAATTCATGAATACTTGGAATAATTATAATGATTTTATTTTAAAGGAAGCAACAGATGATCTTTCTGAAAGTCAACCTACTGCAGGAAATATAGCTGGCGGACTAACAACGATTGAGGAAAAAGCTTTTGGAAATTTTCAAAAGATTGGAAACTGTAAATTTATTGATGTTCTTGAACCTGCGGAAGAACCAAGTAAAGGAAAAGGTTTATATTTTATGGATACTTCTTCAGCTGCAGCTGAATGTGTAACACTTCAAGCAGCAGCAGGTTTTAATATCCATTTATTCCCTACAGGCCAAGGTAATATTGTTGGAAATCCAATTGAACCAGTTGTTAAATTAACTGCAAATCCTTTGACAGTAAAAGGAATGGGTGAACATATTGATTGTGATGTTTCAAAAATTCTAACACGTGAGATGAACATGTCTCAAGCAGGAGATGAATTAATCAAAACAACTTTAAGGGTAGCTAACGGAAGATTAACTTGTGCAGAGGCTTTAGGTCACAAAGAATTTGTGATGACTAAGCTCTACAGAAGTGCATAAAGTATTTGTGCCTGTTAATTATCAATATTTGAAGTCAATTATACCAGGAGTTGGTTTAGCGTTAGTATTTTGTTTATTTTCTCAAGGTATTAACAACGTTTTAGCCATAGAAATTTTTGGAACAACTAAAAGCCCAATTTCAACAGTTCTTATAGCAATATTGCTTGGAATTATAATGGGTAATGCATTTACTCCCAGACCTGGCATGATGATAGGTTTAGATTTTACCCAGCAATATATTTTGAAATTAGGAATAATTTTTTTAGGAATAAGATTAAGTTTTTCTGATTTGATTAAATTTGGATCAATAGCAATACCATTAGTAATATTTTGTATATTAGGAGTTTTAGTTTTAATAAAACTGCTTATAAAAAAAGTTCCCATATCTTCAAAAATGTCTTATCTCATAGCAATTGGTACGAGTGTTTGTGGAGCAACAGCAATAGTTGCTACTGCTCCTGTGATAAACGCCAAAAAAACCGAGGTTGCTTATGCAATTGCAAATATTACATTATTTGGAGTAATTGCGATGCTGATTTATCCATATTTTGCAGAATGGTATTTTAATGACAATGCCCTAGAGGCTGGTTTATTTCTTGGTACTTCAATACATGAAACTTCACAAGTAGCTGCTGCTGGATTAATTTATGATCAGCAGTTTAACAATCCAGAAACATTAGATGTTGCGACAGTAACTAAGCTTATTAGGAATACCTTTTTAGTATTACTTATTCCTTTATTTGCCTTTTTATACAACAGAGGTGAAGTAAAAAATAAAAAATACTCTATATTCAGTATTTTTCCTTATTTTGTGATTGGATTTATTGGTATGATAATTGTTAGAAACTTAGGTGATCAATTTTTTTCAACTGAAAATAGTAATTTTTATATTTGGTTAAAATTCATAGAATATTTAAAAATTCTAACAACAGTATTTTTAACGATGGCAATGGCAGCTGTAGGAATTTCAATAAATTTGGGTGAACTTAGGTCAATGGGTTATAAGCCATTTGTTGTAGGTTTAATTGCTGCTGTAACTGTTGGAATTATAAGTTTAATATATATTGAAACTGTTAAACAATTTTTATTTTAAGATTTAATAAAAATTTTACTTTTTAGATTTGAAATAAATCGTCTTAAAAAAGCTGCAGCTGCTCCTAAAATGATAGCAAACATAATTGAAAATAAACCGTAAAAGAAAGGCATTTCTTTTGAAAAGTCTATAATAAATCTAGAGAAAAAATTTAAATCTGATTTAACTGATATTTTAGCTCCATTTATGACTTCTTCTGCAAAAAAAGTATCGTATGCAATTGCTATACCTACAATTAAAAGTAAAACCGCAAGTAAAGCTCTAAGTCCAGAGCTATCAATTCTTTCCCCAAGTTTTTGTCCAAGCTGTACACCCACTATTGAACCAATAACCAACATTAGAACTAATAACAAATCTATTGAACCATAATTGAAAGAATGTAGGAAAGTTACTATTACACTTACGAAAATAGTCACAAATAAAGAAGTTCCAGGAACTAACTTTGTTGGCATCTTTATTATATAAATCATTGCTGGAACTAAAATAAAGGCTCCACCAATACCCATAATTGCGGCGATAAACCCAACAAAAAGCCCAATTATAATTGGAGTAAAAATACTTTCATACAACTTAGATTTTGGAAATCTCATTCTTAAAGGAAGACCATGTATCCAGTAATGAACGTGAGCTTTTTTTTTTGCTAAAACATTTCTTTTTGCTTGATCAATTTCTTTCAAACTTTCAACCAGCATCAAGGTTCCAATTATTGCAAGTATATACATGTAAGCTAATGAAATTACTGTATCAATTTTTCCAATACCTTTAAAATATGTGAATGTATAAATTCCTAATGTGGTGCCTATGGCTCCACCAATAACTATCATAAAACCCATTTTATAATCTAAAATATTTTTTAAATAGTATGTAGTTGATCCAGATACTGATGTGGCTAAAATATTATTTGCTTCATTTGCAACTGCATAAGCGGGTGGAATTCCTAAAAAAATTAAAAAAGGTGTCATCAAAAATCCACCTCCAACTCCAAATAATCCTGATAAAACTCCAACAATTGCGCTTAATAAAAGTATTTCTATAGGATTAACAAATACTTGTGCGATTGGTAAAAAGACTTCCATATAAACTTAAAAAATGCGGCTTAAAAATAACCTAATTAAAAGTAATAAAAGTTCCAACTAAAATTACACTCCAGTATGCAAGTAAACTCATTAAAATGCCTACTTTAATATATGATGATTTTAATCTAGGGAGTTTATTAAAAATTTTTATTTCTGAAAGGTGCATTTATCACGTCATTACACCCACTGAAAAATTTGTCAAATAATTATTTAATTTATACCAATTTTTTTTAATAAATTGTTGCACCATAAACTTTGATAAGATTATCTTCTACACCTAGAACTAATCTGCCCAAGAACTCTCCAGAGATTTCCTTATTCGTTTGTTTTATCAAAACAGTTACATGCTCCCCTCGTCTTAAGCATCCAAAGGGTTCAAAAGTTTCCTTTAAATTTACAATTAATTTATTATTTGCCCACTGTTTACCTAATTCAACTTCATTTGCGCCAAAGAGCATCTGAGTAGAGAAATCTCTTGTAAATCCTCCATAATCTTTAAGATTAGATGATTTTACTAAATTATCCCAAATTGGTTTGGCTAATTCATATATTTCATCATCAGTTTTAGATAAAATATCCATATTTATTTGTAATTTAAATTTTAAGAGGCTTTTTTCTTTTCGTTCTCATCCACGATATGGTAAACAGGAACTTTCTCAAGACTAAATTTACCTGTATTAGGATCTCTTCTAGAAACTGTTAAACAGTGCCAATTTTCATCATCAAGTTTCATATGATCTCCTCTATAATAGTAGCCTGGCCATCTAGTTTCTTCCCTAAACATAGTGTGCTCTGTTACACACTGAGATGTAAGAGCCCTATGTTTAAGCTCCCAAGCTCTCATTAGTTGATGATAATCTTCAGCTCCAACATTTTCTAAGTCTTCCTCTAACCAAGTCAAAAGTTCCAAGCCTCTTTTTAACATATTAGCATTAGTCATATAATTAGTTGCTATACCACCAACATATTCATCCATAATCCTCTGTAAACGTTGAAGTCCTTGAATTGGAGAAATATAACTCGGAGAAACGGTTCCACCAGTTATTTCATTTTGAGCAACTTTATAAGTTTCAAGGGGTTTATAGACTTTAGCTTTAAAATCATCACATTGTTTATCTGATACCTTTAAACCTTCAGCTTTTTTATCTTCAATGTATTTAACGGCAGCTTTTGCAGCTAATCGACCTTCTGTAAATGATCCGGAAGAAAATTTATGTGCACTTCCACCTACGGTATCTCCTGCACCAAATAGACCGTCAATTGTAAGCATTCTATTGTATCCCCAGAAATATTCTGGAGGAGACAAATCCTCAGGCCCGCTAACCCAAGCTCCAGAACATGTAGCATGTGAACCCATTACATATGGTTCTGAAGTAGTTAATTCTGGATTTGTATACTTTGGATCAATGTTTTGGGATGCCCAAACTACAGCTTGACCAACTGTCATTCCTAAAAAATTTTCCCACCCTACAGTTTCTAAATGTGGATCTTGAAAAGCTTCTGTTGTAACCATTTGAATTGGCCCACCACCTGCCATAGTTTCTTGAATAAAAGCATGATTTCTTAAACAGGTTGGAGTTGGATGGTGATCAATATATTCTCCAACTAATTCTTTAGTTTGATCATACCATTTTTTTTCATAATTCTCTCCATTGGCATTTTGAGTATAAGTTTTTAAATGAAGAAAATACGCTCCAACAGGTCCATAACCATCTTTAAATCTACATAAAACTATTCTATTTTCCATTTGTGTCATTTTAGCTCCAGCAGCAATTGGTAATGCATAAGCTGAACCATTACTCCACGGAGCATACCATGTTCTACCCATACCTTCACCGACTGCTCTAGGTTTGAATATATGAGATGCACCGCCTGCTGAGACAATTACAGCTTTCGCTCTAAAGACATGAAAATCTCCAGTTCTCATATTAAATCCAACAGCACCACCTACTCTATTTTCTTGAGCTTCATCCATTAGAAGATGAGTAATCATAATTCTGTTATAAATTTTGTCTGCAGATTTCTTTGCTGCCTCTGCAACAATTGGCTTATAACTTTCACCATGTATCATAATCTGCCACTTACCTTCTCTAAGATATCTTCCAGTTTCTTCGTTCTTCATCATAGGAAGTCCCCATTCATCAAACATATGAACTGTAGAGTCCACATGACGTGCCATATCGTAACCTAAATCTTCTCTTACCATCCCCATTAAATCATTTCTTGCATAACGAACATGGTCTTCAGGTTGATTTTCACCCCACTGCATTCCCATATAACAATTAATTGCATATAGTCCTTGAGCAACAGCTCCACTTCTATCTATGTTAGCTTTTTCAACACAAACAATTTTCATGTCTCTGCCCCAGTGTCTTGCTTCAAAAGTAGCACCTGTACCGGCCATACCCCCGCCAACAACTAAAATATCACAATCCTCGTAATGTGTTTTATGTTTTGCCATTAATAATAAACACCTTTTTTAAAAGAATCTTTTGGAACACTTGGTAGTTCACCATCAATGTTGAGACCCTCTGGCTCAGTATATAATCTTTGAGAATTAATCTCTCCTTGATTAGGCTTGTCACCCTCAGCCAACTTCGGGATAAATTCTCCCCAAGGTTTTGTTGTTATTGGTGAGACAAAGTCTTTAGTAGTTCCATTTCTAAATTTAATCTTCCAAGAAATAGTACCTTTTTCTTCTTCTCTTCTAACTCTCACACTGTGTCCCATTGGAGCAAAGTCAGCATAACCTCTGACATCAATTGCGTGATTAGGACAAGCTTTTACACATGAGTAACACTCCCAACAAAAATTAGGTTCTATATTTTTTGCACGTCTTATATTTTCATCAATGTGCATTATATCTGAAGGGCAAATATCTACACAGTGACCACATCCGTCACATCTGGTCATATATACAAAAGTTGACATAATTTAATTATTTCCTTTTCTTGTTATCATATTAATAATGTTTTGGCTCTTCTCTTTTTATACCTAAGCCAAATTGCTCAGGTGCATCTGCAGGTGGTGGTAGATTATCTCTTGAACCATCCGCTTCTGCTAAATTTTTCTGTATTGCTGCTCCAGGTTTATAAAACATATGAGCAAACTTAGACCAATATATTCCTCCAAATAAAATTAAATTTGAAACTACATATAAAATTAAAAATAAATATGATAATCCAGTTTGTCCATTAAACTGAGTATATGACCATAACAATCCAAACGTTGCACAAGCTAATAGAGCTAAAACAAATAAGTCTGCTTTAATAATTCTGTACCATGGATGTGCTTCGGCTGAAACATCTACTCTTAAAAAAAACCAGAACCAATATCCACCAACACATGTTAGTATTGCTCCTATATGCCATATCATAGACCAAATAGTTGAAGATGATTTTTCTAAACCTGTATAGCCAAAAACTAAAACTGCAGATGCAACCCAAAATAAAATTGTACCATACATTCCAAGCACATGCGCCAATCTTCTTTTACCAAACCCAAGCTCAGAGGTAGTACCAATATCGTAAACAGTTGTCTTTGCAACGATAGATACTTTTTCCCCTACACCAAGTTCTTTTGTTGCATTAAGTTTTGCTTTTTTAGCATTATTAAAAAAATACGTTAGATTCCTGTGAGAAATCATTTGAATAATTGTTCCAGCTGCAATTAATAATACCATTGCAATAATAAAACTTTGCATAGCGAGTGGAGAAACTGTCTCTGCTAAAGCAGAAAATGGATTTGTATTTAACATTTTACCCTTAAATTAAATTATTTTGATCTAATTTAAAAGTTTTTCTAATCTAGTTAAATCTTCATATCAACATAAACTATTGGTTATTTTGTCCTTAATAACAACTTAGAATTTATATTTTTCGTTTGTAGTGTTGATTTTTAGGAATTACAGACCTTACTCCCCCTTGGGGATTCTCTACATCTCCGTCTCTTCTAGGTATAAGATGGATATGACAATGCATAATAGACTGTCCTGAAATTTTTCCTGCATTTGTCCCAATATTAAATGCTTTAACAGTTTTATCTTTTGCAGTTATTTCACTCTTTATTTTTTTTATCAGATCATTGCATGCTATTAGCTCATCGTCAGTTAAATCAAAGTAATCACTTAGATGCCTTTTGGGGATAATTAAGCAATGAAGATTGGATACAGGATATGTGTCGTAACTTGCATATGCTAGTTCATTTTCATGAGCGACACTGCTTGTTTTAGAATTACAAAAAAGGCAAGGATTATTGGGATCTTTAACCATCAATTAATACCTTGGATATTTTTTTGCAGCAACTGAATAATGATTATCTAATAAATTAAAAATTTTTAAACTTTTTCTTTTCCATCCAATTTTATCTACAGTTTTAACGGAGGCAACACCTTTACCCGAACCTATCAAAATAATTTCATCATATTTTGACATTGTATCTATCATTATTTCCTTTTTAATTATTTTTTTTATTTTAGATTCAAAAAATTTATAAGTAATTCCTTTATAGCAATTTTTTGCAGGAGAATATAATTTATTATTTCTAACAAAAATAATATTTGAAGTGCCGGTTTCAAATATTTTTTTATCTGAACATAATCCAATATCTGATCTAGAGTTATCCATTTTTGATAAGTATTTTAAAATTTCCTTATATTTAAGATTTTTATACTCAGGTTTTTTTCTTTTTAATTTTACAAGTTTTAAATTGAAATCAAGTTTTGGTTTAATTCTTTTCCTTAAAGATATAGATATTATTTTTTTATTTACTGCAACTCTCAACAAATGGTTATAATTTTTTTTAGAATCTAAATTATTTTTAATCAATTTATTAATATCTTTTTTTATAGAAGATTTAAAAATTTTATATTTTTTTATTGATTTTAATAAATTTTGAATATGCTCATTAAAGAAAAGGATTTTTGGAGATGAACCATAAATCCACATAGTCGTGAACACACCATGATCACCCCAGAGATCTTGAAATTTTGTCTCTTTGAGATCTTTAAGCTGATAAGATTTTTTTAATAAGTAAGTTACCATTTATAGTTAAAAATGACTCAGGGTGAAATTGAAATCCGTAAATTTTATCAAAGTTATTTTCTAATGCCATTGCTGATCCTGAAATAACACATCTCATAGTTATGTCAAAATTTTTGGAATAAAAAGGTTCTTCTAGCTTTAAGGAATGATAACGACCCACCTTATAAATATTTTTATTTTTAAATACAGAATTTTTACTTACAACTTTTACTTTAGATTGGAACCCATGATAAATTTGTTTTTGTTGTACTATATTTGCACCCTCACAAAATAATATTTGTTGAAATCCTAAACAAATTCCAAATATTTTTTTTTTTCCTTTAAATTTTTTATAAATACTACTAGTTATTGGATAATCTTTTGGTGATCCAGGGCCAGGGGATAAGACAATTGTAGATGCTCTTTTTAAATATCGATTATCAATTTCATCATAATTTGTACATCTAACTTCATCAAACAAAGATAATTGATGGACTACATTATGGGTAAAGGAGTCTTTATGATCAATCACATATATCATTTAAATAAATCTATTAGTGCTTTAGCTTTTATAAAGTTTTCATTAAACTCATTATTAGCATTGCTATCTATTACAACACCAGAAGCGACTGAAATTTCTGAAATATTTTTAAAATTAAGTATTGAGCGAATAATAATATTAAACTTCATATCTCCATTAAATTTAATATATCCAAAACTTCCAGTGTAAATATTTCTGTTTTCCTTTTCTTGGTTGTTTAGAAGGTTTAGTGTGCTTACTTTAGGACAACCTATTACAGAGCCACCAGGCATCATTGATTTAACTATATCAATGGTTTTTACCTTTTTGTTCAACTTACCTTTTATCAAACTTACATAGTGAAAAAGATCTTTATATTCCTCAATAGTTTTTTCTTTTTTTATTTTAACTGACCCTGGGATACAAATTCGCGATAAATCACTTCGTTCCATGTCAACAATCATATTATGTTCCTTTGTCTCTTTAATGTTTTTCCTAAAATATTGAAGTGCTTTACTTTTATTTAAACTTGTATTTTTCTTAAGGGTACCTGCAATTGGTTTAGTAATTATTGATCTTCCTTTTTTCTCAATTAAGGTCTCAGGTGAACAGCTGATAACTGAATAATTTTTATCTTTAATCAAAAATGCTTCTGGAGCAAGATTTGATTTAGATAGGCGACAAAAAAAATCCAGGGGATCTATTTTTGATTTATTTTTATACTTAGTGCAAATTTTAATTTGATAAGTTTCGCCTTGTTTAATTTTTCTTTTAAACTTATTAAATATTCTTGTATAATTTTTCCTATCGATATTTATTTTAAATTGTTTATTTTTTTTTTCTGATGGAGGGGCTTTAAATGACAGATTTTCGCTTAAACTTATTAAAGTTTCAGGTTTATAAAAAATTCCCTTAGGAAAAAAGTTGGTTTTTTGCTTAGGAAATTTAATGCCTATTAAGTAGTTTAAAAGTTCATAGCCAAAAAAACCAATATAAAGATCAGTTTTTTTGATTTTTTTTTTATTTGAAGAAATTGTCTCCAAAAAGTTCGTGACGTTATTATTTGATAAAATAATTTTTTTTGAAAAATCTGTAAATAAATCAAACCCATTTGATGTTTTGTAAATAACGTATGGTTTGGCAGATAAATTAATATCGTTTAAAATTTTATTTGTGCTCAATTTAGTTTGTTTTTAATCTTAATACTGCTTCTTCTTTTATAGGTAAGTGGATTATTGCAGCGAAAATTGATAATGCAATTGCTAAATACCACGCATAGTCATAAGATCCATAAAGATCATGAAATAAACCACCAAGATAAGCTCCAAAAAATGATCCTATTTGATGACTTAAAAAAACAATTCCATATAATAAACCTAAATATTTTGTTCCAAACATGTGAGCAACTATTCCACTTGTGGCTGGTACAGTTGATAACCATAAGAAACCAAAACTGGCACCAAAAATAAAAGCATTAATATTACTAGCTGGTAAAAATATAAATAAAATAATAGATAAACCTCTTAAAGAATAAATAAAACTTAAGATAATTTTTTTACTAATCTTAGTGGATAAATAACCACTCAAAAGTGAGCCAAATATATTAAACAATCCTATTAAAGATAATATTGCTGCTGCGGTCCAGCTTTCTAACCCTCTATCAATTACATAGGTAGGTACATGAGTTCCTACTAGTGTAATGTGAAAACCACAAACAAAAAAACCAGATACTAAAAGAATATAACTTTTTGAGGCAAATGCTTCTTTAATTGCCTCTAAGGTGCTTTGAGAATTTGGTGTTTCAATACTTTGTTCTAATGATGGAGATCTTACAAAATATGAAACTATTAAACCTATAAAAAGAGCAAAAAGAAAGGCAATTAATGTAATTTTCCATCCATTTTCGTTTAGTGAGTATGTTGTTAGCAGTGGTGACAAAAAATATCCAAAAGAGCCTATAGCTGTAACTAAGCTCATTGCAATTGTTCTATTAGATAATGGGAAATGTTTTCCTACTATAGCCATAGGAATGCTTATAGCTGTTCCACCTAAACCAATTCCCACTAAAATACCCATATCTATTTGAAAAAATATTCCTGTGTTTGGACCTGCGTAAAGAAAATAAATTCCTGCTATAAAAAAAATAAATGCTAAAGATATAGCTTTATGTCCACCATATTTATCTGCTATTGCTCCAAATATAGGTCCGGTAAGTCCCCACATTAGCATTTGTATCCCTATAGAAAGTCCAGCTTCTGTTAATGAAATTCCTAAATCATTTTTAAAGTCCATAAAGAATAGACCAAAAGTTTGTCTAACACCTAATGATATTAGAACTACTAAACATGCAGCTATTAAAGTTATTAGAGCAGTTTTATTCCTGATAAATTTTTCAGTACTCATAGGAATTTACTTTAAGTATTTTAAAGCTTGCTTTATATCAGTGATAAGGTCGCTAGGGTCCTCTAATCCAATATGTAATCTCACTAAATGTTCATCTTTTGCTAATTTTAAAAACTTTCTGGTACCTGTCTCCCTATACTCTTGATGTAAAGCTAAACTTTCAAATCCACCCCAACTGTAACCATAGCCAAATAGTTTTAAAGAGTTAACAAATTTCCTGACAGAATTTATATTTTTACTTTTAATTTTTAAACCCATTAAACCAGAAGCTCCTGAATAGTACTTTTTCCACATCTTATAATTATAAGAACCTTTTTTATAAGGATAAAGGAGTTTGATATTTTTAAATCTAGATAAAAATTTTGCAACTTTGTCTGCATTTTCTCTGTGTCTATCTAGTCTTACATCTAAAGTTCTTAATCCTCTTGTAATCAAATAGGCGTCATCAGGACCAAGTCTTAAACCAGTAATTCTCTCTGCAGCTTTCACTTTGGAAAATACTTTTTTATTTACTGCTAAAGATCCTCCCATAACATCTGAATGACCTGAATAGTATTTTGTTGCAGATACAATTGACATATCAAATCCAAGTTTTATTGGTTTTAAAAAATATGGTGTTCCCCATGTATTATCCATAGCAGTTAAAATTTTATTTTTTTTGGCAATGGAAATTATTTTTCCTAGATCTTGAAAATCAAAAGAATTACTTCCTGGATTCTCTACAAAAATTAACCTTGTTTTTTTTGTAATATTTTTTTCTAAAGTTTTAAGATCATGAGGATTATAAAAAGTTGTTTTAATATTAAAATCTTTTAAAAAATTTTCGGTTAATATTCTTGTTGGACTATAAACTGGATCTGCTGCAATAATTTCATCTCCAGGTCTGGTAACACTAAATATAGCTAAAAAAACAGCCCCAAAACCTGTTGGAGTTGTAAAAACATGATAACTTTCCTCAAGCTTGGTTAAAATTTTTTGTAAAATATAAGTAGTTGATGTGCCCTGTCTTGCATAATCATAATGACCTCCAATAGGATTTTTTTGAGCTTTTGCTTGAGTTTTTCTTATATCTTTCATTGATTTAAAAATTATGGTGGACGCTCTAACTACTGGTGGATTAACTGATTGATTGTGAAAATCTTTTGCTGTGTGCTTAAGAAAAGTCTTGAAAGAACTACTCATAATAAAATTTGATATGTTTAAAAGACAATGCTATATCCCATGAAAAACGTCAATATAATTAAAATAGGATTGAATGAGTTACCCCAAAAAACATAGAGGTCGAAGAAAACAAGGCTCAAAAAAAAGAAGAGCTAAAAGAAAAAATAAAAAGAAGTAAACAAACTTCTATTCTTTAATCCACCCACCACCAAGAACTTTATACCCAAATTGGTCTTTGTTATAAAAAACACAAGCTTGTCCTGGTGAAATGCCATCCTCTGGTACGCTAAGATTAACAATCCCTGTTTTATTATCATTTAAATGCACATTCGCTTCTAATAAATCGCCAGTTGATCGCACTTTCACAAAAATTTTTTTTTCTAATTCTATATTTGGTGCTAATAAATTTATGTCTTTTAAAGATATTGTTTTTTTTCCTAATTTCTCTTTTGGTCCAACAATTATTTCATTCCTATCAGAATTAATCTTAAGCACATAAAGAGGCTCTATATCTGAAACCTTTATTCCTTTTCGTTGACCTATTGTAAAATTAATAATTCCATCATGCACTCCTATAACCTCTCCATTTAAATTCTTGATATTTCCTTTTTGAAAAGAGTCAGGTCTAAATTTTTGTATAACTGATGCATAATCTCCATTTGGAACAAAGCAAATATCTTGGCTATCAGGCTTATCAGCAACATTCAAATCTAAATTTTTTGCAATTTCTCGAGTTTTATCTTTTAACATTCCACCCAAAGGAAATCTTAAATAATCTAATTGCTCTCTAGTTGTATTAAATAGAAAATAACTTTGATCTCTGTTCTCATCAATGGCTCTGTACATATTTGTAGTATTTTTTTCTGTAATACTTTTTACATAATGACCAGTAACCAATGCATCTGCATTAAGATCTTTTGCTACCTTAAATAAGTCTTTAAATTTTACTGTTTGATTACATTGCACACAAGGAATTGGTGTTTCACCTTTTAAATAACTCTCAACGAAATTATCTATTACTCCTTGTTTAAATTTATCCTGATAATATAAAATTTTATGTTCAATATCTAATTTATGAGCCACACGTTTTGCATCCATAATATCTTGACCGGAACAACATTGTTTAGAAGCTGCTACTTCCTTGCCATCATCGTATAGTTTTAATGTAATACCTATAACTTTATAACCCTCTTTTTTCATAATGCCTGCAACAGTGGATGAATCTACGCCACCAGACATAGCTACTACTACAGTAGTTTCTGATGGTTTTTTGTTAAAACCTAAAGAGTTTAATTCTTTGCTCATAAGGTGGTATTTATACTGATTTACAATATAAGTTAAATTAAATGATTTTAGATTATGAACCAGGTGACAAAGTCACTAATCCAAACAACAAAGAATGGGGAATAGGACAGGTGCAATCTATAATAAACGACAAAGTAACTGTAAATTTTGAAAATGCTGGAAAAAAAGTAATTAATGCAAAAAATATCGAATTAAGAAAATTAGGTAAATAATAAAATGGATTTAAGAAAGATAGTTGAGGATTTGATTAAATGTTTTTTAAATGCTGGAGATTTAGCTATCGAATTACGAGAAAAAGGCTTAATAAAAAAAATTAAATCTGACAACACCCCTGTCAGCAACGGTGACTTAGAAGTAAATAATCTTATATCAAAAGTAATTTCTAAAATAACTCCTGAAATTCCGATCATTTCTGAGGAAAGTTTAGAGAATAAAGATAAATCAAATTTAAAAAATTTTTGGCTTATAGATCCAATAGATGGAACATATGATTACATAAATAATTTAGAAGAATTTACAATTAATGCTGGATTAATAATAGACAATAAACCAGTGGCAGGTTTAATTAATGCACCTGCTAAGAAGAGAATGTTTTACTCTTATGGAGAGGGTAATGCTTATGAACTTTTTAATGGAAAAACATCTAATCTTAGTAACTCAATAACAAAAAATACTGGACCAATCAAGTTTATATCTTATTCGAATAAAATTAAACCCGAAATACAAAAAATATACGATGAATTAGGAGTAAAACAAAATATTAGAATGAAAAGTTCTCTTAAATTTTGTGTGGTTGCAACAGGTGAATACGATGGTTATGTGGCAGAACCAAGAGCCTATGAATGGGATGTAGCAGCTGGACATGCAATTTTAAATCATTCAGGTGGGCTGGTTACTGATTTTGATGGAAATGAAATTTTATATGGTAAACCTGATTTAAAAAATACAAGTCTTATATTAAAAAGCAAAACTATAATATAATGGATGAACAACTAAGAATTATATTAATAATAATAGTATCAGTTTCTATTTTCGGTTTATTAGTTTTTGTATTTGTGAAAAATTATATTAGAAATAAAATTAACAGTCTCTTAGAAGATGAAGAAAAAAAAAAATTAAAGTAAATTAATTATTTTTAAAAATTCATCCTTCTCTATATCCATAACTTTTTTTGATGTTTCGAAATCAAAACCATTTCTTGCCAATAATGAAATATCCTTTTTATAAAATAAAGTTCTATTATCTTCAGCTCTTGCTGGTCCAATTCTTTTTTTTTTACAAATTTTTATTGCTGAAAAAAAATCTTGATCACTATTATTTTCTTTAATTTTTTCTACAGTATCTTTAATAAACTCACTACCTATTCCTTTTCCCATTAGATAATTACGAATTTTATTTAGTGAATGTCCTCTTTGAACCATGCTTTTTGCTTTGCTTTCAGAATAGAATTGATCATTAATAAATTTATTTTTTTCAAGGTCAGACAAAACAATATCAATTAATTTATTAACATCTTTTTTTCTTGAGTCTGTTGCAGAAAGTTTCATATATTTTTTTAACAAATATGTTTTAAGTTGTTGCTTAGAAGGAGCATATTTATCAACATATGCAAATGCAAAACTTCTCATCTCATCTACTGTGACTTGAAGGGTTTTTTTTTTATTTCTTATAGGAATCATCGTAAGATTGAATATAATATATTAAATGATCGAACAAATTTTTACTTATTTTACTATTGAGACACTTTATATGTGGATTAATTTAGGAATTCTACCCTTCTGGTTTATATTAATTTTTTTTCCTCAATCATACCTAAGTAGATTTTTTGTGACTTCAATTTTTCCTTTTATATTACTGAGCGGTGTTTATATTTTTATTCTCTATAAATCATTCTTAATTGGTTATGACTTTGATGGGAATTTCAATTTATATTTAGGACTGAATGAATTATCAAGATTGTTTGAGGACTCTCTATACTTGTTGATCTTCTGGACACATTTTATTGCTATCAATTTGTTTGTTGGTGGATGGATAGTAAAAGACTCTCAAAAATTTTCTATTAATAAAATTTTATTGGCAATTCCATTAATAATTACCTATTTAATAGGCCCTCTTGGAATTTTTATTTATTGGATAATCAGAATTTTTTACGCAAAAAGAATTAATCTATATGAGTAATCATATAGATTTTTATTTTGATATTATAAGCCCTTATGCCTTCATAGCTTATAAAAATATTGCTAAAGTTGAGAGCATTAAATTTAATTATAAACCTATTTTATTAGGTGGATTGCATAATTTAGTTGAGATTACCGCTCCAGCTTTCAATAAATTTAAATTAAAAAATATGAAAAATGATTGTGAATTAGTTTCAAAAAAAAATAAAATAAATTTTAATTGGAATTCAAAATTTCCAGTGAACTCACTTAATATTATGAGGGGCTACTTATTTGTAGAGGAAAATAAAAAAAAAGAATATTTAAAAACTTTTTTTAATGCTTATTGGCAAGATGATATAGATTTAACTAGCTTAGAAAATATCGCTAAATTATTAGATAATTTAAGTATAGATCACAAACAATTTTTTGAAGGTATTAACAAACAAGAAATTAAAGATGAATTAAAAAAAATTACAAATGAAGCCTTCAAAAAAGATATTTTTGGAGCACCGACATTTGTTGTGAATAATAAAATCTTTTGGGGACAAGACAGATTAGAATATGCTCTAGAAGAATTAAATAATAATTAAACTATTTTAAATTTACTATTTCTTAAAGCTCCAAATCCACCATCTATGTGTGAAACTTTTTCAAAACCCATATCTTTTAATGTTTTTGCAGCGAGAGCTGACCGTAACCCTCCAGCACAAAACAATACCATTTCTTTTGATTGATCAAGCTTACCTTGTTGAAAGTAAGGACTGTTTGGATCCAACCAAAATTCCATCATTCCTCTTGGTATGTGATGAGAGTTCTCTATACGACCTTCTTTTTCTAATTCACGAACGTCCCTAATATCAATTAGATTACAACTATTTTCTTCAACCATTTTAAATGCCTGATCAGTATCAATTGTTTTTATTTCTTTAAGTGCTTCCGCAACCAAAGACTGTGCTGATTTTATTTTCATAATTTTATTTAAATTATCTTAAAATCATTATAATTCTAGAAAAATATGTTAAAAATAAATTCTAAAGCTCCAGCTTTCAGTTCTCAATCAACATCTAAAAAAAATTATTCTTTAAAAGATTCTATTGGAAAATACGTTGTTTTGTATTTCTATCCCAAAGACGATACACCTGGGTGTACAACTGAAACTAACGATTTTAATAAATTTCTATCAAAATTTAAAAAATTAAATTGTGAAGTTTATGGAATTTCAAAGGATAATTTGGCAAGTCATGATAAATTTAAAGATAAATATAAGATAAAATTTGATTTATTAGCAGACGAAGAATTAAAACTTCTCAAAAAATACAAAGTTTGGGGTAAAAAGAAATTCATGGGTCGAGAATTTATGGGAACAATTCGGTCAACTTACTTAATTGATAAAAAAGGTAAAGTGTTAAAAACTTGGACAAACGTCAAAGTTAAAGACCATGCTAAAGAGGTTCTAGAAACTCTTAAAAGTATTTCAAAATAAAAAGGCCCCTTTCGGGGCCTCAGATTAACTAACAAGAGAGAGAGATATTTGTTAATTTTTTGTTAGGAGCTCTTCAATGAGATAACGACATGGAGATCGAAGAGCCCCTATATTGCATGCAATTAGTCTCGTATTGCGTATGCTATTACACCTGTTTCGGTTACGTCAGTACCTTTAGCTTCAGCTTCTTTACTTAGTCTAATTCCAAAAGTAGCTTTCATAACTGAGAACACGATATATGACACGACAAATACAAAAATGTTAATCGACAGCACACCAATTATTTGTGCACTAAAGTTTGCATCAGTATTTGTTAGTGGCACTGCAAGTGTTCCCCATATTCCAGCAAACATGTGAGCTGGAATTGCACCTACAACATCGTCAAGTTTGAAACTGAACAATAACTTAGTTCCAAATACAACGATTAAACCACCTACAGCTCCAATGAAAATTGCAGCTAGTGGTGTTGGCGCTAATGGTTCAGCAGTTACTGCTACTAATCCACCGATTGCTCCGTTTAACATTTGTACAACATCTGTTTTACCATACATTAATCTTGTTATTGTTGCTGCAGCCATTACACCACCACAAGCAGCAAGATTAGTATTGATAAAAATGCTTGACACAGCTACTGCATCATCAAATGTTCCAATAGCTAATTGAGATCCACCATTGAATCCAAACCAACCTAGCCATAGGATAAATACACCTACCGTTACTAATGGAATTGAAGAAGCAGCAAAAGGTTTAATTGCTTTCGCCTCACCTTTGCTATCAAATCGTCCATATCGTGAACCTAGTAGCATTATACCAGCTAGTGCAGCAGCACCACCTGTTGAGTGTACTAAAGTTGAACCAGCGAAATCTGAGAAGCCAAGTTCTGCTAACCAGCCTCCACCCCACTGCCAACCCATTACGATAGGATAAATAATTCCAGCTAAGATTGCTGCGAAAAGAAAGAAAGGCCAAAGTTTTACTCTTTCAGCCATTGCTCCTGAACAAATTGAAACTGTTGTTGCACAGAAAACCATTTGGAAATACCAGTCAGAACCATCTGCATATCCAGTTTCAACTGAACTTGCATCTGACCATGGGGTAAATGTTCCAATGTATCCTCCTTCTGGGATTCCATACGCTAAGTTATATCCAAATAACCAAAACATTATTCCAGCAATTGAGTAAAGACCAATGTTCTTTGCACAAATTACTGAAACACTTTTTGAAGTTACCATACCAGACTCTAGCATCGCAAAACCTGCAGCCATAAACATGACAAGGAAACCACAAATTAGAAATAGTAGTGAATTGAATATAGCTTGTACTTCAGCAGAAACAGTTGTCTCTGCCATTCCTGCACTACTCATATTTAATAGAATTATTAAACTAAGAAGTGGTGCAGATATTCTTTTTATTAATTTAGTCATAAGACCTCCACTGTTAAAGCAGAGTTTATATTTTTTAATAAAACTAATAACTAACGCTGATTAGGAAAATTGGCTATGCGGTATTTGCATATAGAAACAGCCCTAACGTGTATAAAACATATTAGGGCTGTTAAAAAAATTACTATTTATTAAATACTTCTTTTAAAGCTTTAGCTGGTAAAAATTTTACCTTTTGAGATGCAGCAATTTGAATTTGTTCACCTGTTCTAGGGTTTCTTCCAACTCTAGCTTTTCTTTTAGCTACTTTATAAGTACCAAATCCAGCAATTTTCACTGAATCGTCACCTTTTAAAGCATCTAAAATAGTGTTGGTAATTATATCAAATGTTCGTTCCGCATCAGCTTTACTCAAATTTAATGAGCCTGAAAGCTTTGCAATTAGTTGTTTTTTGTTCATTTTAGCTCCGGTTTTGTTGGTTGATATTTATACTTGTCATAAACGTTGATAAATCAAGCTTTTTTTTAGTGTTAAAAAATTCATATAACACAACATATTGTAATAATAGTAAAAAGTATTGATTTTACTTACTTTTTTAAACTTAAAAGAAACTTTATTAACTAAATAATCCTAAATCTTTAAGGTCATTAAAGGTTGTGAAAAACATTAATGATAGCAACAAAAACAAACCGATTCGAAAAAAACCTTCTTGTGTTTTTTGAGATAAAGGACGGCCTAAAACCTTTTCAAATGCATAAAACATTAAATGACCTCCATCAAGCATTGGTATTGGAAACAAATTAATTAGACCTAAACTAATCGATATATAAGCCATCATACTAATAAAAGCTAACACTCCAAAAGTTGCCACTTGACCAGAAATTTTAGCAATTCTAATTGGACCTCCAAGTTGGGAGGTATCCGCTTTTCCCATGATCATACCACCTATATATTTTAAAGATGAAGTACTGACATAATATACTTCATGAGATGCATGATATAATGCCTGTGCAGGACCTAATTTAACGTGATTTACCTCATTATTATAGGCTCCAAGTTTTATTCCAACCATTCTTTTATTGATTTTATTTCCTAATCCATCCTCACCTTGAACAATGTTAGGTTTAATTTTTAAAATCAATTCATCATAAGAACGTTTAACTTTAAAATCTATAACATCCCCTGTTGACATAGTAATAAATTTAGAAACTTCCATGATACTTTTAACTTTATTTCCATCAATTTCTAAAATTATATCTTGATTTTTAAGGCCTCCAGTCATTGCTGGGCTATCTTTTTGGACCTCATTTATAACCGCTGGAGTAAAGTCTTTACCAACAAAAGTATAAATTGAAAAAAATATAACTAAAGCCAATAAGAAATTGGCCAAAGGTCCACCAAAAACAATTAACACCCTTTGATACAAAGGTTTTAAAATAAATAACTTTTCTCTTTCTTCTTGGTTATATTTTTCAAGTATTTCTTGATGGTCTGATTGGGAGTATACATTTCGATCACCAAAAAATTTTACATAACCCCCTAGTGGTATTGCACATATTTTCCAACGAGTTCCATGTTTGTCATTCCAGCCAAATAATTCTTTGCCAAATCCAATTGAAAAATCAGTAACCCCTACTCCATATTTCCTAGCAAAATAGTAGTGACCATATTCGTGAATGAATACCACAACTAAAATTAGAACTAAAAATGGAACAATATAACTAAGCATAATTAATATTTTAAATGAATAATAAATTATTCACAACCCCCATTAATTAACAATACTGATACTTTTTGTCTTCAACAATAACAGGATCTATGCTGAAATTACAATAAACCCAAAATGAAAGAAATAAGTGTTAAAAAAATTACAGGTAAATGTCTAGTGGGTCAAAATTAAAGATGAATAAATATCTTTAATAATTATAATTAAATTTAATGAAAAAGGATATTGTTAAATCTCACTTAAAGAAAAAATCACTATCAAAGCTTGCTTTATCAATTAGCTTATTTATTGTGCTTTTAACTTCAACTGGATACATCTTTAATTCTAAGGGAATCATTTTTCTATTCTATATTTCTTGTTTTGTATTTTTCTACAATTTGGTAATCCACTTCTTATTAGAAAAGTTTGACATTTAATTATGATTAAAACTCTCATTAAATTAAAAATATTAAAATTTATACTAATTGGTGGTGTATCAACAGTTTATGCATTTAAAAAAATATTATAATCAAAAAGTTGAGATAAAAGAAAAAAATAAAAAACCTTTGCCTCTTACTCGATAAGAATTTTTGTGTACGTTGTTATTCACATTTTGTTTTAAATATATAAACTCAATTATAATTGTTATATAAATAAACCATGCCGTCTTTTGATGTTATAAGTAAAATTAATTACCAAGAATTTGATAACGCTTTAGCTAATTGTTTAAGAGAAATTGGTAATCGATATGATTTTAAAGGACTTCATATTTCAATTGAGCGAAAGGATAAAACAATTACAACTGCTGCACCTGATGAATTAAAATTAAAACAGGTAAATGAATTGCTGCAAACCCATTTAGTTAGAAGAAAAGTAGATCCAAGAGTATTAGAAATTAAAAGTTCCGAAGGTGCTTCAGGTGGATCTATTAGACAAGTAAGTGAATTAAAAGAGGGAATTAGCCAGGAAAATGCTAAAAAAGTTATTGCTGATATAAAGAAGCTTAAGCTAAAAATACAAATTAAAATTCAAGGTGAGGAATTAAGAGTGGATGGAAAAAAGAAAGATGACCTTCAAGATGCAATGAATGCCATAAAATCCATTGATATAGGTCTTCCAATAGAATTTGTAAACTTTAGAGATTAATCCTTGATCAAACTATTCATTGTATTTGATTTAAAAAGATATATGCATCCTTCGTAAACACTTAATATATACCTTTCCCTATACTAATGAATTTCTCAGATCTACAAATTGAAAATAAGCTTAAAAAGTCAATTGAGCTTGCTGATTTTAAAACTCCTACTCCTATTCAAAGTCAATCAATTCCAATAAGTCTTGAGGGTAGAGATATTTTAGGGACCGCACAAACTGGAACAGGTAAAACTTTGGCCTTTACCATCCCAATGATTAATAAATTAATTAAAGATAAACAGGCAATGGCATTAATTGTTTGTCCCACAAGAGAACTTGCAACACAAGTAATGGCAACTGTTTTAAAATTAAATGCTAGAGAAATAGGAATTGGTAATGCTCTTTTAATTGGTGGTGAGAGCATGCAAAAACAACTTAGAAAGTTAGGAAAACGTGCTAGGATAATCGTTGGAACGCCTGGCAGAATTAATGATCACTTAAATAGAAAAAGTTTAGATTTATCTAAAGTTAATTATTTAGTTTTAGATGAGACTGATCGGATGCTTGATATGGGATTTACTCCTCAAATAGAACAGATTTTAAATTTTGTCCCAAAAGAACATCAAACATTATTATTTTCAGCAACGCTTCCAAACAATATATTAAAAATATCTCAAAGGTATTTAAATAATCCTGAAAGAATATCTGTTGGATCTTTATCGACCCCAATTGATAAAATTAAGCAGGAAACATTTGAGGTTTCGCAGGATAAAAAATATCACGAATTAATCAATCAACTTGTGGAGAGAAGTGGGTCTATTTTAGTATTTGTTAAAACTAAACATGGTGCGGATAAAATAGTTAAAAGACTTAAATATGATGGTCATAAAGCTGATGCTATTCATGGAAACTTAAGACAAAGTAAACGAGACAGAGTTATCAATGGATTTAGAAATGGACATAGTCGTATCCTAATTGCAACCGATGTTGCAGCACGGGGATTAGATATCCCAGTGATCAAACATGTTATTAATTATGATCTACCACAAGTTCCAGAGGATTATGTCCATCGAATAGGACGAACAGGTAGAGCTGGTAAAGAAGGTTCCGCTTTGACCTTTTTAACTCCAAGTGATCGATCCATGTGGAATTCTATAGGTAAATTAATAGATCCAAATTACAAACCACCTCAAAGAGATAGAAGTCAAAAGAAAAATTTGAGAGGTGATAAAACAGGTAAGGCTTCATTTAACAAAAGAAGAAAATTTAATGATAACAAAAAAGGTAACTTCAGAGATAAAAAGAAGTTCTTTAAAAGAGATGATGATAAAAAATCTAATTTTAAAGGCAAAAAGAAATTTTTTAAAAAAGATAAAAATAAAAAATCTAAATTTATTGATAAGAAAAAATCTTTTGGATTTACCAATAATCCAAAATATTTTGGAAAAAAATCTGATGAATTAGTTGAAAAAGACCATAAAAGAACATCTTTTAAAAGAAGAAAAAAATTTAAAAAAAGACAAAGACCTAAAAAATTTTCATTTAAAAAGCATAAAAAGAAGTAAGATTTAATTAGAAATTTTTTGTATCAATGATGTTGTATTGTTTGTTGGTTTATTAACATCCTTTGAAACCTCATGAAAAACAAGATCGGGAACTTTACGTTCATTCAAAAATGCTGAGCCCTGTAGCTCTAAATTTAAATAACGATTAACATCTGCTTGATTAAGAATTACTGGCTGACGGTGATGAATTTCTTTAATATTTTCTTTTGCTTCTTCTGTAATTAAACAAAATTGGTCCTCTTCAAAAATACCAGCAAAATAAATTACATTACTATCTTTTCTAACAAAATAATGAGGAGTTTTTTCATTCTCTTCCCTCTTCCATTCATAAAAACCATCTGCAACAGCAACACATCGATGATTTTTAATCAGTTTTTTAAAAGAAACCTTTTCATCAATCGTTTCTAATCTTGCATTAATCAATGCTTTAAATTCTTTGTCTTTAGCCCAACCAGGGACTAATCCCCACTTTAAAGCCTCTAAAGTGTTACCGTTTTTATATTTTTTTATAACTGGAAGTTTTTGATAAGGATGAGCGTTATAATTTTCTGTATCTTCAACTTGAATAGCAGATTTTACTAAAGAAGAAGTTTTAGTAACTGGATTTTTAACAACATACCTTCCACACATTATATTGATTGTTGTTTAATTAATTCTTGTATTTGTCTTATCATGATCTCTGGAGATTGCATTGATGGGTGTATCTCTTTTGCTTTTTCATAACTAAGAATTGCTTTTTCATAATTTTTTAATTGTATATTTACTAAACCTTGTCCTGCCAAAGCACCAAAATGTCTTCCTTCTATTGCTAAAACTTTATCAATATCATCTTGAGATTTTTTGAATTCTCCTATCAGATAAAAAACTGTTGCTCTTTTATTCCATGCCTCGGCCCAATTTTGATCAAAATTTATAACTTCTGTAAAGATTTCTATAGCTTTAAAAAATTGTTGGTCTCTTACAAACTGAGAACCTTCCTCTAACTTTGTGGTAAGTTTTGCATCGGTTGGATGAGTGCTCCAAATTTTCCATATTTCCTGTTCAACAATAGATGATACTTTTGACTTATTGGCCTTTAACTCATTGAATAATTGGTTAAGTCTTACATCTCTTTCATTTGAAAAGGTGCTTATCTGCGAAAATAAATAAAATACCAATATTAAAAATAGCCTCTTCATATCTTTATATTATCAAATAAAAGATTTGGAGTCTTTGGTCTTAAGTGTCTTGGTTGTTTTTTTTACAACTATAAAATGAAATATCTTTCTCTTTTTCATCAGAGTTTATTTTTCTAGTAATTTCATGGATCAATTCTCCAGTACTTCTAGTGTAGACTGCAGATTCAGAATAATTTCTCTCTTGATCAAAAGCCTGTATCAAAATTATATCTTTATTTGATATTTTAACTTCCAAATTAATCTTATTAACAAATTTTGATAAATTTTTTATTACTAAAATATTAGGGTTTTTTGCTATTATTTTCAAACTTTTAAGATTTTCTCTTTCAACTTGATCATTTGTAAAAGAAACGAAGTTATGTTCGGTGTTTTTAATAATAACTTTTTCAAACTTACAATTAAGATCTAAGTCTGTTTTTACTGAAATATTAATATTTTTTGCTTGAACATTGTTAGTAAATAAAAAAATTATTATCAAAATAAAATATTTCATAAAATATTATTTTAAAATTTCATTTAGTGGTGTTATTTGGCCAATTTTGAAAATAATTGCATCATCTTTTTTAAAGCCATATTTTTCTGCATTATCTCTAAATCTGTCTCTTGGTTCCATAATTGGTTCCAACGATAATACAAAAGTGCCCCAGTGCATACCAATTACTTTTTTACTTTTTAAATCTCTAGAGATCTCAAGAGCTTCTTCAGGATTAGTGTGATAAGCTGATTTATCTTTATATGGCGTTAATGGATAAAAATTATACGCTCCTATATTTATAATATTAATATCTATTGGACCGTATTTTTCACCAATCTCTTTATAAATATTTCCAACTCCAGTATCACAAGCAAACAAAATTTTTTTTCCATCATATTCAATTAAAAAATTTCCCCATAAAGATTTATTAGTATCCGTTAAACTTCTTTTAGACCAATGGACTGCTGGAAGAAATGTTATTTTCATTTTTTCATTAATTATGATTTCTTCATACCAATCCATCTCATTAACATCGCTATATCCATTTTTTTCAAAATACTTACCTAGCTTTAAAGGAGCCATTACTTTGGTATTTTTGAAAGGGAATCTTCTGATTGTCATCATATCTTGATGATCATAATGATTATGAGTTAGTAAAAAAATATCTACAGGAGGTATTTCTTTTAAATTTAAAGCTGGTTCAGTAAATCTTTTTGGTCCAAATATTAACGGACCTGCATTTTTAGAAAAAACAGGGTCAGTTATAATTGTTGTATTCCCTAATTTTATCAAAAAAGTTGCGTGCCCTATCCATCCAATATAATCCCCATCTTTATATTTTTTGATATCAGCTAATACTTGTTTCTTGTCTACAACATGATCCTTTGGAACAGTCATATTGAGTTTCTTTTTTTCTTTATTAAATACTTTAAAAGACCATTTAAAATTTCGATCAACTTTAGGGGAACCTAGAGGGTTTCTAAAAGTGCCGTCTGGTAAATGATGATAGGGTACTTTATCCATATAAATATAAATTAATAGTAAATGATAAATTTATAAAATTATAAATTTAAATTTTTATTTATCTAAAATAGCAATAATACTTTTTTGAATATTTTCACTTATTTTTATTGTTCCTTGTTGGTTAGGATGTATTCCGTCTTGTTGATTTAAACTTGGGTTAAGTGCCACACCCTCTAAAAGAAAAGGTATAAATTGTAAATTATGCTTCTTGGATAATTTTGGATAAATAGCATCAAAGTCTTTCTTATATTTTATTCCATGTGTTGTTGGAGCAATCATGCCAGCTAAAATTATTTCTATTTCTTTCTTTTTTGCAATTTCTATAATTTGTTCTAAATTTTTTTTTGTTTCATCTGGTTGAATTCCTCTAAGCATATCATTTGCACCCATTCCTAAAATGATAAGATCTATCCCTGGATCTGATAAACTCCACTCTGCCCTATTTAATCCACCCGAAGATGTACTGCCTGAAACACTTCCATTTATAACTTGAATATTAAATCCATCTTTTTTTAAATTTTTCTCTAAAACTAAGGATAAATGATGTTCTTTAGGTAAACCATAACCAGCCATCAGACTATCTCCAAATAATATTACCTTTTCTATTGCACTTGCTTTTATGTGCACTAGAAAGATTATCAGAATTTTTGTAAACAAACTTTTATTCATGTCTTCTCTTCTTAAATTAAAAAAAATAAATCTCAAATACCAAACTGGTAAAGATAATATCAGTGTTTTAAAGAATGTAGATTTAAATATTAAGAAAAAAGAAACAGTTTCCGTTGTAGGAGAGAGTGGTTCAGGAAAAACCAGTTTAATAATGCTTGTTGGTGGATTAGAGAAGCCAACCTCTGGAAAGATTATTTTTCAAAATCAAGAAATTACAAGCCTTAATGAGGATGAAGTGTCAGAAATTAGAAAAAAAAATATTGGAATTGTATTTCAATCTTTTTATTTGATACCAAATTATACTGCAGTTGAAAATGTTGCATTAACACTTGAACTAAATAATTTTAAAAATCCTGAAAAAGAGGCGAAGACTCTATTGGATCGTTTTGGTTTAAAACATCGTTTTAATAATCTTCCAAGTCAACTATCTGGTGGGGAACAGCAAAGAGTAGCCATAGCAAGAGCAATCGCTATGAAACCTGAATTGATTTTAGCTGATGAACCAACTGGTAATTTAGATACTGAAAACTCTACATTGATTTCAAATATATTATTTAAATATGTGAAAGAAGAGGGTTCTTCTTTAATTATGGTAACTCATGACCCAAAACTTGCTGATAAAGCAAAAAGAAAAATAAAAATTAAAGATGGAAAAATCAAATAACTCTTCAGAATTTAATCTAATACTTAAATATGCTCTAAAAGATTTAAGTAGAAACTATCATAAAATCTCAAGCATAATTATAACTCTGTTTATTAGCCTTTTTATTTTAAGTGCTATTTTCACAATCGAAGATAGTTTGAAAAAAGAGCTAAATGATAATGCCAAAGCATTATTAGGTGGGGATTTAGAGATTGATTACAATCGTAATCAAGGAAACTTGGATTTAGTAAATCAAGTTAAAGAATTTGCAACAGTATCGCAAATGATTGAATTTAGTACGATGCTTTCAACAAGTGGAAGAGAGAAAAATAAATCTTTATTTACAAGAATTAAAACTGTGGATGAAAAATATCCACTTTATGGCGAAGTTGATTATGAGCCAATCGAAGCTTATGAAAGAATGCAAACAGAGCCAAATACAATTTTGATTAACGAAAGTTTATCAAAAACACTAAATATAAAGATTAATGAGCAAGTTAAAGTTCAAGACCAAAACTTTACTGTAATTGGAATTATTAAATCAGTACCAGATGTAAGCGGATTTGTTGCATTTGGTGATTGGGCCCTAGCTGGCAAACAAACTTTAGAAATATTAAAACTAAATGGAATAGGAAGTTTTTTAAATTATGAATATAAAGTAAAATTTAACACTGATGATGATCCTGCGCAAATTGAAAAAAAAATTGAAAATATTTTCAAAAACGATCAAAAAGTAAAACTTAGATACCCTGAAAATTCAGCAAGTGGTATTAAAAGAATTATTAACAATTTTTCTCAATTTTTATCTCTTGTATCTATAAGTGCAATGTTGATTGCAGGAATTGGAATTGCAAACACTTTATTGTCTTTTATCAATCAAAATAACATGTCAATTGCTGTTAGAAAAGCTGTAGGATTTTATTCTGGAAATATCAAAACACTTTATTATCTACAATTATTTATTTTACTGTTTGCTATTACTGTAATTTCCTATGGGTCTAGTTTTTTAATTGTTCCAATAGCAGATAAATACTTGTCTGATGGTTTGGGATTAAATGTTTATCCAGTTTTTTCATTTTTGAATTTTTTAAAAATATTTTTGGTTGGATTGCTAGTACTTATAATTTTTTCTATACCAACAATAAGTTCTATTGATCAAGTAAAAGCCTCTAATTTATTTAGGAGTGTGTTTCAAAATTTACAGTTTTACTATTCAAAAAAATCAGTTGCTGTAAGTTTTGTTTTGTTATCTATTTTAATTTTATTATTTACAATTGGATCTGAACAGCCAACATATAGTTTGGGATATTTTGTAGCTTTTTTTGTGTGTTTAATAGTTTTTTTCTTACTTTCAAAATTAATTATTTTTTTTCTAAAAAAATTTAAATCAAGTTCAATTGTTTCACTAAAAGTCTCAATTAAAAATATTACTCAAACAAAAAGTATTACTCCTATTACTGTAATGTCTCTAGGATTAGGCGTTACATTATTGTTAACTCTGGCTTTAGTGGGTACTAACTTTCAAAGAGAAATTGCTAAATCTATCCCTGATATTGCGCCAGATTATTTTTTTGTTGGCATTCAAAAAGGAGAGCGTGAAAAATTTGAGCAAGGTATTTTAAATATGGATAAAGATGCAAACATTGAAATAGTTCCAATGGTATCATCTGGTATTGCAAAAATTAATGGAGTTGATCCTAATACATTCATCAAACCTGATAATGATAGTTATTGGGTAATTGGAAGTGAACGAAGATCATCATGGGTAGAGGAAATTCCAAAAGATAATGCAATCTTAGAGGGTGAATGGTGGGATTTATCTAAACCAAACCAGTTACAAATATCGCTTGATGCTAAAGTTGCAAAAGATTTTAATATTCAATTAGGTGATATTTTTACTTTGAACATTTATGGAAGAGAGATTGATGGAGAAGTAATTAATTTTAGGGATGTAGATTACCGTGATCTAAGTATTAATTTTGCAATGCTCTTTAACCCACAATTTGCAAAGAAAATTCCACATGAATACTTAGCAACAGCGAAGTTTAATTCTGATAAGTTTGACGAAACAGAAATGCTGGAGGTAATGCCAAGTTTATCAATGATTAAAATTGCAGATTATCTATTAAAAGTAACCGCGGTTTTAAACAAAGTATTCATTGCTGTTACACTAATTTCTGCTGTAACAGTTATTATTGGTTTAATTGTAATATCAAGTGCAATTATGGTTCAAGGAAAAATTAAAGAATATCAGAATCTAGTTTTTAAAATCTTAGGATTTTCAAAAAAACAAATTATTTTCTCATCCTTGATTGAATTTATTATAATTTTTATGTCTGTAATTTTAATTGCAACATTTTTTGCTGTAATAGGATCTAAATTTATAATGGAAAATATATTTGAATTAGTTTGGCAATTTGACTTTAGGGTTTTAATTTATTTGGGTTTTTCAATTGGATTTGTTACCTTGACGTTGATTTTGATTACCAATTTAAAATATTTAAATCCTAAAATCTATCCGCTAATAAGAAATCAATAATTTATTTAAAGTAAATACTTATGCAATAAAATCAAAAATTAACTTTGAACTAGTTACAAAAATTAGAGCATACAAAATATTATAAAATAATTTTTCCTCAATTATCCTTAGGAGTTGATAACCAATTAAAATTCCAATAAGTGCAACAGGAAACAATATTAATGATTGTTTAAAAGTTTCAAGATTCATCATCGATAAATTGATATAAAGAGGAAGTTTAATTAAATTTACAAAAGTAAAAAAAATAATTCTAGTTCCAACATAAATTTCTTTTTTCATTCTCAATGGAAGTAAATAAAGACTAGTTGGCGTACCCCCTGCATGAACACTAAAACTGGTAAAACCAGCTATAATTGAACATATGCCACCTTTTAAAAAATTTTTTTCTGACTTTGCTTCTTTATTTTTTTTAAAAAAAAAATAATGACCAGCAAAAAGAAAACCCATCAAACCAATTATAAATTTTAATAATTCTTCAGAAAAATAAGAAAAACTTAAAGATCCTATAAATATTCCAACTGCTGCAAAAGGAACAATTAATTTTAAGGTTTCTAAATCAAATTCTTTTCTGTACTTATAAGTAGCTATAAAATCTGAAAATATCAGAATAGGAAGTATAATTCCTAATGCTGTAGTTAAAGGCATCGAAATTGTCATTAAAGGAATTGAAATAAGCGCCATTGATCCACCTAAACCAGATTTAGCTATACCAAAGAAAATTATTGCAGGAATAACAGTAAAAAAAAATAAAAGATTTATTTCCATCGCTTTAATGAATTTAATAATTTTGATCCTAGAGGACTAATGGGTTCTTGAAGTATAATTTCTTTTTTTGTTTTGTCTTTTACTAGTTTTAATAATTTTGTAGCCAAACCTTGCTTTCTAAATAATGGATTTACAAAGATATATTCGACTTCACCAATACTGTTAAATCTTACAAAGCCTAATGTTGTATTTTCATTTTTAAAGGTAAAAACCCCATCAGATTCATCTATTTTATATTTTGAAAGATCAATTTTTGACATTAGTTCTAGTAATTTAAGAGTAAAAGAACAACTGCTATAAATACTATTATAGAACTAACAACAATATAATTAAGTTTAATATTTAATTTTTTTTCAGCAAATTCCGTAATTTTTTCCCAAAATAAAACAATTAAGAAAACTATAACAGCTGGGATTATAAACTTTATCATTGTTTAGAATTACTATCACTAACATAAACTGAAACTCCTCTAGAATTTAAGTCTACATCAAATTTTTTATGTAAAGGTGGAAAAGCTCTTTGTGAACAATCCAATCTGTCACATGTTCTGCAGGACACACCAATTGGTATTTCTGAAGATTTATCATTTATATTTACGTTTTCTGTATAAACAAAATCTTTTGCATATTTCGCTTCACAACCAAGACCAATTGATAAAACACTTTTAGCTTGTCCAAATCTTCCAATACCTTTTTCTACAGTTCTCGCAATACAAACATATTTTTCACCATTGTTCATTTTACTAACTGCAGCTTGAATTACTCCAGGTCTTGTAAATGCTGAATAAACATTCCATCTTGGACAAGCTCCACCATATCTTGGAATATCAATTCCTGATAATGAAAATCTTTTAGAAATATTACCAGCCATATCCACTCTTAAAAAATGAAATGGAATTCCAGGAAGTTTTGGATCTTGCAAACATGTTACTCGATGTGCAACTTGTTCAAAAGATGTTGCAAACGTATTTTGTAATAATTCTAGATCATATTTGAGTTTTTTACATTCAGCATGAAATAATTTATAAGGCATTAAAATTGCAGCTGCACAATAATTTAATAAAGCAACTTTTGTTAATTTTTTAGATTCTTCAGATGGAAAATTAAATCCTGATAAATAATTATCTATTTCTTTATTTGCTCCCTCTTGTGCTATTTGAGCAGCAGCATGTAATTTTTTAGTTTCTAGTGAACTATAATCACTTAAAAGAAGTTCTTTTTTATTTTTTTTATATATTTTTGAAAAAGGTTTTTTCTCGTCAGGTATAACATCTTTTACTGTTATAGAATATTCTGTATTTAAATATTCACATAAAGAAATATATCTAGTTCGATTGTTTTTCTGAATTTTTTCAAAAACATTATTTGCAAAATCCTCTAATTTTGGAAAATAATTTTTATTATCTTGTAAAAAATCGGAGATTACTTCACCTGGAAAAGAATTTTTTCTGTTGTCTACTATTTTTCCAGAAAGTGTTTCAATCTTATTTATTAATTCATGATCTTTTTTCTTTAAAATATCTCCTAATCTGACTATTGCTTTTCCAATTTTAGGGTTTGTACTAACTAAATCTTTTACTTCAGGTCCTAAAATATCTAAATCCTCAAATAAATTATCGTCTAGAATTTCAGAAATTGTATTTTGAAGATTAATATCTGTTTTTGATGTAAGATCTGATAATTGAATATTTAATTTCTCACAAACATTTAAAAGCAAATCACCATCGATTTTTCTTTTACCACTCTCTATTAGATTTAAATAACTGGGAGAAATACTTAAATCTTCAGCTAACTTGTTTGCTTGAAGGCCTAATTGTCTTCGAAATGCCTTGATTTTAGGGCCTATTTTTAAATCTATTTGACTCATTTTACTTTTTGTAAATTTTGTAAATTTATTTTTACAATTTTTTTATAGTATTTACAAGCTTTTTTTCGTTTTTTGTAGAATTTGTAAATTTAGTAAATTATAAGATTTACATGAACAAAAAAATAAAAAACACTGAAAATGAAGCTCAAATCATCAGAAAAGAAGACTTAGATCATCATAATAGTAGAGGGATCTACATGAGAGATGATCACTGTGATTGGGGTTCAAGTGGAATGAATGACCTTATCGAAACTTCAAACGATAATAATTAATTCAATCTACTTTTTCATTTTTCATCAAAATTTAACTAAAGGATAATAATGAGTGCAGAAAAAATCTCATACGACCTTAAAAGATTTGCAGGAATAAAGCGTGACTATACGGATGAAGAGGTCGAAAGATTAAGGGGCTCAATTAAAATAGAATATTCTTTATGTAAAAATCAATCACAAAAGCTTTGGAAATTATTAAATTCAGAAGCATATGTTAATACACTTGGTTCTCTCTCTGGTAATCAAGCTGTACAACATGCTAAAGCAGGTTTAAAAGCAATTTATTTAAGTGGATGGCAAGTTGCTGCGGACGCAAATACTGCAGGTGAAATGTATCCAGATCAATCACTTTATCCTTATGATAGTGCTCCAAAATTAGTTGAGTCAATGAATAACTCCCTTGTAAGAGCAGATCAAATTCAACACATGGAAATGCAAGATGGAGATATGCAAGCAAAAGATAGAACAGACTATATGCTTCCAATTATTGCAGATGGAGAAGCTGGTTTTGGTGGACCATTAAATGTTTTTGAACTAACAAAAAAATTTATTAAAGCTGGAGCAGCTGGTGTTCATTTTGAGGATCAATTAGCAAGTGAAAAAAAATGTGGCCATATGGGTGGTAAAGTTTTAGTACCAACTGGAACAATGGTTAAAAATTTAAAGGCAGCGAGACTTGCGGCCGATATTGCTGAAGTACCTTTAATCATTTTAGCAAGAACAGATGCTAATGCTGCTAAATTAATTACAAATGATTTCGATGAGAATGATAAACCTTTTCTAACAGGCGAAAGATCTCCTGAAGGTTTCTTTTATGTAAAAGATGGTATTGAACAAGCAATTTCTCGAGGTCTAGCATACGCACCGTATGCTGATTTAATATGGTGTGAAACAGCTACTCCAAATTTAGAGGAAGCTAAAAAATTTGCAGATGCTATTCATGAAAAGTATCCTGGAAAACTTCTAGCTTATAATTGTTCTCCATCTTTTAATTGGAAAAAACATTTAAACGATGATGAAATAGCTTCTTTCCAAAAGGAAATTGCTAAAATGGGATACAAATTTCAGTTTATAACATTAGCTGGGTTTCATACTCAAAATATTGCAATTTTCGAACTCGCAGAAAAATATAAAAAAGAAGGTATGACTGCTTATTCTAAAATCCAACAACAAGAATTTGCTAGAGAAAAAGATGGTTATACCAGCGTAAAGCATCAACGTGAGGTTGGAACATCTTATTTTGATGCAGTTTCTAATACTATAAGCAGTGGACAAAGTTCTACTACTGCGATGGCTGGCTCAACTGAGTCAGAACAATTTTAAAAAATTAATAACCCCCTCTCAATTTTTTATAGTCCTTAATTGGGCTATAAACCTTTTGAATTTCTTTGCAAAATTTACTCCATCTGTTAAGCCTTTTTGAAAATGAGTAATAAAAACTTTGGCTTTGGGACGCAAATTCGAAAGTCCCCATACTTTGACTCAACTGTAAAGTGGGGTGCGACTGGTTTTTCTGTCTATAATCACATGTATATACCAAGAGATTTTGGTAACCCTGAACAGAACTTTTGGAACTTAATTGAAAAATCAATACTTTGTGATGTTGCAGTTGAAAGACAGGTTGAAATTACAGGACCAGATGCTTTTAAATTCACTCAACTACTTACACCAAGAGATCTTTCAAATGTAGCAATTGGTCAATGTAAATATGTTTTAATTACCAATAATGATGGTGGAATATTGAATGATCCAGTTTTATTGAGATTAGCTGAAAATCATTTTTGGCTTTCACTCGCAGATAGTGATGTTTTGTTATGGGCTCAAGGTGTTGCAGTAAATTCAGGACTGAATGTTAATATAACAGAACCTGATGTTTCACCATTACAGCTACAGGGACCTACTTCAAAAGACATAATGGTAAAACTATTCGGAGAAAGTATTAAAGATCTTAAATATTATTGGTTTAAGGAACACGATTTAGATGGCATACCATTAATTGTTTCTAGAACGGGCTGGTCTAGTGAGTTTGGTTATGAATTATTTTTAAGAGATTGTTCTAAAGGAAACGACTTATATGAAAAAATAATGAGTGCTGGAAAAGAATATGGTCTACAGCCTGGCCATACTTCTTCAATAAGAAGAATTGAAGGTGGAATGCTTTCCTATCATGCTGATGCTGATATTAATACTAACCCATTCGAATTAGGTTTAGATCGTTTGGTATCTCTAGATAGTGATATTGAATTTATTGGAAAGGCAGCTCTTAAAAAAATCAAAGCTAATGGTATAAAAAGAAAACAAGTTGGTTTAGAGATTAATTGTGAACCGCTATCTGGGCCTAACACAACTTTCTGGTCTATAAAAAAAGATAACAACGAAATTGGAAAAGTAACATCTGCCGTATATTCGCCAAGATTAAAAAAAAATATTGCACTTGCAATGATAAATATCGAAAATTCTAAAATTGGAACTAATCTAGAAGTTAATACTGATAAAGGTAATTTTGAAGGTATAATAGTAGAAAAACCTTTTTTTGATCCAAAAAAGAAAATAGCTAGTAATTAAGTTTTAATTTTGTAACCTTTTTTAAGTAGCACAGACACCACAGTTACACATATTACTAAGAATAGAACCATTAGGCTGACACTAATCCATATATTAAAGTCAGAAACTCCATAAAATGCAAATCGCAAACCATTAATTAAATATACAACCGGGTTGAAATAAGTAACAGTCTGCCAAAATTCTGGTAGCATATCTAAAGAATATAAGCTTCCACCTAAAAAAACCATTGGTGTGATCACTAGAGTTGGAACAATTGACATTTGTTCAAAATTTGAGCTCATCAAGCCAATTAAAAAACCAAATAAAGCAAATGTAAAAGCTACTAACACTAATAAAAAAATCATTAACAATGGATACATAACTTGAACTTCTACAAAAAAAGTAGCTGTTACAAAAATCACTACACCGACAAGTAATGTTTTGGTCGCACCAGCACCAACAAATGCTAATACAATTTCAAATGTCGAAATGGGTGCTGCAAGAATTTCATACATGGTGCCATTAAATTTTGGAAAAAAAATACCAAACGAAGTGTTACTTATTGATTGTGTTAACAACGTAAGCATTAAAAGACCTGGAACTATGAAAGATCCATAGCTGATACCATCAATTTTCTCGACATAACCACCTATAACTGATCCAAAAACAATAAAGTATAATGAAGTTGAGAGAACCGGTGAAAATAAAGATTGCATCAATGTTCTTTTGAAACGATCCATTTCATGCAGGTACATTGCTCTAAACGCGTAATAATTAAATTTCATTATTCTCCTTAACTAAACTTACAAATATTTTCTCTAATGTAGTTTGTTCTGTTTTAAGATCTTGAAGTTTTAAACCTGCATCCTTTAAATCTTTTAGCAAATTAGTTATACCAGTACTTTCCGCGTTAACATTATAAGTATAATCAACTGATTTTTTATCACTTCCTATTTCTAAGTTATATGATTCCAAACTTTCAGGCACTTTATTTAACTCATTTTGAAGATTTATAGTTAATTTTTTATGACCCATTTTTTTTAACAATTCATCTGTCTTATCAATAACAATAATCTCTCCTTGATTAATTACTGCTACTCTATCAGCAATTGCTTCGGCTTCCTCAATATAATGAGTTGTTAAGATGATAGTGACTCCAGTCTTTCTCAAATCCTCAACCACTTTCCACATATCTCTTCTCAGTTCAACATCTACCCCTGCTGTTGGCTCATCTAAAAATAATATTGAAGGTTCATGAGATAAAGCTTTAGCAATTAAAACTCTTCGCTTCATACCACCCGATAGCTCTCTAAGTCTTAAATCTTTTTTATCCCACATACTTAGATCTTTTAAAATTTTTTCAATGTGTTTTGAATTTGGTTTTTTGCCATTTAACCCTCTTGAATATGAAACGTTGTTAAAAACTGTTTCAAATAATTCTAATGTTAGTTCTTGAGGAACTAATCCAATTCTTGAACGAGTTTCCCTATAGTCATCAATAATATCAAAATCCTCAACAGTTACTTTTCCTGATGAGGGTTTTACGATACCACAGATAATACTTATTAAAGTTGTCTTGCCAGCACCATTTGGTCCTAGAAGAGCAATAATTTCACCTTTTTTAATATCTAAATTAATTTTTTTTAAGGCCTCAAATCCATTGTCATAAACCTTTGATAACTCTTTAATTGTGATTTGATTAGTCGACATTTAGATAAGTTATATAGAGACAATTTGTGGGATTACAATAAATTTTAATTTGTTGTAATTTCTTACTATGAAAAAAATTTTTGTCTCTTTTTTGTTTTTAATTACATTAAGCGCCAATGCTATGGAAAAGGAAACAACTTTTAACCAAAAGCTGTTTAATAAGGCTCAATCTGAAGGGAAAGTTATTATAATTAGTTCTTGGATTAAGTATTGCTCATCTTGTGCAGGACAAATGAAAATTTTAAATAAAGCAAAAAATGATGGTAAATTAAATGACATAGAGTTTGATAATATTGAATATTTTTCTTTTGATGTAACAAACAGAAATATAGCTGATTTTTTTAATGTTCAATATCAAACAACACTTATAATTTTCAAAAATAAAGAAGAAGTGTATAGAAGTCTTGGAGAAACTACCAAAGACTTACTTTATGAAGCTATAAAATCCTCAATTTAATAATTACAATTTTTTTACTTTTAAAATCACAGCTGGCAAAAAAGTTGCAATTAAAAAGGATAAAAATAATAAAGATTGAGAAACAAAAGGGCTAAATGCTTCTGTTGGTACCAACACTCCTACGAATAAACTTTTAGAAAAATCTGGAAAAGGAAACATTAAAAATCCTGCAATTAACCCAACTATTATGGAAATATAAGCAATCTTTTCGTTTATTCTCTTATTATAGAAACTATAAAAAACAGTAAAAACAAAAGCGCAACAAAATAAATCTGCTAGCAAAAATAAATATAATATATCAAATCCTTTTGAGGCAATAATAAATACAATAATTGACAGCCCGATAATGAAATATTTAGAAAGTTTTAAATAATCGGTTTTCTTATCAAAATTAAATGTTGCTTTGCCATCAACTACAAACAGACTTGATATTGCATTAACTAGAGTATCTACTGTTGAAATAGTCAAAGCCAAACCAAGTACAACAATTAATAATGACAATAATTCAGTTTGCTCCTTTAACAGTAATGTAAAAAACCCAAGATCTGGTCTATTAGTTGGATCAACAGAAAAAGATACCATGCCTATAAAACCCATTAGGAATACTATTGGAACTATAATTAAAAAAGAAATAATCAATCCTTTTTTAAGTGTTTCATAATTTTTAGCAGCATAAACTCTTTGCCAATTACCTTGATGAAATAGATTTGTTGCAGCTACTGCGATAAAAAAAGTTAGACCTGCAGTATAGCTTGGTACATAAGAAGAGCTCAAGAGCTGAGGATTTTTACTTTCAATAAACTCAAAAGAAAAATTATCTCCATTAAATAATGTAATGTATGAAATTGTTATCAATAACAAAACTGCTATAACAAACATCTGAATATTATCTGTAAAAATTGAAGCCCTCAAACCTCCATACAAAGTATAAGTTAATGTAGAAATAATAACTACCAATGCAGTAATCCATAATTCTGTTCCAGAAATATAATTAATTAGAACAGCTACAGCTGTGACTTCTGCACATAAAAAAATGAACATGTAAAAAATTGTCATTAGTAAAATTAATTTAAATAAGCTTTTACTAAATTTTTGTCTCATATATTCAATAAGTGAAGATCCTTTAGGAAAGTCTGTTCTAATTTTTTTTCCTAAATAAATCAAAAATATCATTGGAAAACCAGTTCCTAATGCATAACCAATTACTGCTCCTATACCACCCCATGTTGAAGCTGAAGCTGGTCCAAATAAAATCCAGGCACCTAATGCTGATGCAACTAAACTCATTGTGAGAGAAAACAAACCAATATTTCTATTTGCAGTTAAATAATTATTTATTCCTTGGAATTTTTTTGAATGATAAATTCCAAAAATTACAAATATTAAACTTATAACTATTACTAATGTTAATGATGATGATTGACTTATAAAGTATGTTTTATTCATTTTATCCCTTTCTGAATTACCGGACAGGTTCTTAGGGTTTAATCTCAGTCTATAATGACACCCCTTATAAGTTTTCTATTACATATACGTTGTAAACAAAAGCTTAAAAATTTTTTAATTTTACTTTTGACTTAGTATTTCAACCATACATTGAGTTGCATAATCTCTCCACTCAGAGGAGGTTTTATTTTTTAAACTATTCAAATGATCTCTATTACTTTGAATATCATCTTTGTGCTTTAATTTATCAGCACCGTTTAGGTTTGCTTCCATTGTAGATAAATTAGTTTCCATTGCATTTATCCAGCTTTTTCCAAGCTCAACACATTTTTGATCATCTTTTTCGTCGCAAATTTGCTTAAAAAAATTGAAGATTACATCATCAGTCTTAACAGAACTGCTCATTAACTATTGATTACAGGTTCCAATTGACTCTGGACCACATGTTTGTCCATTAGTCCAAGTTGCACCAATTAAATTAGCACCATCAAAGTTTGCATTAGTTATATTTGAAGAGGTAAAGTTTGCTTCCATCAAATTTGAATTTTGAAAGTTAGCTTCAATTAAAGTGGCTCCCATAAAATCAACTCTAGTTAAATTAGCTCCTGTAAAATTTGTTTTTTCAAAATTGGCACCTATGGAAACTGTTTCATAAAGATTAGCTCTTACAAATGTAGACTCAGGAAATGTTCCAAATGATAAATTGGAGTTCATCATTATGCTTTTGTCCAAATTAACCTGAATGAAACTTGCAAAAGATAAATTAGAATTTGGGAAGTAGCTTCCTTGTAAATCTTGTGCATCAGAAAATCTACAATTTGAATAATCCACACCCTCAGTTAAAGGGTCATCACAAGCTGCATTTGAATTTGAAATAAAAAATAGACTAAATAAAAAGATAAAAACCAACTTTTTCATATTTAAAGTTAACAAATTAAATATGTCAAAACAATGGATGATTAAAATTTTAAAGATAATTTAACAATATTATTTAACAAATATTTAACGTATAAACCTTTATTTATGAAAGAATATAATATTGCAGCCATAGCAGGAGATGGAATAGGTAAAGAAGTTGTGCCTGAGGGTCTTAAAATTTTAAAGGAAGCAGCCCTAAAACATCAATTTAAAATTAATTTTACTGAATATGATTTTGCATCATGTGATTATTATGAAAAGCATGGAAAAATGTTGCCTGATGATTGGAGAGAAAAATTAAGTAAACATAATGCTATTTTTTTTGGTGCAGTTGGTATGCCTGATCAGGTTCCTGATCATATTTCATTATGGGGATCATTACTTAAATTTAGAAGAGAATTTGATCAATACATTAATCTAAGACCAGTAAAGCTTTTTCCAGGAATAAATCCTCCACTGGCAAATAAAAAACCAGGCGATATTGATATGATGATTGTAAGAGAAAACACTGAAGGAGAATATTCATCAGTTGGTGGCAGAATGTATCAGAATACTGATAGAGAAATAGCAATACAGGAAACTATTATGTCTGCTCACGGAATAGATAGAGTTCAAGAGTTTGCTTTTAAATTAGCAAAAAAAAGAAAGAGAAAAAAACTAACTAATGCAACAAAATCTAATGGCATTTCAATAACAATGCCATTTTGGGATGAGCGTTTTAATAAAATGAAAAATAAATATCCTGAAATTGAAACTGATCAATTTCATATTGATATATTGGCAGCTAGATTTGTCCTTAATCCTGAATGGTTTGACGTGGTTGTGGCATCAAATTTATTTGGAGATATTTTATCTGATTTAGGTCCAGCATGTACTGGAACTATAGGAATTGCCCCATCAGGTAATATAAATCCTGAAAATAAACATCCATCATTATTTGAACCAGTGCATGGCTCAGCACCTGACATAGCTGGACAAGGGGTTGCAAATCCAGTTGGTCAAATTTGGTCAGGTGCAATGATGCTTGATTACTTAGGTGAAAAAGAAGCTTCAAATTCAATTGTATCCGCTATTGAAAAATCTTTAAATGTTCAAAAAAATAGAACTAAAGACTTAGGTGGTGAAAGTAATACGGTTGAATGTTCAAATTCTATTTTATCTAATCTTTAAATTTTAATTTTTTTACCAGTTTTTGCACTCTTTGTAATTGCCGCAAAAATTTTTAAAGAATTTAATCCATCATTTCCATTAACTTTAGGCTTAACTTTTTTTAAAACAACATCTGAGAAATGATCAATTTGATTAACTAATGTATTGTCGTCTTTTTTATTAATATCAGATTTCAGAAATATTTTATTCCACCAACTTCTTTCTTTTTTATAAAACCAATATTTTAAATTTGGAAATTGAATTGATCCTTTGGTGCCACCTATCATGTATGCAGATTGATTAGTGACAGGATAAGCAGGATTTTCCCCTGCTGTTAATTCATAGCTCCAAGGAGCGACAATAGTATCAGAAATATTTAATGTGCATAAAGCACCTGACTCAAAAATTAAACTTACAGTTGCTGTATCCTCAACTTTAAATTTTCTATTTTTATTAGTTCTAAAAGCTTGAACATATCTAATTGAGCCTAGTAGGTAACAAATCATATCAATGTCATGTACTAAATTTATACCAAGTGGTCCACCTCCTCTACTTGTTCTCCAGCTTTCTTTAAAATATTCCTTATGCTTGTAAAGCCAACATAATACATTGGCAGAAACAATATTTCCTAATTTACCAGATCTGATGATTGTTTTTACTTTGGAAACAATTTCATTGTGTCTTCGATGATAACCAATCAATAATGGAGTTTTATTTTTCTTTGAGCTAACTATAATTTTTTTTGCTGATTTAATATTATCTGAGATTGGTTTTTCTAAGAGAACTGGTATTTTTTTTTTTAAAAAACTAATTGTATGTTTTTCATGTAATTGATTTGGAGTTGCAACTATTACAGCATCTAGTTGATTTGATTTTAAAAGAGAAGATACATCAGAATATAATGGAATTTTGTACTTATTTGATAGTTTTTTTGCATTATCATTAATATCAACAATTGAATGTAAATTTGCTTTTTTAGATTTTGAAATTGCCTTTATATGCTGAAGGCCCATTAAACCTGTTCCGATGATTGATATATTAATTTTTTTCATAATTAAGTTAATTTTAAGTAATAGAAAATATCTGAATATATATTTTTTAGCTTTATATAAACTTACTTAAATTAAGTAATACCACCATCAACAACAAAACTTTGTTTCGTGCAACCTGATGATTGATCAGACGATAAAAATAAAACTAATCTAGCTACATCATCTGGTTTAAGTTGTCTTTTGATAGCTTGGCTATCTAATATGAGTTTTTTATATTTAGGAGTAAGCCAATGCTTAATCTGTCTTTCTGTAGCAATTGAACCTGGTATGACAGAATTAGTTCTAATATTATATTTTCCAAATTCTTGTGCAAAAGATCTTGTTAAACCAACCACAGCTGATTTTGCTGTTTCATAAACAACTTTATCTCCTTCCCCTAACATCCATGATACTGAACTTAGATTTACAATTGATCCTGATTTTATTTTTTTCATACCTTTTACAACTGCTTGAGCAGCAAAAAAATAATGTTTTAAATTTATTCCCATCCTATTTTCCCAGTACTTTTCATCAACCTGTTCTGTAGTGTGCCTATCATCATTCGCAGCACTATTAATTAGACAATGAATTGCACCTTTTTTTGAAATGATGTCTTCAATAATATTTTGTAATTTTTTTACATCCAAAATATTACATTCAATGAATTTAGGAACTCTGTATCCCTTTTTTTTTAATTTTTTAATTAATTTATTGGATGATTTAAGATCAATGTCTATGAAATAAACCTCACTTTTTTGTTCACAAAAATATTCGACAATAGTAGCTCCTATCCCTGAACCACCTCCTGAAATAAATACTCTTTTATTTTTTAAATCTGAATACGTTACTTTCATAATTAAAGTCTTTCCTTTGTATTTAAATCAAATAAAGAAATATGTTTTAGATCAAAATATAATTTCATTTCTTTTTCAAGCTCAATCTTAATTGTAGATGGGAACTTTGCTAGAATTTCTTGGTTTGAATAGTCTAATGTGACTATTTGTTCATGCCCAATATACTCACTTAGATCAGCTCGTAGATTTACATCAAAGTCGTCTTCATTTAATTTTTTGAAATAAATATGCTCTGGTCTAATTCCAAAATATATTTCTTTGTTATTCAAATCTGACTTATCTTTAAAATCATAATTATTGATTGGGACTCCAAAAGTAGAGCCTTCAGCAATAAAAGAAATATTATTTGAATTTTGGATTATTTTACCTTGAATTAAATTCATCGAAGGAGAACCAATAAAATCTGCCACAAAAGTATTGCTAGGTTTGTTATAAATGATTTCTGGAGTATCATTTTGCTGAATTACTCCATGGTTCATTATGGCAATTTTTGTTCCTAAACTCATGGCTTCTGTCTGGTCGTGAGTAACATAAACTACTGTAGTTTTTAATTGTTGATGAAGTTTTTTTATTTCTCTCCTCATCTCAACTCTCAATTTAGCGTCCAAATTAGATAATGGTTCATCAAATAAAAATATTCTTGGCTCTCTAACTAACGCTCTACCAATAGCAACTCTCTGTCTTTGACCTCCAGATAATTGGGAAGGCTTTCTCTCTAATAATTTATCTACTTGTAAAAATGTTGAAACTTTTTGTAATTGTTCTTCTATTTTTTCTTTTGAAGTTTTGGCTTGTTTGAGGCCAAAAATCATATTTTCTTTAACATTCATTGAAGGATAAAGTGCATAGGATTGAAAAACCATTGCAATATTTCTATCTTTTGGCTCCACTTTACTAACATTATAATCATCGATAAAAACATTGCCTTCATTGATAGTTTCAAGACCTGCAATGATATTCAATAAAGTTGACTTTCCACATCCTGAAGGCCCTAATAGAACTAAAAAATTTCCTTCATCAATTTCTAAATTAATTTTTCTTAATACCTCTGTCGTTCCAAAGTTTTTTGATAGTTCTTCAATTTTTAAAGTTTTCATGCTCATCCTTTCACAGCTCCTGAAGTTAATCCTCTAATAAAATATTTTCCCGCTAAAACATAAACTATAAGTGTTGGAATTCCTGCAATTATAGCTGAGGCCATATCCACGTTGTACTCTTTAACACTAGTGCTTGATAAGACCATATTATTTAGTGCAACCTGAATTGGTGCTGCCTCCCCAAATGAAAAAGTTGATCCAAACAAAAAGTCATTCCATATTTGAGTAAATTGCCAAATAACAGTTACAACAATAATTGGAGCCGAAATAGGAAGTAAAATTTTGAAAAATATTTTGAAGAAACCAGCTCCATCTATTCTTGCAGCTTTAACTAATTCAGTAGGTACTGAGATATAATAGTTTCTAAAAAATAAAGTTGTAAATGGAATTCCGTAAACTGTATGAACTAATACAAGTCCTACAACTGAATTTGATATTCCTAAAGTTCCAAGTGTTCTAGCCATAGGGAGTAATATTGCTTGAAAAGGAATAAAACATCCAAATAATAAAAATAAGAAAACCCATTGATCTCCTTTAAATCTCCATTTTGTTAAAACATAACCAGTCATTGCTCCTATAAATGTTGAAAAAAACACTGCAGGCACAACCATCTTAATTGAATTCCAAAAATAAGGTCTTAAAAAAGTATCTCCAGCTCCATAACCTCTACCACCCCAAGCAACTAACCATGAGTCAAAATTCAACGAGCTTGGCCAAGTTAAAAGTGTTCCTTGTCGAATTTCTTCCATTGTTTTAAGTGAAGTGACAACCATTACATATAGGGGGAAAATAAAATAGGAAGCAAAAAGAATTAAAATAAAATATAAAAACCATCTTAAAAACATATTTGTAAATTTAGATTTTTGCTCTAATTCTTTATAAGAAGATGATTGTAAGTTATCTTGCATTTTCTCTCCTTAGTTCTGAATATAAATATGGAATGATTACAGCAGCCACAGCCATAAACATCATCATTGCACTAGCTGCAGATAATCCTACTTGACTTTTATGAAATGCAGCTTGTGTCATAAATAAAGCTGGCATTGTTGTTGAAATACCTGGTCCACCTTGTGTTAGAGCTACTATGAGATCATAACTTTTTATAGAGATATGAACTAAGATTACAAAACTTGTAAAGAATACTGGCCTCATCATTGGTAATAATATTTTCCAATAAACAGTAAATAATCCAGCCCCATCGATTTTTGCAGCTTTAACAATCTCATCCTCAACTGATCTTAATCCTGCTAAAAATAATGCCATTACAAAACCAGCAGACTGCCATACACCTGCTATAACAATGGTATAAATGGCCATTTCGCGATTAACTAACCAGTCAAAAGTAAAGTTTTCAAAACCCCAGTCTATAAACATCTTTTGGATCCCAAGAGTTGGATTTAGTATCCATTTCCAAGCAGTTCCTGTAACTATAAAAGATAAAGCCATTGGGTATAAATAAATTGTTCTTAGGACACCCTCAGCCCTAATTTTTTGATCTAAAAAAATTGCTAAAATTATTCCTATGACAATGCAAAAAATTAAAAATAATGCAGTAAAAACTAATAAATTATCTACTGAAATAAGCCATTTTCTTGATGCCCATAGCTTTTCATATTGACCGAATCCCCACAGCTCATATTTTGGTAAAATTTTTGAGTTTGTAAAAGATATATATAAAGTCCAAAGTACAAATCCATAGACAAACCAACCGATTAATCCAACTGCTGGGGCCATTACGATTTTTGGTAAATTTTTTTCTAACCACTTGAACATTGTAAATTTTTTTTTGATTAAAAAAAAGGCCACTTAGTTAAAAGTGGCCTTTAGATTTTTAATGAACTACATATTAGCTAGAACTGAATCAGCTAATGCGTTTGCAGCATCTACTGAAGACATATCAGAATTAAAGTGTTCTGTGATTATATCTTGTAGAGCAGCTTTCATAGTATTACCTTGAGCCATACCGTGAGCAAAACTTGGAACTAGTCCACCTTTTGCACCTGCAGTTTTGATATCTGCATTAGATGTTTTTGCACATTTGTCAAATTCATCCATTGATACGTCTAGACGAGCTGGTATTGAACCTTTGTATAGATTGAAAACTTTTTGAAAGTTTTTACCCATCATTAGTTTAGCCAACAATTTTTGACCAGCTTGTTTGTCTGGATCACTAGACTTATAGAAAATAAAACTATCTACGTTATACAAGTAACCATTATTTGATGGAGTTGCAGCACAATAATAATCTACACCTGGTGTTTTACCAGCAGCTGTAAATTCTCCTTTAGCCCAGTCACCCATAATTTGGAAACCAGCTTTACCTTCAATAACCATACCAGTAGCAACGTTCCAGTCTCTTCCAGGGCTACCTTCATCAGTGTAACCTTGTAATTTTCTCATTTGATCAAAAACTTTAACTGTAGTTTCACTTCTCAAACAACTTTCTTTTAGATCAACATAGCAATTTTTATAGTAGTTGTTTCCACCTAAACCCATAGCAACTGCTTCAAAAACTGTAGCATCTTGCCAAGCTTGTCCACCATGAGCAAAAGGAATTATACCAGCTGCTTGTAACTTGTCAGCAGCAGCATTTAATTCATCCCATGTAGTTGGAACTGAAATACCATTTGAATCAAATACAGCTTTATTCGCCCACATCCAGTCAATTCTATGAATGTTTACAGGAGCCGCACAATAAGGTCCGCTGTTATTTTCACATTTGTGAATAGCAGCAATCATAGGATCTAATAAATTATCCCAACCTTCAGATTGTGCAATTGAGTCTATATTGTATGGAGCTACTACACCTTCTTGATCATACTCTTGAATTGTAGGACCTTTAATTTGCGAAGCAGATGGAGGATCACCAGCAACAATCCTTGCTTTTAAAGCAACGTTTGCAGCGTCTCCACCACCACCTGTTACAGGCATATCTAGCCATTCACCACCATTAGCGGCAAAATCGTCTTTTAAAACTTTTAAAGCAGCAGCCTCACCACCTGAAGTCCACCAGTGCAATACCTCAATTTTTGGTCCTGCATAAGATGAAGTAGATGTGAATGCAAATGCAATCAAAGCGATTAATAATTTTCTCATATCTTATCTTCCCTTTTTGTTATTTATCGTTTTTATATAAAATGAGACTATAGGTAGATTGTACACATAAAGTAAATTAAAAAGATTTATTACAACCTAAAGTTGATATTTAATTTTTTAAATTTTTTAGTGAATTTTTTGATAGAAAATATAATACTTATTTTATAATTCAATTTGAGATTGAAAATTTAATTTTCTACGATTCTACCAAGACGAGCTGCACCTCTAACACCACTTGCATCTCCAAATTTAGGTTTCAAAAAAACACCTTGGTATTCTTTTCCTATAACAAATTTCTTAACCATAGACTCAACTTCACTTAAAAAATCAATTTCATTTGAAACTCCACCACCAAATATAAAGGCATCAGGATCCAAAATATTAATAATGCTTGAAAGAGACATGGCTAGATTTACTTTAAAATCATCTATAAATCTTTCTGCGTCTAAATCATGTTTACGATTTAATTCAAAAATCTGATTTGTTTTTAAATTTTTTCCATAAAGTTTATTAAATCGTTTAGCTAATCCTAGACCAGAAATAAAACTTTCAATCTCAGCCTCTCTAGCATTGTTTGAGTCAAAATTCTCTTTTTTTGCCGCAAAATATGGAATTTGATTATGTCCCCACTCACCTGCTACTCCATTTGGACCACTTATGATCTGTTTGTCAATTACAAGTCCACCTCCAGCTCCTGAACCTAAAATAATACCATAAACTATTTTGTAATTTTTTCCTGATCCATCTATTGCTTCAGATAATGCAAAACAATTTGCATCATTTTCGCAAAAAACCTCTTTACCAAGTGCTTTACGTAAATCATTTTGAAAGGGTTTTTTTTCTAACCAATAACAATTTGGTGCATTTTTTACCAAGCCTGTTTGAGGAGAATGAATTCCAGGATGACATACCCCAATAGGTAATTCCATTTTAAATTCTTTTTCTAATTTTTGATTAATATCTTTAATAGCATTAATTATTGATAAATAATCTTTGGGACAAGCAGTTCTAGATCTGTATTTCTCTTGACCGTTTTGTTCTAAGACCACAGTTTCTATTTTTGTAGCACCAACATCTATACCTATTTGCATAACTAATATGTAGCTCTACCACCGCTTAAATCAAAAACAGCGGCTGTTGAAAATGAATTTTCTTCACTAGATAACCATGTGACAAGAGATGCTAATTCCTCAACTTTTGCAAATTTATTTCTTGGAATTTTTGAAAGCATATAATTGATATGTTCTTCAGTCATTTGATCAAAAATCCTTGTTTTTGCTGCTGCAGGAGTAACACAGTTTACTGCTATATTTTTTTGAGCAAGCTCTTTTCCTAGTGATTTAGTAAGCCCAATTACTCCAGCTTTTGAAGTACTGTATGCACTGGCATTAGGATTACCTTCTTTTCCAGCTATAGATGCTATGTTTACAATTCTCCCATAATTATTTTTTTCCATGAAAGGAACGACTGCTTTGCAGCAATAAAAAACTGCATTGAGGTTTAAATTAATTACTTTGTTCCACTCTTCTATTGGGTATTCTGCAACTGTAGTATTCATACCTGCCACACCTGCATTATTTATAAAAATATCTATTTTTCCATGCATGCTTTCAATTTCGATTAATTTTTCATTAATCTTACCAAAATCACTAACATCAACTATTTGATAAGATAAATTTTTAGAGTTTACTTTTTCTAAAGCTTTTTTTGCTTCATTTTCATCAATATCCCAAATTACAACTTTTGCTCCTGATTCTATAAATCTTTCTGTAATTGCTAAACCAAATCCTTGGGCCCCACCAGTTACAACAGCTACTCTATTTTCTATATCAAACTTAATCATATTATTTTTTTATTTTTTTTTGATCTTATTAAAGGAAAAGCAAGTGCAATTAAAGATAAAATAAAAAATGTTAAAGCTATTGGTCTAGTCAAAAACATTAGCCAGTTCCCATCAAATATTACAATTGACTGTCTCAAAGTTCCCTCAACAAGTTCACCTAAAATTAATCCAATAATAACTGGAACAACAGAAAAACCATATCTTCTCATAAAAAAACCAAGCACACCAAAAAATAACATTATCCAAACATCAATTATGGATTGGCTTAATGAGTACGTTCCACATACTGACACTGCAAAAATCATTGGCCATAAAATTTTATTAGGTACAAGAGTGATTCTTGCAAAAATTTTTGCACCAAAAAAACCAAATATAAAAAATAGAATATTAGCAACTAACATTGCTCCAAAAATTCCATAAAGGAATTCTGGTTGTTCTTTGAATAAATCTGGTCCAGGTCTTACTCCATGAATAATTAACCCTGTTAATATAACTGCAGTAGTTGCACTTCCAGGAATACCAAGTGCTAATGTAGGAACCATAGCACCACCAGTAGCAGCATTATTTGCTGCTTCTGCTCCTGCAATTCCTTCTACTGATCCTTTTCCAAATTCTTCAGGATTTTTTGAAAATCTTTTTGCCTCTGAATAGCCAATTAAAGAAGCAACCGTCCCTCCCTCAGCTGGCAACACTCCTATAAATGATCCAATCCCACTAGATCTAAGAATTGTTTTCCAGGTTTTTTTATAGTCATCTTTAGTTGGAAGCTTTACCGCTTTTAGGGCTACTCTCTTAAATACTTGATCAAGTAATGTAGATTGAGTTAACATTTCACTTATAGCAAATAAACCAACAACTACTGGTATAAATCCTATACCTACTGAAAGTTCATTAATACCATAAGTAAATCTATCTATTGATGTCATAAAATCTTTTCCAACCGTTGAAATTAAAATTCCAAAAGCTCCTGCAATTAAATTCTTTATTGGACTACCATCACCGATTGAGGCCAGCATAGTTAAACCAAAAATTGCTAATGCAAAATATTCAGGCTGACCAAATTCATATGCAAGATTTGCCAATATTGGTGCGAAAAAAACTAAAACTATAACACTAAATATCCCACCAACTGTACTTGAAACTGTAGCCATACCTAAAGCTCTACCTGCTTCACCTTTTTGAGCCAAAGGATACCCGTCTAAACATGTTGCTGCTGCAGCTGGAGTGCCGGGTGTATTTATAAGCACAGCAGTGATTGCTCCTCCATATGTTCCTGCACAATATATAGACGTTAACAAAATAATTGCAGAAAGTGGATCTAACGTCATAGTGAAAGGTAATATTAATGCACCACCAGTCGTAGGTCCTAAACCTGGCAGTACTCCTAAAACTAATCCAAACAAAGTTCCAAATAACAAAACTAATAACAGCTTTGAACTAAACAAAGGAGCCATCATTAAAATTAAATTATCCATTTTAATAATAATAGAGATTAGTGATTATTCCAGGAGGAAATCTTAGTCCTAAAATCATTTCAAAAAAAATAAAGACAACTAAAGGAAAAATTATACTTACTAGTAATAAATAAAAAATTCTTCTTTCACCCCAATAATAAGAAACAAAAACTGACAATACTGCAATTGCTAGAAAAAAATCTAAAGTTTTTGAGATAATTATAAAAATAACGAAACTTAAAATTGTAAGAAAAAAGGGCTTTGGTAAATTTTTTTCTTTTTTCCAAGGTTTTTTGAAAGATAAATAATAAATAATTGAAGTTAAAACTATAATTAAAACTAGTAACCCCTTCGGGAATGTTGCTGGTTGAATACCTCTGTTTAAAATCGGCGGGACAGTGTCAAATGAAAAAGTTGATATTAGTAAAATTGTTGAAACCAAAATAATTGAAAAAAAAACTTTAAATTCGGTCCTAAAAAAAAAGGGCAAACTTTTGTTTGCCCTTTTTTTATCACGTACATTATTCATGTTGAGAAATGTACTTAATTAAAATTACTTGATGTAACCTAAAGCTTTAAGTTGAGCAGTCATTTCTGCAAGCATAGTTTCCATTTGCTTACCCCACTCATCAGCTCCAACTACACTAGTTGAATCAAGACCAATGTCAGTTAAAAAACTTTGGAAATATTTATGCTCCATAGCTTTTATCATTGCATCTTCTAATTGTTTTTTTCTATCTCCAGCAACACCTTTTTTCGTTACAAAGCCTCTAACTGTAGATAAAACAACTGGAATTCCTAATTCAGTAGCCGTAGGAACATTATTTAATTTTTCCATTCTGTTACTAGCTAAGACAACTGATACACATAAAGTGCCATCTTCTATTTCAGTAACAGCTTCACCTAAATTTAAAACACCTACATCAATATCTCCTTTGATAAGGTTAGTTTTAATAGGTCCTACACCTTTATAAGCTACGATTGTTGGATCTGTAAGTTTACCTTTTTTAGTAAAAGCAATAGCACTTACATCATCAATACCACCTACGTGTGTTGTTCCATACTTTAACGATTTTGACTTTTGAGCACTAATAAACTTTTTAGCATCTTTAATATCGTTCTTACAGTTAACAACGAATAATTGAGGATCGTCAGTTCCTCTTGCTAGTGGTTGCATATCACTTAATTTAACTTTCGTTTTACCTAATGCCATAGATACAGCATGACCAGTAGTCCAAGTTAAAGTGTGGTTTCCATCTGCTGGTAAAGTCATCATGAAATCCATAGACGCAGCTCCACCACCACCTTTTTTGTTAACTAATTGCATATCTTGTTTTAGATACCTTCTAGTTCTTAATAACATCATTCTAGTGGTTACATCTGTTCCACCACCAAAACCAGCATGTGTAATTGCTTGAATTGGGTGACCATCTGCTTTTGCAGATGTAATCATTAATGGAAGTGCAACAACAAAAAATTCAGTTACCAAAAATGCGGCAGCTAAAAATAATTTAAAACTTTTTTTCATTATTTCCCTCTATTGTTAATTTATATTTAATAATTTAATCATAATCTGCTACAAGACGTAAAGGAAAAAATGGTTGAAAATAAATCTAACATCGCTTTACTTCTTGGTGATCCTGCAGGTATAGGACCCGAACTGGTCTCAAAACTTTTAAATGATGATATTATTAAAAAAGCAAATATAGTTGTTATTGGTGAAAAACAAGTGTTTGAAAGTGGAAATAGTATAACTGGATTTTCGCATCAATTAGATATAGTTGAAAATTTTGACCAAATTGATTTTAATAAATCAAATAAATTTTTCTTAGACATTTCTAAGGGAAAAAATCACAAATACAAATTAGCAGAACCATCTAAAGAATCTGGTGAAAGTGTTTTAGAAGCTTTGGATTTAGCTTTAACTCTTGCAAAAGAAAAAAAAATTGATGCTATTAATTTTGCTCCAATGAATAAGACAAGTCTAAAACTTGGAGGAAATAAACATTCAGATGAATTACAGCTAATGGCTGAGAAGCTAGAGGTAAATAGTTTTTGTTGTGAGTTTAATGTTATTGATAATTTTTGGACAGCTAGAGTAACATCCCACATTCCAATTAAAGAAGTTGCTCAACATATTACAAAAGAAAATATTATGAAACCAATTAAACTAATCAATGATGTGATGGAGCTAAATGGTGTCAAGAATCCAAGAATAGCAATTCAAGCACTTAATCCACATGCTGAATTTGGTACAGAGGAAAAAGATGAAATTATTCCCGCTATAGAAGAAGCAAAAAAACTTGGATACAATGTAGATGGTCCATTACCATGTGATACGTCTTTTGTTGTTGCATATAAAAATAAAAATCATGATTGTATGGTTGGTATGTACCATGATGCACTTCAATCAGGTCTTAAAGCTTTTGGTTTTGATAGAGGCGTAACGGTTCAAGGTGGATTAACTGTACCAGTAACAACTACTGCTCATGGATCTGCATTTGCTATTGCAGGTAAAAATGAAGCTAACATAGATCCAATTTTAAATTCTTTTAAAATTGCTTTGTCTATGTCAAAAAATAAAAAAAATTAAAATTAATAATTAACTAAATCTTTTGTAAAAGGCATTGACGCAGCTGCACCTAGTTTTGTAGTTGAAATTCCCGCAATTTTATTTGCAAAAATTAAAGCTTCTTTAATATCTAAATTACTTGCTAAACTAACAGTTAGAGCACCATTGAATGCATCACCTGCGCCTGTAGTATCAAGAACAGGTTCTTTTAATTCAAAAGCATTTAAGAAAAAATTTTCATCCTTATTCGCAAAATAAACACCTTTTTCCCCTAATGTAATTATTACATTTTTCACACCCTTTTTTAAAAGTTCCTGACCTGCATTTTTAATATCTGACTCAGTTTTAATTTTTTTATTTAAATAAAACTCTGCTTCAGTTTCATTTGGGGTAAAAAAATCAATTAATTTAAAGTTTTCTTCATCAATTTTTCGTGCTGGAGCAGGATTTAAAATAGTGGTACATCCATTTTCTTTTGCTTTTTTCAAAGCATAAATTGTTGTCTCATCAGGAGTTTCCATTTGAGTGAGAAATATTTCTGAATTTTTGATAGTTTCTATATGATTATCTATATCTCTGTTAATCAGATGCTCTGCTGCTCCAGAAATGATATTAATTGCATTATTTCCATCCTCATCAATCATAATACCAGCTACACCTGTAAAGAGTTTATCATCTTGAATAATTGAATGGGTTTTTACTCCAGCTTCTTTGTAAAGATCAAAAGCCATCTCAGAATGACTATCTTTGCCCATCTTAGTAATAAAACTTATGTCTCCATTTAATCTTGCTGCTGCAATTGCTTGATTTGACCCTTTCCCACCTGGACCAACTATATGTTTTTTGCCTAAAATTGTTTGACCTTTTATAGGAATTTTACTCCCCACAAAACATAGGTCAGCAACAAAAACTCCAAAAATACAAATAGATTTCATTGCTTAAATATTTATGTCCAAACTTTACCGTCAGGTAAAATTACACCTTTAGTTAAAATAAAACATCCAAACGGTCTCGCATCTGTAGTCGTAACTATACAATATGCTTTTTTTGCTTCTTTATAAAAATCTTGTCTAGAGATTGAACCAACTTTCCAATTTTCACCAGAAACTTTTTTTACTGCTTCAATAAATTCATTATGCGTTTCTGTTAATTCTTCTGGTTTATCATCTACCTCCATTCTTAAAGCTGGGGATCCACCTTGAGAAACAATAAAACTATCAAGTGGGAAAACAGAAAGAATTGCTGAAGCTGCTTCTTTAATGCCTACACCATCTAATCTTATTACCCTATCATTAGACGTATTTGCTGGAAAATTTGCATCTGCTAAAATTATTTTTTCTCCATGTCCCATGGATCTTAGATGAAAAAGTAATTCAGGACTTAAGATTGGATTAATATTAATTAACATCTAATTATTATATTACATAAAAAAAAAGGGTGGAATAAAAATTCCACCCTTTAATTCTAATTATTTCTAAAGATTATTTAAAATCTTTAGCGTTTTCTGTTGTTACTAATTGTGTACCAGTATCAATATTTATATCAATACTTCCACCATTAGCTAACTCAAGTGCATATTTAACACCATAAGCACCCATGTTATATGAGAACTGAGCAATCGTTGCTGTCATTTCACCTTTAAGGATACTCGTAGCTGCATCTGGAGTTGCATCAAATCCGACAACTACTACATCATTCATATCTGCATCTTTAAGAGCTTGCATAGCACCAAGTCCCATGTTGTCATTAGAAGCAAATATTGCTTTGATGTTAGGATTTTTCAAAATTATAGATTCTGTTACTGATCTACCTTTTGCTGTATCCCATTCTGCAGTTTGAGTTGCAACAATGTTTAAACCACAATTTTTAAATCCTTTAATCGCACCATCTCTTCTAAGTAACGCAGTCGACTGAGACTCGATACCAGTTAAAATTGCAACATCAGAACCTTTTGGAGTTTTATCACATATAAATTTTGCGGCTAATTCTGCACCATTCATATTGTTAGTTCCAATAAATGTTACACCTTCGTTTATTCCTTTAGTGTCAACAAATACAACTGGAACTCCACTTTTAATTGCATCATCAACAATTGGTGCAAAAGCATTTGGATCTCCTGGTGCTAGTGCTAGAGCATCAACACCTTTTGCAAGTTGGTCCTCAACTTGATTTATTTGTGCCTGAACATCACCTTCTTGAGGAGGTGCAATTAAAATTAATTTGACTCCTAATTTTTTAGCTTCTTCCTCAGCACCTTTTGTTACAGATGCCCAGAAAGGATTTCCAGATCCAGGACCTTTGATGCTAAACAAGATTTTTTTACCATGTCCGTCAGCAAAAGAAACTGAACCTAAACTAATTGATAAAAATACTGCTGTAAAAAGAACAACAATTTTTTTTGTTAAGTTTTTCATTTATTTATTCCCCTATTTTTATTTGAATAATCTAAATTAAATAAAAATTTTGGAAAAAATTCAACTGTTTATAAAGTCAAAACAACTTTTACGTGTAAAACGAACTATAATTATTTTCTAGTTCCAAGGTCTCTTCTAAGGACATCAATATAAACAGCTATAACAATAATTGACCCGATTAAAACCTGTTGCCAAAAAGAGCTAACATCCATCAGATTAAGTCCATTTCTCAAAATACCCATAATCATTACACCAGCAAAAACCCCTAATACCGTTCCTCTTCCACCAAAAAAACTTGCACCACCTATAATACATGCTGCAATAGCATCTAATTCGGATTGTAAACCTGCATTTGGATAACCAGAGTCAGTTCTTCCTGCTAAAATTAATGCTCCAATACCAGATAAGAAACCACAAAGTGAATATACTATGATTAAAATTTTATTTACATTTATACCTGATGCTCTAGCGGCACTTGGATTTCCACCTATAGCATAAATCCATTTTCCTGTTCTGCTGTGATTAAGAAAAAACCAAAAAATTACATACACAACTGCAATTAAAACTAAACTAACAGGCAGATACTGTGACTTTTCTAATCCAAGCCACGTTAAATCAATTCTACCGTGTCCCAGATATCTGACTTCATCTGTGAAACCACTAATTGGTGTTCCACCAGATATAAGGTTTCCTGTCCCTCTAAAAATATAAAGTGTTCCTAAGGTCATTATAAATGGATGGGGCATCCTCAATAAAGTAATTCCGGCTCCATTAAACAAACCACACAAGAACCCTGCTATCAGAGGAGTTATAACAACAATAAACCAAGGTGCTCCTGCTTTGGCAACAATTGCTAAAACCATGAGTGACAACATCATTATTGAGCCGACAGAAAGATCTATACCAGCAGTTACGATGACCATAAATACTCCTAAGGCTAACATTGACTGCCAAGAGATTTGTTTGAAAACGTTAGTTACATTTCTCCATGATAAGAAGACATCTGGCTGCAAAATGTGCATTACCAGTATCATAAGTACAAGTAATAAAAGAATGCCATACTTTTCAATGTAAGGCATTAATTTTAAATATAGACTAACTTTTTTATTATCTTTTTCTTCCATTTTATTTTTTACCCATAATCCATCCAATTACTTCGTCCCTTGAAGTATTTGAGAGTTCAGACTCTGCAAAATTTGTACCTTGAAATAGCGCCATCACTCGATCGCAAACTGAAAAAATATCATCCATTCTATGACTTATAACAATTACACCAACACCTGTTTTTTTTAAGCTATTTATAAGATCTAATACTTTTCCTACTTCTTTAATTGCAAGAGCAGCTGTTGGTTCATCCATTATGACAACTTTAGCATTAAATGCTGTTGATCTAGCAATTGCAACAGCTTGTCTTTGACCTCCAGAAAGTTCTTCGACTTTTTGATCGGCACTCTTAACATTTATTTTTAGTTTTCCTAAATGAGCGTTTGTTAATTCTTTTATTTTATTAAAATCTAAAAATTTTAAGAAACCAATATTTTTAGTTGGCTCTCTTCCTAAAAAAATATTTTCTCCAATAGGTAAATTTCCAGCTAGAGCAAGGTCTTGATAAACCATTTCTAATCCAAGGTTTTGTGAATCCTTTGGACTTTCTAAAATTTCCTCTTTTCCTTGAAAATATAATGAACCTGAACTGGGTTTATATAAGCCTGATAAAACTTTCATTAGAGTTGATTTTCCTGCTCCATTATCTCCAACTACACCTAAACATTCTCCTGCATGTACTTTTAAATCAACATTTTCTAAAGCAGTAATTGTTCCAAAATATTTAGTTATTCCTTTTGCTTCTAATAGTGGATTTTGAAAAGTTGACATAAATTACGAAATTATAAAAAAATCAATTAATTGCAACAGGTTTTGAGGCTATTAGATTGACTGTCCTCTTATTTGCTATTTTGCAGAATTTAGGTTTTAAATTTTTTCTAATTAAGTTCATATCTTTTAAAACTATCTTCCCCATATTAAAAAAAGCAGATTTTAAAGCCCCAGCTCTATGAGCAGAAAACAAAATATTCTTTACTTTTCTTAAAGAACTTTTTTTTGGCACTGGTTCTTCAGGAAAAACGTCTGTTGCAACAAATATGTTTCTTTTTTTTACTGTGTTTATCAAATCCTTAAAATTTACAACCGCTGCACGACTCATCAATACAAAACAGGAATTAGGTTTCATCTTATTTAAAAGTTTTTTATCTATGAAGTTTTTATTTTTTGTAGTCACCGTCGCTAACACATAAATGATCTCACAATTTTCAAACATCTTATTTAAACTAATATTTTTGAAACCTAGCTTTTTAATTTTTATTTTTGGGATCCATGGATCATAAACATTTATATCTTTGGTGAATGGTAATAATAATGGATACAAAGATTTAGCAAGATCTCCAAAACCTAACAATCCTATTTTCTTTTCGGATAATAAAGAAGCTTTCAAGTTACTCTCTAATCCATATTTTTCTTTACCTTTAATAAAATCTAAATGAGCAGTATGAATATTTCTTAATAAAGACAAGGTCATCCCAAGAGCAATTTCTGCAACTGGTTTTGAAAAAACTGGAGAGGTTGCAATAACGTGAATTCCCTTTTTAAAACAGTATTGATAATCCATATTATTAATAAAATTACTTTCAACGTTAATAATTGCTTTCAATTTTTTTGCTTTTATCAAAAGATTTTTTGGTAAATCAGGTTGGCCTATAATAAATGAAGCTTTATGTATATTTTTCTCATAAAAAAAATTTTTTTTATTCTTTGGTGCATAAAGTAGCTCGTATTTTTTTCTAAGAATTCTAAATTTATCTTTAGAAAAAATTAATTCTAAAGTTCGTGGGAAAGGATCAACGATAGCAATAAGTTTTCCCATTTAAATAAGTAAACGTTTCACTTCTTCCTCGTTAAACTTTTTCGGCTTTTCACATTTTGTCATAATTTTTTGAGGAATACCTGTGGTAGCAGCTTTCATTGTTGATTGAATTATATCAAGAACATGAAGTGATAATTCTCCTGAGCATCTGTGTTTCTTTTTTTGCTGAATTGAATAAAGCATTTCAGACAAACCAACGCTTCTATAATTAGCGTTCGTAGGAGACTCGTTAGATCTCCCACTTGATGAAGTAATATTTATTTTTCCTAAATGCATTTTATCAGTTTTGTGTTCTCCCCATCTGCCTCCCTCAGTAACTGATATATAAACAGACCCACCAAACATATTTGGATCAGGTACAATGATTGAGCCTTTAGTTCCATAAAGTTCCATATGGTTTCTTTGATGATTTACGACGTCAAATGACAATGTTACTTGGATAATTGCTCCTGTATGAAACTGAATAGTTGCTAAATAAGTTGTAGGTGTTTCAACTTTGAAAGATTTATTTTTTTTTGGTCCAGCCCCATAAATTCTTTTCTTGAAAGCTGTTAATGTTCTTCCCTGTACTTGTTTCGCTGGACCAAGTAAATTTACTAGTGTTGTAAAAAAGTAAGGTCCCATATCAATTACCGGCCCACCCTCTTTTCTATACCAAGACTCGGGTTTTGGATGAAATGATTCTACTCCTGGAAAAGCAAAAATTGCATTACCAAGTTTTATATCTCCGATTAAATCAGAGTCTATCAACTCTCTAGCTTTTTGAATTCCTCCACCTAAAAAAGTGTCAGGGGCGTTACCAATATAAAGTTTCTTTTTTTTTGCTAGAGCAACGAGTTCTTTTCCTTTTTCAAAATATGTAGCTAAAGGTTTTTCTGAATAAACATGTTTGCCTGCACTTAAAACTCTTTTAGATACGCTGTAATGAGATTGAGGTATTGTTAGATTTAGGATTACTTCGATCTCCTTATCCTTAAGAAGGTCTCCAACTGTTTTAGATTTAATATTATATAGTTTTGCACATTTATCTGCAGCTTTTTGATTAATATCTGCACAAGCAATAATTTTGAAATTGTTAAAATACTGATGCCCTCTGAAATATGTTTCTGCAATATGTCCGCACCCTATCAAACCAACCTTAAATACTTTATTCATTAAAAAACTAGATGCCTTGTCTTTGTTTGGACTTACCGTCTTTGTGAAGTTTTAAAGCCTCTTTATTTTCATCTGTTGAAGGAATTTCTAAAGTTGGGCTGTCCCAAAAAGCTGAACCCTCTACCCACTTGTAAGCATGAGTTTTTATTGAAATTACATAAGTTACTTCTGATTTTTTGGCTCTTTTAAATGCTTCTTCTAAATCAGAAATAGATGTTACATGTTCAGATTTTGCCCCCATACTTTCAGCATGTTTTGCAAAATCTACATCTACTAAACCAGGAGTTTTTGAGCTCTTTAGTAAGTTATTGTATTCTTTTCCACCTTTAAACAATTGTAATCTATTAATAACTGCGAAACCTCCATTATCACAAACAATTATAATCAGTTTATTTTTCGTAATTACTGATGAGTATATGTCAGTATTATTTAATAAATAAGAGCCATCACCTACAAAAGAAATTACTTCTTTATCAGGGTTAGCCATCTTAATTCCTAAAGCACCAGAAATTTCATAACTCATACAGCTAAATCCCCATTCACTTTCATGTGTATTTAATTCTTTAGGTCGCCAAACTTGAACTACCTCACCTACAAGACCACCTGCAGCAGTAACCGCAATATCTGTTGGTTCAGAATTTCTATAAATAGCCCCTATTACTTGAACATAGCTTGGTACTTCCTGATTTGTTGGTGCACTTTCTTTATCTATATGTTCGTTCCAAATTTTTAATTCTCTTTGTGATTTTTCATTCCACTCATCTCCTACTTTCCAATCTCCTAATGCTCTAGAAAGTTCAATTAATGAAACTTTAGCATCTCCAACTATAGCCTGAGCTAAATGTTTATTGGCATCAAATCTTGAAACATTTATAGAAACAAGTTTAAATTTTTCATTTTCAAAATTTGCCCAAGATCCAGTCGTAAAATCTGCAAGTTTTGTTCCAACGGCAATTGCAAGATCAGTTTCTTTAGCAAGGTCATTGGTATTTTTTCCACCTAAGCCTCCAATTTGTCCAGCATAGTGAGAATGGTCTCTTTTCATTGTTGAATAACCCATCACAGTTTGAGTAACTGGTATATTGTGTTTAGTTGCAAAGTTACTTAATTCCTCCATTGCATTAGAATAAAAAACTCCACCACCAGAAATAATAATTGGATTTTTTGATTTTTTGATTTTTTCAGCAGCCTCTTTTATTTGAAAATCATCTGGTCTTGGCCTTCTTATTGAATGAATTCTTTCTTTAAAAAACTCCTCAGGGTATTCGTATGTCTGACCTTGAATATCTTGACACAAAGATATACAGGCTGGTCCGCAGTCAGCTGGATCCAACATTGTTTGAACTGCATTTGGAAAAGACTGAATTATTTGTTCTGGTCTTGTTATTCTGTCAAAATATCTTGTTACTGGTTTAAACGCATCGTTTGCTGTAATTCCAGGATTATTAAAATGTTCCACCTGTTGTAAAACTGGATCTGGCATTCTATTAGCGTAGGTGTCTCCAGGTAAAAATAGAATGGGTAATCTATTACTCATTGCAACTGCTGCAGCTGTAACCATATTTGTTGCACCAGGTCCGACTGAAGAAGTTGCTACAAAAATTTGTTGTCTTCTTTTTCCTCTTGCATAACCTATTCCGGTAAGAGCCATATTTTGTTCATGATGTCCTCTATATGTAGGTAACTCGTTTTGATTTTCCTCTAAAGCTTGTCCTAAACATGCAACATTTCCATGTCCAAATATCCCAAATACACCAGGAAATAATGGTTCTTTTTTGCCATCAATTAATATTTTTTGTGCTATTAAATATTTAACTATTGCATGGGCACAAGTAAGAGTAATTTTTTTCATGAACTAAGTTTGTCTTTAACTGTGTATAGTGTTTATATATAATTAAATTATAAATTAAAAAACCCAGATTAGTAAACTTAAAAATAAATTCTATGTATAGTAACTTTGGACAATTCATTGATGGTAAATGGCAACAAGCTGAAAAAAAAGAAACATATGACGTTATAAATCCAGCTACTGAAGAAGTAATTGGAAAAGCATCAAAGGCGTCTTCTATAGATGTTCAAAAAGCTCTCAAAGCTGCAGAGAAAGGTTTAGAGATTTGGAAAAATACTGCCCCATGGCAAAGAGCTTATATACTTAGAAAAATTGCTGACCTAATGAGAGAAAGAAAAGACGTTCTTGCAAAATGGTTAACTCTTGAGGTAGGAAAACCTATTGCCGAAGCTGTTGGGGAAGTTGGTGGTGCAGCAGACATTTTTGAATGGAATGCTGAGGAAACTAAAAGAATTTATGGGCAAACACAACAAAGTAGGTTTCCAGATACAAGAGTACATGTTTATTATCAGCCAGTTGGAGTAGTCGCTGCTTTAGTTCCTTGGAATTTCCCAATTGTGTTAGCTGCAAGAAAGATTTCTACTTCTTTAGCTGCTGGTTGCTCTGTTATTTGTAAGCCGGATGTAATTACACCAGGGGCTGTAATGGAATTAGTTAATATTTGTAAAGAAGCTGGTGTGCCAGATGGAGTAGTAAATCTTCTTTCAGGAGATCCTGCTGAAATATCCAACGAATTAATGGAGTCTGATATAATTAAAAAAGTTTCAATTACAGGTTCAACAAGAGTAGGCAAAATTATTTTAAAAAAAGCTGCTGACAAAGTTCAAAGAGTTACTATGGAGCTAAGTGGACATTCTCCTTTCATTGTATGTGAAGATGTGGATATGAATAAGGTAGCTGACATTGCAATTGCCGGTAAATTTAGAAATAATGGCCAAGTATGTATTTCACCTAATAGATTTTATATTCAAGAAAATAGAAAAGATGAATTTGTAAGTGCTTTTATAGATAGAGCCAAAAAATTAAAAATTGGTAATGGTATGGATGAAGGTGTGGAATTAGGACCTTTAAGCACTGCAAAGAGATTAGAAGAAATAGAAAAATTAGTTGAAACTACAAAGAAAGAGGGTGCTAAAGTTTTAATGGGTGGGAAAAGACCATCAGGTTTCAATAAAGGATATTATTACGAACCAACAGTTTTCGATGACGTTAAAGACAATTATACAATCATGAAGGAAGAGCCTTTTGGTCCATTGGTTCCAATTTTAACATTCAAAAATTTTGATGAGGTGATTGAAAGAGCTAATGATAACGATCTAGGTTTATGCAGTTATCTCTACACAAATTCAATGGACAAAGCTCACATAGGTTCTGAAAAATTAGAAACAGGATGTGTTGCAGTTAATACAGGAGTGGTAGCACTTGCAGAAGCACCATTTGGAGGAATAAAACAAACTGGTTATGGACGTGAAGGCGGCTCAGGAGCAATCAAAGACTATTTAAATGTAAAATATACTCACATGGGTTTAAAAATCTAATTGTGAGAAAAAATAAAATTAAACAAATGATGAAAGACGGTAAGCCCGTCATTAATGGTTGGTGTGCAATTCCTAGCACTGCATCTGCTGAAGCAATGGCCCATCAAGGTTGGGACTCATTAACTGTGGATATGCAACACGGGTTAGTAGATTACAGTAATGCACTACCAATGATGCAAACGATATCAACAACAGATGTAACTCCTTTAGCAAGAGTAAATTGGAACGAACCAGGTCAAATAATGAAAATTTTAGACGCCGGATGTTATGGAATTATATGCCCAATGGTGAGCAATAAAAAGGAGGCAGAAAATTTTGTTCAAGCATGTATGTATCCACCTGATGGTTATAGAAGTTTTGGCCCAGTAAGAGGTTTAATTTATGGAGGAGCTGATTATGCTGATCATGCTAATGAAGAAATATTAAAGCTGGCAATGATAGAAACAAAAGAATCTTTGGAAAATCTTGATGAGATTATGTCTACACCAGGTGTCGATGGTATTTATATTGGTCCAGCAGACTTAAGCTTAGCAATAGGTGAAAAGCCTGGTTTCGATAGACCAGAGTCTACAAAAGCTTATTCTGAAATTTTAAGAATCTTGGAACATGCAAAAAAAAATAATATTTTTGCAGGAATTCATAACGGTACTACAGAGTATGCAACTAAGATGATTGAAAAAGGTTTTAATTTTGTAACTATAGCATCTGATTTGAGAGCTTTAAGTGCTGGTGCTAAATCTACTGTAGATAAAATGAAGGGCTCTTTATCAAATAAAGACGATAACGCTACTTACTAATTTAGTTGATCTAAAAATTCCTCAAATTGTTTTTTTTCTAAATTTGATGATTGGTTTTTTCCTGGAAATTTTCCATTCATCGAATCTTTTTTAAAAGCTTTTAGAGCTTTTACTCTTTCATTTTTAATTTCATTTCTCAATTTTAATAAATTTCCATAAGCTTTGGAATGTCTTGGAGGGTTTTTAGTATCGCCACAAATATCTTCCATAAACAAATACATCACATCAGCATTTTTTCCTGATCCCAAAGAAACAGTAACTATGTCAGTACGTTTTGAAATTTCACCCATAACATTTTCTGGTATAACTTCGCATTCTGCAGAAAATGCACCAGCATCTTCTAATCTTTTAAACTTTTGAAAAAGTTCATACGCTTCATTTGCAGTTTTACCTACTGCACGCAACCCACCAATCCAAGTCGACTTTCTTGGTACTAAGCCTAGATGACCCATCACTGGAACATCTTCTTTAGATAGCATTTCAACTATATACATACTTCTTGGTGTCATAACTGCATCTGCCCCATTTTCTAATGCTTTAAATGCACCACGCATAATATCTTCTTCTGTCACAAATTCATTTAATCCTAAAGCTGCAGTTAAAAATAAATTTTTTGAACCTTCTCTTACAGAAATTACATTTTTTGCATTTGAGATTATCATATCAAAACCTGCTTTTTCAGCTGCCTCAGCTTCCTCAACACTATTTGCCGTAACTTGTGTAAATTTTCTCTTTCCTTTTGATGTTTTTAAATCTCCAACAGTTAAAGTTCTTCTAGCTGGTTTAGCTGCCCATGTATAAATATTTTTCATTTAATACCTTTGTAAAGAATATCTCTTCTATCTATAAACCCTTCAAAAGTTTTTATTGTAATTACTGATGGTAATATAAAAATTGATCTCTTATCTTTTTCATTTCTGATTATTCTGAAAAAACCTTTTTTGATGGCTGTATCAATATAAATATTTGAAGTTAAATAGGATTTTTCTATTACTTTTAATAATTGGTTTTTAGTTATGGATTTATTTTTATAGTAAGCAAGCATAACCATGTGGAGCATAATCCAGTGCTGAGGTGTTAATGAGAACCAATTAAGTAATTCATTTTCTAATCTCCCCTCAAAGTCCCCTAATGAAATTTCAGCTAATTTAATTCTTTTTTGAGTAATTTTAGGAATTTTTTTTTGTTCCTCAAAATGCTTAGGGTACTTAAACTGTTTTTTCATCTAAAAATATTATCTCAAAGAGTATTAATTTAATATTATTTTTTATTATTCAATTCTTTATAAATATTATTAACTCTGTGTACTTCTTCTGCAGTATTAAAATAACCTTCATATTCAATTTCCTCTGGAGTTACATCAAAATGATAGTGGCCAGCTATATTCTGTTCTGTATATGAGTGAAAATGGGTGTGCTCACCAGACTCTCTTAAGTTAAGATCTCCACCTGTTGGATCACCTGTCCATAAAACACTATAACCTTGTAGTTCTGGCCCGATAGGTTCGTAAAATTGTAAAAAATCCTTAACACACTTCATCTGTTTAGGATCATAATATTCATGCTTAATATCCGAATAATCAGGTTGAACATGAGATCTTATTTTTCCCTTTAAAATTCTAAATACACCCGCTAAAGCTAAATGTTCGTTTTTTTCAATTTTTAAATTATCTTTTAAAGCTTTTCTCATAGCTTGAGGAAGAGAACCTTGCTCACCAGATCTTCCATGTATTTTAATTTTGATAACTTTTCCTTTAACTCCATCTGTATAAAAAACGTTGCCTAAACCACCATGTTTTCTTGCTGTATATTTTTCAGCAATACACTCTTTATTTCTTCCAACTCGAGCTATTATAGACTTTGACTCAGATGTAATTAAATTTTCATTTATAATCAGTTCTCCACAATGACCATCTAAACAAGACATAGCACCTGAACCGGCTCCTAATGCATATGATTTTTGTGAACCAATAATTTTTGAAATTTCTTCATAATCAAACTCAGCACCTATAAAATTAGGATCATGCATGTAAGGCTCACCACCAACATCTATAATTTTTTGATTACCACTTATACCCTCAGATGGGCATCCCCAATTTCTTAAATTAGGGCAATCAACTATAGAAACCTCTACAACTTTATAATTATTTGATAACCCAACTTGTAAAGCCTTAGATATTTTTTCTAGTGAGTATTTTGTAAAGTTTGATTTTTCAATATTTAAATGCATTTCTGATTAAGCTATATTTTATTTTGCATAATGTCTATAGATAATATATATAATATCTATACATAAATTAATTTAAAGAAAGTTTTAATGATTAATAAAGATTTAAAAGTTGGTGTTCTAGGTGCCGGTGCAATGGGTTGTTTATTTGGAGGTTTGTTAGCAGAAAAAGGTTTAAACGTAACATTGATTGATGTTTGGAAAGAACATGTTGATACCATAAATAAAAATGGTCTTAAAATGGATGGACATGGTGGCGATAGATTTATCAAAGTCAAAGCTACAAGTGACCCTTCAAGTGTAGGTGTAGTTGATGCGGTAATTGTTATGTGTAAAGCAACATCATTAGAGCCTGCTTTAAAAAGTGTAAAAAATATTATTGGTGAAAAAACTGCCTTCATGTCATTTCAAAATGGATTTGGTCACGAGGCAATTATGCAAGAAATAGTTGGAACCGAAAAGGTTTTAGGCGGAACAACTACTCAAGCATCAAACATTTTAGGTCCTGGACATATTATGAACCATGCATCTCTACCCTCTTGGATTGGTGAATATGAAGGAGGTATGAGTGATAGAGTAAAAGATATTGCTGATACTTTTACAGCTTATGGATTAGAAACAATTGCAGCAGATGATGTTAAGAAGAGAAAGTGGATGAAATTATTTGCATTAACCGCAATAGGTCCACTTTCAGCTATTTTCGATCTCCATCATACTGATTTGTATATAAATAATAATGCAAATAAAATTTCTAGATCTCTTGGAAAGGAAATCATTCTAGAAACTAGAAAGGTTGCATTAGCAGATGGTGTAGAAGTATCAGAGGACGAATGTCTTTTCATGTTTAACAAGATTGTGGACTCTAACCAGACCAATAAATCTTCAATGGCTTTCGATGTTCAATATAAACGAAAAACTGAAATTGACTTTATAAGTGGAGTAGTATCAAAAATGGGTAAAAAACATGGTATTAACACACCTTTAAACGACCTGATGTATAAAATGATTAAAGTAAAGGAGGGAATGTATAGCTAAATGCTAAGAGTTGAAAAATTAAAAAAGTTTAAAAATAATTTTCCAATTTTAGTTGGTAATAAAGCAATTTCAAATCATCTTTGTGCGTCTTTAATTAAAGAAATAAGTTCATCTGAAACATTTGATGATTTAATCATGGGCGGAAGAAGCAGAATTAACAAGGGCTCAAAAAACTTCAATAAATATATCAATAAATCTAAAATTTCAAAAAAACTTTTTCAATTATTTAATAGTAAAAAGTTTTATAATAAAATTGAGAATGTTTTTAAAAAAAATTTTAAAAATCAATCATGGGTAAATTTGTATCCGCCAAAATTATTTAATACTAAAAAATTTACAATAAAAAAAAAGATTAATTCAACCGAGCTTAAAGCTTTACTTAGTAAAAACTACAAACACCCAAATGTAAATTTGGATATTGATTTCTCAGTCTCAAAAGGAGGATACAGATTAAGACCACATCGTGATGATATAACCAGGTTATATAATTTTTTAATTTATTTAACAGATATTCCAAGAAAAAATGGGGGATCTTTGACAATTTACAAAAAAAAGGCAAAAAAAAATATTAGAAAAAGTTTTAAAAGATTTCCAAAAATGAGTGAACTTGAAATAGTAAAATCATTTACCCCTAAAAAAGGAACTGTGGTTTTTTTTCAATCAACTCCAAATTCTTATCATGGAGTTAAACGTTTTATCGAAATGAACTGTCCTAAAAGATTTTTTATTTATGGAAGTTATGCACAAAATACCCCTGTTATATGGAAATATAAAGATGCTACATATTATCCGCATATAATTTATTCCAAAAAAAGAATGCTTACCTCTTTTCATGACGCAAACTATTTAACTTCAGAACCTAAATATTGATATTTTTCTGTGATAAAATAAAATTTAAATATGAAAAATAATCTTAAAAAAAAATTACATGAACAGGGTTATTTAATAGTTAAAAACATACTTAACTTTAAAAAAGATCTTAAACCGGTTTTGAATGATATGGAATTTGTGATGGATTGCTTAATTCAAAAATATGCAAGAAAGAAAAATATACAGAAAATTTTAAATTTAGATTTTAAAAAAAAATACTCGTACGTTTCAAAATTAAATATTCATGATCTAGATCAATACTTCAATACTAGGTTGCCTAGAGATCATGTAAAACCAGAAAGTGATTATTTTGCCACTCAGTCGCTGTGGAACTTAATTACAAATAAAAATATTTTAAATGTCGTTGAAAAGATTTTAGGTAAAGAAATAATGTCTAATCCTGTGCAAAATACAAGAATTAAGCAACCAGAAAAAAAATTGCCAAAAAGTTCTGTGCATGATGGATTAAGTGGAAGAACACCATGGCATCAAGATGCAGCTGTTCTAAATTCCAAAGGACAAAAGTTAACCGAAATGGTCACTGTTTGGATACCTTTTACTAAAACTACAAAAAAAAATGGCTGTATGATTACAGTCAAAGAAATTAATAAAATGGGATTATTAAATCATGTACCAGGATATAGAGGCCAAGTTGAATTAAAAAATAGCAAATTATTAGATAAAATGAAACATATCCCTTTAGAAGCGGATGTGGGCGACATTATTCTTTTACACAAACATTCAATACATTGCTCATTACCAAATAGATCAAATGATTTTAGAATAAGTGCCGACCTTAGATATAATGTTGCTGGACAACCGTCTGGTAGAGAGCCACTTCCAAACTTTTATGTTAGAAGTAAAAATAAAAATAATATTAAAATTCAAAATTTTAAACAATGGTTAACACTTTGGGAGAAAGCTAAAAAAAAATGTATACCAAGAAAATATGCATTTAAATATCCACTCCCTACTTTCAAAAATAATAAAAGAGACCTTTCGAATTTAATTAACTCTTGATTAAATATTTTATAAAACAAATATAGGTGTATAAGTGAATATGAAAAAAATTCTTGTCATTCAGCCTATTCATGAAGAAGGTATCAATCTTTTAAAAGATAATTCAGGTTTTGAATATGAGGTTGTGGATAATATTGACACAGAATTTCTAAAATCAAAAATTAAAGACTGTGATGGTATTTCAATTCGTACTGCTAAACTTAGTGGGGATGTAATTGAAGCTGCTAATAATCTTAAAATTATTTCAAGACATGGTGTTGGATATGACAATATCGATTTAGAGGTTTCAAAAAAAAAGGATATTACTTTAGCCATTACGGCAACTGCAAACGCAGTGGCGGTAGCTGAACATGTAATGTTCATGATTTTAAATATTTCTAAAAGAGGTAGTATGTATGATGACACTGTAAAAAGTGGAAAATTTAATGAAAGAAACAAATTACCTAAAACGGTAGAGCTTTGGAATAAAAATATTTTAATTGCAGGATTTGGTAGAATAGGACAAGCCTTAATTAAAAGGTGTCTCGGTTTTGAAATGAATGTTTTTGTTTTTGATCCTTTTGTTTCTAAAGATTTTATAGAAAAACGTGGCGGTACAAAAGTGGACAATTTAAGTAAAACCTCAAAAGATATGGATGCAATATCACTTCACATTCCCTTGAATGATGAAACAAAAAATATAATTAATTATGAATTACTTAAATCTATGAAAAAGAATTGCATTATAATCAATGCCGCCAGAGGAGGTATTGTAAATGAAGTGGATTTAGATAGAGCTTTAAACGAAAATTTAATCTTTGGTGCTGGTTTGGATGTATTTGAAACTGAACCTCCTGCTGAAAACAATCCTCTTTTAAAAAATAATAAAGTTTTTTTGAGTCCACATACTGCAGCTTTCACAGAAGAATGTATGACAAGGATGGGTAAAGAAACTATTCAAAATATATTTGATTTTTTTGATGGTAATTTAGAAAATTCAAAAAAAGTAAAACTATAAAGCTATTTTAAGATCAATGTCTGCACACACCTGTGATAAATATTTGAAACCTTTTTTTGCATATTCTAAAGGATTTGCTTTAGCTGGATCTTGTTCTGCTTCTACAACTAACCAGCCCTTATAATCAATATTTTTTAAATATTTCAATAAAGGTTTATAATCAATACATCCGTCTCCAGGTACAGTAAAAGCTCCCTCTAAAAATGCTTTTCTAAAGCTCCAATCTTTTTGAAGAGATTTATTTAAAATATCTTCTCTCATATCCTTGCAGTGAATATGAATAATTCTGTCTTTATAGTCTTCTGCTATTTTTACAGAATTACCTTTGGCAAATAGCATGTGACCAGTATCTAGTATTAATTTGACTTGGTCACTTGTGTTATCTAACAGTCTTTTTGTGTCGTCTTCTGTTTCGATCACTGTGCCCATGTGATGATGATAAGCTAAAGGCATATCTTGGTCTTCTAAATATTTTCCCATCTCAGAAATTTTTTTACAATATTCATTCCATTCATTTTTGTTCATTTGTGGTCTACTGGATAAGGGTCTATTAGGGTCGCCAGCAATAGAGCCTGATACTTCAGCAAATACAATACATGGTGCTTTACAATCTTGAAAAAGTTTTAGTTGCTCTTGAATTAATATAGTTTCATCCTTTACAGAATTTTTTCTCAAATTTGCACTGTACCAGCCTGAACATAACTTTAAGTTATGTTTTTGTAACAAAGGAATAAGTTCCTCTGATTTTTTTGGAAATTTCCCTCCAGATTCTATTCCTGAAAAACCTGCTACACTTGCTTCTGATAAACACTGTTCCAAAGATGTGTCACCACCAAGTTCGGGCATGTCGTCATTACTCCATGCTATTGGTGCTATTCCTAATTTTACTGACATAATACTTATATTTGTTATGATATATAAAATCATAATCTAATGAATACAAATAAATTATCCTTAGGTATTGTTGGTGGAGGTCCAAAATCTTGGATTGGTCATGTGCATCGAATTTCTGCAAGATTTGATGACAAGTACGAAATAGTAGCTGGTGTATTCTCAAGAAATTCAAAATTATCAATTAGCTTTGGAAAAACTTTGGGTATTTCTAAAGATAGATGTTACTCAAACTTTAAAGAGATGGCTTTGAAAGAGTCAAAAAGAAATGATGGTATTCAAGTAGTCTCAATAATGACACCTCCATCAAGTCATCAAATTATTGCTGAAAAATTTATTGAAAAAAATATCAATATTATTTCAGATAAACCATTTGCTGGTAATCTAGACCAAGCCAAAAAACTTTATAAAAAAATAAAATCAAACAAAAAAATTAAATATGCTTTAACCCATAACTATTCAGCCTACCCAATGGTTAGAGAGGCTAAAGTTTTAGTAGAAAAAGGTAAAATTGGTAAAATTGAATATGTAAATGTTGAATATATTCAAGATTGGTCTGATGGAACAAAAATTAATTTAAGAAATGCCAAAAAAAAACTAAAATGGAAAATAGATAATAAAATAGTTGGTGTATCTGCAGTTCTTAATGAAATTGGAACCCATGCTTATCATTTAGCTACATACATTTCAGGACTAAAAGGAGAAAAAATTTTTGCTGACATTAAACAAATTTCAAAAAAAATTAAAATGGATGATAACGCACAAGTAATGATTAATTTTACAAATGGTGCAAAAGGTATGTTTTGGACAAGCGTCATGGCTAAAGGTGGAGTTTATGGTCTTAGAATAAGAGTATTTGGATCTAAAGGAAGCTTAGAGTGGGTTCAAAATGACCCAAATTATCTAAAATTAAATCCAGACAAGGGTGCAGTAAGATATCTTGAAAGAGGTTTTCACAATGCTGAACTTTCAAAAAAATTCTCCAGAATAAAATTTGGACACCCAGAAGGATATTTAGATGCATTTGCAAATATTTATAGAGAATTTGCAGACTCCTTAAAAAATAAATCAAAAAAAAGATATTTTTATCCAAATGAAGATGAGGGATTAGAAACGGCAAAATTTATAAATGCTTGTAAAGTTTCATCAAAAAATAAAAGATGGGTCAAAATCAAATAAATATTGCATTACTTGGACTTGGAAGAATAGGCCAAATGCATGCCTTAAATTTAACTAATCATCCAGAATTCAATTTAAAATATACATTTGATATTGATAAAAATTTAAATAAGAAATTCGGAAAAAAATATAATTCAATTCCTATTAATAATCCTAATGTTGCATTCAATGATAAGAGCATTAAATGTATTTTTATAGCCACAAGTACTAATACACATTTAAATTATATTTATAAAGCAGTTAGAAATAAAAAAGTTGTGTTCTGTGAAAAACCATTAGATTTGAGTTTAAAAAAAATTAATGAATACAAAAAAAAACTTTCTAAATTTAATCCCAAGATTCAAATTGGTTTTAATAGAAGATATGATGCAGGACACAATTCTTTGAAAAAAAATCTTGTTAATGGAAAAATTGGAAAATTAGAGAAAATAATAATTACAAGTCGGGACCCTGCGCCCCCTTCAGCTGATTACTTGAAAAATTCTGGTGGTATTTTTAAAGATATGATGATCCACGACTTTGATTTAGCAAGATACTACGTAGGTTCTGATGAGTTTAAGTATTTATTTGCAACAGGTGAATACTTTAAAGATAAAAAATTTATAAAAGTAAAAGATCTAGAATTAGCTACAGCAGTAATAAAAACTCGGAAAGGTGTCCAGTGTGTAATAACAAACTCAAGACATTGTAGTTTTGGTTATGATCAAAGAGTTGAGTTATTTGGTAGTAAAGGGATGGTAATTTCTGAAAATCAAAGAGATTTAGAAACAACATCTTATTTTAAAAATTCAACTGGTTGTAAACGATCTTTTAAAAATTTTTTTATCGAGAGATATTCAGAGGCATTTAAAAACCAATTAAGTGAATTAGCAAGATTTTGTAAAAAAAATATTAAACCACGGGCAGATTTTGAAGATGGAAGAATGTCAGTGATATTGGCTGAAACAGCAAATAAATCTTTAAAAACAAAAAAATTTGAGCTGATTAAATTTTAACTGTTACAATTTTTTTCTATCCGCTCTTCGTACAAAGTAAATTCCTATACAAACTGCAGTTAAAGAAATTAAGACTTTAATTGTTATTAATTCTTTTAAAAATATGTACCCCAGAATTGTTCCAAAAATTGGTATTAGATAAGACACCTGAGATTGAAAGATTAAACCATTATCCTTTAATATTTTAAACCTTAATAACCATGCAATTCCTGTTGGAACAATACCTAGATAAATTACAGATATTAATGAGTCTGTTCTTGGAACTACCTGCCACGGTTGTTCAATAAATGATACTAATGGTATTAAAATAATTGTTGCCCAGATTAATATCGAGCCTGTTACATTTTCATTTTTTTTCTTACTAATTTTTAAAGTTAATACACCACCAATAACATAACATGTCGAACCCAACAAAATTAACAAAGCTGAAGTAAAATTATTTTGATCAATTAAAAGATTATCTGAAAATAAAAAAATTATTCCTGAAAAACCAATTAAGATTCCGAACGTTTTAACTAAATTAAATTTTTCATTTTTTGTGTAAAAATGACCTAGTATTGTTGAACTCAGTGGTGTTGTTGACATTAAGATTGCAGCTAAATTACTTTGGACAGATTTTACTCCATAAGCAATTAAGAAGAATGGTGCAACTAAATTTATAAACCCAATCATAGCGAACCAATGCCAATCTTTAGAAAAAGCCTCAATTTTTATTTTTTTATAGTAGCATATAAGTAGAACTGGAATTGCTCCAAAAAATACTCGTAGGAAAGCAATAGTAACTGGGCCAAATGAATAAGTTGCTATTTTAATATTAAAAAATGCAGATGCCCATATTAAAGACAATATTGTTAACAAAGCGTAGTCTATTAATTTTGGTTGCTTCATTCTGTTAAATCGTCAACTTCTGCACTGGTTAATTTTTTTAATCCAGGCGTTGTAATTCCAAAAACTGCATTTGGATGTCCTGCTGCAGCAAAAACTTTTAAAAATCTTTCTAAATGTTTATCCATATATATTTTTGTATTTACTAAATGACCTATTGGAGACACACCCCCTATTGTATAGCCAGTAATTTTCTTAACTTCTTCGGGGTTTGCCATTGATACATCTTTCTTGTTCAATTTTTTTTTCAACTTATTTAAGGAGCATCTTTTGTCTCCTGATACTAAGCAAAGACAAAATTTGTCTCCTGTTTTAAAAAGTAAGCTTTTTACAATTGCGCCAACATTACAACCTAAGGCTGTAGCAGCATCATTTGCTGTTCTTGCTGTTTGTTGCAAAATAATAACATTAAGATTTGGATCAAAGTCTTTAAGAATTTTCTCTGCTCTTTTAACTGGTTCTTTGTCTAAAATGGAATTCACTTATTTACTTCTATGATTAATAATATTGATTAAATACACTACTTATGTGAAAATTGCATAAGTGTTATTTATTAAATAAGCAATATTTATAAGAGTTTATTTGCTAATTAATGGTCTGAAATTACATAGGAGACATAATGAGTGCAGAAAACGTTTTAAAATTTATTAAAGAAAAAGAAGCTGAATTCGTAGATTTAAGATTTACTGATCCAAGAGGAAAACTTCAACATTTAACAATGGACTCAACTGTTGTTGACGCAGATATGCTTAATGAAGGTGTCTTTTTTGATGGATCATCTATCGCTGGTTGGAAAGCAATTAATGAGTCAGACATGATTTTAAAACCAGATACTTCTAGAATGTTTATGGATCCTTTTACTTCTCACAATACTGTAGTTTTGTTTTGTGATATCTTAGATGCAATTAAAAAAGATCCTTACGAAAGAGACCCAAGGGGTGTGGCTAAAAAAGCTGAAGAATATTTAAAGGCTTCAGGTATTGGTGACAAAGCATTTTTCGGTCCAGAACCAGAATTTTTTGTTTTTGATGATGTAAGAATTAAAAATGATATGAATGAATGTGGATTTAAAATTGATAGCAAAGAAGGTCCATATAATTCAGGAAAAGAATATGAAAATGGAAACATGGGACACAGACCACCAATCAAAGGTGGATACTTCCCGGTGCCACCAGTTGATAGTGAACAGGATATGCGTGGTGAGTATCTAAAAAATTTAAAAGAAGTAGGAATTAAAGTTGAAAAACATCACCATGAGGTTGCTCCAAGTCAGCACGAGCTTGGAATGTACTTTGGAACTTTAGTGAATCAGGCTGATAATGTTCAGTTATATAAATATGTTGTTCAAATGGTAACCCACTCGTTTGGCAAAACTGCAACTTTTATGCCTAAACCTGTAGCTGGAGATAATGGTTCTGGTATGCATATTCACCAATCAATTTGGAAAGGTGATACACCAGTTTTTTCTGGTGACGCTTATGCAGGATTATCTGAAACTGCTTTGCACTATATTGGTGGAATTTTAAAACATGCTAAGGCTATTAATGCTTTTGCTAACTCTACTACGAATAGTTATAAAAGATTAATACCAGGTTTTGAGGCTCCAGTATTACTTGCATACTCTGCAAGAAATAGATCAGCCTCATGTAGAATTCCTATTACCTTAAGTAAAAAAGGGGCAAGGTGTGAAATTAGGTTCCCAGATGCATCTGGTAATCCATATTTAACATTTGCTGCAATGCTTATGGCAGGAATTGATGGTATTAAAAATAAAATTCACCCAGGTGAGTCTTTCGATAAAGATCTTTACGAATTACCACCAGAGGAGGTTAAGGCTATTCCAACAGTTTGTGGATCTTTGAGAGAAGCAATGGAAAGTTTAGATAAAGATAGAGAATTCTTAACTCAAGGTGGTGTGTTTACAGATGATCAAATTGATGCATACATTGCTCTTAAATTTGAGGAAATTCATAAATTTGAACATGCACCTCACCCGGTTGAGTTTGAGATGTATTACAGTAGCTAGTAGTTAGTTACTGCTTAGTTGTAGCTATAGTATCTTTGTTAATACCTTTTTTAACAACGTAGTCCTGTGTGCCGTTGGCTCCAGTGTCTACTTCTTTTCTGAGGTCCTTAAAAAACGATTTCTCTTTCAAAGAATTTTTTAAGTTTTTAACAAGATTTTTGAACTCAAATGTATTCATTACAAAGCTTTATCTTAGATATGCAAATTATGCAAATCTGATATGCTCAAAATGGGAATATCAACCTATGATGTTTTAAATGACTCACCACAGCCACAACGCTCGGTTTCATTAGGATTATTAAAAACAAAAGTTGAGGATAACTCCTCTTTCTTGTAATCCATTTCAGTTCCTAAAAGATACATAATAGCAGCAGAGTCAACGAATACCTTCACACCCTTATCTTCGATTATTTCATCATTTGGATTAACTTCTTTTGTATATTCCATAACATAAGACATTCCTGCACAACCACCAGATTTAACTGATACTCTTACTCCAAGAGAATCTTTTTCTGCATTAGCCATTATCTCTTTAATTCTAAATGCAGCGTTATCACTTAATTTAATTATTTGAGTCATTATAAATTCAATTCCAATTTAGCTGCCTCAGACATCATGTCTTTGGTCCATGGTGGATCCCATACCAATTCTAAATCAACTTCTTCAATCCCCTCTACTTGCATTGCACCCTCTTTAACTTCTTTAGGTAAACTTTCGGCTACAGGGCAGTTTGGTGTTGTCAAAGTCATTTTAATTTTAGCTGATTTTTCATTTTCCACAATTATATCGTAAATTAAACCTAATTCATAAATGTTAACAGGCAACTCAGGATCATAAATTTTTCTAATTTCCTGTATGATTAGTTCTTTCTTTGACATGGTTAATTCTCTGTTTTTACTTCTTCTTTTTTATCCTCAAATGCTGAAACTAATGTATGCCAAGAAAGTGTAGCACACTTTACTCTCATTGGATATTGTTTAACACCTGACAAACACATTAATTTGGTTTTTTCATCTTCATGTAAATATTCAGATTTTAATTCTGGATTTTCTTTTATCATTCCTAAAAAATCTTCGACGATTTCTTTTGCTTCGTTTTCATTTTTACCTTTAATTAAATCTGTCATAATTGAAGCTGAAGCCATTGAGATAGCACAACCACTTCCTTCAAAAGAAATATCTTCAACTATTTTTTGACCATTTAATTTTAAATAAACATGAACATTATCACCACATAAAGGATTGTTACCTTTTGCATCTTTATTAAAGTCATTTGTCTTACCAAGATTTCTTGGATTTTTACCATGCTCTAAAATAATTTCTTGATATAATTCTTTTAAATTCATTTTAAGTTAAATATTTTTTTACAGTTATTAATTGAATCATTTAATTTATCTAAATCATCTTTAGTATTATAAATTCCAACGGAAGCTCTTGCACTAGCTGGTATATTTAATTTATCATGTAAAATTTGACAGCAATGATGTCCTGCTCTTATTGCAACTCCATCTTCATCAAGTATAGTTGCAATATCATGTGGATGAACACCTTCTAAAGTAAATGATAAAACTCCACCTTTATTTTTAGGACTGCCAATCAATTTAACAGAATTATTTTTTTGTAATAATTCTTGTCCATATTCAATTAAATCAGCTTCGTGTTGCATAATATTTTCTACACCAATCCTTTCCATAAACTTAATTGACTCGTCAAAGGCAATTACTTGGGCTGTTGCCATTGTTCCTGCCTCATATTTATTTGGTAATTCTCCATAGGAAATACTATCTTTTTTAACTTCTCTGATCATTCCTCCGCCACCTTGATAAGGGGGTAATTCCTCTAACCATTTTTTTTTACCATATAAAACTCCAAGTCCTGTTGGTCCGTACATTTTGTGACATGATATTGCATAAAAATCACAATCAAGATCTTGCATATCAAGTTTAAGATGTGGGGCACCCTGACAACCGTCAATTACAACGATTATTCCTTTTGAATGTGCTAGATCAGTTATTTCTTTAACTGGTAATATTGCGCCTGTAACATTTGACAGATGTGTGATTGCTATAACTTTAGTCTTAGGTGTTATTTTTTTTTCAATTTCCTCTAAAGAAACATCACCATCTTCATTCATTTCCGCAAAATTAATTTTGATATTTTTTGATTTTCTTAAAAAATGCCATGGAACATAATTTGAATGATGCTCAAGCTCAGTGATTAAAATTTCGTCTCCTTCGTTTAAATAATTTTGTCCTAAAGTGTTTGCAACTAAATTTAATGCTTCAGTTGCACCTTTTGTAAAAACTATTTCATTTTTATCTTTAGCATTAATATATTTTTGAACAGAAGATCTTGTATTCTCATACAAATTTGTAGCTGCAACTGCAAGATAATGAACACTTCTTCCTACATTCGAAAACTGTTTGGTATAAAATTCATTAATTTTATCTGCAACAACTTTTGGTTTTTGTGAAGAGTTGGCGCTATCAAGATAAACAAGATCATTATTTTGAATTTTTTCATCAAATATAGGAAACTCGTTTTTTATATTTTCTATTTTCACTCTTTGATTCCAATCATGTTTTTAATTAAATTTTTAATTTCTGAGTCTGTAATTTTTTCTACTACATCAAGTAAAAAACCATTTATTAAAAGTTCTCTTGCTTGATTATAGTTTAAGCCCCTAGACATTAAGTAAAATATAGAGTCTTCATTGAGACTTCCTGAGGCTGAACCATGTGAACATTTAACATCATCTGCATAAATTTCTAATTCAGGTTTAGCATTAAATTCAGAGTCTTTATTTAATAATATTGCTTTACTAAGCTGGTATCCATCTGTTTTTTGTGCATCAGAATTTACAAATATTTTTCCTTGATATGCTGCTTTAGAACTGTTCTCTAAAACACTCTTAATTAGTTGATAGCTTTTTGTATTCTCTGTTAAATGATTTACAATTGTTCTTATTTCGTGATGTTTATTTTTATCAAGAGAGAAAATACCATTCACAAAAGCTGATGAGTGTTCTCCTTTTAAATTACAATTAACTTCACTTTTAAAGAAATTTGATCCTGAAGATAAAATAAATGTCTCCGAAATTGTATTTTTATTTTGTTCAATATTATTAAAAGAATATTTAATATTTTTATTTTCTACTTTATCTATTTTATAATTTTTAAGAATTGCATTTTCATTTAAATTAAAATTGTAAAAAATATTTAAAAAATTTTTTTCCGATGAATCGTTAAATAAGTCAACTAATCGTAAGCCACTATCTTCTTGCAAATCAAAATCTAATCTTAAATTAATGTTTTTGGACCAAATTTTAGAGTTTGTTGTATGGTAAATAATAAGTGGTTTTGATAGCTGATAACCCTTTTTAATGACTATTTTAAAGGATTTATTGGTAAAAGCATTATTTAGATCAGATAAAGAGTTATCGTTTTCAAATTTATTAATAATTTCTGACTGATCAATTATTTCTATTTGATCTTTTTTCTCATAATCAAAATCAATTTTTTCAATTCTACCATTGATAAAGACTATTTTATTGTGCTCTAATCCATCTACAAATACAGAAGTATCAACTTTGTTGGTAGATGTATAATCATTATAAAAACTTAATTCCCCAATATTTTTATTGATTATCTGATACAGATCTGAGAATTTCCAATCTTCTTCTCTTCTATTTGGAAAACCTTTGTTTATAAAATTATCTAAAGAAAATTTTTTTATTTCAATATCTTTTTGGGACAAACTTAAATTTCTAATAGTATTTTCAAAATCTTTTTGTAATCGTTCTTTCATCTAATTAAAACTTTCATATCCTTTTTTTTCTAATTCTACAGCTAGGTCTGGACCTCCAGATTTAACGATCTTTCCATTCATTAAAACATGAACAAAGTCAGGCTTAATATAATCGAGTAGTCTTTGATAATGAGTGATTATTAAAAATGAGTTTTTTTTGTTTCTTAATGTATTTACTCCGTCTGCAACGATTCTTAAAGCATCTATATCTAGCCCTGAGTCTGTTTCATCAAGGATTGAAAGTTTTGGAGATAGCATTGACATTTGTAAAATTTCATTTTTCTTTTTTTCTCCTCCAGAAAAACCAACATTTAATTGTCTATTCAACTTTTCTTCATCAAATTTAAGTTCTTTGGACTTTTCTCTAACTAATTTAAGAAACTCTATAGCATCAAGTTCTTTTTCACCTCTTGCTTTTCTAACTGCATTTAATGAAGTTTTTAAAAATATATTTGTGTTTACTCCAGGAATTTCTAATGGATATTGAAAAGCTAAGAAAATACCTTTATGAGCTCTTTCCTCAGTTTCAAGTTCAAATAAATCTTTTTCCTCGAAAAGAACTTCACCAGAAACCTCATATCCTTTCTTTCCTGATAGGATATTTGATAAAGTGCTTTTACCTGATCCGTTTGGACCCATTATAGCGTGAACTTCACCAGGATTAACGCTAAGGGAAAATCCTTTTAAAATTTCTTTATTCTCTATTTTCGCATTTAGTTTATTTATTTTTAACATTAGCCCACACTTCCTTCTAAACTTATCCCAACTAACTTTTGTGCTTCAACAGCAAATTCCATTGGTAATTGTTGCAATACTTCTTTACAAAATCCATTTACAATTAAACCAACTGCCTCCTCTGCACTTAATCCTCTTTGTTGACAGTAATGTAATTGTTCCTCACTTATTTTAGAAGTGGTCGCTTCATGAGCTATATTTGACTCTGAATTCTTATTTTTAATGTATGGAACTGTGTGAGCACCACATTTATTTCCCATCAATAGAGAGTCGCACTGAGTGTAATTATTTGAATTTGATGCCTTGGATGAAATATCAACCAATCCTCTATACGTCATATCTGAAAAGCCAGCACTAATTCCCTTTGATATAATTTTACTTTTTGTATTTTTCCCTAAATGGATCATTTTAGTGCCTGTATCAGCTTTTTGGTGATTGTTAGTAATGGCAATTGAATAAAATTCCCCAACAGAATTATCTCCTTTTAAAATGCAACTAGGATATTTCCAAGTGATTGCAGATCCAGTTTCAACTTGTGTCCAAGAAATTTTTGAATTTTTACCTTTGCATAATCCCCTTTTAGTGACAAAATTATATATTCCTCCTTTGCCATCTTTATCCCCAGGATACCAATTTTGAACTGTAGAATATTTTATTTCAGCATCATCAAGAGCAACTAATTCGACATTCGCAGCATGCAATTGATTTTCATCTCTCATAGGAGCTGTACAACCTTCCAAGTAACTAACGTAACTTCCTTTGTCTGCGATGATTAAAGTTCTCTCAAACTGACCAGTATTAGATGCATTAATTCTAAAATATGTTGAGAGTTCCATTGGGCATCGTACACCCTCTGGTATGTATACAAATGAACCATCAGTAAAAACAGCTGAATTTAAAGTTGCAAAAAAATGATCAGTTAACGGAATTACAGAACCTAAATATTTTTTAACTAATTCTGGGTGATTTTGAATTGCCTCAGATATTGGACAAAAAATTATTCCTTGTTTTATTAGTTCTTCTCTAAAAGTTGTTGCAACTGAAACTGAGTCAAAAACAGCATCAACTGCAATGCCGTTTAATCTTGCTTGTTCTTGAAGGGGAATACCTAACTTTTTATAAGTTTCTAAAAGTTTAGGATCTAATTCATCTAAACTTTTTGGTTTATCATCCATACTCTTGGGTGCAGAATAATAATATAAATCTTGATAATCTATACTTGGATATTTTGGTTTTTGCCAATCTGGTTCCTTTAATTGTTTAAATCTTTCATAAGCTTTCAGTCTAAATTCAAGCATCCATTGAGGCTCTTTTTTAATATTAGAAATAAATTTAATTACATCCTCATTCAAACCTTTGGGTGCTCTCGTATTTTCTATATCAGTGGAGAAACCGTATTTATAATCTTTTAATTTATCAATTTCCTTCTGTCTATTTTCCATCTTAATTAACCCGTTCTGAATTATCTTTTAATAAATCCTGTAAACTTTTTTTTTCAAAAAAAGTATTAATGTGCGTCTCTAATTCATCCCAAAGATTGTGTGTTACACATTTAGTTGCTCTACCATTACAGCCTTTTTTTGACTCTTTTTTACACTGAACAGTTTTGACTTTTTCATCAACTGCATTTAAAATATTATTAAGTTTAATTTCGTTTGGTTTTTTTGACAAAATATATCCACCTTGAGTTCCTCTAGTGCTTTTCACAATTTGATTTTTCTTTAATTTTGAAAAAATTTGCTCTAGATAATCTAGGGAAATTCCTTGTCTTAATGAAATATCCCTCAAAGAGACTGGGTTAATAGTGTCGAACCTTGCAAGATCAACTAATGCCATAACAGCGTATCTACCTTTTGATGTTAATTTCATATTACCCTTAAAATTCTTGGCTTTTTATACATACCTGACTAAAATGGTCAAGTTTAGACTTTAAAAAAAAACTAACATTTTGTCGCTCAGTTATGATAAACGTAACTTTTTTTTGAGAATAATAATCAATTGCGCTTATGGATAATAAAATTTTAGAAATCTTCATTCCAGGTCCTGCTGGACGTCTTGAAGCAAAGTATTTTAAGAGTAAAAAAAATACTTCCCCTGTAGCATTGGTATTACAACCACATCCACAATATGGGGGAACCATGAATAATAAAGTTGTTGTAGATACATTTCATACATTTATGGAAAATGATTTCTCTGTTTGTAGAGTTAACTTTAGAGGCGTTGGAAAGAGTGATGGAGAATTTGATAATGGACAAGGAGAGCTTGCTGATGCAGCAGCTGCACTAGACTGGCTAGAAAGAGAAAATTTTGATAATTCACAATGTTGGGTTTCCGGTTTTTCTTTTGGATCATTAATTGCTATGCAATTATTAATGAGAAGACCTGAAATAAATAGATTTATAGCTATTTCGCCCCAACCTAATGTATATGATTTCTCTTTTTTATCTCCATGTCCAACATCTGGTATGGTAATCTATGGAAAAAAAGATGAGCTAGTTCCATTAGAATATATTTCAGAACTAGATAAAAGATTAAGCGCACAAAAAGGAATTAAAGTTGAATTTAACGCAATTCCGGATGCTAATCATTTTTTTTCCAAAACCGATAATGTTTTGATTAAATCCCTAGACAAATACATTAAAAAAGAAACAGCTCTTTATTAATAATTTTTCACTAATTTACCACCGCCTGTTGGCTTTATACATCCTGTTGTATTTGGAAATGAAATAGGCAAATTTAAAAAAGATCTTATAGCTAAATATCCGAATGCTTGTGATTCAATAAAATCACCATTGAAACCATATTCATCTATATTATCTAAGGTAAAATTATTTTTGTTGTATAGGTTATTTTTAATAGAATCTATTAAAGCAATATTTTTTCTACCCCCACCACAAATTAAATATTTAATTTTACTATTATTACCTGTGCTCTCTATTCCTTTTGCTATTAGATAGCCTGTAAAATTGGTTATTGTTGAGCATCCATTTTCAAATGAAAGACCTCTAGCAAAAGAATTATCAAAGTCCTTAACATCAAGAGATTTAGAGTATGACTCTATATTAAAATTATCAATAATCTGATTAGTAATTAATTGATCAATTTTGCCAGCTTTCGAAATATTTCCATTTTCATCATATTTTTTATTTGAATTTTTTCTAACCCAGTCATCTATCAAACAGTTTCCAGGCCCTATATCAAAAGCAGTAATATTATCTTCAAAGTTGCTGGATATACCTTTAATATTTGTAAGATTTGTTATTCCTCCAATATTTATAAATCCAATTGGAAATCCTGTTTTAAATTTTTCATTTATAATTTTGGATAAGAGATGGTGAAATATTGGTGTTAAAGGAGCTCCTTGTCCCTGATTTTCTATATCTTTTTGTCGAAAGTCATAAACTACCTTTTTTTTTAATAATTGAGACAGTAGCTTTCCATCTCCAAGTTGTTTTGAAATTTTTTTTTGTGGATCATGAAATATTGTTTGGCCATGAAAACCAATTAAATCAATTTCTTTCTTATATTCCGACAATATATTATTAATTTTTTCAGCATGAAAAACTGTTATTTTTCTCTCTAAATTTCCCAATTCCTTTGAATTTTTTAATAAATCATTTTGATTTACTACTAAGTTTCGTAATCCAATCAATTCTTCTTGAAGATCGACATCATACTCAAAATACTCATCCAAAATGTTATAAAATTGATATTGTCCATCTGACTGGATTATTGATATGTCAACTCCATCCATCGAAGTTCCACTCATCAATCCTATAGATGTAAATAATTTCTGTTTCATTGATATTCTTTTTATTAAAAATTTGTATATTGTAACTATAGACTTATGAATAAATTTTTAAAAGAATTTAAAGAACGTGGATATTTTTACCAATGTACTAATGAGGATGAATTATCAAATCTTTTAGATATTGAAAATATTAAAGCTTATATAGGTTTTGATTGTACTGCAGAAAGTTTACATGTTGGTAGCTTGCTACAAATAATGTGTTTGCGATTACTTCAAAAAAATGGACATCGACCAATAGTTTTACTTGGTGGAGGAACTACAAGAATTGGTGATCCCTCAGGAAAAGATAAAACAAGAAAAATTTTAAGTGAAGAAGAAATCGAAAAAAATATTAAAAATATTAAAAATATTCTTAAAAAATTTTTAGATAATAATGATCTAAGTATAAAACCAATTTTTGTAAATAATTTTACTTGGTTAAAAAATTTAAATTATATCTCTTTTTTAAGAGATATTGGAAAACACTTTACTATAAATAGAATGTTAACCTTTGATAGTGTCAAATTAAGATTAGATAGAGAACAATCACTAAGTTATATGGAGTTTAATTATATGATTTTACAAGCATATGATTTTCTTGAATTAAATAAGAAAGAAAATTGTCTCTTACAAATCGGAGGTTCAGATCAATGGGGAAACATTGTTAATGGTGTTGAGCTAATTAAAAGATATTCTAATAATCAAACCTTTGGTTTAACAACTCCGTTAATTACACTGGCAACTGGTGCTAAAATGGGAAAAACTGAAAGTGGGGCTATTTGGTTAGATGAAAAATACTTATCAGCTTATGAATATTGGCAATTTTGGAGAAACGTAGATGATAGAGATGTAATTAAATTTTTAAAAATGTTTACTGAAATTGAAATTAAGGAAATAGAAACGATTAAAGACAAAGATATAAATGAATTAAAAATACTACTTGCTAATAAAACCACAGAAATGTTGCATGGTAAGGAAGCAGCTAAAAATTCTGAGCAAGCAGCAAAAGAAGCTTTTTCCGGAAACACTCTGGGTTCCAACATACCTAAAGTTAAAATTCAATCAAATAAAATAGAAGAAAAAATAAATATAGTAGACCTTGTTTTATTATCTAAAATAGAAAACTCAAAAAGTGAAATCAGAAGACTTATAAAAGGGAATGCGGTAAAAATAAATGATGATGTGATTTCAGATGAAAAATTCGAAGTCAATAAAAGTTTATTTAAAGATAATTATCTTAAACTTTCCATTGGAAAAAAAAGACATATTAAAATAGAGTTAAATTAATTTTTTTTAATTTTCTCTAAAGTTCTAGTAATAAACCTGGGTGTTAAAGTTTTTATAGGATTTACAGTAGTTTCTAAATCTTTAGGGGGACCTTTAATTTTAAAGCTGACTCCAAAAACACCCTCACCCACTTTCTTTCCAATCAATAAATCTCCAAGTAAAGGTATTGAAGCAATAGATCTGTTGATTGTTGTCGCTGGAACTAAGGTTCCTCTTAAACTAATTAATTTATTCTCCTCAATGTATCCCTCCAATAAAATAGATATTGCTGGGCCAATTGCGTATAACTCTTGAATTTTCATAAGTTTATCTTGATTTGTAAAATTCATTTCAAAATCTGTAAATCTAATACCCTCTCCCGTAAGTAAGTCTGCTATTCCTTGAAGAGATGAAAGAGCCAACAACTTGGCAAGCGCTGGAATATCTTTAACTTTAAAGTTATCAATTACTAATTTTGAAGATGAAACTCCATTTTTTTTTAAAGAATAAAAGTCTAAATATCCTTCTCTATCATCTTTAAATCCTTTAATGAATTTATATCTATCTACTAGAGGTTTTGCCTTAGATGAGAAAAAGGTGGTAATTTTTTCACCTTGGTCATTTGTTCTAATTGTAAATTTTATATTTTGAGAATTATTATAAAAGGCCAAAATATCTGCTTCTTCTACTTTATTATTAATAATTTTTATCTTTCCATTTAAGTCCTTTACAAAGTGTATTTTATCCAAGTAAACTTTCTTAAAATTTAGGTCCATAATTACGTTATTTTCAAAAAGATTGTTTTCTTTTTTATCATTGGTATCTAGTAAGTTCGAAATTAAAGAATTTGCATTAAATGAGGTGCCATCAACTAAATAATTTTGGCCTTCTACTTTTTTTATATTGTAATTATTTTTTTTGTTTTCTGTATCTAAATAATTAAAATTTGCATGATCAATTTTTATTATTTGATAAGAGTCGTTTAGAAATAAATTCTTAATTTT